>CAYSDH010000027.1:0-21614 GCA_964429805.1 uncultured Flavobacteriales bacterium
GTGCTCTTCCTAAATAAACATCGTCTGGTCATTTGGAACCTGACCGCAAATCAAAAACTCTTATCAAAAGAAACCCAACACCGGTCTCCAGGTTCTTCGTTTAGTCGGGGTGATTCGTGCGGTGCGGTAATTAATGCTTGGTACAAATGTGCCGCACTCTGTGCCGAGTGTATCTACAACCACCAGCACCTCCTTACATGTTGGACATGCGAGGTCTACAAATGCAGCATGTAGGGTAGAGGTGCATTTCTCTCCTGAACCCACCCATCCGCAGCTGCAGGTCACTTGTTTTTTCTTCTCGTACTTTGAATGATCTATGAATGTTGCCATCATCTACGTGTGTTTTTTAAATGAATGGCGAAAGAACGCAGGGGCAACGTAAGGTATTTACGTGGCAATTTATTTAGACTCAGTTAGCTTTTTATGTCCTCTAATTCTCAGTAACACTCAGGCAAAAAAAGCCGATGAGTGTTCTCATCGGCTGCATAATACAGATGGTAGCGCTTACTTCACTTTCTTCTTCATCATATAATTACTCGACTTATTGGCCTTTTGCATGATTTTGACTTCTTGGACAGTCTTTTCTTCTACATCTTCTAGTTCACTTTCGTAATAGGCGTTCATGTCCATGTTGGCTTTTAGTTCTGGACTGTTTTCTATCAGGTCTTTGTGAACAGATAGCCCTTGTATATTTTGTCTGATTATCTGTCTGGCTTTCTCGTAGTCTCCGTCATCGGCAACTTTAGCAGCTTCTTCAAATTTCTCTACAGATGAGAACAGGAGCATTTGCTGCTTGACTTCCTCATTATGATGGTCGGAGTATAATGAGGCATCTCCAGTTACCGTTAACGTGAGGTCTTGTATGGCTTCATATCGTACAAAGTCGTTTTGCACATCCTCATAACTCAAGTTCACAGAAAAATTCTGATTGCGGTCAGCAGTTTTTCTTTTTCTGAACCTGATCAGCACTGTTTTTTCCTGAGTAGAGGTGATGTCATTATAGTTGACTGACACTATGTTACCACGTACTTCTGCTTGATGACCAAAGACCTTGTCAACAGTAAAGTACTCTGATGGAAACTGTACGTTGAGATATGCATTTTGAGCCACTACGCTTAACATGCCTTCAAGCTCTTTCTCAAACATACTCGCCATGTCATCAGAAGAGTTAATGAAGTGATAATTACCCATGCCGAGTTCAGCAATGTCAGTCATCAGATCTTCATTATAGTCAGCGCCCACACCAAATGTTGACATAGATATGTTGTCTTGGTCAAAGTGGGCCTTTGCTATGTTACTCAGTTGCTTTACACCTGTGATACCGCGATTTGCAAGCCCATCTGATAAGAGTAACACTCGGTTAATGTGATCAGATTGAAATGTCTTTTTCACCTCTTCATAACCAGAGTTCATGCCCTCACTGAGGTTGGTGCTCCCGCCTGAGTTGATGGTCCACACTTTTCTTTTGAGCGTGTTTAAGTCCGCAGATTGACTTGCTGTGCTGAGTACAGAAGCATTGTCACTGTATACCACCAAACTAATCTTGTCTTCAGCTTCTAACTGCTCTATGATGGTTTGACAGGCAATCTTAGCATTGTCTAGTTTTTCTCCTTCCATTGACCCACTGCGGTCTATCACCACCGACATATTAATGGAAGACCGTTTATCGAGTTGCTTCATTTCAAGCCCCTCTGCGCTAACCAGCAAATGCACAAACTCTGAGTCTGCACCGTCATTAAGTAAGTACGGATTGTCAAAACTGCTATTCATTCTGATAGAGCCTTTTCCGACTTCAGGTGTAGATGCTGTAGAAACAATTTGGCTCTGTGTATCTGAAGAAATGTTGTCCGCCTGTTTGTCAGAAAAAGTCAGTGTCACTAATGAGAGACATATGGCCGTGGCTGCTGTATAAATTGAGGTTTTTTTCATGATGTTGAGTATTGAATAATGTGAATACCTCAACTCATACACGGCTATTTGAGAATGGTTCAATCTGAAAACAAAAAAAACTCACTCCCGTCTAGACCCGGGAGTGAGTTCTTGTTGGTTTCTACAGAAACCTATTTCTGTTAATCGTTGAACTATAATCAGAAATAACCGTCATAGTACACAGTTATTAATACTCCAATATAGCTTTTATTACCGAATAAATTCATGTGCGAAAAGGCAATGAACTGTCACTTTCAATTGAGGGTGTAGCATGACTCTTTGAGTATGTATGTCATCATGCTGGATGTATAGCACGTAATTTGCATGAATTAAAAAAAGAAAGACCCTATGTGGAGAGGATTTAATCTCTTTATGAATGACCTAACGATGGACAAGATTTTTGCCATCATCTTGATCCTGCTTGGTTCATCTTTACTAGCCCTGGGAGTTAATCCGCTGATAGAGGTATACTTTTTATATGACGAGTTAGAAGTTGATGCCTCAACTGGTTATAAAAGCATGGCCGTCATACACGGCATACTGATAGGGACAGGAATTATAACTCTTGTTATCGGAGTGGTGATGGCTGTGCGGTCGGTAAGTGATAAGAGACTCAAGTCCTTAGATGAAGATGAGCTAGGTTAGAACTAACTTTTAAGTCGCTTATAAATCTGTGTAGGTAGAGTTAATCAGTCGGTACATCGTGTATGTGAGGTCGCGATGCGCGTTTTCAAAATCGGGCAACTCTACGAATGAACTATTCTGATCGACCAAATGCGTTCACTTTACTCACGCTCAAAAATCATCGTCTAGCCTAGAGCAGTTCTTGTCTGTTATTCTTTTTAGCGCGGTCGATAGAATGCTGGTATTTGTCGAATCAGTCATAAGAAATCGGCTGTTAAAACCTCTTTCCTATAACTTGTAGTAGTATGAAGGTAGATTGGATAATACGGTTTTTGCTGTGTGTCCCACTGGTGTATGCATGCAGTTCCAGCGCTGTCTCGGAGGAAATTTCTGAAGAGACAATTAAAAAAGATTGGGCGATTGTCATTCACGGTGGTGCCGGTAATTTTGACTCAACGGATTTTACGAGGCAACAGATTGAGCGTTACAAAACTGAACTTCAGTCAGCACTAGATTTAGGTAAGATGGTGCTCAGCGAAGGGGGAGATGCAGTAGATGTAGTTGAGTATGTCATTAAAGAGTTGGAGGACTGTCCGCTATTTAATGCGGGGAGAGGTGCCGTGTTTACTGCCAAGGGTGCTAATGAATTAGACGCATCAATTATGGATGGCCGTGATCTCAATTGTGGATCTGTGGCTGGCATCACAAATATCAGAAATCCGATTACGGCCGCTCGCGCTGTGATGGACCAATCGCCTCATGTGTTTTTATCTGGACCAGGTGCTACTTCCTTCGCACTTGAGACTGGGTTAGAGTGGGCAGATTCTTCGTTTTTTAAAACTGAAAGGCGTTGGAATAGATTTTTGGAATTAAGAGGAGAGGAGATGGCCTTTTTTGAAGCCAATCCCTCCATCAAGAAATTTGGCACTGTAGGTTGTGTGGTGTTAGATATGAACGGAAACCTCTCGGCAGGCACCTCTACTGGAGGCATGATGATGAAGCGTCATGGTCGAATTGGAGACTCACCGGTCGTGGCAGCGGGTACCTATGCTGATAATAGTACCTGTGCTGTCTCTTGTACCGGACACGGGGAGTACTTCATTCGAGCAGCTGTGGCGCATGATTTGTCAGCCCGAATGGGCTATGGCGGGCAGACCTTGGTAGAGGCTGCCGAAGAGGTTATTCATGTAAAGTTGGTAGATATGGGGGGTGAGGGAGGCCTCATCGCTATTGACGCCAACGGAGAGATACACACTGCGCATAATACCAGTGGTATGTTCCGAGCCTTTTCTGACTCAGAAGGAGAGGAGCGCGTCCTCTTGTTTAAATAAATCTTTAGCTATTGTTGATGATGTGCTTGAGCGCACGTCTAAGATTCTTTTCGAGTAGACTGTATTCGCCATCTGCTAAAAAGAGGTCTGTGACTTCATGCATCACCATGTCTGCATACTCTTTGTCAAATTCTTCTCCGCTGGAGTAATTCGCGATCTTATTAATCCGCTCCATGTCAGAATCGGCATCAAACTCTTCTTTGATTTCTTGATACACAGACTCGCCAATTTCAGCTTTGATGAAATCTGTTTCTTCTTGACCTTCTGTATAGTCGGCCAGTGCTGCATAAATCAGGATATAAGCTAGAAACTCATCCCTGGTCCATTCTTCCATTTTGTTCTACTATCTGAATCAAATATAAAATTTCCTTTGAATTTTCACCAAACAAAAAGCCCCATTCGACTTTCGTTGAGTGGGGCCTTTCTGCATTACGGTGTGAAATCATTTATAGACGCCAGACTTTCTAAATCTCTTCGCTAGAAGATAATAGAAGATGGCTCTTTGCTTGTTTCTGTTTGACATGCCCATTTCTTTACAGACATCCATGATGCCTTCCATGATCTTTTTGTCATCCTTAAGGCCGAGCTTTTTCTTGCAGTGACCTTTGGCGATAGTCTCCAACTCTGACTTCTGACCACAAGCTACTTTGGCTGAGTCTGCCTTGTATAGTGACGGACCTAATGCCTTGCAGACTTTAGTCAACATCTTTTCATCTATACCTTTAATCTTGTGCTTCTTACTGTAGGCCATTAAGTCGGCTACTTTCTCTTCTAACTTACTCATCTTTATTTTTCATTTAAGATTACTGCCTCAAATGTATCTCGGCACTTAGCTCTTAATAGCATGGTGTCAGATAGTTATCCAATGTCACTTTTTGACAAGTGACCCATCAGTAATGAGTGATTAAGAAGAAGGTTGAGAAGCGATTATCTTGTCTTCAGAAAATCTCTTTTGAGCAATGCTAGACAACACTAACCCTGCCAATGTGAAGGTTAAAAAGAGACTAAAGCCTACCTGCAGACTGGTGTGGTCTGTGGTCAATACATCAAGTCGGCCCTCACTTCTTTCTAGTTGTGTAAGCTGAGAATCTATCACACCCTTAAATCCGATGTAGGTCATAAAGATGGACACAACAAGGACATCAGCCATTGACCACTTGGCTGACTTCAACACAAAAAATCGAATAATAGGGTTGGAAATCAAGTGCCTCTTAAACTCAACTAGAGCGGTGCATGTCATTTTAAACAAGGGAAATAACACGGAGAAGAGCATGACTAAAAAACCAACTACAATAGTGTCGGCTTTTCCTTTGCTCATTAAAATATGAACGACATCTAAAATACTCTTACTCTGAAAGTAGAGTACCTGATTATTAAACTCAAGTGGCTCACCCATTAGGTCAAAACTAAAGCGCTCTATGCGGGCGTCAATATCAATCATTGGAGTGCTCACGCCAGAGTACAGAGGAGTGATGCATAGTAAAGCGAGTAACACAAATAGCTCTCTGCTTCTCACTTTAGAAACCCACCAAATGACAAAGCCCATGATGACGCACAGTATTAATACGATTGATAGAATGCGAAGCGAAGCATTCCATCCGTCAAGTGCAATTTGAATGTTTTGACTGGCCTCTTCAGCAGTACTTGCCTCATACTTTTCAATCAAATAGAGCCGATAGCTGTTGTCTTCATGTCCGGCTGTTTTGTCTACAAACTCATCAAGTTTTAGTCTGATGTATCGCATCAAACCCTCACGCGTTTCAGGTTTTTCAAACTCGACTAACACTGCTTCGGCAAACCGTGGTATGTCTTTTCTAAAGTCTTCTGCATCAAAAAATATACCGACTGTCTCGCCTTTAAGTCGGTCCCAGAAGTTGCCTTCTTTCTTCTTCCGGTTCATGGCAACTTTGACTTCGTCTAGCAATTTGTGCAGGGCAGACTCTACACTCTTTTGCATATCTACTCTGTTCTCATCGGTGATTTGAAACTCTTCAATTTTCTTGCTCAGTATTGAGGCAAGTTGATCTTTCCATTGATTTACAGAGAGTATGCCGTACTTGATTCTATTGATTTCGGCTACATCTTCTTTAAGTGTAAGTATGTGCCTTGACTCCACACTTATGCGCCATGCGCAGGCAATTGCCGAGACTAAGAAGAAACCAAATAAGCTGTATAGAGCTATTTTCCTGAGATTCATAGACAAACGAATATAAATAGAAAACGCACCCCAATGGGGTGCGTTTAAGTCTTAGTCTTTCGTATTGAAGGCTTTACTTAGGCGCTCCAGGCACTTTTAAGTTTTCTACCTTTTTGGCTTGTGCAGCTCTTCTAGATTCGAGGTCCTGCATTTTCTTAGCCAGCTGAGCCAGTTTTTCTTTCTTGGCGTCAAACTCCGCTTGAGTGATTTCGCCTTTGGCTAGTTTGTCGTCAAGACGCTTGCTGGCTTGAGCCATTTTCTCCGCATTACCTCTTGAGCGCTCAGTAGCTTGGTTGATGCGCTCTTTGCTCTCGGCTTTGCGCTCAGCATAGTGTCCTTTTTTGTAGTTGCCTTTAAGATGACCATTCTTCTTTCCGTGGTCGTGACCTTTGTGCTTTCCATGGTCATGTCCTTCATGACTACCGTGATCGTGTCCTTCATGGCTACCATGGTCGTGTCCTTCGTGGCTACCATGATCATGTCCTTCATGTTTTCCTTTTCCAGCATGACTTGGTTTTCCGCGCTGCACTCCATCTACTTCGCCAGTGCCGCGAGACTCTCCGTCTACGGTTGGTTTACCGCGTTGCACACCGTCTATATATTCGCCAGCGTCTCTTCGAGCACTTTCTATAAAGTCTCTTCGCTCAGCAGCATCCATGCCCTTTACTTTTTCTTCTATGGCTTTTCGCGCTTCAGGATCGAGGCTATTTAAATACTTCTTTTCAGCTACTTCAGCAGCCTTTTTTCCTTGCTGCTCTAGCTTCTTGCCCATCTTTGGCTTCTGGACTTTCACTCTACTATCTGTTTTCACGTCTTTCACACCTTGTCCAAATGACAAAGAGCAAATGGCTAAAAACAGAAGGAGGATAAATACTTTTTCTATTGTCTTCATCTGATTACTTCAATTCGTTCAACATGTTATTAAGCTCATCATCAATTTGATTGCTTTCCTCAAGAATGGCGTCCGTCTCTTTTTCGATAGTCGTTATCGCCTGTTCTACCTCTTCATTAATGACTTCTTGTTGAGTCGACTGGTTCGAGCTACTTGATTCGCTTCCGCATGAAAGCATCATGCAGGATAGGAGTATGATGGTAAAATATTTCATCTGGTATTAATGGTGTTTTGCTTCTTATTGTCTTGACGCTGAATGTACATAAAAGTCACTCAGTTGGAAGGTTATTCTCGCCCCAACCTGCTATTTCGTCATCAGACCACAGTTTCGGAAAAAATATACGCTTCTGATATTTTGGGTGCATGTACTTATGCCAATCGCTGCCACCTGTGGCTTCTCTTTTCTTACTGCCATGATTGAGGTACTTATTGGCCGTGTTAAAGTGATTCATCACCCATTTAATATTGATGGTGTAGTCTAGGTGACGCATGGTTTCTCTCAATTCCTCATCCGCCTGTTCTTCTTCAGTAAATGACCTGAACAAGGCATATAGATTAGAATCTTGGTAGTCTACGGCAGAGTCTAAGAGTGAGTTTCGGTACTTTGACTCAAAATCTTCTAAAGTGTAGCTTTTCTCGCCAGTTTTATGGTCGTGACCGGCCGCCTGCCAATAGAGCTTGTCAAATTTCTCATCCCAGTCCCAATCTTCGGAGAAGTCTTTTCTGAAGCGCGCATCAATCAGGTGCTCCATATCCGTGCAGCACAACTCGATTAGTCTATACTGCGCACTTTGAAAACCGCTTGCCGGGGCTAGCGTGTTTCTAAACCTGATATACTGCTCTATCTCCATGCCATCACCCATGATGCTAAAGGAGTTAGAAAGCACGTCAAAATATGAGGCAATACGCTTTAGCCGAGCCTTAAAAAACTGGACACTCATGCCTTGGGCATTGGCCATTTGCTCTATTTCATGCAGCACCATTTTAAACAAGAGCTCATTAATCTGATGATACATGATAAACACGTGCTCATCTGGAAAAACTGTCCGTGGCTGTTGAAGTGAAAGCAGTGCATCGAGATTAACATAGCTCCAGTAGGAGATAGGCTTACTCCACAAGAGTCCTTCTACAAAAGTGTCGGTGTTAAGTCCAAGACCTTCATACTTGGCCTCAATCCTTTGTTCCATCGGTTTGCTGGTGATGTCTTCTTCCATGCTCAAACGCTTGTTTTTTCAAATAGTGAATGAATAAAACTATCTATTGACCCTGACTCAAACATGCCTTCCACATCATGCTCTCTCACCAATGAAGTGAAATACTCGTCTTGTTCTTTTCCTTTTTTCTGCGCTTCAGAATAAGGCGTGTGACTAAAAGTAACCATCGAGTATAATGAAAGGTACCGGTCTGGATAAAGCTCCATCACTCGGTGCTCTAGTTTTTTGCGCAAGAGAAACTCGGGGTCGGCAGTCAAGTCTCTCATTACTTTATAGTTGTACAAAGCAAGGTCTGCAATGGCATCTGCATTAGGCTTTCTAGATTTTCCAAAAGCAGGAAGTATCGCCTCCCAGTCTTCATTGTGCTCATTAATGAGTTGCTCAAGCACATAGACATCTTCAAATCCAGAATTCATACCCTGACCGTAAAACGGCACAATGGCATGAGACGCATCACCTAACAAAGCCGTCTTACCCCAAGTCCATGGATAGCATCTAATAATGACTAGTGAACTCTGCGGATTCTCTGTCCAGTCTTCGTCAAAATTAGGCATCTGCTCTAGAGCATCTGGAAACTTCTCTTCAAAAAATGCGCGTGCTGCTGCGGAGTCTTGTAACTGCTCAAAAGAGTCTTTGCCTTCATAAGGCATAAACAAAGTGCATGTGAAACTACCGTCAGTATTAGGCAGTGCGATTAGCATATACTCTCCACGCGGCCATATATGCAGCGCTTCTTTTTCCATTCTAAAAGCGCCATTTAAGTCGGGAATGTGAAGCTCCTTGTAGTCAGAAGAGATATAATCTTGCGTGTAGTTAAAGTGAGGCAGTCGCTGCATGATGCCGCGCACTCGAGAGAAGGCTCCGTCAGCGCCAAATACTAAATCGGCTGTGACAGTCTCGGTTTCCTTTGTTTCATAATCTACAAAGGTGACTGTGCCGCTGTCCACATCCACGTCCATACACTTCTTGTTGTAGTGAAATGTGACGTCATTGTCCTTCTCTGCATAGTCCATCAAAATCTTATTTAAACCACCTCTAGAGATGGAGTAGATAGCCTGATTGTCTATGCCATATGGCTGGTGTGTAAGTTCACTTTGCTCAGAGTGCATCACGCGTCCTTTCATGGCTATGGCATGTGTTCTCACCACATCACCAACCCCAACTTCATCAAGCGCACGCCATCCTCTGGTAGAGCATGCCATGTTGATGGACCGGCCAGCCACTAGCTTCCTCTTTCGCAAATCAGGACGCTTTTCATAGACATTGACTGTGTAACCTCTTCGCCCTAAATAACAGGCCAATAATGACCCGACAAGACCTGCTCCGACTATCGTTACTTTTTTACTCAATGCCTGTGTCTATTTTTAATTACAATGTTCCTCTTCGCTCTTGCTCAGCCTCTATGGCTTCAAATAGGGCTTTGAAATTTCCTTTTCCAAAACTTTGCGCGCCTTTGCGCTGTATGATTTCAAAGAATAGAGTAGGGCGATCTTCGACTGGTCTCGTAAAGATCTGTAGCAAATAGCCCTCTTCATCTTTGTCAACCAAAATACCGTGCTCTTTGAGCACCGCGATGTCTTCAGGTATGTCGCCCACTCGGTCGCGCACGGTGTCGTAGTAGTTGCCTGGTACTCTCAAGAACTCGATACCTCTATCTCTCATGGCTGACACCGTTTTAACAATGTCATCAGTTGCCAGGGCTAAATGCTGCACACCTGCACCTCCATAAAAATCAAGGTACTCTTCTATTTGAGACTTCTTGAGTCCGTCAGCAGGCTCGTTAATCGGAAACTTGATACGACCATTTCCATTACTCATCACTTTTGACATGAGCGCTGTAAACTGCGTAGAAATGTCCTTATCATCAAAAGTGACAAGGTTGCAGAATCCCATCGTCTTGGCATAAAACTCTGCCCACTTGTCCATCTCATTCCAACCCACGTTTCCTACAGTGTGGTCAATGTACTTTAGTCCGCAGCTCTCTGGGTTATAGTCACTTTCCCACTTCTGATATCCTGGTCTAAACACACCTGAGTATGCAGAACGCTCAACAAAAATGTGCACAGTATCTCCATAAGTGTGAATTCCAGAACGAACCACATATCCATGCTCATCCTCTTCTTTTTGAGGCTTCATGTATGACTTGGCACCTCGCTTTGTCGTCTCTTCCCATGCGGCTGTGGCATCATCTACCCATATGGCCATCACTTTTACCCCATCACCATGCTGCTTGATGTGCTCCGCTATCTCCGAGTCTTTATTAAGAGGAGTAGTCAGTACCAACCTGATTTTTCCTTGCTGAAGTACATACGAGCACTTCTCCTTGTCTCCTGTCTCTAATCCGCTGTAGGCGAGAGACTGAAACCCCATAGCCGTTTTGTAAAAATGAGCGGCTTGCTTCGCGTTTCCTACATAAAACTCAATATAGTCTGTCCCATTCATAGGTATGAAGTCATCTGCCTCTGGGAAAACGACATCAAAGCCTGGTTGAAATTCTACTTTACTCATAATAAATACTCTTAAACGATGATTCTTTTATTGTCTTTATTAAATGTCTTAATCATGATCTAGCCAACTCTTATAGTAACCAGGAGCTTCTAAATCAAGAGCGGCTTTTGTCACCATTAGCGGCTTGAAAGTGTCAACCATTACGGCCAACTCCAACGTTTCCTTTTTTCCAATACTCTTTTCCATCGTGCCTGGATGCGGCCCGTGCGGTATTCCTGACGGATGGAGCGTAATCTGTCCACGCTCTATGTCATTACGACTCATAAAGTCTCCATCTACATAGTACAGCACTTCATCACTATCTATATTAGAGTGGTTATACGGTGCTGGTATGCTGAGCGGGTGATAGTCATAGAGTCTCGGGCAGAATGAACAAATCACAAATGCACTGGTCTCAAAAGTCTGATGAACTGGAGGCGGCTGATGCACTCGTCCTGTTATCGGCTCAAAGTCGTGGATAGAAAATTTGTATGGAAAATTATATCCATCCCATCCAACCACATCAAAGGGATGTGAGGCGTAGGTATAGACATGTATCATGCCTTGCTTTTTTACCCTCATTTCAAAGTCACCGAGCTCATCATAAGTCTCTAATTCAGAAGGGCCGTGCAAGTCTCGTTCGCAAAATGGCGAATGCTCAAGGAGCTGGCCAAACCAGTTGCGATATCGCTTAGGCGTATACACAGGGTGGTGCGACTCGACTATAAAAAGTCGGTTGTCTTCCGTGTCAAAATCAATCTGATAGATCATACCACGAGGTATAACTATGTAGTCACCATACTCAAAGTCTATGTTGCCAATGTGCGTGCGCAGTTTTCCGCTTCCTTCATGAATGAAGAGCACCTCATCGCAATCTGCGTTTTTGTAGAAATACTCTCTCAGAGATTTTCGCGGTGCGGCAAGCTCAATGGTCACATCACTGTTAGTCAGGACTGCTTTACGGCTGTCTAGATAATCATCTTCTGGCTTTACAGCATAACCCTTTAGGCTCAGCGCCTTCATGTTCTTGTCTACTGCAATTTCGGGCTCCACAGAGTAGGAGCGCAGAATGTCTTTGACCATTGTCGGTCTGCGCGTGTGGTAGAGCAAAGAGGACATGCCATCAAAACCGATGGTACCGAACAATTGCTCGTAATAGAAGTTTCCTTCCGGACTCTTGAATTGAGTATGACGCTTTGGTGGGATTTTTCCCAACTTATGATAAAATGGCATGGCTTAAAGATATGAATGAATAGAAATTACGAGAGGTCGAGTGGAGTCACTCTGGGTTCCTCTTCAGACGTCCACGGTCGTCTAGGACAATAGTTGTGTCTGTGAGCGCAATCATTCGGGGTAAATATAAGCTAGCTAACTTAATTGGCGGTGACATGCGCTCTTTTTTATGCGCTGACCATTTAATATAAGTCACAGAGTCCAGCATAGTTCGCTGCGCCATGCCGAGCTGGGGAGCCCTCATTAATAAGCATCTCTCCTTAAGGCAGAGAGTTTTTGTCTTCCAGAGTTATTCTGTTCTGCGACTGACTCTTGTCATCAGGTCTTGATTTGTGAGTCTCTATAGGCTGCATCATCGCAACTACCTATCTTTGCATCGCACAAAACTTGTTGATAGCATGCAACTATATAACACGATGAGTGCTGATGAACGAAAAACCCTGATTTTAAAGGCAGGAAAGAAGCGCTTAACGCTTTCGTTTTACCAGTACCACCAGATAGAAGATACTCAGAGTTTTAGAGATAAACTTTTTTTAGAGTGGGATGCGCTTGGTGTTCTCGGCCGCACCTACATAGCCAGCGAGGGTATAAATGGTCAGCTTTCTCTGCCCGCAGATAATCTCGATGCCTTTCGCGATCAGATGAATGCCATTGACTTCTTAAAAGACATCAGACTAAACATCGCCATTGAGCAAGATGACTTTTCATTCCTGAAGCTAAAGGTGAAAGTCAGAAACAAAATTGTGGCTGACGGTCTTAATGATGACAGTTTTGATGTTACGGATAAAGGCGTGCACCTTAAAGCCAAGGAGTTTAACGAAATCACGTCAAGAGAGGACACCATACTCATAGATATGCGTAATCATTATGAGAGTGAAGTGGGGCACTTTGAAGGCGCCATCACTCCTGATGTCGATACGTTTAGAGAGTCTCTGCCCATTATAGAAGAGGATCTAAAAAACCACAAGGAAGATAAAAACCTCGTCATGTATTGCACAGGTGGCATCAGGTGTGAGAAGGCCAGTGCTTACTTCAAGCATAAAGGGTTTAAGAATGTCTATCAGCTCGAAGGCGGAATAATAGAATATGCCAGACAGGTCAAAGACCAAGGGATTGACAACAAGTTTGTGGGTAAGAATTTTGTCTTTGATGAGCGCAGGGGAGAGCGAATTACTGATGATGTGATTGCTCAATGCCATCAGTGCGGAGAGGCCTGTGATATGCATCATAATTGTGACAACATGGCCTGTCACTTGCTGTTCATTCAGTGCGAATCATGCAAAGAAAAAATGCTGGGTACTTGCTCAGATGAGTGCAGAGAAATAGCTCAAATGCCCATTGAGGAGCAGCGAAAAATGAGAAAAGGACTGTCTGCTGGAAAAGAACAATTTAGCAAAGGGCGGTCGGATAAACTTCGGTTTAAGAAGAACAAAGAGATTTGATCACTTTTGTATCCGTTTCACAAAATTCTCGTTGAAAGAGTAGATGCACACCATTGAACCATATTACAATTGGAGAGACTATTACGTCTCTGAAGAAGACGAACGCTCGCCATTTTTTGGTCGCGAGTATTCTGAATTTCAATACAGCACTAAAATATATGACCATTACATACATCCGCAGTGGGATTATATAGGCTCGCCCACCTTGATGGCTAAAATCATCTATGCTGATTATGATGCTGGCACGGCCATCATCGAGTTAATAGGAGAGTGGAACGACTGCATTAACAATGACATCATGTACTTAAAACGAGATGTCGCAGATGTGCTGCAGAACTATGGGATAAACAAATTCATTCTAATTGGTGAAAACGTCCTCAATTTTCATGAGTCTGACGACAGTTACTATGAAGAGTGGTTTGAAGAGGTCAATGACACCGATGGATGGATTGCCCTTTTAAATTTCCGCGATCACGTGTTGCAATCCTATATTGACGCAGATATTGACTCTTACTTTTTAGTAGGCGGAAAACTAAACGACCTCGAATGGCGTACGTTGAGGCCAGAACGCCTCATTGACAAGGTAGAAGAGAAGGTGCAGCGTAGGCTGGGCATTATCTCTTGATTCCTCTGAGCATGTGGCGTTTTCCTGGAGGCCCCTCCAGTCGCTCCACATCCCATCCAGCTTCTATCATGTTTCGCTTTACTTGCCCCTTGCAGCAATAGGTAGTTATTACAGCACTGCGATTAGCAGAGTCAAAGAGCTTCTTAAACACCTCCGTACTCCACAACTCAGGCTGCGCAGCTGGAGCAAAGGCATCAAAGTAAAAGAGGTCATATGTTTCTGTAAGCTCAATACTGAGTATGTCAGCCTCCAATTTTTTAACTGAAAATGAAGGAGAAAGCTCTTGCCATTTTTCCCAATCAGATTGGTGTATTCTGGTAAGAATATCACTGTTATGCTCGTTTTTCATGTAGGCCAGGAAGTTCATCTCAGAGAGGTCCTCTTCTTTGAGAGGAAATGCCTCAATGGCCGTATACTGCACTCTGAGGTCATGTCTTTGAGCATATTCTGCAGTCAAAGCTGCATTGAGCCCTGTGCCAAGGCCCATTTCAAATACGCGGATTTCTTTCAGTTCTATCTGCTCTAGTCCACTTTGTATAAAAACGTGCTCAGATTCTTGCACTGCACCGTGAAGCGAGTGGTAATAGGCCTTAAATCGCTCGGTAAACAGCGTATTAGAGCCGTCATTTGTCTGAATGGTGTGCGTTTTTGACATGAATAACACAAAGGTATGTACCTGCGTATAAAAGTGGAGGAACTTTTGAAGTTCCCATCTACATCTTTATTCTGATTATCAGATTAAGAGAACAGAACGTACTTTTGATTAAATAGAACTTTACGAATGAAGCTAATACTCACGTTGCTACTGTTTTGCAGTTTTTCTTTGACCATCTCAGCCCAAAACTGGGTGGAAAAGATGCAAGATCCTACCGTTAACTTTTACGAGGTACAAGAGGCCTTTAATGAGCATTGGGCGGACAGACCTTATGAAAAAGGTAAGGGCTTTAAACAGTACAAGCGCTGGGAATACATGATGGAGCCTCGAGTCTTTCCTCATGGTGAGCGACCAGAGCCAGCTATGCTCTACAAGGAGTTCAACAAGTTCAATAAGAATTTCAACAAATCTGTAAACGCCAAGGGCAATGCCAACTGGACAGCCATGGGACCTTATGGCGAGCCTAATGGAGATAGTCCAGGAGTAGGACGTATCAACGTCATCGCTGTGGACCCTTCAAACTCGAGCATAGTTTACGCAGGAGCGCCTGCCGGTGGGCTTTGGAAGTCGACAAGTGGAGGGAGCACATGGACACCAATGACTGACCATCTGCCAACGCTCGGGGTGTCAGGTATTGCCATAGACCCTGTAAACACTGACATAGTCTATATCGGAACTGGAGACGGAGATGCTGATGATACATACAGCATTGGGGTGCTCAAATCAACGGACGGAGGGGTGACCTTTAATCCAACAGGTTTGAGCTGGCAGATCAGTGACTTTCGCACTGTCAATAAGTTGATGCTCTCACCCTATGACAACAGCATTCTCTTTGCCGCTACAGACAACGGTTTATGGAAGAGTACTGATGCTGCTGAAACATGGAATCAAGTGCTCGGTGGAGATGTGTGGGATATAGAGTTTCACCCCACAGATGTCAGCATCGTCTATGCGACTCGTAACTCATTTTATAGATCAACGAATGGAGGAGAATCCTTTAACGTAGTCACTAACGGACCTCCAACAGCTGGTGCGGTAAGTAGAATGCTTTGTGCTGTGAGTCCTGATGAGCCTGACTGGGTGTATATCTTGGCCGGTAGCGCAGGTGACTATGGATATGAAGGAACCTACCGCTCTACTGACCAAGGTGTGAGCTTTAGCACAAGGTCAACCGCACCCAACGTGATGGGATGGTCAACTGATGGTAACGATACTGGTGGACAAACGTGGTATGACATGGCCATAGCCGTAGACCCTCAAAATGCGAGTAGAGTTATAGTAGGTGGAGTAAATGTCTGGGCCTCTAATAACGGAGGCGCCTCGTGGGTGCTTGAAGCTCACTGGGTGTATACTGGAAGTGACGCCACCTATGTGCATGCCGACATTCACACCTTAGAGTATCATGACAATGTGTTGTGGTGCGGCTCTGATGGTGGTGCGTTTAGATCCATAGATGATGGAAATACCTGGGCCAACAGAAGCGAGGGCTTAGTTAACACGCAGTTTTACAGGCTTGGAGTCTCTCAAACTAATCCAGATAAGACGATGTGTGGCGCACAAGACAATGGTACCTATTACTATAATGATGGTGAGTGGTCCAAAGTCTGTGGAGGAGATGGCATGGAGTGTCTCATTAATCCGAGTAACGAGAATCAATTGTTTTGCTCTAGTCAATATGGCAACATTAGAAGGTCAAATGATGGCGGAAATAGCTTTAACGGTTATGTAGGTGGAATTAATGAGACTGGCGCTTGGGTGACACCATACGCCATGGACCCAAACAACACCAACATAGTGTATGCTGGTTATGAGAGCCTATGGAGACGCAATGGCGGAGGAAACACATGGACAGTGATTAATGATGCAAATAGCAGTACCATCAATCAGATAGAGGTTGCTGAGCAAAATTCTCAGGTCATATACTTCTCTAAAGGAAATTCTATCTCTCGTACTCTCGATGGCGGAGACACATGGACATTTATAAACTCAGGAATTACCTCGCTGTCAAAGACTGACCTTGATGCCCGTCCAGAAGATGCAATGGAGATATACGTCACGTGCTCTGGATACACAGATGGACAGAAAGTGTACCGCTCATTTGATGGAGGTAGTACTTGGGAAAACATCAGTTTTAATCTTCCAAATATTCCGTGTAACACGGTTATCTGCGAGGCAGGTTCAGACGGAGGAGTATATGTCGGTATGGATGTAGGTGTGTATTATCTGGACAATACCTTGACAAACTGGGTGCCTTTTAGTGAAGGGATTCCAAACGTGATTATCTCAGAACTAGAGATTCAAAATAGTGCTGGCAAACTGAGAGCAGCAACTTACGGTCGTGGACTCTGGGAGACTGACCTGCATGAGCCATCAGCCATTGCACCACAAGTTGACTTTGTCGCTTCAGAGCACATTATCTGTGCAGGTGGAACTATAGAGTACACAGAGCAGGCCATTAACGCAGCGCCAAACTGGACATGGTCATTTCCAGGAGGAACACCAGCGACTTCGACAGAAGCGCAGCCTGTTGTCACATACAATATGCCTGGGGTGTATGATGTGACACTCACTATGGGTAATCAAGCAGGCAACACCACTGAGGAAAAAACGATGCTGATCACTGTGCTTGAAGAGCAAGGTGAAGCAATGCCTTTTGCAGAAGGATTTGAAACATTTGACTTTGATTCGGATAACCGTTGGTTACTCGAAGATCTTGACTCTGACGGTGTCGTATGGCAAGTCAATGAAAATGTAGGGTCTCAATCAGGACAGTGCATCTGGATTGACAACTTTCAGAATAACGATGGAAATAGAGACAACATATTCTCAAATACCATTGATGTGAGCAGCGCAAGCGGCTTGTCACTAGAGTTTGACGTAGCATTTGCTCAGAGAAATGAAGACAATGCCGACAGGTTGAAGGTCTTTACAAGCGGAAACTGCGGTGCCAACTGGCAGCTTAACGAGAGCCTGTCTGGTAGTAATGAACTGCCAAGTGCTGCCATGAGCACGGAGCCATTTACGCCAACGAGTAGTGAGTGGCAAACGTTTGAAGTGCTTAACATTTCTCCTTCTGTGCTGACTGAATCGTTCAGGTTGAGATTTGAATACCAGAATAACGGTGGAAACAACATCTACTTGGATAACATCAATTTGAGCTTTGTGTCTGGTCTTGTTGACATCGACATTAGAAATCTCAACCTATCAGTGTTTCCAAATCCAGCTTCTGATGAGACAACACTGAGATATTCTCTTCTAAGTAACAAAGCGGTATCGTTTCAGATTCTAGACTTGACTGGTCGTGTAGTCTATCAAGAAAACCTCGGTACCAAAGGTTTCGGAGAACATCAGACGACAGTAAATCTATCAGACCTTTCGTCAGGTATGTATAGCATTCAAATGATTATTGACGGCAAGGTAGGAGCCAAGAAATTGATGGTCGACTGATTTTCCACATACGTTGATATCTTGACGTTGTATGGCTAGTGAATTGGGCTAACTTCGTGCTTTGATATGAGCTTCAAAAGCTAAAAACATTGAATAATTACCCCCACGGTGCGTGCACCCTGGGGGTATTTTTTAAGCCATTACAACAAGATGCCAAGAGATAATTCTATAAAACACGTGCTCATCATAGGTTCAGGACCAATCGTGATTGGACAAGCCTGCGAGTTTGATTATAGCGGGTCACAAGCCGCACGCTCATTGAGAGAAGAAGGAATTGAGGTTACGCTCATTAATTCTAATCCGGCTACCATCATGACTGATAAAGTCGTGGCTGATAATGTCTACCTCAAACCCTTGGAGCCGGCATCTATTATTGAGATACTCAAAGAGCATGATGACATAGACAGCGTGTTGCCTACCATGGGTGGACAGACTGGATTAAACCTCTGCATTAAGTGTGAGGAGATGGGCATCTGGGAAGAGTTTAAAGTGAGAATGATTGGTGTAGATATTGACGCCATAGAAATCACCGAAGACCGAGAGCAGTTTAGAAAATTGATGGGAGAGATTGACATTCCCATGGCGCCACAGCGCACGGCCAAGTCATTTTTAGAAGGAAAGGAAGTTGCTCAAGAGTTTGGATTTCCGCTCTGTATTCGAGCATCATTTACCCTCGGTGGGGCAGGTGCCGCATTGGTGCATGACCAAGAGACTTTTGATCAGAGTCTCAATGACGGTCTTCATATCTCGCCCATACATCAGGTCATGATTGACAAGGCCTTGCTGGGCTGGAAAGAGTATGAGCTCGAGTTGCTTCGAGACTCTAATGACAATGTGGTCATCATCTGTAGCATTGAGAATATGGACCCTATGGGAATCCATACAGGTGACTCCATCACTGTTGCCCCGGCAATGACACTGAGTGATGCCACATATCAGCGCATGCGTGACATGGCCATCAAGATGATGAGAGCCATCGGAGATTTTGCTGGAGGGTGCAACGTACAGTTTGCGGTAAGTCCAGATGAGAAAGAAGACATTATCGCTATTGAGATTAACCCGAGGGTGTCGAGATCTTCGGCCTTGGCCTCTAAAGCAACTGGATATCCTATTGCCAAGATTGCTTCAAAGTTGGCCATAGGCTATCACCTTACGGAGCTCAAAAACCAGATTACAAAAACTACCTCAGCCTACTTTGAGCCAACACTTGACTATGTGATAGTCAAAATACCACGTTGGAATTTCAACAAGTTCAAAGGGTCTAACAGAGAGTTAGGCTTACAGATGAAGTCTGTAGGAGAGGTGATGGGAATCGGTCGATCCTTTCAAGAGGCGCTTCAAAAAGCCTGTCAGTCGCTAGAGATTGGTAGAAATGGACTTGGAGCAGATGGAAGAGAGTTGACTGACATGGACGCTATACTGCAGAGTCTTAGTCGTCCTTCGTGGAATAGACTCTTTCATGTCTATGATGGTTTGAAACTCGGCATACCGATGAAGACCATTCAGGAACGAACCAAAATCGACAAGTGGTTCTTAAAGCAAATAGATGACCTCATCTTATTGGAGAAACACATCGAAGAGTTTAAGCTGGATACGATACCGAAAGAACTCGTTTTCGAAGCCAAGCAAAAAGGATATGCCGATAGGCAAATTGCACATCTGTTGGGCTGCTTAGAAAGTGAAGTGTTTAACAAACGACACGACCTTGGCATCAAGCGAGTATACAAGCTCGTAGATACGTGCGCGGCTGAGTTTGAAGCCCAAACTCCATACTACTACAGCACATTTGAAGATGAGAATGAGTCAGTCAGTTCTGACAAGGAAAAGATAATAGTACTCGGTTCTGGGCCAAACAGAATTGGACAAGGAATTGAGTTTGACTACTGCTGTGTGCATGGTGTGCTTGCCGCCAAAGAGTGTGGGTATGAGACCATCATGATTAACTGTAACCCAGAGACAGTATCGACAGATTTTGATACGGCTGATAAGCTCTACTTCGAGCCCGTATTCTGGGAGCACATTTATGACATCATTCTACATGAAAAGCCGAAAGGCGTCATTGTGCAGCTTGGTGGGCAGACTGCCCTAAAGCTCGCTCAGAAACTTGAGCGATTCAATATTCCCATTATGGGAACTAGCTACAAGGCACTAGACATGGCTGAGGATAGGGGAGTGTTCTCTCAGTTATTAAAAGACAATGACATACCGTATCCAGATTTTGGTGCTGTCAACTCGGCAGAAGAAGCGCTTGAGTTATCAGATAAGCTCGGCTTTCCGTTGCTTGTCAGACCATCATATGTTCTTGGTGGGCAGAAGATGAAAATCGTGATTAACAAAGAGGAACTCGAGCATCATGTGGTAGACATTCTGCAAGACATGCCTGATAACAATGTCCTCTTAGATCACTTTTTAGACGGTGCTTATGAAGCAGAGGCTGACGCCATATGTGATGGAGAGAACGTTTACATCATAGGAATAATGCAACACATAGAGCCTGCAGGAATTCACTCTGGTGACAGCTACGCGGTGCTACCGCCTTATAATCTCGGTGACTTTATCATTGCGAAGATCGAAGAGTATACCAAGCGTATAGCCTTGGCCCTAGACACGGTTGGACTGATTAATATTCAGTTTGCCATTAAGAATGACGAGGTGTTTATCATCGAGGCTAATCCGAGGGCATCTAGAACGGTTCCATTTATTGCCAAGGCCTACCAAGAGCCGTATGTGAATTATGCGACTAAAGTGATGCTTGGAGAAAAGAAGGTGACTGATTTTAATTTCAACCCGACTAAGAAGGGGTACGCCATTAAAATCCCTGTATTCTCGTTTAGCAAATTCCCGAATGTTAATAAGGAGTTAGGACCTGAAATGAAGAGTACGGGAGAAGCAATACGCTTTATTGATGACTTGAGAGACCCTTACTTTATGGAGGTATACTCAGAGCGAAATCTGTACTTGAGTAGATAAGATCTAGTCTGCGCTTAACTCGTCTGAATTTGAAGGTTTAGACGAGGTGTTTCGTTTTGGCCATTTCGGCTCAGTTTAAAAAGCGCTCACGGACATGAGGCTTTTGTATTTCTACAATAGTAAAGATACCCAGCACTATGCCAAGCACGCCCGTGAAGCAATTAAGTATGGCGACTACTAGGATAAAAGTTCTGTTCTTTCGCTGGCCGAGATAGTTCCCAGCCATGATGGACCCGATGCCAGACCCCAAGGCAAACAACACGACAATCGCAATAATTCCAATTAAAAAGTATTCAACGTTGAAGGGTACTGTGGGATCGTTAAACTCTTCTGTCGGCATATTTGAAAAGATCCCTATCCATGCCATTGGAATGAATAAAAAGCACAGGTTTAATGCCCCTTTGATGTAGTACAATACTTTGAAAGTATTAAGGTTGTCGGGCAGCTTTTGGTCAAGGTCTACTGTGTCCATGGTTTCTCTTTGTTAGCGTCAATGTATCAAATTATTTTTCTGTTTGAAAAATCTTAAGGTAAAAAAATTTTCCTTAACAAAATTCAGAAATTGATG
>CAYSDH010000027.1:21624-37325 GCA_964429805.1 uncultured Flavobacteriales bacterium
TTTGTCGAATGACAATCACTATGTATCTTTGAGAAATATGTGGTTTAAGGGCTTATTGATTGGTTTTTTAGCATACGTGGTGATTAAGTTTATCACGAGAGTAATCTTGCCGTTTAGAAAAATCAAAAAGGACTTTGAAGAGCAAGTGCGTCAAGCTCAAAGACCTGCAGACGGACGCGAAGAGGGCGAGATTAGAGTGGAGAAAAAAGAAGCCTCAAATCGATCCGTCTCTAAAGCCACAGATGATGACTACGTTGACTTTGAAGAAGTGGAGTGAGCCTTCTGTCACTTGTATGTTCTGTCACCAATTACTCATGTTCAACTATTTGAAACCAATACGTGTCTGCTGACTACTACCACATACTCGGAGTAACTCAAAAAGCCACGCTAGATGAAATAAAGAAGGCCTATCGAGAGAAGGCAAAATCACTGCATCCAGATGTCAATGATGCTCAAGATGCGCATGAGCAATTTATACTACTCAATGAGGCTTATGAGTATGTGCTAAACA
Source organism: uncultured Flavobacteriales bacterium (assembly GCA_964429805.1). Classification (GTDB taxonomy): domain Bacteria; phylum Bacteroidota; class Bacteroidia; order Flavobacteriales_D; family JABDKJ01; genus CAYSDH01. Next base: position 22,136 of record CAYSDH010000027.1, read on the forward strand.
GGAAGACAGGAAAAGTCTACAATAGCCAAAAGCGCAAATACACCTCAACAAGAAAAACCTATAAGTCACGTCAGGAGTGGGAGCGTCACGAGCGTGACAAGGCCCGCCAAAGAGCCCGAGCCAATGCCCGAAAACGATACGAGCAGTACATTCGCTCTGACGCCTACAAGGCCTCCATGGCGCTAGAGGCAGCCTATACCCATCTTATCTTACTGGTGTCCTTGTTTTTGTTTCTGTGCCCCTTGTGGGGCTATCTCCTTTTTGATGAAGGAGGCCTGATTACTGGTTTTGTTCTTTGGGCATTAACATTCACGGAGTGGATAGACTTATTCACAACAAGACATGACTTAGGTGAGATTTACGAGTCTTTTAAACTCCTGAGCACAAGGCCCTCTTTTCTTACAGGATTATTTATTCCGCTCAATCTCATTTTGTTTTTCACCATCTCAATTGATGCACTTGTCTCGACTTATGCTTGGCTCTTTATTCTGCTGATACCTATTGCCATTGCTATCGTGATTTCACTCGTATCAAAATCAGATCATGTGCTACTGCAACTCAAGATCAGCAGCCTTTGTGTAGCTCCTTTGATTATCAATTTGTTTTTTATGGTTAACGCAGCTCATACCTCAAATCAACAAGTTGAAAAGTATAAGTATGTCCTACACAAAGAGAGAGTGTCTAATGGTACCGGCCGAAGACCACGGTACAAATCAACATCAAAAGTGAACTTAACTGGAGATGCTTATGCCAATTACGATTGGATGCGCACATTTATGGATATCAATAGACTGAAAGTACATAACGTAGTGGCTTACACCATTGAAGAAGGGCTGTTCGGTGTTCGAATAGTCACAGACACTCGGCTTGGCTATACGAATCAGCCATCTTTATAAGGGCTCATTTAGTGTTCTTTCGAAGTTCCTTTTGTTTCAGTTCCTCAATTTTGTTTGTCATCCTTTCGCTGGGCCCATCTGCAACCTTTATGATGTAGTTGTCATTTCCTAGTGTTATTGTATTCTGAATCGGCATTGAGGCAGCTCCAACAACTACTCCAACAATAATCAAAGGTACCGCTATCACGACACGACCTAGGCGACTCAATTGATTGTCATTTTCATCATCAAATACTAATAATGTCAATCCTGCAGCGCTCACGGAAAACCCAAGAATGGCCGCGGCATTTCGAGACTCCTTATTTTTAAGGCTTTGCACTTTCATACGATTGATAGAAGAAAAGTCCACTTTCTTTCCATCTACATATATAGATTGTTCCTCAATCTTTGTGACATTTCCTTGTGTAACTTGATCAAGTTTAGTTCTCAACCACACCTCAGTACCGAGGTCTAAAACTTCTCTAGGGCTCTCTGGGTATCTTTTGAGGTAAATCTGAACATGCTTCAGCTGACTGCTATCCGCTTTCTCTTCACCAACTAATAAAATTGAACTAAGTATGACAGAGTCCCGCTCTTGTTTAAACAGCAATGGCTCTTTGTTTACTCTTAAGGTGTACCCATTATCCATCTTATACTTTCGCGATGGAAATAGTGCAAGCCCTGAAATACCAGTGATAGCCGTGGCTTGAGCAACACGTCTCACCACATCTTTATCTACGTCAGATCCCCTTGGGGCAATAGCCATCAAGGTGCCCATGCCCGCAGCACTGCTAATCAGCAACCCATTTCCCAATGTGTTACTCAGGTTTCTTTTTCTGATAAATTCTACCTCAGAAAATTGAACTGACTCTGACCCTATGTGCAAATAGTCGTTGACTATGGCCGTCAATCTGCCCTTCACCTTACCATTTTTAGTCCCCACTGTTAGCTGGTCGCCAAGATTGAAAGTGACTTGTGGAAACACACCGTTAAACACAGTCAGCGTTGAGTCTTTAACGTTTTGTCCAAAACAAAAAGTAGAAATAATAAACGCTAGAAAGAGTATGATGGTTTTTGGCATTGCATTGATTTGAATCGAAAAGTAAAGAAATAGAATTGACTTCATTGCGCATAAAAACGACAAACCCTTGACTTGATAGCACAATTTCAATTCGCCTAATTATCTCATCTTAAATGAAATATATCTTAGCTTTGACTTATCATTAAAGAAAAAGACATGAAAAAAGTAATAGGTGCAGTGAGACTAGTTTTTATAATTGGAGCATTGCTGTGTAGCGGTATGACATTGACAGCTCAGCAGACAGTTGATGCTGCACTTAATGGAGTAAATGACTTTAGACTTAATGGCTATCAACTTGATAATAATTTGAGTTTGGTGCGCCTGCAGACAAAACTTGGCGAAGCCGATGAGGAAGTGGAGCAGCTTGGCACAGAGCGTCTGTATAAGTACAATGACCTTGGGCTCACTGTCATAACTATGGATGGTGAAGTGAAAGGATTTGCACTTAACTTCAACTGGGATGGAGATAAAAAAGTGACAGAGACTGCCCTAAATGGTTCCCTTACAATCATGGGCAAAGAAATAACAGCAGATTTGACTCAAGAAGAACTTAGCCAAATTGTGGGAATGAAAGTGGACTGCGGAATTCCAAGCATGTGTGCGCTCGGAGATCGAGAAGACAAGCTCGCAAAGATGGTTGCCTTTAATAAAGAAGGAAAGGTGACTCAGGTGTTGATTGTGCTTGCCAAGTAAGTAGACTAAAACTTCTCCTTATTAGCCTTGTTGAACATTCCTGTTTGACTTTGCAATGTATCGCTCAGAATGTGAACTTTGCAGTCTGTGTGCGGTATCTCAGGTATATGGCGATTTGATCGAACTCCTATCTCGGAGTCTTCCTTAGAACGTTTTAATAACAGCATGACTCATCGCGGTCCAGATGGTGCTGGAATTAAGATTTTTAAAGAGCATGGGCTTGGATTGGCGCATCGTAGACTGTCAATTCTAGACATTTCTGAAGCCGGGACCCAGCCTATGGCAGACAGAGATGCTTCAATCTGGATTACGTATAACGGAGAGATATTCAACTTCATAGAGATACGAGATGAACTTAAAGGGCTTGGTTATTCATTCGTTTCTGACTCAGATACCGAAGTAATTATCTCCGCATACAAAAAGTGGGGCACAGACTGCTTCTATAAATTTAACGGCATGTGGGCCATCTGTATCTGGGATTCCAGAATAGATGAGCTCATACTATGTCGTGACCGTTACGGTATAAAACCACTCTATTACCATCACTCGCATGAGCTGTTTGCTTTCGCCTCTGAGACTAACGCCTTCAAACATCTCGATGGCTTGCAGCGTGAAGTCGACCCGACTCGACTGCAGATAGGCCTAGCTGATACATACGCGCTAGAAGGAGCAGGGCATACCTTATTTAAAAATATATTTCAGCTCCAACCCGGCCACATGCTCAGAATGAAGCGGGGAGGGGTGGCCAATGAGTCGCGCTGGTATGACATCAGAACGCATATCGTTCCCACTAGCAGTGCCTATGACAAACAGGTAGAAGACTACAAAAACCTCTTTGCCGATTGTTGCGCCTTGAGAATGAGGTCTGACGTCACCTTGGCGACCGCGCTCAGTGGTGGAGTAGATAGCACGGCCGTTTATAGCATGGTGCATCACCTCATGAATTCTCAATCAGATGCAACGCGTGTGCCAGATGATTGGCAGCAGGCATTCGTGCAAACCTTTCCAGGTACAGAAATAGATGAGCGAGCCTGGGCAGAAAAAGCCGTGTCTCACACCAATGGCTCGGCCACTTACTTGGTGCCTGATAACAAGTCGTTGGCTGATGATGTGCTGAAAACAAACGTACATTTTGATGCCATTTCTACTACACCCATTATAGCGCTGATGGGCGTCTATAAGGGAATGAGAGACAACGGGGTAACCGTGTCATTAGACGGACATGGCGTAGATGAAATGCTCTTTGGCTACAAGAAACTTGTCCATGAAGCGCATCAATATCATACATGGAATGCCTCTGAAAATGAAGCAAAAAAGATTGCAGAAGTATTGGCGAGCCTCTTTCCAGAAGAGCAGCGTGAGCGAAAACTCAAAGGCTATTGCAAAGAAATAGACCTGGCACAAGCCAAGCGAAACTCCCTAATGGGAAAAATTAAAAAAGTATACCGTAATCTAAGCCCACGATCAGAGGCCATTTTGGTTTCTGACCTGCTTCCAACAAGAAGTGCCGAGACCTATGAGTTTGGTGAGTACAACGCCCTCGATCAAGCTGTGTTAACTGATTTCTTTCAGGGTTCTTTGCCAAGCCTGCTCAGAAATTTTGACAAAGCGGCCATGTACAGCAGTATCGAAATCAGAATGCCCTTTATGGATTACAGGTTGGTAGAAAAGTCATTTTCACTACCCGTATCCAGTAAACTTGGCGGAGGATATACCAAGCGCATTTTGCGTGACGCCATGGCTGGAATAATGCCCGAAGCAAACAGAGTCAGAACCTACAAAGTTGGACTAGGCGCACCCACCGGTAGATGGATGCACAAAGAGCTCAAAGAGCTAGTCACAGATACGCTCAACTCGAAGTCATTCAAGGAGTCGAACCTTTTTGAGGGAGGTGAAACTTTAGACCTGTTTAATGATATTGAAACAGCTTCAGACCCTCGTAACATTGAGGTTTGGAAGCACCTTAACGCCCACTGGATTAGCTCATGAAAATGCTCTATCTCTATATAGGTGGAGGATTGGCACACAGCTCTGTGCAGTCAAAACTAGAGGCTAAAATCTCCCGATTTAATTCTTCTGGAATAGAGACGAAAGGACTATTTCTGTCTTATGCCGTTGACAAGCGCACCAGAGTAGATGAGTACATCGATCTTCTGCCATTAAAGAGAGTGGCTAATAAATACTTCACAGCAGTACATCAAAGAAAGGCGAATGCGCAGGCTGTGTCATATATCATAGAGCAGGTTCAAGCTGATTATGATGTCATCTACTTCCGATATCCAGGCGCCTCTGCGCACCTGATTCCGATACTAAAAAAGTATGGCCACAAGATGCTGTTTGAGCATAACAGCAAAGAGTTAGAAGAACTTAAATTGCATGGCAAGTCCATTCCTTTTGGTCTAAGGCCAAGCACATTTATTCCTTGGCTTCAGGACAAGAAATGGCGTATAGCCCATGAGGCGCGTTACGCACGGCCTATGCTCAACGCAATGCACATGGGGCTAGCTGTGACAAATGACATGGCCGACTATGAGATTGAGCGGTCAGGCGGCAGCTACAACTGTATTGGTAATAGCAATGGTGTAGATGTGCAAAAAGTACCCTTAAGGAAAGCACCAAAGTATGACGGCAAAGAACTCCGTATGATATTCATGCGCGGTGCAAATACCAATGCTCCGTATCACGGGGTAGATCGACTATTACACGGATTAAAAAATTATACTGGTCCGCTTAAGTTGACCTTATACTTAGTCGGTGCTAAGTTTGACCAAGAGAAAGAATGGCTCGCTAAAAATGGCCTATCAGACGAGGTAGAATTCACTGGTAAACTCACTGGCGATGATCTGTCCGCGCTCTTTGATACTTGTCATGTCAGTTTCGGTTCGCTCGGTCTGCATCGCATCAAAATGTGGGAAGGCTCAGTGCTAAAGGTAAACGAGTCTTTGGCCAGAGGAATCCCTGTAGTTGTGGCACATAAAGACATGGAGCTATTTTATAACAAGGAGTTTGAGCCATATCACTTGCTTTGTCCTGCCGATGAGAGTGCCATTGACTTGTCTCAAGTCGGGGCCTTGGCTGAGCGTGTATATGCTGATCCAGCGCATCCAGAAAAGATCAGGTCTCTTGCGCTGCGCATCGTAGACTATAGTGTTAAGATTAAGAGGGCAGCAGAAATAATTAAGAAGGAGTTTGGTTTCTCATGAAGAGTCTTTTTCTCTATACGCTGGCATATCCTACAGGTAATGGAGAGGCATTTATTCACGCAGAATTACCTTATTTGTCAGCGGCATTTGGTCAGGTGACCATCGTTCCAATTAGAAAAGAAGATGGTCAAAGAGAGTTGCCATCAAATGTGTCTGTGCACTTCCTCAGCACAGAAAAGTATCAGGCATCAAAGAGTGAAAAACTGGCCTTCATCGGCTCGCGATTGACCAATCGCAAATTCCTTACAGACATCACATATCAAATGGGAATGGCGGGTCAGCTCATTCAACGAGAGAAAGCCTTGGAGCGCTTAATCTCTGACCAGCCAGAGGCTGTGCATTATTCCTATTGGTTGAGTGATTGGGCCACTGTGTTGGCGCGTCTTTCGGCCAAAGGGCTAGTGAGTGGTTTTCACAGTAGAGCACACGGTTTTGATCTGTATGCCGAGCGCGCCCGACTTGGATTTCATCCGTATCAGGCATTTCAGATTAAGCATGCCACTGCGGTGCATGCGGTGTCAGAACGTGGTAAAAGGTACTTGAGCAGTCTGCACAAGCAGGCGCAAAACATTGAGCGCAGCTATCTCGGTACTGCGGATAATGGCATGTCTGAGTATCAGCCAGCTGGACGTATTCACATCTTGTCATGCTCATCAATCATTAGTCTCAAGCGAGTAGAACTTATCGCTGACCTTTTTTGTCAAACTGGAGACAAAGTAGACTGGACACACATTGGTGCTGGAGATGCTTTTGACATCGAGGCTGAAGTACGTCCGCGTATAGCTGGGCGAGACAAGAAGCTGACAGTCACTGGCAGCATGGGTCATGCAGATGTGCTGTGCTACATGAAGAGCGAGCACGTCTCTGTATTCGTCAATCTGTCAACTACAGAGGGCATACCGGTAACCATGATGGAGGCCATCAGTATGGGCATACCCATTATAGGTACAAACGTAGGTGGCGTTTCTGAACTAGTGACTAAGCAGACAGGAAAATTGATTGAGCCAGACGATATTGACATCAGTAGTTTGGCTCAATTCATAGATAATTGGGAGCATGAAGAAATGTTCTCATCTGATTTCAGAAATGGAGTGCGTGAGTATTGGAAACAATGGTTCAGTGCGGAGAAGAATTATAAACTATTTTGCACGCAATTGAAGACGGTCCATGCTATTTAACTCGTTTAAATTCTTCCTCTTTTTTCCGCTCGTTTGTCTGGGCTATTTTCTGCTGCCGCAGCGCTGGAGGTGGCTTCTGTTATTAGCTGGAAGTTATTACTTCTACATGGCTTGGAAGCCAGAGTATATCATACTCATCATCGTCAGCACGCTCATCGACTTTTTCGCCTCAAGTCAAATGGGAAAGACCGAGTCTAAAGAAGCACGAAAACCATGGTTGTGGTTATCCTTATTTAGTAATCTCGGTATCCTTTTAACCTTCAAGTATTACGGCTTTTTTGCTGGTAATATTGACCACTTATTTCAAGTGGCGGGCATCAGTTATAAGCTGCCCATTTCGGAGTTGATTCTGCCCATGGGGATTTCCTTTTACACTTTCCAAACTATGGCATACAGCATTGATGTCTATAACGGAAAAATCAAGCACGAAACCCACCTTGGTTACTTTGCTTTATACGTCTCATACTTTCCACAGTTGGTGGCTGGTCCGATAGAGCGAGCGCAGAATTTACTCTATCAGTTTAGGCTCAAGTTTGATTTCGAATACGGAAGAGCGGTCTCTGGTTTGAAGCAAATGCTTTGGGGCTTTTTCAAAAAAGTAGTGATTGCTGATAGGGTAGGTGTCATCGTTGATATGGCCTACAACAGTCCAGGAGATTATGACGGGCTGGCCTTGGCCCTGGCCACTGTGCTCTTTGCATTTCAGATATACTGCGACTTCTCGGGCTATTCTGACATCGCCATTGGCGCGTCTAAAGTCTTGGGCATAAAACTCATGGATAATTTTCGAACTCCATATTTCAGCAAAGACATTTCAGAGTTTTGGAAAAGATGGCATATCTCTCTTTCCACATGGTTTAGAGACTATCTCTACATCCCTCTTGGAGGAAATAGAGTTGTAAAGTGGAGATGGTATTACAACCTCATGATTGTCTTTTTAGTCAGTGGATTTTGGCACGGGGCCAACTGGACATTTATCATTTGGGGAGGACTGCATGGACTTTATCTTGTCATGGCCATAGTCTTTGAAGATGTAAACAAGAAGCTGGCGCAAGTGATTGGACTCACCAAGAGTAAGTTTCTGCATAAGTGGGTAAACATTGCCATCACCTTCGCGCTGGTGCTCTTTGCGTGGATTTATTTTAGGGCCAATTCGGCTACTGATGGTCACCTCATAGTTCAGAAAATATTAAGTCTCTCTTCGGGCTCAGAGCATAGCTTAATCTTGTATATCGCTGACGGAAAAGTGCTTATTACAATCGCGCTACTTGGCTTATTTGCGCTGTCTGATTCATACATTGATAGTCTTATCAAACAGAAGAGAACATTGTCGCGCACCCCAAGCCTCATACTCTACGCGGCCATGATGGTGATAATCTTGATAGCAGGAAATTTTGGCGAAGTGAACTTTTTATATTTCCAGTTCTGATGAAGAGATTAATCACACACGGATTACTTTTTTCCTTGATCTCTTTGGTCATGTACGTGCTCATCATGTGGGCGCTTAATTCTGTGTCAGTTGCTGAAGTTCCGCTGGTGTACCGTTTCTGCGATGGACTCTACTTCTATGGTGGCGATACGCAAAAAACGTTTGAAGATTATGAGCAATCACCCGGCTCTGAGCTTGTCGTCATCGGTAGCTCTCATGCTTACAGAGGCTATGACCCAGCAATTTTTGAACAGAATGGGCTAGATATGTTCAACCTCGGCACACACAGTCAGGCGCTTTCAGATACGCGCATCATCCTTGAAGATGTCGTCAAGCAGCCTGAGACTAAAGTGCTCATCATTGACTTGTATTCTGCCATCATGTCGGCTGACGGCATAGAGTCAGGATCTTGTCTTATTTCTAATATTAATTCAGACAAAGTAGCGGCCCGAATAGCACTAGGCATGGGTGACATCAGAGCGGCTAATATGTTTACCATTCGCATGCTCAACAAGGCCAATGAGCCTTTTCATGAAGTAGACAGCTACAAGTACAAAGGCTACTGCGAGCGCGCAGATTCGCTGAGTAAAGAGATTAGATATCAGAAGTATGGCAACTCGTTTGAGTACACCAAAAAAGAGAAGCAGGGCCTCATTGATATATTAGACTATTGTCAAAAGAATGAACTGACTGCCATACTCGTTTCTCATCCGCAGCCAAAGGAGATTAACAGAGTGGCGCACGAGGAGTTTAAGGTCTTTTTAAATGAAATTTTGACCAAGCGTGACGTGCCTTTTTTAGATTACACCTTTGCTCACGACTTAAATTCTGCGCATCATTTTTATGATAACACGCACCTCAACAAGGCTGGTGTAGACTTGTTTAATGAGCAACTGATACCAGACTTAAAGGAGATTCTAAACCGATGAAGAAGATTTTGATTGTGACATATGCCTTGCCTCCTTATGGTGGAATAGGAGGTAGGCGCTGGGCCAAGTTTGGCAGGCTGTTGCTAGAGCGTGGTTATGATGTCAAGTTTTTGAGCGAGTCTGTATCAAAAGGAAGTCAGCTCAAGTGGGTCAATGATTATCAGGCAATCAAAGAGCACATTCATTACTTCAAGTCGAATTACCCTAAGTCGCTTTCTAAGCAAGTGTCGAGCACCATGGACAAGGTGAATTACCGCATGGCATTGAGCAAATTAAAAGGCAGAAATCCAGGTAATTATTTTGACCGCTCAGCCATGGATGAAGATGTGCTGACAAAAAACATTGAGCACTTTTTTAATGAAGGATACACGACAGTCATTAGCACAGGTGCTCCCTTTACTCAACTCTATTTTATTGCAAAATTTAAGAGCCAGCACCCAGCACTCAAGTTTATTGCCGACCTCCGCGATCCATGGACGAAACAAGACTGGAGCTACGGATTTCAGACCATAGACCAGCGAAGAAAAGACGAAGAGCAGAAGAGAGAGAAGTATGTCATGGAGCAGGCGGATGTGGTGCTCACCGTGGCTGATCAAATGACAAGAGACTTAAGTCAATATGTACCTCAGTCTACTAAGTTTCATACTCTTCACAACGGTTTTGATCCGCTAGAGATTGAAGCCAAAACAAAACAAGCTTCTCGAAAACTGAATTTTGCCTACACCGGAAATCTCTATGAAGGCGCGATGGGACAACTGGACTCGTTGGTCAAAGGTCTAGAGAAAATCAAGGAAGAAAAACCTGGTCTTTTTCCATCCTTGTCTTTTGACTTTTATGGAAATGTGCCACCAGAGTTTAGCAGCAAGACTAAACATCTGTCTGTCATCAAGCATCATGGCACCGTGTCTCTCGAAGACGCCCATCAAGCCATAAAAAATGCGGATGTGGCCATGCTCTTTCTCATTGACAAATTAAACTACTCGATGAGCACCAAGTTCTTTGAGTACTTGGCCATGGATCGGTCTATTTTGCTCTTCTCCACAGAAGGCGACACGTCTAAGTACATCACTCAGCAAAAGATTGGTTGGTACTATGATGCTGAGGTGTTTTTAGCTCTTGTAGATCGCTTGCTAGATTTTAAAGTCACAGGCGCATCCTTTGACTTGCCGAGTACTTTTGACAAAGAGCAATTTAACATAGATCAACTCTGCACCAAATTGGAATCGCTACTCTGATTTCTAACTTCGCAAAATCATGTGGTACAAGGACAAGATAGACATCGAAACGCTCAATCAAGGAAGCACTGGACTAGTTGCTCACCTCGGAATCGAGTTTACAGAAATGAACGAGCAAGGCCTTCTGGCAAAAATGCCTGTCGATGAGCGCACCGTTCAGCCATTTGGATTGCTTCACGGTGGGGCGACTGCCGCACTGGCCGAGACGCTTGGAAGTGTTGCCTCTCTCTTGGTTATAGGTGATGGTGGTCAAGTTCCGGTAGGTATGGAGGTGATTGCTCAGCACATCAGAAGTGCGCGTAGCGGTTTTGTGTATGGCAAGTGCATCCCCATCAATCTTGGCAGAAAAGTGCACATCTGGGACATTCAAGTCACTGATGATTTAGACAAACTGATTGCTGTCTGTAAACTCACGACTATGATCATAGACAAGAAATGAGTCTGAAGTCGACACTGAATCAACTGCTTTCATCTGGCCAGTCTTTTTGCGTTTACGCTTCCAGAGAGCTCAGAAGTTTTACTCTTTCTGAAATCAGAGGAAGATACAGACTCGGCCACATTCTGCATGAGGCCTTTCTCTAAACTCTCTTCAGCAAAAGAAATACAGTGGTCAGCCTCCTATCATGGGCTACTCGTTGAGGCTCATATTGGCGCTTCAAGCAATGATAAAAAGCATCACGCTGCATCCAGCGACTCCTTGGACATGAGTAAAGACAATCATGCACAGGCCATTAGAGAAATAAAATCTGACATCGCAGCGAATAAGTATACCAAGTTGGTGCTCACCAGAGAGCATACGCGTCTTGGCAGCACAAATGCCACAGACATGTTCTTTGAGTGTGTGAAGCGATACTCAAGTGCATTTAGATATCTCGTGTCAATGCCAGACGGAGCGGTCTGGGTAGGGGCCAGCCCAGAATTACTGTTGGAGCGGAATAAGAAGACCTACAAGACCGTCTCTTTGGCGGGGACACGTCCTGAAGGTCAGCCATCTTGGACCAGCAAAGAGCTGGAGGAGCAAAATATTGTGACCAAATACATCGTCAATGAAGTATCAAAAGCTGGAGCAACTGAAGTGAATGTAACTGGTCCCGTTGACATCCAAGCTGGTGAGTTGACACACCTCAAGAGTCACATTAAGTTTCATTTTGACGGTGAGGAAGAGACTATGCTTGATGCACTGCATCCCACACCAGCCGTCTGCGGAGCGCCACTTGATGCCTCATTTAATAGAATTGCCGACATAGAGCCAAATGACAGAAGGTACTATACGGGGTTTATCGGCTTAAAAAATGATGACGTATCCCGTTACTTTGTTAACCTGCGTTGCGCGGCTGTGTACACTGACGTGACTGTGTTTTATGCGGGAGGCGGCATTACCATTGACTCAGATGAAGAAGTAGAATGGCAAGAAACAGAGCGAAAGTTAAATACACTCAGAAGCTTATGATAACTCAATGATTGTACCTGCTATTTTAGTAAGCATCCTTCTGCTGGCGCTTGATATCTATGTGTTTAAAGGAATTGAGCTACTCATGTCAGAGTCGAGCTATACGTTTAAATCTGTGGTCAGAATAGTCTACTGGGTCGTCAGTGTGCTGAGCATTGCCGGTTTGGTTTATATCATATTCAAGCACACCGAGTTTCGCGAGCAAAGTCCAAGCCTCTATCTGTTTTTTGTGTCCATGTTTTGGGTGCTTTTTATACCAAAGATGCTCTTTGCAAGTGTCCACCTAATTGAAGATTTGGTGCAGCTAGTGAGGTATGGATATGGCAAAGTGATAGACCCTGAGTACGATGCCTCCCGCAGAAAATTTATCACTAAAGTTGGTTTAGGCCTTGCCGGGCTTACGTTTGGAGGGTTTTTGTATGGTGTGACAAAAGGCAAATTCAATTTTAGAGTGCTCAGCGAGAGAATAGACAGCAGCAGACTACCAAAGGCCTTTGATGGCACACGCATTGTCCAATTGTCTGATGCGCACTTGGGGAGTTTTGTGCGCAATTACGAGCCCATCGAGCGGATGGTGGATATGGTCAATGAGCTAAACCCTGATTACATCGTGTTTACTGGTGACATGGTCAATGAGCATGCGCAAGAGGCTGAAGGGTGGGAGCCCGTCTTTGCCAAGCTCAAGGCAAAACATGGCAAATACTCTATACTCGGTAATCATGATTATGCCAAGTACTTCAGAGGCACAGAAGAGCAGCGCGCTGACTCAATGAGTCGATTGGCCGAAGTGCATCGAAAAATGGGTTTTAAGCTGCTGAGAGATGAAAATCAGGTCCTGACCAAAGACGGTGAGCAGATTACGCTACTTGGAGTAAATAACTGGGGCCCCGGATTTGGCGAATACGGTGATTTAGACAAAGCCATGCGAGGTGTCAATGAGACTGATTTCAAGGTGCTATTGTCTCACGACCCAAGTCATTTTGAGATGAAGGTGCTCGGAAAAGCCTCTGTTGACCTAACCTTATCGGGGCATACGCATGGCTGTCAGATGGGCATAGAGATTCCTTCATTAGGTATAAAGTGGAGTCCGGTGAGTGTGCGTTACAAGCGTTGGGGTGGCTTGTACAAGGAAAATGACCAATATCTCTATGTCAACCGTGGTATGGGAGTGCTGGCATTACCCGGTCGTATTGGTATGCCGCCAGAAATAACCTGTCTAGACCTGCACAGCGTTTAAAACGAGTAGCTGTACTTTTTAATCAGGTACTCTTCTTTTTGAGCAATCAGCGCTTTGCTTTCGGCATCATAATACTCCTGATATCCTTTACGCTTTGAAGTATTGGTTTTTGCGCTGAATTTGCTCAGTGTTCTTTCCGTTTCATCTTCAGCAATTCCTAGCCGTGAGTAGACTTCTCTCACCCCAGCATTGATGTCTTCAGTGGCAATCATGACATCTATAAAGTTGTTTTTTTGGTCATATTCAGCAAGCTCTGACAGACTTTTAATCGAATTACGGTTCTGAATAAAGTCGTAGGTGTACAGTCTTAAATATCTGTATATCAGTAGACCACCAAAATCTGAGATTGGACTTTGCTTGAAGCCTTCGCGGCTGTCATTCATGCGTTTTGGGTCAAATACACGAGACAACCACTTCTTAAATAAAGCGGGGTTTTCTGCATCTGCATAGACGTCTTTCCAGTCTTTTCGAATCTTGGGGAGCAAAAAACCTGGATTTCGAAGCACTACTTCTGCCCAGCCTCGGGCCTCTAAGGGCAATTCTTCTACATTCTGTCGATAGCGCCCTTTGCCCATGCAGCCAAAGGCCCACATACTCACATACCAATCCCACGGATTTCTGATGCCACCCACTTTCAGTTTCGCGTTCATGTCACCACGCAACCCTTCATCTACCTCCAGATAGCTGTTATGCTTGCCATATTCTTTGACCTTGAGCGACTCAGTATCTAAAAAGATTTTGCGGGTGTGTGAGCAACCAGATTTATGGAGTTCAAAGTATAAGAGCTTATCAGAAATAATCATCAGTTGGCGAAGATAGGGTAGTTCGTCCATTTATGGGTTTATGAGCGAAATAGAGAAGTTTATAAGTTGTAATCCACATAAAGCCAAAGAAATAGGTGGTTTTCAGCCAAAAACGTTAATAAATCACCATAATTGAAGACTGTAAAATCACCCTAAAGTGTCATACATTTAAGGGTTTAGCGCCTTGCGCGCAACACCCAACACGCAATATATTTGCACGTCTCTGAAAAGGTTACATAAATCATGTGATTTTTTTTCTTAGACCTAATGCTATGAATTACAACAGGTACGACTTACACTTTCACACCTGGAATTTGTGAAACTTAAATACGAGATATGAAAACAACTATACTCAGAACAGCCAATGTTCTTTTCGCTTTACTCATTTGTTGCAGCAGTATGTTTGCCCAGACACCGAACTCAACGTGTGTGGTCGACAACACCAACGATCCTGCTTGGAACAACGGAATAGCTATTTGGCTCAACGAATTCCCGCTTACTACTTCAGACAACTTTATTCTTACCTCACCAGGAACATTCGTTCAAGATGGTAATGGAAACGCCTCATTTACTGGTGCTGTTGTCAATGCCAACGACCCATCAATGGGGTTCAACGTCAATATCAACTATGTAAATGGAACTGATTGGGCTGGATGGTCTGCGCAAGGCAGAACATATAAAGATGCCCCAGGTATTGTCAATAACAATTACCTATCATGGTATTACTATGAGTTAGACAACTCAAACTCTACGCTTACAGGTTTTGGAGGTCTTAGTGGTGTGACGCTAAACTTGACTCACAATCCACTAAACTATCAGTACGGACTTCAAGTTGGTACTGCTGGAAACCTTGTTAATGCTGGTGGTGGAATGAGCGGATGGTTCTTCTACACAGACGCAACAGGAAATTATGCCAACAACGGTGATGTCATATTAGAAGGTGACTGCAACTCTACGCCACTATTTGATTGCCCTTCATTAGGTGCAGACATCGGTGATGCGTGTGACGATGGTGATGCCAACACAGGTTCAGACATGGTTGATGCAAACTGTAACTGTTCAGGTACATTTTTAGAT
>CAYSDH010000028.1:0-36992 GCA_964429805.1 uncultured Flavobacteriales bacterium
AACAAGTTAGACTCCAAGAAAATCTGACCATCAGTAATCGAAATTACGTTTGTTGGGATGTATGCAGATACATCTCCCGCTTGCGTCTCAATGATTGGCAGTGCTGTCAATGAACCACCTCCTTTGACCAAATGCTTGATTGATTCAGGCAAGTCATTCATGTCTTGAGCGATAGAGTCAGTAGCATTAATTTTTGCCGCTCTTTCTAGCAATCTTGAGTGAAGGTAGAATACATCACCTGGGTATGCCTCTCTTCCTGGTGGTCTTCTGAGCAGGAGAGATACCTCACGGTATGCTACAGCTTGCTTAGACAAGTCATCATAGACAATTAATGCTGGACGACCTGTATCTCTAAAGAACTCACCAATGGCAGCTCCTGCGAATGGTGCGTAAAACTGAAGAGGTGCAGGATCAGATGCATTGGAAGCCACAATCACTGTGTAATCCATTGCTCCGTTATCCTCAAGTGTCTTTGCTACTTGAGCAACAGTCGATCCTTTCTGACCGATGGCTACGTAGATACAGAAGACAGGCTCTCCCTTGTCGTAAAATTCTTTTTGATTGATGATGGTATCAATACAGACAGAAGACTTACCAGTCTGACGGTCACCAATGACGAGCTCACGCTGACCTCTTCCGATTGGAATCATTGCATCAATCGCTTTGATACCTGTCTGAAGTGGCTCAGCGACAGGCTGACGATAGATTACACCAGGTGCCTTTCTCTCGATAGGCATCTCGTAAGTCTCTCCTTGGATAGGACCTTTACCATCAATTGGCTCACCAAGTGTGTTGACCACACGGCCACACATTCCGTCACCTACTTTGATAGATGCAATGCGGCCAGTTCTCTTTGCCTTGTCGCCTTCCTTAATTCCTTCTGAGCTACCGAGCAATACGGCTCCAACATTGTCTTCCTCTAAGTTAAGTACAATGCCTTGCAGACCGTTGTCGAACTCAATGAGCTCTCCGGACTGCACGTTTGACATCCCATAGATACGGGCGATACCATCTCCAATTTGGAGAACAGTTCCTACTTCTTCGAGCGAAGAATCTGAAGCTACTCCTGCGAGTTGCTCTCTGAGGATCGCTGATACTTCAGCGGGTTTGACGTCTGCCATCTTCTTTCTTTTTTGCGGCTACTAAAAGTCAGCCACGTATTGATTCTTACTGAATTGTTTTTTGTAGTCTGCCAGTCTTCTGGACACAGACTCATCAAGCTGCTTATCCCCTACTTGGATAATTATGCCTCCGATAATTGACTCATCGATGACCTCTTTTATTTCAACACTTTTAGAGTGACCCAGTTCTTGAACCAAAGTCATCACTTTTGACCTTTGCTCATCGCTCATTGCACTGGCAGTGGTCACTACGGCCGTTACCGAACCTATGTGTGTTTTGTATTGAAGCTCGAATGCCTCGGCTATGTCATCAACGAGATACTCTCTACGCTTACGGATGAGAATGTCTATAAAGTCCATTGAGACTTTAGACACCTTTTCAGCAAAAATTGCTCTAAGGATAGAGCCTTTTTTGTCTCCTTTGATGATTGGCGAATTAATCACAAGTGACAATTCTTTGCTATCCCTTGTGGCATTGCGAATAAGACGCATGTCTTTATCGACCACCTCTAGCTGCCCTTGCTCTATGGCAAGTTGCAGAAGTGATTTTGCATATCGGGATGCTACTCTAGCCTCTTTCATCTAAGTTAGCTTAGTTTCATATCCTTGATGAGCTCATCGACTAGGCCTTTTTGGGCAGAGTCTGTCGCCAAATCCTTGCGAATAACCTTCTCAGCAATGTCCAGTGAAATTTCTGCGACCTGGTTTTTCAACTCAGTCATTGCCGCTTTCTTTTCGTTCTGGATATCTTCCATTGCTTTAGCCACAATCAAATCCGCTTTTTCTCGTGCCTCAGCTTCCGCCTTTGACACGATACTCGTCTTCATCTCTCGAGCCTCTTTGAGCATTGCATCACGTTCGTCACGCGCTGCTCTCAACAGGTCTTCGTTGCTGGCTTGAAGTCTGGCCATTTCCTCTTTCGCCTCCTTGGCGGCATCAAGCGCACCTTGGATTGATTCTTCACGATCGCTTAGGGCGCTCATTATAGGGCCCCAAGCTTTTTTGCGCAGAATAAAGAGGACAATGCTGAACGTGAGCAACATCCAGAATAATAAACCTATGTCTGGTGTTATCAGTTCCATCTTTCTGTCCTATTCTAGTGAATTAGAGTACTAGAGCGAGGATAGCTACAACGATACCGATAATCGCAGCACCTTCAACAAGTGCAGCTGTAAGAATCATCGATGTACGAATGTCGTTAGCCAATTCTGGCTGACGCGCCATCGCTTGAACTGCATCTCCACCGATACGTCCGATACCAATACCAGCACCTATGGCCGCGATACCAGCTCCGATAGCTGCTAATCCCTTGTAAGTCATATCTACGTCTTGCAGTAGGGTTGTCATTAATTCCATGTCAAATTGTTTATTGTGTATTTACCTTATTTAATGATGCGCTTCTTCCGTTGCCGCACCAAAGTATGTGGCTGATAAAAGCGTGAATATAAAAGCTTGTAAGAAAGCTACAAGTAGCTCCAAAAATGTCATTATCACAGCGAGTAGCACACTGATGATACTTGTACCCCAACCTGCCGCTGGCGACATAGACCCCATGATGAAAATCAGAGAAATAAAGGCCAAGATGGTGATGTGCCCTGCCGTAATGTTAGCGAACAGACGAATCATCAATACCATTGGCTTGAGGAACATACCAATAATCTCTATCGGTGTAAGAATGATATACAAGGCCGGTGGCACTCCTGGCATGGCCAAAATGTGCTGCCAGTAATTCTTGTTCGAATTAATCATGACGATTAAGAAACTAATTAAGGCAAGCACTGCGGCAATGGCAATATTACCAGTCATGTTTGCCCCACCAGGTATAATAGGTATCAAACCAAGCATGTTTCCAAACCAGATGAAAAAGAACACGCTCAATAGGAAAGGCATGAATCGCTGATACTTGTGACCTATAATAGGAATGGCCACCTCATCTCTGATGAATACGATGATGGGCTCAAAGAATGACTGCATTCCCTTAGGCGCACCATTAGGATTGCGCTTGTAGGCTCTACCTATACTAGTAAACACTAAGATTAGCAGTATAGCTACTAAGAAGAGTGACACCACATTTTTGGTAATCGAGAGGTCGATGAGCTTGCTTGTTTCAGCTTCGTTAATCGTTCCGTCTGCGTTTTGAAACACGATGTGCTCGTGGTTATTGAAATACCCGTTGTAAGCTTCTGTTCCGTGATGAAACTTTGAACTACTAAACACTTTAAGGCCTTCACCTTTATGCCAAATGATAATAGGAAGGGGCATTGAGACGGCATGTTTTTGACCATCATCGCCAGTGAGGTCCATTATATGCCAATCATGAGTATCAAGAATGTGATGCATGATAAGCTCACCAGCATTAAACTCTTCTGACTCGCTGTGATGCCCGTCAGCAGAGAACGCTGGAGCGGCACACACCATAAACACTACAATGCTTATTATTTTCTTCAACCTATTAATGTCCACTCCTTTGAGGGTTTACATAGGGCCGAGCCCTTATTTTGCGGTGCAAAAGTATGCTTTTAATCAACTATAGAAAACCTATTCAGCAAATAATAATCAGCATTCACGACTTTTTTATAAAAGGCCTTACTAATAAGTATATAGCGATGAGCAATCCTGAGAAAATACAAATCAATGTATAGGCCTTGCCACCAGCATTAAACTCGGTATCTAGATAGTTACCCAAGAGTGCAAAAAGTAAGATAGCAACGAGCATTTGAATGCCCTGCTGAGCCACCATGACAACTGGCTTCAGATTCTTGACCTTTTTTTTATTGCTCGGCTTTGATTCGTGTGGCATGAGATGATAAGAAGCCCGAAAAGACAAGATACATGGCCAAAAAAGCAGCGATATACACCTTTCGCCCACCTTCTTCGCCTATGAAGAGAAAGGCAAGGAGAACCATTACGGATATAAAGAGCTTGCCAAAGGTCATGGCCAAAAAACGATTTGCTGCCATACCCGGCTTTAGTCGAGCAGATGCGCTCATCAGACGATGTGCAAGAAAACAGAAAGCTAAAAAGTATGCCAGGGTACCAAAGTATCTCCAAGACTCAAGGTGCGGAGTAAACCGACCATTAAGACCAACATAGCCTAGAGTAAAAAACACTGCTAAGACAAGTAAGCCGATTAAGAATGAAGATGATTTTTTAGTCACTTGAGTAAACGTGTTGAACTCAAAGTGCTTTCAAGCTCTCCATTTCGCGAAGCGAATCTAGATTGTCTTTTTCATGCGTGACTGTACTTGCCACACCATCTTTGATATTACACGTGCACTTGAGTGTTGCCCCTTCTTCGACCATTAGTCGTTGGAACATTGCATCACCTTCAATACGTGATGATGACTTGAGCGCGAGCAGACCGTTTACTTTGATGTTGCCATTGAAAAAGCCTTCGATATCGGCATCTTTACAGATGACGTCTCCCTCAACTTTTCCTTTAGAGCCGATGATTAATCTGCCCTCAATTTTCATGTTTCCTTCAACAGTACCGTCAATCCGAAAGTTGCCTGGTGCGGTAACCTCTCCTCTAATCACAGTCCCCTCGACTATACTATTTACCCTTACGTTGGTCGGTGCATCATTATTCCTTGCCATGATACTTCGTATTAGTTCAAATAATTCTCAATAAAGAACTCCATATACCCATCAATGTCTTTGGACTTGAACATGGTTGCAAAGTTCTTAGACGACATGACAAAGGCCTGAAAGTCTTTATCATTTAGTCCGACAAGGATTTCCTTTTCATTTTGAAAGGCGGTGTAATACTTCATAGCCGTCTCCTTGTCTGACAAAGTCCTGACTAAGATAACTTGAGATTCTGAATTAATGAAGGAATTTGTTGTCTTAAATCCATCACTACGGAAGAACTCTTGGTTAAACTGAGACACTTTTGTCTTCAATTCAGAGATTTTGTTGCCTTTGTTTGGTATCAGAATGGCAAAGTAATGGTCCGTGTCTTCCTTTAACACATACTCTCCTTTAGGCTTATTGTCAGGGGCTAAGGTGTTTTTATCCCCTTCTTCGTTGTCCTCTTTGTCTTCTGTGTTTGCGGTGTCATCCTCTTTTCCTTCGTCTTTTGACGCATTCTCAGGGAATGACGGCTTCACATCCTCTGGCTCATCTAATAGACCAAGCAGTCTTTTTGCCTCATCAGACTCTTCTGTACCTGGAAACTTGGTGATGATTTCTTGCAGAGCCTTAATAAAGTTTGTTCTGTCCTTTTTATTGGCAATAGCCATGGCCCTCAACAATTGATACTTGGCGAGCAATCTGTTTTGTGGGTCATTATTCATCACATCAAGACAGGCCACAAGCACTTCATTAAAATTACGCTGTCTATACTGTCTGTATATAGCCTCGTAGGCTTCTTGCTCTTCTTTTACAGCCTGCTGATTAGCGGCCACGTAGTCTGGATTCTGAATGATTTGCGCGAACTCAGACTCTGGAAACTCGGTGGTCAGAAGACTTTTATAATAGGCTGAGGTAGATCTTGAGTCTGACGGAAAGTAACCTGGGTCTTCTTCTTTCCTCAAAAAGAGCCTGTAGAGATGGTAATAAGTGACCTGCTCATAATTGTTGTCTGGGAATCTAACGTTGAGGTCCTCAAACGTCTCAATGGCATTGGGGTAATCTTCTAGTTTGTCTTTATAAATTTTACCCATTTCGAAAAGGGCGTAGGCTATGGTGTCATTCGAAATCTGAATAGCCTCTTCTGTCAGTGGCAGGCCATCCATCAATTCTTGCAACGTAGGAATGACAGAGTCACTACCTATCGAAGTACTGTCATCTACTTCTCCTTCTTCTCCTCCCAGCGCAAACAAGTCTATCTGCTGCTTGTTTTTCCTTCTCCAATCATCTTTGAGTGACCGCTCTCCAAACTTGGTTCTAAACTCGGCAAAACCTATGCTCTTCGAATTGTCATTATAGAAATACCACTTCCCGCCTGAGCCCCTATTGCCGCCCCGATTTCGCTGGTCTTCGGCAAGCGCCTGTCGATTTTCAAATTCGGTCAATCTCTGCTCCTGCTCTAATCTAATGCGCTCCTGCTCGGCTGACCTCTTATCTTTTATGATTTTGTTGAGCGCTTTCTTTAGTTCAGCATCTTCCAAGCCGGCTAGGGCCTGCACACTGTCCTCATGGTCTACAATACGAATGAAAAACACCAATTCGCTCAGACTTTCTTGTGTCGCCTTGATGACTTCGTAATCAGGGAAGTCTGTCGGCAAGTAGGTCATGGTGCTGTCGTAAAACGAACTAGCCGATTCATACTGTCTTTCTTCAAGATAAATCTCCGATAACCTGTGAAAGGACTTTCCTTTCTGCTTTGGATTGTTGACACTTACCTCGGTAGACTTCACCAAGTGGGCTATTCCATCATCAACGTTTCTATCCGCAAACTCGACTTCTGCCAATGCATAATAAATCTGATCTCTGAACTCGATGTACTTCTCATCGCGCAGCATCTTTCTCATCACCTCTCTCACTGGCTCAGGGTCTGCTCGAGAATCAAATGCCAATGCCTGATTAATCTGGGCATAGAACTTCATCTCGTAATCTGGATTCATCTTGACGACCTCTTGATACCTGCGTATGGCCTTCTGAGACTTGCCCATCTTTTCATACAACTGTGCGAGAATGAATGTCTTTCGAGTCTGGTTCTTTTTCTTTTTGGTCGCTGAGATGGCATTCTGCAAGTAGTCTACAGAATTTTGCCAGTCTTGCTGCTTCATGAAGAAGTGGGCGTAAACTGTCTGAAACTCTTCATTCAGCCCTTTCGGGAAGTTGTTCTTCTTCTCTTCAAGCTCTTCTAATATGGTCTGAGCCTTGGTAAAGTTTCCGCGTTCGATGTTAATCTTAGCCAACCACAGATTTGCCTCATGTCGTATCGGCTCTTTTTTAAACTGCTTGGACACGTACTTAAACATCTCTTCAGCCTCAGGAAAGTTTCGCTTGTAAAAATTACTGACCCCTATGAGCATGTACGAGTCGTCAATCCAGGTGTTATACTGCACCTTTTTGATCAGCATGGAGTGTCTGTCAATCACTTTTCCGCACTTCTCAATGGCTCCATCCATGGTTGGATAAAGCGAAGAAGCGGACTCTTCTGTCGGATAGATGAATAGTGAAAGTGGTTCTTCCCAGTTTTCTTGAGCGCCTTTTTCAAGGTCTACAATGGACTCATTGACCATCTCACGGGCATTAAAATATCCGTTAAAGTGAGTGGTTGTACGGTGATACGTCTTTGAGAAAAAATTGACCTTCTTCTTACTGCACGCTCCGAGCAGGAGGATGAGGCTTAATAAGAAAGCCACTCGACTATATGTTGTTTTAACTGTCAAGAGATACCGCGTTCGGGTGTTTAACTCGATTCGGACAAAATTATTTCATTTAATCGACAATATCTCGCTAATTCTTCATGTTCTCAAAACACCGTAGTTGATTGACATCGAGGGAATAAATCGGAGAATGGATAGGCCATTGTGAATTGGAATCACTTTATGAACAATGACATTATGGCTGCGCAGCTCAATTAATTATGGCGACTGGGTTTCTTTAGAGATGCTTTTACGTCTCAATTTTCGAAAATCAGCGTGTATCTTTGTACTGAATGAAATCTGGAAATCAAGCAAATAGAATAGTTGAGAAGCTAAGGAATAAGTTTAGGCTTATCATAGTGAATGACAGTACGTTTGAAGAGAAGTTCTCTTTAAAGCTGTCGCGCCTCAACGTTATTGCTCTGATAGCCAGTGCCATCATCTTGGTCTCTTTGCTCTTACTCTCCATCATCATATATACCCCAGCAAAGGAGCTGATACCCGGATACTCTGATGTGCAGGCCAAGAGAAATGCTAAAAAGGCAATAGAACGGACTCAAATGCTGGAAGAAGACCTGCAGCGAAATGAAGTGTATTTAGACCGTGTGAGACAGGTGCTTCAAGGAAACATACTCCCAGAGGAGTTTCCGGTGGACAGTTCGAAGTCACTAGGAACAGACTATGCTTCAGCCCTTAATCTCAACATTAGCCAGCGTGACAGTGCGCTGCGTGCGAGCGTGACTGCAGAAGAGAAGTACAATTTGAAATTTGAAGACCGGTCTGGGCAAAATGGAATCGTGGCTTTATCGAGCACACTTTTCTTTAGTCCGATCAGGGGCAAAGTATCTTCTTCGTATAACATTGGTTCTAATCACTTGGGCACAGACATTGTAGCGCCAGACAATGAGGTAATCAAGGCCACTCTCGATGGCACTGTGTTACTCGCTACATGGACTAGTAACGAAGGACACATCATTGCCTTGCAACATAGTAATGACCTCATATCCGTGTATAAGCACAACTCTACACTCCTCAAAAAGGCAGGAGAATCAGTCAAAGCTGGAGACTCAATTGCCATAATAGGAAACAGCGGAGACTTGACTGACGGCCCGCATCTGCACTTCGAACTATGGCATAGAGGAATTGCTCTAGACCCAGAAAAATACTTGGTCTTTAACTGATTCATGGGCATCAAAGCATCTTTAAGTACGCTCTATGCTGACTTTATGGTCAAGAAGAGAGAGAAGTGGGTGAAGGAACCACTAGTCACCCAAGAACGTTGTTTTAAAAGTCTAATTGAAGGAGGACGCAACACCGTGTTTGGTCGAGACCATGGGTTTGATTCTCTCAGCACGTATGACGACTATGCCGCTGCGGTACCCGTAAAAGACTATGAGGCTGCACGGTCATATTTTGACCGCATTGCCCAGGGCGAATCTGACATTATGTGGCCAGGAAAGCCTCAATATCTGGCTAAGACTTCAGGCACTACTTCTGGCGCTAAGTACATACCGATTACCAAAGAGAGCATGCCTAGTCATATCGAATCGGCTAAAATGGCGCTCTTATCATACATACACCGCAGCAGAAAAACGGACTTTGTTAATGGGAAGATGATCTTTCTGCAGGGCAGCCCCGTACTTGAAAAAAACTATGGTATACATGTGGGCCGACTCTCAGGTATAGTCGCTCATCATGTGCCAAATTATCTACAGCGCAACAGAGTGCCGACATACGAGACCAACTGTATCGAAGACTGGGAAACGAAGGTAGATGCGATAGTCAAAGAGACTTGCAATCAAGACCTGCGCTTAATCAGTGGTATACCAAGCTGGGTTCAGATGTACATGGAGAGACTACTGGCGCATACGGGTAAGAAGACAGTGATGGAGGTGTTCCCAAACTTTAGTCTATTCGTGCATGGTGGTGTAAACTTTGCCCCCTACCGAGCGGTGTTTGATAAGATGATTGGAAAGCACGTAGAGACGGTCGAGCTGTTTCCCGCTTCTGAAGGATTCTTTGCCTATCAAGATGCGACTGAAGATGAGGGTCTTTTACTCGAACTCGACTCGGGAATTTTTTATGAGTTCATTGCTGTAGAGGACTACGGTAAAGCCAATGCAAAAAGATGCTGGCTAGGAGACATAGAGCTTGGAAAAAACTACGCCATGATTATCACTAGCAATGCTGGCCTGTGGTCATACGACCTTGGTGATACCGTGAAGTTTGTTTCTAAAGACCCATACCGCATAGTAGTCAGCGGCAGGGTGAAGCATTACACTTCGGCTTTTGGTGAGCATGTTATCGCAGAAGAGGTGGAGCATGCCATGCGTATGGCCATAGATAACTCTAATGCTGCGGTGAGAGAATTTCATGTTGCCCCGATGACAACGCCTGCAGAAGGTCTTCCTTATCACGAATGGTTGATTGAGTTTGACACCGTTCCCAATGATCTAACGTCATTTGCCGCGGATATCGACAAGGCTATGGTAAGTCAAAACCCCTACTATGCGGACCTCATAAAAGGTGCAGTCTTGCGTCCGCTTTTGATAAGCCCTGTGTGCAAAGATGGCTTTAGAGGCATGATGGCAAAACGAGGAAAACTAGGCGGGCAGAACAAAGTGCCACGCTTGTCTAATGACCGGAAGGTGGCTGAGCTGCTTGGGGAGTTTTTAGTTGGTTAATTTTTTTAGCGTAGTTCTGTAGTTGGGAGGTTCTGAGATTCTGAGATTGCGGGATACTGAGATTCTGGGATTCTGAGATTGTTTTGGCTTGGCAGGTGGCTAGGTGTGTGGCTAAATGCGTGAGTTTGTGTTCGGGTGGCTCGATGCCACAGTTGGTTTTTGGACAAAAAACGCAATAAAAAAGCCCTTCATTTCTGAAGGGCTTTTACGTTCCGGGGATGTCGTGGCACCAACTCATCGGTCAGCGACAACTGTTGCGTTCATTATTTGAAGTCGAAGCTCTTGCACGGTGACCAAGTGTGCGATGTATTCGCTGATCTTTCCGTTTTGCATCAAATCAAGTGCTCTTGTCTTCGCTTCCATGTATCTTCTCTTTAGTTCTTTCATGATATTTAGGTTTTATATGTTAGACATCAGGGTTAATTCAAATGGCGTGCCAAAGTCGTATCTATCTCATTACGTGACGAATACAATGACCCTAAAGACCATCAGCTTTTATTAAACGATGTATTTCAATAAGATATTTGAGGAAAATTAGCGTTTTCGACAGACACTATATTCAAGGGGATGAGTCTGTGAGCTCAGCCTCACAGACATGTCATACTCAACTATGTCTGAACCATAAGAAGATGAATGATGTGGGTTGTTTATTTCCCAGCCGGAATGACATAGGCCTTCACGTCCTTGTCAGAGATCTCTTCGCCACCAAGTATTACAAGGCGCTCGATCACATTGCGCAACTCACGGATGTTACCAGTCCAGTCATATTTCTGAAGCTCTTTGATGGCTGCCGCTGAGATACTCTTTCGCGGTTGACCATAGTCTTCTGCCACCTTGTCTAAAAAGAAATCAGACAGAAGAGGGATGTCTTCTTTTCTGTCATTGAGCGAAGGCACATGAATTAAAATCACACTAAGTCTATGATAAAGGTCTTCGCGGAAGTTGTTTTCAGCTATCTCCTTTTTCAAGTCCTTGTTAGTGGCTGCCAATATGCGGACGTTCACTTTGATGTCCTTGTCTCCTCCTACCCTGCTGATTCTGTTTTCTTGAAGTGCTCTCAGCACTTTGGCCTGAGCACTTGCGCTCATGTCTCCTATCTCATCAAGAAATAATGTTCCGCCATCGGCTTGCTCAAACTTTCCTTTACGCTGCTTAATGGCCGAAGTAAAGGCACCTTTTTCATGACCAAACAACTCACTCTCTATCAACTCAGACGGGATGGCCGCACAGTTCACCTCCACAAATGGAGCCTTAGCACGAGCGCTGTGGTTATGTAGCTGTCGCGCCACTAGTTCTTTACCAGACCCATTACCACCTGTGATTAGCACACGTGCATCAGAAGGAGCGACTTTATCTATCATCTCCTTAATATCTGAAATGGCCTTAGACTCACCGATGATGTCGGAGCTGAGCTTCTTATTTATTTTCCTTTTGAGAACCTTTGTTTCTTCTACCAGTGTAGACTGGTCTAGGGCATTTCTCAAGGTGACCAGAATGCGGTTTAAGTCCAGCGGTTTTTGGATAAAATCAAAGGCACCGTTTTTTAGAGACTCCACAGCGGTCTCTACATTACCATGACCTGATATCATGACCACTGGAGTGTCGTATCCCTTCTCTTTAATTTTGCCCAGCACTTCTATACCGTCCATCTTGGGCATCTTGATGTCGCAGAGCACGATGTCATATTTTTTCTTAGCCATGAGGCCAAGACCCTTTATACCATCTTCGGCCTCATCAACCTTAAATTTCTCGTACTCTAAAATCTCCTTGAGCGTTCCTCGGATACTCTTCTCATCATCAATTATCAGTATGCTGTGTGACATTATAGCTGCTTTTGAATCGGTGAAAGTACAAATCTGATGCCGCTATGAGATTCGTTTGGGAATCGTAGTTTTTGCAAAAGGGAATTACCTTTTTCGCAGGTAAAACAATTACCTTTTTGCACACCAAAAACAATTCCACGATGAAACCAATCCTGGCCGCTTTAGTGCTCACCGTATTAATCTCTAATCAATTAGCCGGGCAAAACTGGGCCCCTATCAACTCGGCAGAAAAATTTCATTATACAGATGGAGTGGGCGCGCTAATTTCAAATACGCTGTTTGTCGATTCCGTTTTAATTAGCGGGAATGACTCCTTGTTTTATTTGAACCTCATACTCTCAGCTTGCAACACGTGCGACATCACGTCCTTTGGCTTAAGTCCCAATTTGTGCAACTCCTCAGAATGTGTTTTAGAAAAGAATCAGTCTCAATTTATGGGGTCTACTATTCAAGTGTCTGATAACGCTTGGTCCTTCATTTTAGACTCAGACACAATTATCATAAAGCCTCAAGAGGGACTAGGAGAAACATGGACTTATGACAATCAGTCCATAGCTGAAGTAGTGGAATTAGACTTTGTAGAGGTTTTCACTGGGGTGTTTGATTCAACCAAAACAATACTTTGCACAAATGGAGATGAGTATTTACTAAGCAAACAGCATGGTTTTATATCGTGGTCTCGTGATGCTGATGACTTTGAACTGAGTGGAATTCAAGAAAGAAATCTTGGAGCACTAATGCCAAGCTTTGAGAGTGTATTTGATTTCGAAGTGGGGGATGTATTAGAATATCGATTTCTGGTGGGTGATGAAAGCGCGCCAGGTAGCAGTCGTGGAGAGTTCAAAAGAAGTATTACAGCCGTTGAGAATTACACCGATTCTGTGAAAATATGGTTTGAATTAGCTATTCATACTCAAACAACTACGTTGACTTTTCCGGGGTCCAACATCGAAGATGATTATCTATTGATTGAAGATTCCATGATAATCTACTCGTGCTCATCGATTTTCGACCATCATGTAAATCAGCGCGTGGATATATGGAACACTCAATGCACGTATAACTCCTCACAGGGGCTTAATGAGTTTCAAGACCCCTATTCGTGTCTAGTCAGCATTGACTCATTGGATTCTCGACTAATTCTATCTCTTGGGGTAAACCTGGATTTTTACAGCCCACAAATAGACTCTTTCATGGCCGCAGGCAACAACATTTCAATCCAAAATTTATATGGCGAATATGAATTTTTAGCTCAGGAATTTTGGATTTTGGATGATATGAATCAGGACTTCGGAAATTCTCCAGCTAGTTTTCAGGGAATTGCATTCGGGGATGGCATAGGGCGTACATCATTCCATTGGGGAAATGACTTTAACATGTACTCAGAAAAACTAGTAGGGTTTGTAAAAAATGGAGATACAACAGGTGTCATCACTCCGAACAACATCTTGTTATCGCTTTCTGTCAATGAAGGAAGAGAACTTGCGCTTTTCCCAAATCCAGCGAGGGATTATATTTCAATTAAAACTCCACAAGAAATCACTTATGAATTGCATTTTCTAGATCAACTAGGAAGGTCCGTTCTGGTTAAATCCGGTGCTGGGGATTCTGGATTGAATAGAGTAGATATTTCGGGATTAAGTAATGGAGTATATCTTGTTCATCTTATGGCCGATAATAAAATCTGGTCAAACAAACTCATAAAACAGTAGCCTAAATCATCTCACTTAACACGCCTTCTTTTAGGGCAAAGGTGGTGCGATGTATTGTGTTAATCTCAGCGTGCTTGAGCACCAGGTCAATCATTAGCGCTGAATAAGGAATAGTCTCCACTCTGTCTGCCACTAAGCCTACGATTTCTTTTCGCACTTCAGAATTTGAGCGCCTGAGCGTATGGCTTAGTTCGGAGTAAAGCGTCAAGTCTATTTCATCATACACCGGGTCAACCTTATCAATGTCGCCCTTGGCAAGCATGAGATTGATGCTGTTAAATGACCCCGAGGCACCAATCATTCTTTTGACTGGAAAGCGCTCCAATACTTCCCACAACTCAGACATATCAGTAGTCAATGCCTCATTCATCATGCCTTCTTGACTCTCTGTAAACGGATCACTTGCTGCAAAACGCTCCATCAATCGAGTCACGCCCAGGTCATAACTCTTCATCCAAAAGATCTCTTCTTCATCTGCCAGAATAAACTCTGTACTGCCTCCACCAATGTCCATGATTAAAGCAGGTCCGTCATCCAATAATCCAGTGAGATTGACACCCTTGCAGATTAACTCTGCCTCTCTGTTTCCATCAATCACTTCGATGTCGAGGTCCAATTCTCTTTTAATTCTATCTACGAATTCTTGTCCGTTAGAAGCAGACCTTACAGCAGAAGTAGCGGTAATTTTTAAGCGTTGCACTTGGGCTATTTCACATGCCACACGATGTCTTTTGAGTGCTTGAAAACCGCGTTCCATCGCTTCATCAGTAAGTCTATTATCCTTCATACCACCTTTGGCCAGTTTAGCTGGAATACGCTCAAAGTGCAGACGGTCAAATCCTTCTTCAGTTATTTCTGCAATTAGCAGATTAATGGTGTTTGACCCTATGTCAATGACGGCTATCGGCATGCGAAAATCAGTAGTATCTCACCCATTTCCAGAGCTCCTTGTAGCCCACTTTCTTACCATACATGAGTATACCCACTCGGTATATTCTGCCAGCCAGCCACACAGTGAACAGGAACCCACCAATGAGTAAGGCCATGGACAAGCCAATGGATAGCCAGTCTATGGGTTCATACCCTAGGGCCATGGAGCCCACGCGCACCATCATGACTACAGGCGAAGTAAACGGTATGATACTGCACCAATAGATGACACTCGAGGCGGGATTAGTAAAGGCCATGGACGAGACGATGTAGCCAAACATGAGCGGCATAATCATCGGCATCATAAACTGTTGGCTGTCTGTCTCACTGTCCACTGCTGAACCTACTGCTGCAAAGAGGGCCCCGTACATCAAGTATCCACCAATGAAGTAAAAGAGAAACATGCCTATCAAAAAGACCCAGTTGACTTGATGCATAAGCTTAAATAAGATGGCAACCGGATTTTCATCCACCTTCATCTCGCTCATCACTTCAGACATGGCATCGGCACTCATCTGCTGATCAACTAGTGCAGAAGGGTCACCATAGGCATCACCGAGTACTACTCCGGCAACAGAATAAAGCACCCCAGATAAGATTACCCACAACAGAAACTGGGTTAGTCCGACTAAGGCGACTCCAATGATTTTACCCAGCATGAGTTGAAATGGCTTCACTGATGAGACGATTACTTCGACAATTCGACTTGTCTTTTCTTCCATCACTCCGCGCATAATCTGAGCGCCATACATGAATACGAATATGAAAATCATGATACTCATGACGAAGCCCACCATGGCACCCGTTTCGGAGTCGGTGTTCTTGTCGACATTATCAATGTCAAACTTTACTATACCAATGGGCGTTGTGATGCTCTCATACAGCTCACGGTCTATGTTGTTTTTCTGAAGTTTTGCTCGCTCAAAGCTCTTTTCCAGCGCATTTGAAATGTTACCCGTAACGATGGCTCCGGGCTGTTCTTTGTAATACATGTTGACCTTTGTGGTGCGCAGAAGGGCCTCGTTCAAGTCAATTTTTAAATCATATGGCGACTCTTTGAACTCCTCGTCAGACATAGACCCATCATGAAAATGGTAATTGATTTGACTGCTGTCTTCAAAGTCTGTTTTCTCTATGACGACACCAAAGATTCCTTCTTGATCTGTCAGCACCAGGTCGTACGTTTTTGAGTCGTTGACGCCCAAATAAATTGCACCAGCCATAAACCCTACGAAAAGTATGGGCCCTAAAATGGTCATGATGATAAAGGACTTTTTCTTCACCCTCGTCCAGTACTCCCTTCCTATAATGAGTTTAATCTTATCCATCAGTGCATTGTTTTTTGACCTTGCACCGCTTCGATGAAGATGTCATTCATACTCGGGATCACCTCTTTTACTCCTTGCACCTGCACATGACTTAAGACGGTTGAAAGCAGATCATTGAGTTTCATTCCATCAAGAAGTCTCACTCTTGCTCTCACTATTTTCTCTTCATCTATGTGCTTGTCTATGAGTTCAAACCCTGTCCAAAGGGCATTTGTGAAGCCCATCACTTCCCCTTTAAACCAGATGTCATACTCGTCCTTTTTATACTCGTTTTTGACATCTCTAACGGTACCGTTTAGGATGACTTTACCTTGATTAATTAGCGCAATGTCATCACATATTTCTTCAACTGAGCCCATGTTGTGGGTAGATAACATAATTGTGGCTCCTTCTTCTCTAATGCGCATAATCTCTGAGCGTATCAGACTTGCATTGATGGGGTCAAATCCACTAAACGGCTCATCGAGAATCAACAATTTTGGCTCATGAAGCACGGTGGTGATAAACTGAACTTTCTGGGCCATTCCCTTTGACAAATCTTCAATTGGCTTCTTCCACCAACCTAACATGTCAAAGCGCTCAAACCATACTCTCAGTTTTTTCTTGGCTTCACTGGCACTCATCCCCTTCAGTTGAGCAAGATACAAGGCTTGCTCACCTACTTTCATTTTCTTGTAGAGTCCTCTTTCTTCTGGCAGGTAGCCGATCATGCCAATATGGCTTCTGTTTAGCGCCTCATCATTCAGAAAAATCTTACCCTCATCAGGCCCGGTAATCTGATTTATAATACGAATCAGCGAGGTCTTACCAGCTCCGTTTGGACCAAGCAAGCCAAAAATTCGCTTCTCATCGACCTGAATGCTGACTTTGTCTAGGGCTTTATGATCCCTGTACCTCTTGACAATATGTTCTACTCTGAGCAAGGTGTTGAATTTAGTTTTTGACTAATACGAATCTAAGTAAGAGAAGCTAAGAATCTTAATAATTCCGATAAGCCGTTACTTGAAGTGAAAATCGGACTACTGATTAGATGAACGGTCAGTAGGTTCTGACTAGTTGCAAGCCGGTAAACTCCTCCATGTGGCCCTTCCACTGGTCAGACATTTGGCTTTTATGCATGGCCTCAAGTCCTTCATCCATGTAGTCTCTTTTCATGGCGTCTATTATCTCATCAACCTTCAAGTCAGCCATTATGCCTCTCACGGCATCTACTTTTTCTTGACTCTCTTCACGTATGCTATACCAGCGCTGCAGTTCACTACGCTGGGTGGAATTGGCCATTTCCATGGCTTTGATCAGTAAGATTGTTTTCTTGTTTCTGAGAATATCACCGCCCGCACGTTTACCTACAGCTGTGGTATCACCAAAGGTATCGAGATAGTCATCTTGTATCTGAAAGGCCAAACCCACTTTCATGGCAAACTCGTAAGTCAACTGAATTTCGGCCTCATTGGCACCTCCATACATGGCTCCAATTGCCATACTTGCACCAAGAAGCACTGAAGTTTTCAGTCTAATCATCTCCAAGTACTCGTCAACAGAAACATCATCACGCGTCTCAAACTCCATGTCAAGTTGTTGACCTAGACATACCTCTGACGCGGTGTCATTGTACAACTTAAAAGCGGCTAGTTTAAAACCATCTGCTGACCTCAGAAAAAGGTCATTGGCCATGGCAAACATGATGTCTCCAGTTAATATGGCCTGATTCTCATCCCACTTTACATGCACGGTTTGATGGCCTCTACGCACATCGGCATTGTCCATGACATCATCATGCAGTAGAGTGAAATTATGAAAGACCTCAATGGCGATAGCTTGGTCTAGAATGGTGGACGAGTCTCCGCCATAAGCTTCCATTCCTGCAAGCATCAAGGAAGGGCGAATACGCTTCCCTCCTATTTTCATCATGTAAGTCGCAGGGGTGTATATGGACTCTTTAAGCGAATCTAAATACTGTGCTAAGTGCGCGTCAACAATTGCTTTGAATTGGCCTAGTCCATTCATTTCTTCAAGAGATTCATCAGGTACTGACCATAGCCACTTTTTATCAGTGGTGCAGCTACTTTCTCCAGCTGTTCGTCATTGATGAATCCTCTTCGCCATGCCACCTCTTCTATACAGCCCACCTTTGTTCCTTGGCGGTCTTCTATCACCTGCACATATTGTTGCGCCTGCATGAGGCTGGCAAACGTTCCTGTGTCTAGCCACGCAGTACCTCTATTCATGATGGCTACGTTGAGCTTGCCATGTTCTAAGTATGTCTTGTTTACATCCGTGATTTCCAGTTCCCCTCGGTGACTTGGCTTAATGTTATGAGCGATGTCTACCACATCATTGTCATAAAAGTATAGTCCGGGAACAGCATAACTTGATTTGGGTTGAGCTGGCTTTTCTTCTATCGAGATGGCTTTAAAATCATCATCAAATTCGACCACGCCATATCGCTCAGGGTCGGAGACTTGGTAGGCGTAAATCACACCTCCATCAGGGTCACAATTAGCTCTTAGCGTACTACCGAGTCCAGCTCCGTAAAAGATATTATCTCCTAGTATTAATGACACCTTGTCTTTACCTATGAAGTCTGCGCCAATGGTAAATGCCTGAGCAAGTCCTTTTGGTTCTGGTTGAACGGCATACGTGAACGAGCAACCAAGGTTGGAACCATCACCTAAGAGGCGCTCAAAGTTTGGCAAATCTTGCGGTGTAGAAATAATGAGAATCTCCCGAATACCTGACACCATCAAGGTAGACAGCGGGTAGTATATCATGGGTTTATCATAAATGGGCATCAACTGCTTACTGACCACTAGCGTGAGTGGGTGTAATCTTGTGCCTGAACCTCCTGCAAGTATAATTCCTTTCATGTGTGATAATCAATTATGCAAATCTAATGAATCCCCTTCCTTGCGTATAGTCAGAGATTCTAAGTCGATGTCTTCTTCTTCGTCCAAAATCTGAAGCAGCGGCTCTTTAAATACTCGGTTGGCCATTAGTTTTTCGAAAGAGAGTAGCATGGATGGTAACAGCACCAAATTTGAAAGCATGGCCACGAATAAGGTGAATGAAGACAAAATGCCGATGGCCTGTGACCCTCCAAAACGACTTGAAATAAAAATACCAAAGCCAAAGAAGAGCACAATAGAGGTGTAAATCATGCTCACTCCTGTCTCTTTGACGGCATTAATTACGGCCGTTCTCATGTCTTTTTTATCGCGTTTCCATTCTTGACTAAACTTGGCCAAGAAGTGTATGGTGTCATCCACAGAGATACCAAATGCGATGCTGAATACGAGAATAGTTGATGGCTTGATTGGCACTCCAAAGTAGCCCATCAAGGCAGCTGTACAGAGCAGCGGGATAAGATTTGGCAGCAACGAGATGAGCACTATCCGTACATGACGGAATAAGAAGTACATGATTAAAGCGATAACAAAAACTGCGATGGCTAGGCTCAAGAGTAAGTTTTTGACCAAGTATCTCGTTCCTTTTAAGAAGACGATACTCGTTCCAGTCATTGTTACTCGGTACTTGGCCGGATCAAAAATGCTGTCAATGCGCGGCTTTAAATCAGAGAAAATCGCCTCCATCTCTACTGTACCAATATCAGCCATTTGGGCAGAGATGCGACTCACTTGCTTCGTTGAGTCTAAGAACATTGATGCGACACCAAGGCCTCCATCTTTGGAGCTGAGATATGGAGCTAAAAAGCCTTTTTCTGAACCAGTAGGCAACGAGTACTTAGAGGTGACACCGTTGTAGTATGATTGCTTCGCAAATTTTACTGCGTCAACTATGGAGAGCGACCTTGAAAATTCCGGATACTCTTCGATTAGTCGTTGAAGCCGTTCTACCTTCTTTAGGTTTCTGTCTTTTGTTGCTTGGCCTTTTCTTCCTGTATCTACTAGAACCTCAAAAGGCATGACACCACTAAAGTTCTCTTCAAAGAATTTGAGGTCGACAATGATGCCGTCATCATCTGGCAAATCATCTACTATGTTTCCAGTAGTGCGCATGATGCTGACTCCATACGCCCCAAGAATGAGCGTCAAAACAGTGGCCACATACACCCACTTACGCCTCTTGGTGACCCAACTTACTAGTACTGATATGACAGAATCTACCCATCTCTTTTCTAAGTGCTTGGTGTGACGGGCCTTGGGCTCTGGCAGGAATGAGAATACAATGGGTATGATGAAAATGGCTAGAAGGAAGATCCCAAATATGTTGAGCGAAGCAACCACTCCAAACTGCTGCAAGAGATCACTTTCTGTAAATATGAAGGTAGCAAAGCCCAGTGCCGTAGTCACATTTGTGAGCAATGTGGCTTGTCCTATTTTGCTTATCACCCTGGTTAGGGCTTTTATTTTGTTACCATGATTGAGGTATTCTTGATGATACTTATTGAGCAAGAATACGCAGTTGGGAATTCCGATAACAATAATCAAGGGAGGGATTAATCCTGAGAGAGAGGAAAGACGATAATCGAGTATCTCAATGGTACCGACTGACCAAATCACACCAATACCGACTACCAACAGGCAGAACACAACTACCCTGAGCGACCGAAAGAAGAAGAATAGAATCAGTGCTGTAACAATGGCGGCCAGCGTCACAAACTTGGACAGCTCTACCTTTACCTGAGCGGCCGTCAGCGATCTGATATGAGGCAAGCCCGAATAGGCCAATGGCATGTGTCCTTCTGAGAATAAATCAGCCCGATTGATGATCCGCTCCATGATATCACCACGATTTGCGGAGTTAAACTTTGCTGCATTCACAAATGCCATCATTACAGATGCATCTGTGGAGTCGTTATACAGCAAGTCATTATAAAACGGGAGCTGCTTGGTACGCTCTCTAATTAGGTCTACTTCTTCTTGGTTTTTGGGTCGCTCTGGCACGAGCTCTTTCAGCTCAAATCTTTCTTCTTCAGCATTCTTCTCTAGAGTGAAGAGGTGTGCGATAGAAAAGACTGAATCGACACCTTCAATTTCTTTGAGGTCATTTCCCAAATCATACCAGGCAGTGAAATTGTCAAAGTCGTAAATCTCTTTTCCCTTGGCTCCAAACACCACCACATTACCGTCTTGACTAAACTCGTCAAGAAAGCGCTGATACTCCATGTAGGTCGTATCATCTTCAGGAAGGATACCTCCAAACTGGTATCGTTCTTTGACATCTTTGGCTTTGAACGCCATAAAGACCGTCATCGCCACGATGATGACTAGGATGGTGATCCTATGTCTAAGAATTAGAAGAGCTATGGCTTCCCACATGCCGCAAAGAAACGAATTGTCTCGTATACACCACATGTGACAACAGGCACGGGAATGCGTAGCTTTGTGTAATTCACTTTTGGGGATGAGTAAAAGGCAAGACACACTGAATCATTTGAAAAAGCAGAGCTTCAGAAAGGCCTGGAATGCGCTCAGTCTCTATACCTCATATCACCTATCAAAAGCCATGGGACGCCCCATTCTCAAAGGCTTGCCTATGAGCGTATCTTTTGAACCCACTACGGCCTGTAATCTTCGTTGCCCAGAGTGCCCAAGTGGGCTGAGGAGTTTTACCAGAGAGACCGGAAACCTGAAGTCAGATTTGTTTGAGCAATTTGTGCTTGGCAATAAACAATACCTCAGTTATCTGAATTTCTATTTTCAAGGAGAGCCGTACATCAACCCCCAGTTTTTAGACATGGTGGCCTTTGCTGGCAAGCATAACATCTATTCCTCTACGTCTACCAATGCGCACTTTTTAGATGATGCAAATGCCAAGCGCACCATCGAGTCTGGACTTGACCGACTTATCATCTCCATAGATGGCACGAGTCAAGACGTGTATGAGCAGTATCGCAAGGGAGGTAAGCTGTCGAAGGTCATTGAGGGAACGAAGAACGTGGTGAAATGGAAGAAGGCATTGAAGTCTAGCACACCTCATGTTGTCTTTCAGTTTTTGGTAGTGAAGCCTAATGAGCATCAAACGGAAGAAGTAAAGAAGCTAGGCGCGGAGCTAGGAGTGGACGAGGTGAAGTTTAAAACAGCCCAGATTTATGATTTTGAAAATGGGAATGAACTCATACCTGAGAACGACAAGTACTCGCGCTACAAGAAAGGAATGGACGGTAAGTATCGCATCAAGAATCCGCTAGACGACCAGTGCTGGAAGATGTGGCACTCGTGTGTAATTACCTGGGATGGAAAAGTGGTGCCTTGCTGTTTTGACAAGGACGCACACCATGTGCTTGGCAACATATCAAGAGATGCGCTCACGGATGTATGGAAATCGGCAGATTACCAGCGGTTTCGGTCAGCCATACTGAAAGGGCGGAGCGAAATAGATATTTGTAAGAATTGCAGCGAGGGGACCCGTGTATGGGCCTAGCTATTTAGCAAAGGGCCTGACAAACTTCAGAAGTTCATCTTTCGTTTTGAATCCCACTGTACGGCCTTTTTCGCGGCCTCTTGAGTCAGCAACAATTAAGGTAGGGTACTTGGATATTCTGAATTTCTCAGCCACGTCCATCCCCGAGAAGTTCTCTACGTTGACTTTTACGACCACAAACTTGTCATTAACCAATCTCGAGAACTCACGGTCTGAGAAGCTGTATTTCTCCATTTGCTTGCATGGGATACACCAATCTGCATAGAAATCAATGAAGAGAGGTTTATTGACCTCTTTGGCATATTCTAAGGCGGCCAGATAATCTCCATTAAAGAATTTAATCTGTGCGTGAGACTTTGTCACTCCTACTAGGAGAATCAAAGATAAAATGAGCAATAGTCGTTTCATAGGCATTAAAAGTAAAAGACTCCGAGCAATAATGCTCGGAGTCCTTCAAATACTATTCCAAAGTGGATTCTTAATATTTGATACCCAACTTCTGTAGAGTCTCAATATTCAAGTTTCCAACAGGAAGGCTGTTATCCTTCTGGTACTGCATAAGTGCAGCTCTTGTGTCACCACCAAGTACGTTATCCGCACCAGCTGGTCCTACATCGTATCCTGCAGCAGTAAGCGCCTGCTGAATCTGACGAACTGTGTAGTTAGTTACTTTGTTGTCACATAGAATCTCTCTCCAATCAGAGTAAGCACCTTGCTTCACAAGCTGACGCTTAGTGATAGTCTTGTACTGTGCATCAGAAGTCTTCTCAACAGTAGTAGCTGGGCTAGCAAGCACTTTCTTAGTGATTGTAGCGTACTCAGCTGGTACATCGATAGTCTTCGTAGTTGCAGGAGACTTAACTACTTTCTTAGTTACAGTCTTGTACTGAGCATCGATAGCTACTTCTTTAACAGTCGCAGGAGTCTTAAGGACGCTAGACGTGTAAGTAGTGTATCTCTCTGGCACTTCCTCGTAACATGCAACGAAGCAATCGTTAGGGTCAGCTGACATACAGTTCTTGTCTTTCTTCATTGTCCAACGAGTAGACGCTTCAGAAACAAGTACTTTTTCAGTAACTGTCTCAAATACTGGCGCAACAGGAACTAGCTTAGTACCAGCTTCCTTGATCAACATCTGCTCAGTAACTGTCTCAAATGTAGCAGGAACAGGAACAAGCTTCGTATATGCTTCCTTTACTAGTACAGTTTCAGTAGCTGTCTCGTATTTTGCAGGCACTGTCTCCAAACGAGTGGCAGCAGCCTTTGTCAATACTTGCTCAGTAACTGTCTCATACTGGCTAGGGATATAACACTTAGCGTAGCATTTACCTAGCTCAGCTGATGGTGGAGTACCGCCACCAAACGGGTTGTCTTGTGCTGTGACGGTCATAGCAAAACCACCAAAAACAGCAAAAAGTATGAATAGACCTTTTTTCATCTCAGTTATAATTTATTAATTGTCAAATTTTTGTTCAAAATTGTCTCGTTAGTTGGGAGTGCAAAGATAACACAAAGCAACCCTCAATAACCAGCCTTGTTTGATTTTTTTGACTCTGAAAAAGCTAAAAAGACACATTTTCTAGCATGTTTTTTTTAAATACTACGTAACCCCCTGTTTTTACGCCTGTTACGCAAATCAAAATGAAGGCAATTTGCCAGCCTTAAAGCACGTTCACTTAGGTAGATGGATTAACATCGAAACCAAAACAGGCCGTTAAGCG
Source organism: uncultured Flavobacteriales bacterium (assembly GCA_964429805.1). Classification (GTDB taxonomy): domain Bacteria; phylum Bacteroidota; class Bacteroidia; order Flavobacteriales_D; family JABDKJ01; genus CAYSDH01. The sequence continues at coordinate 24,021 of CAYSDH010000028.1, forward strand.
TATAAATGTTGTAAACCTTAATGATTGAGCTATGAATTTATTGGTTGCTATTGGATGCTTTTTTTCGAGCATAATTGCCCCGTGCAGTGTCACGCTTAATGAGACTGTCCATTCGTCAGTAGGGATGTCAAGTACTGAACTCATTAAAAAGGCCACTTACCTGTCTGAGGAAGAGAAGGCCATGATTTGGGAAATCAATCTCGTGCGCACTTCACCTGAAGCTTATGTACCGTTTATAGAAGAGGTTCTTCATGAAATTCAAGCGGACAGTGTAAAGCTTTCTGCCATGACCAGTGAGACAATCAGAAAGACTGTCACCACCGTTGATGGAAAAGAGGTGATTAACATTGACACGACTTACAACAATTACTTTAACAGCAGAGTAACCGCAATACGCGAGTTACTCAGTGAACTTGAGCAGACTCCATCTATGGTGGAGCTAGTGCCTAACGAGCGCTTGTATATGGCCGCTGTAAAGCATGGACAGAGACAGGCCAAACATCACTATATAGATCACATGGGTGAAGATGGCACATGGCCGCTAGAGCGCATGAAGAAGGAAGCGACTTGGATTAAGGACGGTAACGAGAATATAGCACGTGGTAAAGGAACTGCGCGTGACATCGTGGTGCAACTCCTTATAGATAGCGGAGTGCCAAGCAGAGGACACCGTAAGAATATCTTAAATCCGAACTGGGAATATGTGACGTGCCACAATGTCAATAGCTTAAACAGCAATGGCTTGAAGTGGTGGCTACAGGAGTTTGCCTACTAGACTTTAGACAGTCATGATGTCTTTTTCCTTGACCTCAATGATTTGATTAATCTTGGCGGTAAACTCATCCACAATCTTCTGAATGTCTCCTTGAGTGCTTTTGGACATGTCCTCACTCAATCCGTCTTTTTCTAACTTTTTAATCTCGTCCATGGCGTCTTTTCGCCCTGTACGAACACTCACTTTCGCTTTTTCACCTTCTGCATGTGCCTTTTTGGTGAGGTCTTTTCTTCTCTCTTCAGTAAGTGCCGGTACAGAAATGATAATCATCTCTCCGTTATTCTGCGGATTGAGACCAAGGTTGGCATAGGTTATGGCCTGTGCAATGTCTTGCAAGAGTGTTTTTTCCCAAGGTTGTATTGAGATAGTGCGTGGGTCTGGCGTATTGATATTGGCCACCTGACTTAGTGGGGTCTCGGTGCCATAGTAATCTAGTTTGACAGAGTTTAGCATACTCGGAGTTGCTCTACCCGCACGTATGCTTGATAGTTCTTTTATGAGGTGCTCTACGGACTTGGCCATTCCCTCTCTCGTACTGTCTAAAATAAAATTTAACTCTTCTGTCATAACGTCCTTTATGAGATCAAATATCAACCAGTGTACCAACTTGGTCACCTAAGAGAACTTTTTTCAAATTCCCTGGCTTATTCATATCAAATACGATAATTGGCAATTTATTTTCATTGCAGAGTGTAAATGCCGTCATATCCATCACATTCAGCCCTTTTTCAAAAACTTCATTAAATGTAATACGATCGTACTTTGTGGCGGCTGGATCTTTTTCAGGATCGGCAGTGTATATACCATCTACACGAGTTCCTTTTAAAATCACATCTGCCTCAATTTCAACTGCACGAAGTGATGCCGCTGTATCAGTGGTGAAATATGGATTACCAGTACCTGAACCGAAAATAACGATACGACCCTTGGTTAAATGTCTTACGGCTTTTCTGCGAATGAATGGCTCGCAAATTTCTTTCATTTCAATGGCCGACTGCAAGCGAGTCTCCACTCCTATTTTCTCTAATGCAGATTGCAGGGCCATACTGTTTATCATGGTGGCCAACATTCCCATGTAGTCACCTTGGGTGCGTTCCATTCCACCTTCTTCAGCTTGAATACCTCTGAAGATGTTACCTCCACCTACAACGATTCCCATCTGCACTGCTCCCGAATCAAGCACTTCTTTGATTTGCTCAGCATAAACTGCCAAACGCGCATTATCAATACCAAATGCTTTGTCGCCCATAAGGGCCTCTCCGCTCAATTTCAGTAATACTCTTTTGTACTTCATAATTGAATCCCAATTTGCATGGGCTCGAAAATAGTGAATAAAAAAAGGGGAGATAAACATCTCCCCTTTCGGTACCTTATGACAATGATTGCCTCTTAAAGTCGGTGACTACGAGGCCACCTTCAACAGATTCTAAGAACTGCTGGACTGACATCTTGTTGTCTTTAATGTATTGCTGATGAACCAGAGTTGCCTCTTTGAAGAATTTCTTCAAACGGCCCTGAGCGATTTTCTCAGCCATTTCAGCTGGCTTACCTTCCTGAATAGCAAGGTCTTTACCGACTTCAAGCTCTCGGTCTATCGTGCTTTGGTCAACAGAATCTTCATTGAGTGCTATAGGAGCCATGGCCGCAATTTGCATCGCGATGTCCTTTGCAGCATCTCCATGTCCACCTTTGTTTAAGCTCACGATTGACGCAACCTTGTTTCCTGGGTGGTTATAGGCAAACACTGTTTCTCCAGTTACCTCAGAGATTGCTGAAATCTCTAGTTTCTCACCAATCACACCAGTTTGCTCAATGATTTTCTCTCCGATAGTCAAGTCGCTATCTCCGAACTTCATTCCTTTTAAGGCTTCAACATCTCCAGGAGAACCACTCACTGCAGTCTCAAGAATAGTGTGTGCTAGTTTTCCGAAGTCTTCGTTTTTCGCAACGAAGTCAGTCTCGCAGTTAAGCACTACTAAAACAGCTTTCTTACCATCTTCAGTAGACTTTGCCATTACTAGACCTTCGCTCGCTTCTCTATCTCCTCTCTTAGCAGCAACTTTCTGTCCTCTTTTTCTAAGCACGTCAATAGCGGTTTCAAAATCACCGTTGGCCTCAACGAGTGCATTCTTGCAGTCCATCATACCCGCTCCGGTCTGCTTTCTTAACTTATTTACATCTGCAGCAGTGATACTCATCTTTGCTTCTTTTTAATCTTAATAATGAAATTACTCAGCCTTCTTATCGGCAGCAGGGGCTTCGCCCTCTTTTGCTGGCACGGCAGCCGCAGCTTCAGCAGCAGCTTTTGCTTCAGCTGCTTTGTTTTCAGCTAGCATTTTTGCGTCAGCTTCTTTCTTTGCTTTCGCATCTGCGTCTTTCTTAGACTGAACTTCTTTCTCTTTCGTTCTTTCGTCAAGTCCTTCTTTCACGGCTGCCATTACAACGTCCATGATTTTAGAAATAGACTTCGTTGCATCGTCATTTGCAGGAATAGGGAAATCAACCAACTCGGGATTTGAGTTTGTATCAACCATAGCAAATGAAGTGATACCTAATTTGATAGCTTCAGCAACGGCAATGTTCTCCTTCAGCACGTCCACAACAAAAATTGCATGTGGCAATCTGTTAAGGTCAGAGATAGAACCCAAGGTCTTTTCCAGTTTTGCTCTTGTACGAGTCAACTGAAGTCTCTCACGCTTAGACATTGTCTGAATCGTACCATCTTGATGCATCTTATCAATAGATGACATCTTCTTAACTGCCTTACGGATAGTCGCAAAGTTCGTTAACATACCTCCAGACCAACGCTCTGTGACGTATGGCATGTTTACCTCTTCAGCTCTTTCAGCGACAATGGCTTTTGCTTGTTTCTTGGTAGCAACGAAAAGAATCTTCTTTCCAGACTTGGCAATGTTCTTAATCGCGGCACATGCCTGATCAAGCTTTACAACTGTCTTGTTGAGGTCAATGATGTGGATACCTTTCTTCTCACCAAAGATGTATGGTGACATGTTTGGGTTCCACTTTCTCTTTAGGTGACCGAAGTGCACCCCTGCATCTAGCAGTTCGTTAAAATCTGTTTTTGACATTATATTTTTGGTTTACGTTCACTATTAGCAATCGACTAGATAGCCTCACCTCGGAGAGTTCTAGCGATTTGGATTCTAAACCAGCTGTTGACGAATCAACGCTTGCTGAACTGGAATTTCTTACGGGCTTTCTTCTGACCTGGCTTCTTTCTCTCCACCATTCGTGGATCTCTGGTCATCAGTCCGTGTTCTTTCAGTTTGGGTTTATTTTCTTCGTTGATTTCGACTAGCGCTCTTGAGATAGCAAGTCTAATTGCTTCCACTTGTCCAGTAGTTCCACCACCGTCAACATTCACTTTCACGTCATACTGACCTTCAGTATCTGTCAACGCAAATGGCTGGTTTAGCTTAAACTGTTGTGTAGAAATAGGGAAGTAATCTTTACCTTCCTTATTGTTGATGGTCATGTTTCCCTTTCCTTTGGTCAGGTAAACTCTGGCTACTGCGGCCTTTCTACGACCTATTTTGTTTATCACGTCCATGATGAGTGATTAAAGTTTGTGTTCTTTCGGCTTCTGTGCAGCATGATCATGCTCAGCACCTGCGAAGACGTGAAGGTTTCTATAAAGTTGGTTGCCCAATATTGTCTTAGGGAGCATTCCCTTTACTGCTTTCTCAACGAGTGCATATGGCTTACGCGCATGAAGCTCGGTGGCTGTAAGCTTTCTCTGCCCACCTGGATAACCAGTGTGACGCACATATACTTTGTCCGTCCATTTTTTGCCAGTGAGGTTTACCTTCTCAGCATTAATGACAATCACATTGTCACCACAGTCTGCGTGGGGAGTGTAATTAGTCTTGTGCTTACCTCTAATTAGGCGTGCAACTTCTGTTGCTAATCGTCCTAAAGTCTGTCCATCGGCATCTACTACCAACCACTCTTTGTTAGCGGTCTTTGCGTTACCTGATATGGTCTTATAACTCAGTGTATCCACTTATATAAAGTTTTAAAAGCGTTTTCCCCCATTTGTCTTAGGGGCTGCGAAATTAGGCCATAAATTGTTTTTCAACAAATAAATCGAGATTGTTTATTCATTGTCCTTGGTTAAATTCTCTCTTACCAAGGTCAATCATCGACCTAAACGCCCGTGTTTCCCTTTAAATATGCCTTACACAGTGGCCGAAGCAGCACCGTGGCATTTCTTGTATTTCTTCCCCGAGCCGCATGGACAAGGTTCATTTCTACCCGTTTTCTTTTCTGTACGGATCGGTTGCGTCACTTTTGGTCTTTGCGGAGCCTCTTGTTGCTGAGCTGACGAGTTGCTTTTTCCAGTATACTCAGGCACTTCTGTCTTACTGGCTTGTGCTTTACTCAGGTTGTCTTCTCCTCTTCGCGTGCTATCAGTAGTTTTTACACTCGCACCTTTCGTCATGTTTTCAGGAAGGCTGGCCTTAATAAGGAAGCCTCCTATCTCTCCATTGATTCTTGAAATCATGGCTTGGAAGAGCTCAAATGACTCAAACTTGTAAATCAACAATGGATCTTTTTGCTCATAACGGGCGTTTTGAACAGACTGTCTGAGGTCATCCATTTCTCTCAGGTGCTCTTTCCAAGCGTTGTCAATAATCGCCAGGGTAACACCTTTCTCAACTTCTTTGATCAAGTCTCGACCCTCTGTACTGTAGGCTCTTTCCAAATTGGCCACCACATTCAGCGTACGCTTACCATCTGTAAATGGCACCACTATGTTCTTGTATGATTGATTCTCAAACACGTCTTTGACCACAGGCCAAGTAGCTTGTGCGAGCACTGCAGACTTACGTCCGTAAAGCAAACTTGCCGACTCATACACTTTGTCTGTCACTTTCTCTGCTGACAGCGAAGTAAACTCCCCTTCGCTCACAGGCGACTGAATGCCAAAAGTGCGGAAGAGGTCTAAGGTGAATGATTCGTAGTCACCTTGCTCATGATGTCCGTTGACCAAATCTTGAGTCAACTCGTCAAAGAGACTGGCAATCTCCACGTCCATTCGCTCACCGTGAAGGGCATTTCGTCTCTTCTTATAAATAACCTCACGTTGGGTATTCATCACATCATCATACTCGAGTAGTCTCTTTCTGATACCAAAGTTGTTTTCCTCTACCTTCTTTTGCGCTCGCTCAATAGACTTGGTAATCATACTGTGCTGAATGACTTCGCCTTCTTCCAGGCCGAGTCTATCCATCATCTTAGCGATACGGTCTGAACCAAAGAGTCTCATCAAGTTGTCTTCAAGCGAGACAAAGAATTGAGATGACCCTGGATCTCCCTGTCGACCGGCACGTCCTCTGAGCTGTCTATCTACTCGTCTCGAGTCATGGCGCTCTGTACCGATAATGGCAAGTCCTCCAGACTCTCGCACTCCTTTCCCTAGCTTAATATCTGTACCTCTACCGGCCATGTTTGTGGCGATGGTCACCGTGCCTGGCTGACCAGCGCTTGCGACTACATCTGCTTCGCGGGCGTGCTGTTTGGCATTAAGAACGTTATGGTCAATTTTGGCCATAGACAGCATCTTGCTCAAGAGCTCAGACACTTCTACAGACGTTGTTCCGACAAGTACAGGTCTTCCCGCATCTTTCAGGACAAGTACCTCATCGATGATGGCTTTGTACTTTTCTCTCGCGGTTTTGTACACCAAATCTTCTCTGTCATCTCGCAGAATAGGTCTGTTAGTAGGAATCACGACAACATCAAGTTCGTAGATATCCCAGAGCTCGCCTGCTTCAGTTTCAGCTGTTCCGGTCATACCCGAAAGCTTGTGATACATTCTGAAGAAATTTTGCAGCGTTACCGTAGCGTAGGTCTGCGTGGCTGCTTCAATCTTGACATTTTCTTTGGCTTCAATGGCCTGATGCAGTCCGTCAGAATATCGTCTACCGTCCATGATACGTCCGGTCTGCTCATCGACTATCTTGACCTTGTTGTCCATGACCACGTACTCTACGTCAATCTCAAACAAGGTGTAGGCCTTTAAAAGCTGATTGATGGTGTGTATGCGCTCAGACTTGGTAGAGTACTCTTTGAGCACTTCATCTTTGGCCAACAACATCTCCTCATCATTCTTTCCAGAATTCTCGACATCTGCCAGCATGGCTCCGAGGTCAGGCATGATATAAAACTCAGGGTCATCAGTTCCTGAGATTAGGTCAACACCTTTCTCTGTTAATTCTATCGAATTATTCTTCTCGTCAATGGTGAAGAATAGTTCTGCATCAGCCACGGGCATCTCCTTACTCTGGTCTTGCATGTAGAATGCTTCTACTTTGAGCAAGTGATTCTTCACTCCCATCTCAGAGAGAAACTTAATGAGGGCTTTATTTCTTGGAAGACCTCTGTAGGCTCTGAACAAAGCCAGACCACCTTCAGTCATCTCCTCTTTGCTCGGTGTGCCTTGGTCTAGTCCTTTGAGTTTCTTTTTAGCATCAGCAAGTAATGTGGTGACCAGTTGACGCTGTGCAGAGAATAGTTTTTGAACTTTTGGCTTGAGCTCATTAAACTCATTCTGATCTCCGCGAGGTGTTGGACCAGAAATAATAAGTGGCGTTCTCGCGTCATCAATAAGTACCGAGTCTACCTCATCAACTATGGCGTAATGATGTTTACGCTGCACCAGGCTTTCTGGGTCAGAGGTCATGTTGTCTCTCAGGTAGTCAAAACCAAATTCGTTGTTGGTACCGTAAGTGATGTCGGCCTTGTAGGCTGCTCTTCGCTCTGCACTGTTTGCCTGATGCTTATCAATGACATCAATACTTAGGCCATGAAACTGGAAGATCGGACCCATCCACTCGGCATCACGTTTTGCCAAGTAGTTGTTGACCGTTACTACGTGTACACCAAGCCCAGTGAGTGCGTTCAAAAACACAGGCAGCGTGGCCACCAATGTCTTTCCTTCACCCGTCTGCATCTCAGCCACTTTTCCTTTGTGGAGGATGATACCACCAAAAAGCTGCACGTCATAATGCATCATGTCCCACGTGATGGGAACACCACCAGCCAACCATGTGCTCTGCCAAGTCGCCTTGTCACCAGCAATAGAAATATGCTCATGCACGGCCGCTAGGTCTCTGTCAAAGTCTTGCACAGAAACTTCTATGCTGTCGTTTTCTTTAAATCTCTTTGCCGTTTCCTTGACGATAGCAAATGCTTCTGGAAGAATCTCCATCAGTATCTCTTCGACCTGCACATCAATCTCTGTGGTCAGGCTATCAATCTCTTCGTAATACTGCTCCTTCTCATCAATAGAGACATCGTCTTTTTCAGCTTTTTCAAGCAAGTCAGACTTACGCGTATTCTTCTCCTTGATGTGCTCTTGGATGCGCTGCTTGAGCTCCAGTGTCTTTTCTCTCAGCTGATCATGACTTAAGCTACCCATGGTGGCAAAGGCCTCGTTGACCTTTTTGACCATTGGCTGAGTGTCTTTCATGTCTCGAGAAGACTTATCTCCGAATACTTTCTTGAGTGATTTGGTTATTGAACCTAACATGTATCGTTTTCAATTTTTTTGGACTTGGCTAAGAACAAATAGCCGGCCGATCGGTTTATTCTGCCATTTAGGCAGAGTTTAGCCAAAGGTACATGACCGTTATGGCAATGAAAAATAAAAAGCCCCTCTTGAAGGAGGGGCTTTTGTCGAAAATTATTTTGTGTGCCTAGTACTCGTCATCATGGAAGAAAAAATCATCCTTGGTCGGGTAATCAGGCCAAATGTCTTCAATTGTCTCAAACTGTTCATCGTCTTCTTCTATTTCCTGAAGATTTTCTACTACCTCTAAAGGGGCGGCAGTTCTCAGGGCGAAGTCGACCAACTCATCCTTGGTAGCGGGCCAAGGTGCGTCTTCGAGATATGACGCTAATTCTAATGTCCAATACATGTGCTAACTCTTATTTATTCAAAAGGGATATTTCCACTTTTCGCAAAAATATCTTTTTTGAGTTGCTGAAACACAAATATTTTGCCAATTATCATACGCCTCCAACTATCTGACTATCTGTTTTTTAGCCTATTTATTGGCTTTTTTGGGTCTCCAAGGGATTTCTTCAGAACCGGTGTCAGACGTCATTTTCCGGGCAAAAACGAAGAATAGGTCAGAGAGTCGATTGAGGTATCTAATGATTAATCCATCAACTTCTTCGTTATCATTAAGTCTAATAACCTGTCTTTCTGCTCTGCGGCAGACCACTCTACACATATGACAATACGACACTGCCGGATGGCCTCCTGGCAAGACAAAATTTCTCATTTCTGGAAGTGTTTCATTCCAGTCATCCATCTGTTTTTCTAAAATGCTGATATCACTGTCATCAATCTTTGGCAAGTCAATGGTTGAGTCTGCCTCTAGGGCCAGATTAGACCCGATGGTAAAGAGGTTTTCTTGGATGCTGATGAGCAACTCGCGTGATGGCTTGACGGCTTCTTGGTCTAGAAGTACTCCGATCCAACAATTGAGTTCGTCAACCGAACCGTAGGCTTCAATTTTTTCATGCCCTTTGGAAATTCTTGTTCCTCCAACAAGTGACGTTTCCCCCTGGTCACCAGTCTTGGTATATATTTTCATCAAATGAGATTAGTAGTAGAGCACAATGCCCGTATTGAATTTGTATAAAAAGTGGCTGGCGTTATCAGACATTCTGCTTGGATTTCTTCGAGTATCCATTAAACTTTTTCCAAGTCTCAAGTCAATTGGCACGCGCAGTCTTTTGGTAATCGGGATGTCAAATACGACACCAGCTGTCATGGAGACATCTACTGATTTGAAATCAGTGGTGATACCACTAAGCTCTCTCTTATTGATACTCTCTTCTCTTACCTGGTCAAAAATGGTGAACTCCTTTTCATTAGTAGCTAAGTACAGAAGTGAAAATTCTGGCCCGATAACGAAACTAACAATGTCTTGGTCTCCAATTCCGGCTTTTAAAACTAGCGGAATAGAAAAGTACTTCATGGTCACATCTGTGTCGGCCTCCACGCCAATGTCACTGTCAAAACCCGAGGACCGCATACCTCTGCGCTCAAATGTCATACCTGTCTGAAAGACCATGTTGGTCTCTTGAGCACCACCTCTGGTGTTCACGTTGAGCTCTATCATGTAGCCCATGGTGTAGTCCAGTTTGGACCGTGCCGACTCAAGTCCTAGCTCTTCTGGATTTGAAAAATTAGACAGCGTTACTCCGCATCGCACGCCAGCACTGCGCTGCGCCTCTGCCCAGTGGCAAGACACTACGAATAAAAGCAGCAATACGTATTTGGATTGAAGACCCTTCATTTCAGAATATCATGAAGATAGACAAATATGGGTGGTTATTGAGACAAAGAGATAAAATTATACGCGCTGGACTCTACTCCTGTCTGTGACTTCAAGGTCAGATTCTATTACACCATCTCTCAGGCGCACTATTCGTTTTGCGTGCTGCGCAATGTCCTCTTCGTGAGTGACTAGAATAATTGTATTTCCCTTATCTTGTATATCTTCAAAAAGCCCCATAATCTCAAGTGAGGTTTTTGAGTCAAGGTTACCCGTAGGCTCGTCAGCGAGAATGATTGATGGGCGATTAACCAAGGCGCGAGCAACAGCCACACGCTGCATCTGCCCTCCAGAGAGTTCGTTAGGATTATGGTCCATTCTGTCTTTAAGACCTACTTGCTCTAGCACTTCTGCCGCCCGCTCGTTACGCTCCTTTTTTCCCATGCCCGCATAGATGAGTGGGATGGCCACATTCTCTAAAGCAGAATATCTTGGTAAGAGATTAAACTTCTGAAAAACGAAACCAATGTCCATGTTTCTGACGGCTGCAAGGTCATCGTCTCTCATGGTACTGACATCTTTACTATTGAGCCAGTACTGACCGCTTGTAGGCGTGTCAAGAGCACCTAGCATGTTCATCAAGGTAGATTTGCCAGAACCAGAAGGTCCCATGAGGGCTACGTATTCATTCTTCAGAATGTCGAGAGAGACACCGTTGAGTGCTTTGACCTCTTGGGTTCCCGTTCTGTAGATTTTAAATACATCTCTTATTTTGATGATTTGCTCCATGCGACTACGAAGTTAGTCTTTGACACAGATTTGAGCACAAAATCTGCTAGTCGGTCATTATTCAGTAACGAATGGTGAAATCCTCTTTTGAGAGTTCTTGACGAATGAACACCACTCCTGCCCAAAACAAATCGAGCGTCACCTTTGAGCGCGGATGCTTCTTGATGCTTTCCCAAGCCTGCTCCATCTCATCGGACCAGTGAATGTCATCAAAGATGAAGACGGTGTCATTATGCGACTTACTCAGTACTTTCTCGAAGTAATCTAAAGTCGGAGCCATTCTGTGGTTTCCATCAATGAAGGCCATGTCAATGCGCGGCATATCTGCCATTACAGAATCGAGCACTGCGCTGAAATCACCTACTGTGGAGTGAATGTTTTTTATGTCTTGGTCTTTCCAATTGTTCTTGGCCAATTCAGCCACCGACTCAGACCCTTCAATGGTATACACAGAGCCTGCAGTCGCGTGAGCCAAGTAGCTGGTGGCAATACCTAGAGAGGTGCCTAGTTCTAATATCTGTTCTGCCTTGAGATGTTGAACTAGGTGAAATAATATGCGACACTGCGCTGGCGTGGATAAGCTATGCTTTGCCAGCGAAGACACTAGTACTTTTCGATGCTCATTCCCATCACTCCCTGCACCTAAGTCCCTAAAGTCAATCTCCAACTCTGAGGCACACATCTTGGCTCGGAGACTTTCAACCTTCCCGCTACACTTTGGCTTGGCCTTGTTTCGAAGTACTTTTTCTATAAGCTCATACAGAAAAGGCGAGTGCACCCCATGTCGATTTACGCTACGGATGCGGTACTTAATATATCGGCCTATGTGTGATGTGATGCTCATGAGGGCTTCATTCTGCGCAAAGGTCGTATAAAAGAAAAAGCCCCGCTCTCAGCGCGCAGAGGGCAGGGCTCAATTCGTATTTTAAGTATCAGCGTGCGACATAAATCTTCTTCTCAAAGACTCCCTTAGCTGTTATCACTCTTACAATGTAGATTCCGGCACTGTACTGCCACATATCCCAAGTTATGTTCGTAGGCCCGCTTGTCTGGGTGTAATTTAACTGTGCGCCTGTGATGGAAAACAGTTGAACTGTGGCCTGGTCAGATAGGTCTGAATTGATGACCAACTGCCCAGCACTTTGCACTAAACGAATCTGGTCTGACAAATCATTCTCAACAACTGAATTAGGACTCTGCCACCAATTGACTCCATTCTCTTCGCAATTGGTACCAAAGAAAACATAGGGCTCCATGTCGTCAATAAAATCATCTTCGAACCAAATCCCTTTTTCAACGGCTGTTTCTTCATTGGCAAATGACGCGGAAGCGCCATACTGCATGAAGTCAACCATGATGTTTGGATCCAAGATATCTTCTCCGTCATAGATGCCGACATCGGCCGTGTTGTCCGTGAGACCTGGATAGATAAACTCCAGCGAATCACCTGGCTCGATGATTAATGAACCAGAAATAATGGTCTCATCTTGTATGGTGTCGCAGGTGAAGAGTGAACAGATATACCAGAGACTAACATCATGACTTTGGGTGTCAAAATTTTTGATGGTGACGTGGTCTTCAGACGGAATAACGGTAACAATGCGCACACAAGGAGTCTGAGCAAAAACGGATAGGCCAAGCAAAAGCATGGCGATAAGGGTAATGGTGTTTTTCATTTTCATAGGCTTTTAAGTCTACAAATCTAAAGGCTTAGATAGCTAATCTACCAGCTAGAATTAGAAAATATAGACCATGCAAAGTGGACTATGGAATGTTCAATATGCCCGCATGATATTTAGCCCCGACTTTTCAGGCTTTCTGTTAGCACTCGACCCACTATCTTGAAGTGTTAGACGCAACCGCTAGGAGCTTTTCGCTCCTTAGTTTTTTAGTTCTAAGAAAGAGCTTGACTGAATTACTCGGATTGCCGCTCGTCTTTGACAGAGCGGCTTTCCAAAGGAGGGCAACAATGGAACGAAACCGTTAGGAGCTTTGCTCCTCGGTTTTTTAGTTCTAAGAAGTAGCTTGACTGAAGCACGCGGATTGCCGCTCGTCTTTGACAGAGCGGCTTTCCAAAGGAGGGCAACAATGGAA
>CAYSDH010000029.1:0-36608 GCA_964429805.1 uncultured Flavobacteriales bacterium
GAAGGCCTGAAATGGAATCATAAGCGGGTGCGCAGAGTGTATCGCCTGATGAAACACAATATGAGGCGTAAGTGCAAGAAGAGGCGTTTACCCTCGAGAGTTAAGGCTCCACTTCAGGTGCCCGAACAGATGAACAAGACATGGTCTATGGATTTCATGAGTGACTCGTTAGAGAGTGGTAGACGCTTTAGAGTGCTCAACGTTATTGATGACCACAACCGAGGAGCATTGGTCGTAGAGCCTGGCTTTTCATTACCTGCAGAGCGAGTCATAGAGCATCTAGGACGCGCCATAGAGATTAACGGCAAGCCGAAGACCATACGTGTGGACAACGGTCCTGAGTTTCTCTCAGCTGTCTTCCAAGACTTCTGTGAGCAAAAGAGAATAGAGATAAAATACATCCAGCCCGGAAGATCGATGCAAAACGGCTACATCGAACGGTTCAACAGGACCTTTCGAGAGGATGTGTTGGATGCTTGGCTCTTCTCTGGTATCAGAGATGCATCAGAGAAATTTGAAGAATGGAGGAACCGATATAACAACGAGCACCTGCATGGCTCACTGGGTGACATGAGTCCCAACGATTTTGCAAACCAACTCTCAGGGGCTAGCCCCTGAGAGTTGGAACTAGACTTTAACGTGTTTTGTATAAATTAAACCTGTCCTAAAACTGGGCGGTTTACATCAGCAGATGCCGTTAAATTATAATTAGTGATATGAGCTTTTTGGCTACTCAAACTAAATGAAACAAGCATAGCAGAAAGCGCAACAAATTGATTGATATTCATGGTTTTGAAAATTTTGAGGATGTAACCTGAATGTCTTAACAAATCTAATTTAGTTCAGAACAATGATTAATTACTTTAGCCGATGAAGATTGACTAAATGATAGTTGGAAAAGGCCTTTTAGCGCGTGCTTTTGAGCAGTATCAGAATGAAGATGACTTGTGCATTTTTGCCTCAGGGGTTTCTAATTCTCTAGAAACGAATGATGCCCATTTTTTGCGTGAGAAGTCATTACTAGAGTCTACACTAGAGTCGTTTTCAGGCACTTTTGTTTATTTCAGCACGACTAGTATAAGCGACCCTTCGCTCAAAGACCGACTCTATGTGAGGCATAAAGTGGAGATGGAGAAGTTGATTCAAGCCAATACAGATAATCATCTAATCTGCCGCCTGTCATACGTTGTTGGGCGAGGCGGTAATCCCAATACCATTATCAATTACCTCGTGAACTGCATGCGCGGGGGCTTGCGCTTTGATCTTTGGCAACATGCAGAGCGCAATTTTCTGGATGTTGATGATGTGGTGCAACTCGTCACGCAGTTGTTGGCGCATGAAGCGTGCAGGGGAGTAGTGCAGATAGCCAACCCGGTGAGTATGACTATGCCTAAGGTTGTAGAAGTGATAGAGGCTTATCTGGGCCTAAAGGCAAACTACACGGTCATAGACAAAGGGGCTGCTCAAGAGATTGACACAGCCATGATTGAAAAGTACTGCGATGACCTTTCGAGGCTAGGAGATGAGGCCTATCTTAGCGGCCTATTGCAGAAGTACTACAGTGAGTGAACAGCGCATAGCCATCCTGACACCGAGTAAAGACAGTTACTCCGAGACATTCATCAAGAATCACATCGAGCGATTGCCTTTTGATAGTGTGGTTTTTTATGGTGGCTACCTTCCATGGAAAACTGCGCATGACCCTGAGCGGAGCCGCGAGATTGTCTTTTGGAATCTCTATGACATCTTCACCAGAAAGAAAAACCTCAAAGTGTCTACATACAAGCGCAGACGTTTTGCAGCCCTCTTGAAAAAGCACAAGATAAAACTGGTCTTTGCGGAGTTCATTATCACGGGTAGTTATGTGTGGGAGGTGTGCAAAGATCTTGGCATCCCATTGATTGCAACTGGACTGGGCTACGAGCTGTCGGTGCGCAGCGTCTTGGAGAAAAATGAGTTGGCATACAAAGGCTATCTGTCTTATGCTTCATGCTCCATACTCGTTGCTCAAAACATGAAAGATACGCTGGCCGATATGGGTGGCGACAGAAACAAGATGATCTGGTCACCGGCAGGACCGGCTGATGATTTTTTCACACTCAAGGCCAATCACA
Source organism: uncultured Flavobacteriales bacterium (assembly GCA_964429805.1). Lineage (GTDB taxonomy): Bacteria > Bacteroidota > Bacteroidia > Flavobacteriales_D > JABDKJ01 > CAYSDH01. Next base: position 2,115 of record CAYSDH010000029.1, read on the forward strand.
GTTCCAAAAATTTTCTGGCCATCGGTCGGTTCATGGATAAAAAGGCCCCGCACTTGAGTGTGCTTGCCTTTGCCGAAGTCTTAAAGAAGCATCCAGATGCGCGGCTGAAGATGGCGGGTGATGGACCTTTGCTCACGGTGTGTCAAGACATCGTGAAGGCACTTGACATGGAGTCCAGTGTAGACTTTTTGGGCAGAATAGATCAGAATGAACAACGCAGACTCTTATCAGATTGCCGCGCATTTATACAGCACTCTAGAGTGGCTCCAGATGGCGACATGGAAGGCACGCCTGTGGCTATTTTAGAAGCCTCTGCCGCTGGAGTGCCAGTCATATCTACGCATCACTCAGGTATTCCAGATGTGTTGAGTCATGGTCGCACCGGCTATCTAGTGGCTGAAGGAGACACCGCTGACATGGCCGTTAAGATGTTGGCACTGTTGGACGATGAGCCACTGGCCAAAAAAATGGGAGAGGAGGGAAGACGCACAGTGTCTGAAAACTTCACACTTGAGAAGCATATTGACACGATAACTAAGGCCATCAATGCGGCAATTTCTGAGCGATGAAGGTCTCCATTGTTATTCCATGTTACAACTGCGCGGATTTTATACAAGACAGTGTCCGCTCTGCCTATGAGCAGGTACATGAAGATACAGAGGTCATCTGCATTGACAATAACTCTAGTGATGATACATGGGCCGTGCTCAATTCTCTTCGTCAAGAATATCCTACACTCAGCATTGATAAAGAATTAAAACCAGGAGCACCGGCTGCCAGAAACAAAGGCTGGAAAATGGCCAAGGGCGAATGGATTCAGTTTCTTGATGCCGATGACCTGCTAAAGAGTCAAAAGATAAGTGCTCAAATTACGCATGCCACTGAGCACGTATCTATTCTCATTGGCGACTACCTAAGGCATGAACTTGGCACAGGTCTTAAAGAAGAAGTCTTGGCTGACAGAAAGCCTTGGAGAGGACTGATTAATAACCGTCTTGGCATTACATCATCTAATTTGTTTCGAAAAATTGCGCTACAAGAAGTGTCAGGCTTTGATGAAAGGTTGAAGAGTAGTCAAGAGTATGACCTCATGTTTCGCATCATGAAAAATCATGACATCGCTTACACTGAGGGAGTGTACACCGAGATACGGTCTAGGGCAGAAGGGTCCATATCAAAGACTGATCTAGGAGGGAATAAGCATCGCTACTTACAGCTCACAAGACGCATAGCCGCTCATCTAAAAGCGACAGAAATAGAAGTGTACAGCGCACTTGGCGAAGCCTGGTATCAAGACATGTTTATCAGGATACGTATGAATGCAATCGATGGCTTTCCAGATTCGGGTGAGATGTTTGAGGCCATTTTGCCAAAAGGATTTAAAGCAGAAGCTAGGCCTTTTACGCCTTCATGGTTTAGATTCTTAATGCAAGTAGTGGGCTATGCGAATGCAGAAAAATTGCGAGCACTGATTTCTAAATAGTCAAATCACTTTTGACCAAATCGTTCTGAAATCCTTCTGCTAAGCAGCTCAGTGACTTTTTCAGCACCTCTATAATTGGTGTGGTCTTCGTTTAAATAATCTCGCACATCCAGTTGCAATTCTTCATTACAGTCTATGATGAGCACATCTTCATGAGCAGCAGACAACTCGGCTAAAAACGTTTCCATCTTTTCTAATTTATCAGGAATGCGCTCGGCCATATACGTCTTATACAGTGGTGGCTGAATCAAAATGACATGTAGATTAAGCGCTTGAGCCTTGTTAATTAAACGCTTGACCACTTCTTTATTCACTGGCAATGCATCCAAGTTACGCTTGCGGTGTCGAGTTATAAAACGATTGTTTAGCTGGTTGGCAATTGCTTCTTCATCGTAGTTTAATTTCTCGAATCTCAGGTTGACTGGAGCCACCGACTTTATATCATTCAAGGCACCGTAGCGATTAATGTTTAGCTGCTCACTCAGTGGATTAAGCAGTTCCAAATACTCATACGGACTGGAGAGTACTAGAGAATAGTCTAAAGGCCAAACCGCCCGATTAAATTCGTTGATTCCATACAGTCGAAGATTTCGATGTTTTGTCACATCATTCATCTCCAAGCGATATTCTAAGGTGTGATACGAAAGCTCTAGAATCAGAAATTCGAGAGAATCCATATCGTCTATATATTGGTCAAAGAACTTCTCATTTGTCGGTAAAGTCTGACCTCCCTGAGCCAAGTTGGCCATGGAAGCATACTCAAAATGGTCGGGGTCTATGGCGCAGTGACTTTGCGAACTCCCGAGCACAAGCCCTTTCACTGTGGACTTGTTTTCCTTGAAATAGTCGGCCTTAATGTTAAAAGCAACATGGGTGTTGCCAATGGCTAACTCGACTATGAGCAAGGCACACAGAGCAATGAGTGTAAAAAGGGCTATGTCAATGAGATACCTTTTCATCTAGAACTGGAAGTATATGAAGTCAATCTCTTTGCCATTTTCAAATATCACCATCATAAATAGTGCGTAGTAAATGAGCCAGCGCACTGCCCTCACTCGCACTATCTGAAAAGACTCTAAGGCATGCTTGCCATGGCGCCCCAGCCACTCAAAGAGAAGTAAGAGTAAGATGTAATAAGTCACCATCTCTGCACTCATGTGGTCAAGGGCAATCAACACTTGCTTTGGAGACAAGGCCAAGCCACTCAACATATCAGCGATGTAGACCAAGCCTTGGCTGATGGAGTCTGCTCTAAAAAAGACCCAAGCAAGCACCGTTATAAAAAAGGTAAAGAGTACTTGTATGGCTTCTCTCATGCTCGGCAGATATCGGCCCTCGGCCACCACGTCTGTGTTGGCCCTGTTTCTCTTAGCCAATAAAAGCGGCAGAAAGTACAAGGCATTGAGAAATCCCCAGGCCACAAAAGTCCAATTTGCACCGTGCCAAAATCCACTGACCACGAAAATGATAAAGGTGTTTCGGACTTTTTTCAGTGTGCTTCCTCTACTACCGCCCAGCGGGATGTAGAGGTAATCTTTAAACCACGAAGACAAGGAAATGTGCCACCTTCTCCAAAATTCTGCAATGTCGCGCGAGAAGTAAGGGAAAGCAAAGTTCTGTTTGAGCTTAAAGCCAAATAGGCGAGAGGTACCAATGGCAATGTCAGAATAGCCAGAGAAGTCGCCATAAATTTGAAAGGCAAAAAGGACGGCAGCGATGAGTAACATGCTTGGCGGAGCATTGCCGACATTACCATATACCTCATTGACTATCACGGCACAATTATCAGCGACTACCACTTTCTTAAAGAGGCCCCAGAGTATCTGCCGCATTCCGTCACGCGCCTCTTGATAGTCGAAGTTACGCTTGACATAAAACTGAGGTAAGAGGTCTTTGGCCCGCTCAATCGGACCAGCAACTAGTTGCGGGAAGAAGCTCACAAAAGCAAAAAATGCAACAGGGTCTTTGGTTGGTGTCAGTCGCCTGTTATACACATCAATGGTGTAGCTGAGTGTCTGAAAAGTGTAAAAGCTAATACCGACTGGAAGTATGATGTTTAGTCTGTCTACATCGAAGGGCATGCCCAAGAAGGTGAACGAGTCAACAAAGCTATCTACGAAAAAGTCATAATACTTGAAGAAGCCGAGAAACCCAAGATTGACAACAAGGCTGACGATAAGAAGTACTTTGCGTTTTCGTTCTGATTCTGTTTCAGCCAGTTGTGCTCCGATGAGAAAATCGAGTGCCGAACTAAATATGATTAAGGACAAAAAACGATAGTCCCAATACCCGTAAAACACGTAGCTGGCGGCTACTAGAAAAATATTCTGAAGCTCAAGAAATCGTCTGATTGCAAACCAATAGATAAGGAATGCAATTGGCAAGAAAATCGCGAATTCTAGCGAGTTAAACAGCAAAGGTGATAGAGGTTAGTGAGTCGCGAATATCGACATATTAGACATTCAATTCAACGCGTCACAAACTCCACTACTTTTTTTACTTCGTTGCCCACCGCGTCTGTGGCGTAAAAGGTGAATACATGCTCGCCCGCAACTAGTTTGAGGTCAGATAGTGTACCAGAGCACCAGGACTTGGCAGTGTTATGGCGCATCATGAACCACTGTCCATCTACCTCGGCTCTAATCGAGTCTAGCCCAGACAGGTTATCTGACACGCGAACCGTTATCTTATTTGGGCGTTTGCTTTTTGGGTTAAGTCCCTCAACACTTTTAATAACTGGTGACTTCAAGTCTTGGCCGACACAGAAGGTTCCAAATTTTCTAGTCTTGGCTTCCATCCACCCATCTCTAAATTCTCCGCCAATGGAGTGCTTGCCTCCGCGCATGTCAAGCATCACAAGTTTTGTGCTGTCTGAGAAAGACCTGGTTGGCCTAATCTTGACAGTGATTTTGTCTTGCAGTGGAGTGTGCTCTTGCTGCACGCTATAGCATTTACTCAAGCTACTTTCTTGGGCGGTGACCTCGGTGTACTCCAGCATGATGTCGTCATAGAGTCGCCCTTGAGGCACGAGTAAGACCAGGTCTTCATCCCTCAGCACATTATCACTATTGGCCATAAAGGGTATGCCAGGTTCTTCTTTGAAAACCACTTCTTCAGGTCCTGCCACACCTTTAATTAAGGCCTCAAGCGTAGAGATGTTTCCGTTGGCATCTACTGCCGTGAAGAGCACATTCATGGACTCACCTTCGCTGATGTAGAGCTTGCCTTCATTGACCAATGTGGTGTAAATCTCCAGTGCATTGTTATCAGACATAAAGCACTTGTGATAACGCCATTTCTTCTTCTTAAAGAGGTGATAATCTTTGTGCGTATTGATGTAGCGAAACGTCTCAAAGTCCAGCTTGTCCATGGTGTGAGCGTAATACTCCACACCATTTACTTGCATGCTGAGGCTGTAGATTCCGTTTTTATTTTCGGCACCATTCAGCTTGTCAAAAGTGTGTAAACCAAGACCAATAGCTCCGTGCGCTTGAATCACGGCTTGGGTGGTTTTCATTTTGCCTTTGGAGCCAGTAACAGTAAAGCTCTTGGCTTCTGTGCCGCCTGATACGCGAGCAGACTCGTCAAGTGGGTAGACGCGCAAGCCTTGTATGGTGGGCTTTACTTCATCTTTAATTTCAAACCCGAGTTTGAGTGCGTTAATCGGGTATTCGGTCACGGTCTCTCTAATCTCAAAGTGTAGGTGAGGTCCTCTAGAGCTGCCTGAGTTACCTGACAAGGCGATGAGTTCGCCTCTGGTCACAGGCAATTCTCCTGGAGCAGGATAGTAGTCGATGTCCCACTTCTCTAGCTCATACTGTTTGGCTCGGGTAAAGTCTTCTATAGATTCGCTGAAAATCTTTAGGTGCGCATATACAGAGGTATAGCCGTTAGGATGGTCTATGTAGAGCGCGCGTCCGTATCCACGAGGTGATATTTTTATGCGACTCACATATCCTTCTTCCACAGACAAAATATTCTTGCCCTGCACACCTTGAGTCTTAATATCTATACCTGTGTGAAAGTGGTTGGTTCTGAACTCACCAAAATTGCCCGACAGAAACATCGGGATATCCATGGGAGGGCCAAATTCACCCACCGGCATGTCTTGTGCTGTCATTCCTTGCATGCAGATTAGTAAGGCCGCGGTGACTAGCAGTTTAATACTTTTTCGTTCTCTCATTATTCCTTCCTTCTCACTCAGTGTTGATTTGAGTTCTGCGAAGTTAATTTCTCCTGTTGCGACTCGTTGAAAAGCTAGTCCAAGATTTAAACAGGTACACTTGAAAATATGCACCTGCTCTGTTACATTTGTCTGAGTAGACAATTCGCTTTTCCCTATGCCAGAATCAGAAGCCCTCCTCGTAGAGATTAAGAACAAAATCCGTTCCATGCGCGAAGCGCGCACAGCCTTAGAAAAAGAATACGGCAGCGTGTCTGTGCACATGAAAGACATGAAAACCGAGCTCGACTCACGCGATGAGCGTATCACCGAGCTGGAAAAGGAATTGGAGATGATAAAAATGGCCAAGTCCATTGGCGGAGAGGGAAAGAATCTAGAGGCGCGAAGTAAAATCAATGAGATGGTCAAAGAGATAGACCGTTGCATCGCGATGTTAAACAGCTAGAACAAGTCACAGATGAGCGAATTATCCATCAAAGTACAGATAGCGGGACGTACGTATCCACTCACCATTAATAGAGATGAGGAAGAAGGTATACGCAAAGTGGCCAAGCAGATAGATGAAAACATAGAGCGATTGGCGAGTAGCTATGCGGTAAAGGATAAGCAAGACCTACTGGCCATGACGGCACTGCAGTACGGTTCTAAACTAGCGGCCAAGTCTACAGAAGAAGGTGAGAGCAAAAGCGTGGAGATGCTGACTGGTCTCAGCACATTCATCGATGAGCTGAATAAGCCTTGAGTCTCAAAATAGATTTCGTAACTTAAAGGAGAAGCCCTTACTGATGTTTTAAAGTCGAAATGTTAGCCAACTAGACAATGTGATATGGGAAAGAAACTAAGTAACAAAGTAGTGCTCGTCACCGGAGGTGCTGGCTTTATTGGGTCAAACCTCTGTGAGCGATTTTTGGAGCAAGACAACAGAGTGATTTGTCTCGATGACTTGTCTACCGGCCATAAAAGAAACATCAAGCCATTGATGGATAATCAGGATTTCACCTTTATACAGGGTGACATTAGAAACATTGATATCTGTCGAGAAGCCACTAAAGGAGTAGATGTCATCTTGCATCAAGCCGCGCTGGGTTCTGTGCCACGCTCTGTGCAGTTTCCACTTCCGACTCATGATGTCAACTCTTCAGGGACGCTCAATATGCTTGATGCCGCGCGTCTCAATAATGTGAGGAGATTTGTCTATGCCTCGTCAAGTTCGGTCTATGGCGATGAGCCGGCCATGCCAAAAAAGGAAGAGCGTGTTGGTAGACCCTTGAGTCCGTACGCGGCTTCAAAAGCGGTAGGCGAGATGTACGCCAAGGTGTACGGTCAGCTCTATGACATGGAGACTGTGGGCTTGCGCTACTTTAATGTGTTTGGCAAACATCAAGATCCAAACGGGGCTTATGCTGCGGCCATTCCAAAGTTTATCAAAGCCATGATTAATCGCTCACCGGTGACGGTGCATGGTGACGGTACTCAGACCAGAGACTTTACGTACATAGAAAATGTTATACAGGCCAATGAGTTGGCTGCTGTGACTGAAAATCCTGAAGCCATCAACCAAGCCTTTAATGTGGCTTGTGGAGAGAAGTACGAGATTAACTATTTGGTGGAGCGATTAACAGAATTGCTCAAAGGATTTGATTCGGAGATTGTCAATGGCATCACCTATATACCAGAGCGCCCGGGTGACATTAAGCACTCACTTGCGGATATTTCAAAAGCGAGCAACCTGTTGGGTTATGCCCCAAAAGAGTCGCTGCAAAGTGGACTAGAAAAAGCGATACATTGGTATTGGGACTTCTTTAGTCAAGAGCAATAGGAGAGGGCTTGATTTCAAGCAGTGTCAATCTTTTTGAGTATCTCCGTGCAGAACGTAGATTTTCTCAAGGAAGAAAACGATATAGGCCTTTCTCAAAGGCATTCCAGTATAAAAGCTCACCGTCAGAATAGAATACGTGTAGCTCTTCACCAATGTCAAATTCGTTTTTCCAACTGTTGGCATGCCTTAGCTGCAGCGGCTCCTGATCGTCATCATCTAGCAGAATTACAAAAGGATAATTAATTCTGGTGTAGTCACCTCTAAAGGGCACTTTACACTTTCTGTATTCCACTACTTGAGCGCGCAACTTTGTTGACTTCGCTTTCAGTTTTTGAAAATTGATTTTCGTGCGCCAGCTAATTATTAAAAAGACAAGCAGTCCAATGAATGTGTACAGAATACCAACCACAGTGAAAGCTTTAAGGTGGTCTTACAATGAAATAAGGGAGCGCACGAGTGTGCTGCCTTTCTTACCCCTACTATAGCAGCTCAAACGAGTCCATGAACTTGGCAACAGATTTATTGGGGTGCTTTGGAGTTTCTGTAAATGACTGTAAGAGATACAATCTGTTACCTACCAAGAAAATGCGCATTTGAATGATGGCCATTCCATCTTGAAAGTCAACGGTCACTTCACGGCCCACATGGTCATCGAGTTTAATGATTTCTTCGGTCAGTAGTTTTCCATTCACATTGGAGACCGCTCCGTCAATAGAGCTGCGGTAAAAATCATCTAACAGCGAGCTGTCTTCGGTGTCCATGATGGCAAAAGGGTATTCTGTGCAGTTGACCATGTACATGAGATTCTCATCGCTTTGGTCTTCAGAGGCATCGTGCATGAATATGTTGAGCTTGAGTTGACCCACCTCAGACTCCACCACTTGAGGGTTTTCGGTCGGTTTCTGTGGGAACTGTATGCTGTAAGAAAACTCCGCAGACTTTAAACTGTACCAGCTGTCCTTCTTCACAAAGCCTGTTAACACTATAAGCATGAGCGCTATGCCCAACAATCCAATACTTCTTTGTCTCATTACTACCTCTTTAAATGAGCTTACAATATACTCATTAAGATGGCCTTAAAGCACAGGTCTAATGGTAGATTCAGCAGAATTTAGCCTTCTCTGAGCGCTTCAAAATCTTTTCCTAATAGCTGCCAGCTATTTGATTTAGAATATCAGGAATGTTAGACTCTTATTGATTCATCATTTTTTTCTTATCGTATTCCCTTTAATACTATTTGACACTTTAAGCTCTATCATGGCTAAAGCACAAACAAGTAGAAATTCAATGATGACTTAGAGCCAACCAAAAATCGTGATTGTCTCAATATGTAAAAATGCCAAGCCCAAAGATAACGCACAGTATATCAGATTGACATAACCTAAAACACTCAATAATTGAGGTGTTTTACGGCTGCTGCTGCAAAATCCATAGATGTCAAACAATGCAAAAAGGATAGGTAGAGTAGCCAGTATCTTAAGGACCTTGATAGGAATTCCAAATACTGTTTCAAACTGAACTAATACCACTCCGAGTAGGAAGGCAGAGGTCAAGGCTCCAATGCCGTCAATCAAGAAAAATTTCTTCGGCTTGCTAATAAACGTGTTTCCACATTGCTCTATAACCATCACTTCCAAATTAGATTAGCCTTGAAGCCCGCAGGATAGACTCTGCGAAATAATCATGCGAAGCAGCCAGCGTAAAACAGTCATATGCAATTGGACAAGTTTACTTTTCTGAAATTTTTAAAATCTCTATACGCCTTTCTCTTGCTGCCCCAGCGCTGTATACAGAGTTTCGCTGGTCTTGTTGTTGGTCTGAAACATCACTGTCAGCCTTGTTTTCTCCAAAAGGTATACGTTCTATTAGCAGTTTGCCAGCTTCTGAAGAGGAGGAGTTTATAAAGCGCGCAAGCGAACCATTATTCCATCGTTCTAGCTGATTGACTAAGCTCTGTATTCTACGTTCTGTCAGGTACTTGTTGTAATCACTTTGAGCGAGCGGACTGGCATAGCCTTTAATTACAAGCTCTATCGTTTTTCCTTTTTCAAGCTCACTGAGCAGCAGCGCGCTGATTTTGTCAAGTCGTTCATATTCGCGCTCCATCTCTTCAAAAAAATTGCGAATCAAGTTTCGTTCGCCCACACCCACAGGATATGACAGTCCTTGGGCCACTTGCTCTTCATATGTGGATTGGAGACTGATATACTCTGAATATGTCTCTTCATAAGCCACTGTTGTATTAGACTGAGTAGTCTTTGGGTTAGGCCTATCATTGTGGAAATATAGCGTGATGGGCAGGTACTTCTCCAACTCATCGATGGATGTCACTGCATCAGGAAGTGGGCTAGAGGCGTCAATTACTTCTATAGATTGCGTGACCGGTACGCTGTCTTTTTCAATTGTCGCCAAGTCCTGTTCAGTCTGTGTGTTGAAGTAATAGATGTCATTACAACAAGTCTCTCCTTTAAGCGAGTAAGAGCCCTTTCTGTTGCTGGTCAAAAAGCCAGTACTGTCAGGAGTCATCTGAAAATAGATGTCATTGACACTGCTGTTAAACGGACGGCCCATGTTTTCTACATCCTTAAAACCGTGGTAGACATTTCCAGTGGCTTTAAATATGTCCATCAGTCCAAATCCTTTGTGCCAGTCTGAGCTGAAGTAAAGTTCACCACTCTTTTGATTATAAAAAGGGCTAATCTCATTGTCAAGACTATTAATCTCAGGTCCCAAGTTTTGAGCCGTGCTAAATCCTTCTGCAGTCAATTCAGAAAAATAGATGTCCATACCACCTTGCCCCGTCATTCTGTCTGAAGAGAAAAAGAGGACACGTTTATCCTCAAATTCTGCAAAGTGCGGCATGGTAGTCGATGAGGCAGGGGCGTTAATCTTTTGCTCTAGTTTCTGAATGTCATAGATGCCTTGTTCATTGCTGAATGCATGGTAAATGGCACAGTCACCCGCAGGCGCACACATGGAGAAATACAGTTCAGTCTCGGCCTTGTTAAATGAGGCGTTGGCGATGCGCTCATCAGTTAAGGCCCAAATAGAATCAAGTAAGACTGGTTCTGAGCTATTGTCAACCGGAGCAGCATAGAGTTTGATGCTGTAATTCATCGTGTCTTTGAGTTCTTCATTCACATTATAATCTCCCCTCAATGATGCAAATACAAGCGTGGAGTCCTTAAGCAAGTGCACACCAAACTCAGACTCTGGACTGTTGATTCCTTCACCTATATTGCTTACTTCTATGTGGCCAGAGTACTCTTTTTTCTCTTGTTCCATGGCCCATTGACACGATGTGATGCGTTGCTGAGCGCGCTTATATTTTGTTGAACTCCTAGCTTCATTGTGCATCACCTTGTCCCAATAACTGGCCGCAGCTTCATAGTCTCCGTTAGCTTCCTTGAGATAAGCTATCCAGTAAGGGCCGTTTGCAAAATATCGCCCTTTGTCTTTGCGGTATACTCTCAGATACCATTCTTCGGCATCGACATAGTTGTTGGACAGGCGCAGTGCTTCGGCATATTTGTACATTAACTCTATCTCGCCAGGGTCAGCACTTAGCGACTTCTTGTAATAGCGCGCAGCACCAAAGTAGTCACCCACCTCCATGGCCTCCTCAGCAAAAGCGAGCCAGTACTTTTGTTCGTTTTGGGCCTGACCACTCAAGCAGAATACGCATGATATGATAATCAACATCACTCTCATAACCATGCTGGACACGCCCGGTGCTTTTTTCTTATTTCGTTAAACACGTCTAGCATATAAATGGCCGACAACTCAAGCCCTCCGCGATTTAAACTGGCCACTTCTAGCGGTGAGAAGTTTAGGTCATAACTCAGTCCCACTTTCCACTGGTCATAGTCCATGCCAAGCATGACATAAGCTCCGTCTTGTGGTCGTGCAAATCCGCCAATATAACCTCTACGTAGTCCGGTATAATCATCTCGCCAAATGTGCCGAAATCTGGCCCCTAATAAATATTCTTGATACGTACCCTGCCACATGGCTTGCGCGGCTGGCATGACATCCCAGTCATCGGCTATCATCTTGACATACTCAACATGAAGATTGAGTCGCTGGTCAAGATTGACGGTTGCTCCATCTAGAAAAGCCACTTCTGGCGCATTGAGGTTAAAGAGACTCACGCCAAGCATGTAGGAGTCTCGATCATCTATCTGATGCGAAAACGTTAGCCCCAAATTTGAGTTGAGATGACTCACATTGTCTTTGCTAAAGTTCTCTTGATTAGAGAGTCCGCTGTCATAAATTAAGCCGTTATACTGCTCATCAAACCTCAGTCCGTCAAAGTCGATGCTGCGCTGCGTGAATCCCAGTTGAAGTCCTCCTCTGAGGTAACTGCTGCTGTCAAGATTGAGTGCTAGGCCATAAGAGGCACCAAGATTTACTGCAAATGTGTTTAGCGCTCCGTCACCAGCTACATCATTCATGATATACAGACTGGTGCCTAAGTCGGGCTTCTTAAACGTACCTGCAGACTCGGCAGATATAGAGAAAGTAGAATAGGGGTTACTCGTTACGGATCGCCACTGGGTGCGCTGATTGGCGGCAAAACGATACTCCACATCCATGTCACCACTCATGGCCGGGTTGAGGCTCATGGGGCTCATGTAAAACTGTGAGAAGTGTATGTCTTGGCTGCTCAAGCGGAGACTGAATGACATGCAGAATAAGACAAGCAGACATGTCCATGCGCGCAAAACACATGACGTGCAAATAGCTCTATCCCTTGTATTCATCAAGCGCTGTGTCATCTGGTGAGCGTGATGTTTCCTTTTTCAAAGGTCTCTTGTCCGTCTATGCAATTGAGCGTAAGATGATAGACATAGACTGCTGGGTCGAGTTCTCTGCCTTCATAAGTACCGTCCCAGGGTATCTCTTTATCAAAAGTCTCAAAGACTTTTTCTCCCCAGCGGTCATAGATTGCCAGATGGATAGACTCGACATAAGGGCCGCGCACATACAAGAGGTCATTGGCTCCGTCTCCATTTGGCGTAAAGGCATTAGGCAGAAATGACACTGGAAATCCGCAAACGAATTCAAACACCTTGATGGTCACTGTGTCAGTCAAAACACACGAACCATTAATGTCTTGGTCTATGATGGAAATAGTATATGTCGTGGTCTCTGGAGGCGAGGCATTGGTGATTGCACCATTGGGGTTAGTCAGCCCCGTTCCTGGTGACCATTGATAGGTATAGCCCGTTGCAGGGTCAGCCATAATTGTGGCAATGCCACCTACGGGTATGTCATATATATCGGCACTGGCGTCTATGCTAATAAAGCTAAGAGGCGAAACTTCGACCAGTACAGAATCGGAAATCTCACAGCCATATTCGTTCATCACATCTGCTCTAAACCAAGTCGCTTCATCTACCTGTACATCAATCTGATTTGTGCCATCTCCTGATACTATGTCAGTATCTGGCGACCAATCTACGCTGATGTCAATATCGGGAAACTGGTTGCTGAGACTGATGCTCACAGGGTCATCGGCACAGACAAATTGATTCTGAGAAAAACTCAACTGATCGCTTGATACACTGATGGTTACTTCACCTTCTTTCTTGCAGAGCTCGCCTGTGTTGGCATAGAGGGTAGTGCTCACCAATGGAGTGAAGGTATAAAGCGAGTCCATGGCCAGCACATCGGTAAAGGTTGGGTCACTGGACCAGACGTAGGTATCTGATGTACCAAATGATGTGGAGCTTAAGTCAATCTCATCACCAAGACAAATGAGCGTGTCTTCAGACAATGCAAATTCCAGAGGTTCTACAATGACCACTTGCTCGGCAGTCGAGCCACAGATGCCGTTATTGAGGCTCAGCGTAAAGACTGTGCTCTCAGAAATAGTCGCTGCCGGATTAGGCACATTCGGATTATTAATCAAGTCTTGATTATCCCAACTGTAGTTGATGTCTGGCTCTATGGCATCTGGACCGAGCAGAATGGCTTCATTCTCGCACGCCACCAGCGAATCAAGAACAGCTGTTGGCGGGGCCAGCACATTAATCGGAATTATTATCGTGTCGCTCAAGTTGCACGACATGGGGTCGTTAATGATGAGGGTAACATCATAGTTTCCTGCTGCAGTATAAATGTGTGTGGGTTGCTGCTCATCCGAACTTTCTGTGTCGCCAAAATCCCACTCAAAGCTGACGCCTCCAAGACTTGTGTTGACAAACTGAGCGGTGTCATTGGCACAAATAGTCTCCGCAAAAAAGTCAGCAATGACAGCCGGCAGTTCAAAGTCCATCTTAAACACTCCATTATTACAATTTGGACTATTGTTGGTGCTCGAGTGCGCATTGGTAGGTAAGATGGGGAAGTCGCTATTTCCTCCACAGCCCGCACAAACTGATTGATAGACCTTTCCTTTTTTATCAAATCGACTGGTGCCGCCATCTACATGCTCGGAGCTTTGGTCACCGCCATAAAATGTGGCAAAGACTAATTCAGACGCGTCATCAGCCATCGCCATGAGGTAAAAGTCGTTGCCCAAAGTATTGTCTTGAAATGCATCGCTGGTAGTCTCGAGACCGGTCGTTGTGAGGTTGGCACCTTGCACGGATCCTCCCCAGCCACTAAGATATACTCGGTTACAGATGTCTACGGAAAAAGCAGTGGGAGAGATGTTAGGCTGACCATTGCCATTGCCAAATGTGGTGCTCCATATGATGTTTTCCATCGCTGCATCCATCTTGGTCAGAAACTGCCCGCTGTTCGTGTTAAAGTAGTCGGCATTTATGATCAAGTCATCACCACCCCAAGTCTGACCAAACAAGTGTATGTTGTCTTCAGAATCTAACTCGACCATGTAGGCCTGGTCACGCTCGGTAGTTCCCCAGTAGGTGCAGTCTATAATCTGCTGACCGTCTTCTGACATGACGAGTACCCACGCATCACCAATTCCTCCAATAAAATCTTCTGCCAATACACCTGCCGTAGTAGGCAGGTCTGTGGACGATGTACCACCAGAGACGACTACTTGGTTTTGAGAATTGGCTGCGATAGAAAGAGCGGCATCTTGACCATTACCTCCAAAATAGGTACTCCATATTAAGGTCTCTAAATCTGCTGACATCTTAAATATCACGCCCTCTTGATTTCCCCCGCCCCAGACTGGGTCTATGACACCGGGTGTGATAGGAAAGTCATTGGTGTTAGAGGTAGTGTTAGAGCAAGTGACTACAAGGAGGTTGCCTTCTTGGTCGATGTCCACCTCACCACGCACTTCATCGGCATAGTTATAATTGGTAACCGTAGAGAGATTGACACCGTCATTGGCGCTTCCGCCCACAAAGGTGGAGGCTACCAGATCATCTCCCTCTTCGCTAAGAATGGAGAGTATAATGTCTGCTCCGCTTTCATAATTCGTGCCGAGCCCAGAGAGCGTGATGGACTGTCCTCCTCCAAAGCTGTTGTCATGTGCACCACCAGTAATGGGATAGTCGTTTGATGATGTGGTACCAAACAGGATGAGCTCATTGTTTTCATTGACAATAAGACTATGCGGCAGCTCGCTGGCGAATCCACCTATATAAGTGCTATACACCATAAAGGTTCCAGTCGTATCATACTTTGAAATGGCGATGTCCGTCACTCCACCATTAAATTCTTCGCTAAAGGCTCCTATGGTACTTGGATAATCGTTGCCGAAAACAGAACTCCCGCTATACAGAAAGCCAAACTGGTCAAAGGTGGCCGTGTAGCCAAAGTTGTCTGAAAAGGAGCCTGAGAAAGTGCTAAACTTTAATTCTGGATCAATAACAAGAGGCAAGGTCTCATCATAGTCACCCAGCTTAAATGTCAAAGAAGAACGGTACTTATACTCACAGGATACTTCTACTTGCTTGCCGTCAACCCACTGATATGCGAATGGTTTCTTCTCAAGCGCTGCGTTCACTTCTGTCTCTATGCGAAGATTTCCATCGCGATCTAGTTTTGGGATCACACCATGGTACGCCATTTCAATCAGCGAGACATCTGCACCTGGGGCCAAGATGAGATCATATTTGAGATTGCCGTTTTGAGTATAATACTCCAAGTCCACGCCTGGGTATATCTCATCATAAGTCACCTTATCATACATGGCTACATTACTGGCCCAGCGTGTGGAGTCATTTCCTAAAAAATAATTGAGGTTTGTCGTGCGCACATGCCGGCCAAGCCCAGGTGCTTCCATTGCTGCATTCAGAAACTCGACCTGATAGGCGTGATGACGAATTATGTCTGGATAAGGAACTTCCTTCATCAAGTGAGCAGCAGAAATCACGTCTAAATCATCCGGATGACTCATGTCAATGGTCATTCTGCCAGCCTCTAGATAGATGTCTGCAGAATTAAGCTCCAGTCTGTACCGTATATGGTCCTCCCATTGCCCTTTGTTTTCTACAAAAGACTGTGCTGATGCAGACATCATCATGCATAGGAATATTGCTGTCAAAAAAGTGTTTCCTTTCCACCAAGGCATGGCTCCAAATTACGGATAAATTCTACTGAAGATTGCAGTGATATTTAGCCAATGATTGCATTTGAAAAGAAGGGGTATGGTAGTCTGATTGTCCAAAATGAACATAGCCGTTCATTATCTGACGAGTTCAATTCTATGCCTAAGCTTGGCTCTAAAATTGGAGCGAATTAATCTAAAAAGAGGAGTAAAGTGCATTGGCTGAGTGCCTGCCCAACAGCGACTAACAAATTGGTGGCGAGCAACACACGCATAGAGATGGTCAACGATAAAAAAAAATGTGAAGCGGCTTTTGGCACAGAAAAACGACTTTAACCGCCTTTCTTTTTAACTGAGTATCCTTCTTTTTCTAGAAACATAGCCACTTTGTCTCGGTGCTCTCCTTGAAGCAAGATTTCTCCTTCTTTGGCGTTGCCGCCCACTCCACATTGATTTTTTAGGACTTTGGCCAGATACTTTAAGTCTTCAGTTGCGCCAACAAATCCCTCTATGAGCGTGACTGTTTTTCCCTTCCTCATTTTTCTGTCGTGAGAGACATAAAGCAATTGCTCATTTGGGGGAAGCGTTTCTTCTTCCTCATTCTCATCGTCATAGTTATACTCACTGTTGGTAGAGTAAACCATGCCTGAGCTACCTTTTCTTCCCTTTTTAGGCATGATTCAGTCTACTTTAATAAAGTGACCGCGCGGCCGCTGATTAAAAATTTCTGTTTCGTAGATATATCCGTCTTCTACTATTTCAATAATGCTGGCCGAGATAGTGTCAAATTTTGAGAACGGCATACGGTCAATGTTGTCGGTCGACTTAAAGACCAGCTGATAACTGCAGGTGCCATTCCAGAGGATTTCATAGACATCTCTGTACTCTTCCCCTGCTTTGGTGCTCGTTTCTATTTGCTCTGAAGCGGAACGAGTGACGGTGACTTCGCTAAACTCAGGTTCAGCAAATTTGTAAGTTCCAGTTTTGAAATCTTCGCAGTTATAGCCTTGAGAGCAATTGGTTAAAAGGAAAATCAGAGTGGCAATCTGTAGGAGTTTCATGGTGTTCAGTTTCTGAGCGCAAAGAAGCAAATTATCACCGTGTTACTAAAATATTCGTGGTCAAGATTTTTAGTCTGCGCACTTTAATGATTGTGACTATTTGAGAATCTGCTTAATCCTCTCCAGCGCTTTTTGATTATCAGCACGAAATACCGCTCCTTCTATGGTGCGTTTTTCCAGCGCAGTTAAGTGCCAACTCATCGAGACATTATCTGATTGGCCTTCTTCCAGTTGAAGTCTGACCTCTTCTAAGGGCACGTTAATCCAGTTGCTCATGAGTTGCATCATTTGGTCATGAGAGAAGTCGTGTGTCTTGGTAAAGTTTCCGTAAACATTACCCAGAGGGCTAGTCATTCTATTGATAAGGTTGTGCTTCTTCTTTTTCTCATGAATTTCTTTGCCTTTGTCTCGCACTTGAATGATGAGCACACCGGCCGTATTCTCTTCTATCCAGTCTTGCATTGAGTTAATAAATTGGAAGGTGGTCTTAAATCCAAAGTTGTCTCTCAGTCCTGCGTCCATTAGGTCAATGCGCGGCTCACTCGGTAGCGATACTTGTGGCAGAATGTACGGGAAGGTGGCATTGGCTCTTAGCAGCGAAGTATAGCGGGTGTTAAGGGCTTGATGCTTGTCAAACAGTCTAGTAAACTCTACGTTTTCAGTTTCAGCCTGATGTTTTACCATGCCTTGGCTTGAAGCATTGCACATGTATGACATGGGCTGAGAAGAAACGATGAGCCTGCGACCGTCATTGATAATAGTTGGTGTAAGTATCATCAGAGGTATGTTGGCGTTTGCCTCAGGAGCGGTGTAAAAGCCCAGCGGCCTGTCCAGATTTTGACCAACATTACTCAGTAACTGTTGCTCAAACTTATAGGCTCTGTCAATGTTGTAGTCAAACCCTCCGTACTCAAACTCCCTGTATCTGAAAAACAAGTCACTAGAGGCAATGCTAAACAAAACGGGGTTGAGTAAGTCTCGTCCAATGTTTTCTACAATCACATTTTTTTGACTGTATATATCTCTCGAGCCGCCATGCAAATAGGCGTCTCTGAGATATGCCGAACCAATCATGCCTCCCGAGGCACCGGTCATCATCACTGTATTGTTTAGCAAGTTGCCTTGCAGTTTTTTGTCAAGCGCGCAGAGGCTAGTACAGGTCCACAGCGCTGAGCGCAGACCACCACCGCTGGTATTGATAAAGACTAGCGTGGGTTTGTATGATGAGTCTCGTCCTACACTGTTATCTGTCTTCCATTTTTCCAGTATCGAAATGCTGTTGTCTAAATCGCTCTGCAGGGCTGGGTCATCAGAATCAACGCGTATGTTGGCATGGTTGTATTCTGCTGGAGCGGCATTGTAGTCAAGACCATAGAGCTCATTGTGAATGGGCAAAACGGCAAAGTCTGTTGAGAAATAGTTGGCTCCGAGTATGAGTACGACAATGAGTGTCAGAGTCCAGCCTCTAAACCAGGACAGGAAGACCGAGATAAGCATGAGAAGAAGAGTGAACACCAGGATGACACTGGCTCCAGCCGGAAGTACAAAAAAGTCAACCTCGTCAAAGGTGCTGACTAGAAGGAAAGCACCCACCAACAACAATTCAAAAATGGAGGCGTTAATGTGATTTTGAAAAAAGACCTTTTTCATCGTCTCATTGTCATAGTGCTCTACATTACGCGCGAGTAGAATAGATCCAAAGTTTTTCATGTACGTCTCTACGCGCCAGCGCTTGACTCTATGCTTTGACTCACCCCACCTGATGCGTGGTCTCAATGTTTTTGGGGCACCTTCTTGCTCAGCACCTTTGCGGTCTATAAACTTGAATACGTCTTTATTCGTCTTGAAGAAATAAAAGAATGAGCAAATCAGAAAAACGAAAAGACCGACTAAAAAGCCGAACACATGAATAAAGATATTGCTCGTGCTTTCAAACTCAGAAGCGCGCTGAAAGTCAATACTCATCCACAAGTAAGTGACTACAAATAGGGTAGGGATGATAAAATTATTGACACTAAACTTATAGAACGGTTTAGACAGAGAAGCCAAAAAAGGAAAGCGGTAAGCGTGTATAATATAGGTGTAAATGTTAAACGCCATGATAAAACCACCGACCGAAAACCCAATAATGAGATAAGACCAGAAGCTAACACGGCCAAGGTACTCTGGATAGAGAAAGAGGTAATGCACACCGTATTTGGTAGCAAGATTGCCCGTGATATAGCCAAACAGAATAAGCCAAAAAACCAGTATAAGATGGTTTTTCTTGAAGTGTAAAATCACCAACTGAAAGGGAAAGAAATAGAAAAATCTCTCCCAAAATGAGCGATATGTGTTTTCCGGTGTCACCAGCTTAAGTCATTCGTGCCGCTTTGGCATGATTTTGTTGAATCAAAGATAGACAACCATCATTGGCATAGATTAATCCATTTTTTCGCTCATATATGCACCACAAGAAACGTATCACCTTAGTCCTCATCACTGTTCTTTTTCTCGTATTTAATATCGCGAAAAGTGAGTCATGTGTCAAGCCATGGGGCTTTTTCGGTCATAAGCGAATTAATCGTGTGGCTGTGTTTACTCTGCCGCCAGAGATGTTTGGCTTTTTCAAAAAGCACATAGAGTTTGTGACCGAGCATGCGGTAGATCCAGACAAGCGCAGGTACGCAGTTGATGGAGAGGCACCGCGTCACTTTATAGACATTGATCATTTTGTGGCGCCTGGTGAAGACCCTTTTCCAGCCATGCCCCGCAAGTGGGAAGATGCCGTAGAGAAGTTTAGCGAAGACACGCTGCAGGAATACGGCATTGTGCCTTGGCATATAGATGTGATGGTGGGCAGAATGGAGACCGCGTTTAGAAACAATGATACTGACCGTATACTCCGCACCGCATCAGACCTTGGTCACTACATTGCTGATTCTCACGTGCCTTTGCATACCACTGAAAATTACAATGGGCACATGACTGGGCAAAAAGGAATTCACGGATTTTGGGAGTCTAGAATTCCAGAACTTTTTGCAGAAGATTATGACTTTTTTATCGGCAAAGCGGCCTATGTAGATGATGTACTTGCCATGGCCTGGGATGAGGTAGAGAACAGTCATCGTGCGGTCGATTCGGTGCTAACTTTTGAGCGAGAATTAAGCAAAGAGTTTTCTCCAGACCGAAAGTATACCATCGAGACTAGAGGCTCGGCTACCGTTCAGAACTACTCCAAAGACTTTTCAAGAACCTATTCTGACATGATGGATGACATGGTGGAGCGCAGAATGAGACAGTCCATTATCTCGGTTGGGAGTTTGTGGTACACGGCATGGGTAAATGCAGGTCAGCCAGATTTAGATGCCTTGGGCGACCAAGTGATTTCTGAAGAGGAGCGAGAAAGACAAAAGGAATTGGATAAAAAATTTAATAGTGGCAAGACTATTGAGAGAGAACATAAACATTGACAAACGAATACGCGATATGAACACACGTAAGGGATTTAAAACAATATTACTCGGAGCTACGATGAGTGTAGCAATTGTAGCATGCACCGATCAGCAGCTGATGCAGACTGTCAACAGCGCAGGGGAGGTGCTCTCTGCAAGCAGCGGAGGAACTGGACTTTCTCTAAGCAATGATGAAGTAATCAAGGGCTTGAAAGAAGCACTGTCTGTGGGTACAGATAATGCCGCTTCGCTAGGATCTAAGGCAGATGGATTTTTGAAGAACCCTAAGATTCATATCCCATTTCCGGAAGACGCCATCAAAGTGAAAAACACTGTGGAGGATCTGGGCTTAAAACCACAGGTAGATAAGTTTGTTACGGCCTTAAACAGGTCAGCTGAAGAGGCGGCAAAATCTGCTGGGCCTATTTTCTTAGATGCGATTACGACCATGAGCATTCAAGACGGGATGAACATCTTGAAAGGAGATAAAAATGCAGCAACGAATTACTTAAAATCAAAGACTTACAGTGCATTATACGACCGCTTTAAGCCAAAGGTAAACGCGGCAACAAGCAAGATGAAGGTGGCCGATAACTGGCAGCCACTGGCCAAAGCTTACAACACGGCCACGATGTTGACCGGAGGGCAGCAAGTAGATCCTGACCTTGAAAACTATGTGACTACACGAGCTGTTGATGGTATCTTCACATTACTTGCCGATGAGGAGCAGAAAATCAGAGAGAATCCTGCAGCCCGGGTAACAGACCTTTTGAAAAAAGTGTTTGCCACGCAGGATTAAGACCAAGAGGTGTTAAGTTTCAGTGGAGACTTATTTCTTTTGGCTGCTTACTTTTAGTCCATATGACATTATTGTCCATGGCTGTTGTGCGCAGTGCCACTGAGTCGCAATCGATTCTTCTTTTACAAAAGTTCATGACCTATTTGAAGCAGAATTATAATTAATGAAGTCATCGAAGCGCTAGATCAAGAGCATACAGAAGACCAATATTCAAGACCTTATGACTATGAGCCCGTGACTCAAAAAGGAGTTGTGGTGGTGCTTATAGGAAGTGCCGTGTCAGTGGTGCTGCCTGGCACAGGACTGATCATGTGCTTGGTACTATTCTTCTTTATCAGAAAGTTAAAGCGAGACTTTAAGGCATTTCCAGGAAAATACAAAGAGAGCAGCCTCACCATGCTCAGATTGTCAAGTCTGCTCACTTGGGTGGGACTACTGATGGGCATAGCCGCAGTGATCGTCACCTTTTTTACTGGAGTAGCGGCAGTTTTGTTTATGCTGTTAATGATGATGGGTGGACAAAAAATTGGAGGTTGAACTCGCGTATATCTATCCTGCAAATTCACCTGTTGCCCGCTGGCACTCGCAGCAGGCTTGCACCCAAAACAATACGTTAGCGCTTAGTCACATGCTGCGGGTCTTCGCTTGCCGCTGGGTCAGTGCTCAACTCTTCAACACTGAAATTGGCAAACCGCACCACCTCGTCACGCAGGTCTTCAGAGAAATCAAGACTTCTGTAAATACCCCACTTCGGACGAACAAAGCTGGCTCCTGGTCTCCAGTTATCAATGTTCCCATCTACGTAAAGGAATAGTAGCGTACCATCACTCACTTTGTTTATCTGAATCTTATAGAACCCTTCGTCACCATACGTGATGACTTCAGTAACCTCTAGCCATGTGCCAATAAAAGGGGCAAGGTCTGTCTGAGTCAAAGTCACTTGCTCAGTAGTTTCTGCATGGCGCAACTCCAATTGGTCAGGCGTACCTTTTCTAGTACTCAGCGTGTATAACGGCATAGCAGAAATACCACCTACTGATTTGAGTTGGTGCAGGTGAGTGAACTTCGGAGAAGACTGAAAACCATCGTCCAGTTAAATTTCCACTTGTACTCCACAGACTCTCCGAGCGTACCTTTGAGCACGCTTGGCGGTTGGTCATAGGCCTTTATTTCGTTACGTTGTCTATCCGTGTTGATGCAACGGTCATCATCTGGCGTCACGTGAATGTGAACACATTATCATTCAGCTCAGCATCAAATTCCTCTTCTATATGGTCGCCAAAGGCAGTGTGGCTGCAGTCAGGCGTCTCAATGGGGTCATTGCCTGGAGCCAGCACTGAGGTGATTAAAGAGTATGTGTTTCCTGGACCATCTGCATCTAGCGTTGTTTGGCCTGTACTTGCAAGAGCAAGAACCATTAATACGATTGTAAAATTCCACCTCATTTTCTTTCAGTTTTAAGCTCAAGACCTGTGAAAATCTCGAAACAATTCATTCTTATCGTGACTATCTCAGAACTTGATTAGACGAGCATATCTCTCTATTCATTATAAGTTGTTGTCAATTAGTCGATTACGAGTCTTTCTTTTTGACTTCTAGTAAAAAAGACCATAATAGAATTTAGGCTAATATTGGTCTACCAATTATTGGTCTACCAATAATTAATCATTCATGCATCACAAAATGGTAGAGGTTGATGCACACAATACACAGACTTAGATAACCTTGAAAAAATCAAACTTCTCGCAATGTCCTTGTTGCTATCGGCATTGTTTCTCTCAGAAAATGCCATAGCGCAAACCACTGTAACTATAGGTGCAGGAACATCATCATCAAGCTCAAGAGGGCCATTTCAACGGTCAGACTCCACTTCAAGTTCAGTCTACTCTCGCTCAAATCAAGTGTATCTTCAGTCAGAATTGAACGCTGTTGGTATGACTGGTGGAGAAGAGATTTCTCAGATTGACTGGTGGAATCACTCTGGTTCTAATATCATCAGCGCCACAGGTGATGCGATTCTGACAGTATATATGAGAAACACGAGTAATGCTGATGCCACAGTAGACTCGTCATGGGTAGATGTCATTAACGGATTTGAGTTGGTTGGAACCTACACCTTCAATACGGCAAACAACTTCCCAGGAGTAAATGGTTGGCAGAACTTCATCTTAGACTCACCGTTTATCTATACAGGAGGAACGTTGGAGATTGCAGTTGAATGGGATTGTTCAGGATCAACGTCTACAAATACACATCCTAACGCGCTCTTCACAGGAAATGGAGCGCTTAAGTGGAGATGGGAATCAACAGCACATGTATCACTGCAAGTACGTTCAGGTGGAAGTTCAGCACTTCAGGGTTTTCATCTTCAAGCCACTTCAAATCTGAGCGTTCAAACATTCAGATTACTTACAACTTACTTAGGTGTATTGGCCCAGAAGATTTCTCTGTAGCAAATGTGACTGCGGCTAGTGCTGACCTTTCTTGGGGTTCAGTGACTGATGCTGTGTCCTACAATTGGAAAGTGGTTGCAGAAGGCGCTGGAAGTGCGGCACCGGCTGCCGCGTCAGGTTCTGGTTCATCAACTTCTGCCACGGCAATAGGACTCTCCTCATTTACTGGTTATGATTTGTATGTTGAGTCAAACTGTGGTGGAGGAAGTTTGAGCGGCTTTGAAGGGCCAGTGAGCTTCTTCACTTTATCTACGAACACGGGCAACGTGCAGGTAGGAACAGGAACATCATCGTCAAGTTCTAGAGGACCTATTCAACGTTCTGACGTCAACTCAAGTACAGTGTACACGAGATGGCACCATGTCTACACCGAAGCTGATTTGGCTGCGGCCGGATTAGAGTGTGGAGCAAGCCTTACAGGTCTGAACTGGGAGAAAGGAAATTCAAACATTATAGATCAGCCAGGTGACGCCACATGGAAGGTGTACATTAAGAACTCGACATCAACAACCGCTACAGTTGATTCTTGGGATAACCTGGTCGCTGGTTCTGAGCAAGTGGTTGACCGTGTGTTTAACATCGCCAACAACTTCCCAAGCTCAAGCGGATGGATGCCATTTAACTTTGACGCCCCTTACGTGTATGACGGAGGTGCCCTTGAGATTTCTGTAGATTGGGATGGCTCGGCTATCGCTACACCAGGTGTGTCAACAGGATTTAACGGTAACGGTGCTGTCACGTGGAGATGGGAGTCAACAGCGCCAGAGTTCTTGGTAGCTAAGCGTACAGCAAGTTCGTCTTCACCATCTACCATCAGTGATTTGAAAGATGAGCGTGCAAACATCCAGTTTACATTTAACCTTGATGATGCCATTGATGGTGATGTATCATGTGCATCTTGCCCTGGAGACATTAATGGTGACGGATTGGTTGACATTAATGACTTCCTTTCATTGAACTCGGCATTTGGTTCAAACTGC
Source organism: uncultured Flavobacteriales bacterium (assembly GCA_964429805.1). Lineage (GTDB taxonomy): Bacteria > Bacteroidota > Bacteroidia > Flavobacteriales_D > JABDKJ01 > CAYSDH01. Next base: position 26,800 of record CAYSDH010000029.1, read on the forward strand.
ACGTGTGCTGAAGATATCAATGGGGACGGTACAGTAGATGTCAATGACTTCTTAGAACTGAACTCAGCGTTTGGTAACGTCTGTCAGTAATAGTCGAGACACTGTGACGCATAGTTAAACTATGTGCTTCAAGTCTTATCGTAATAGAATTAAAGGCCCAACAGATAGTTGGGCCTTTTTCGTTTTAGCCTTGGTCAGAGTGCGACAAGCTGCTTAAAACCGCCAAAGGCCATTTTCTTGGCGTCAAATATTATTCGGCTAGACTGGGTTAAAGGTGCCACGAGGTCCGTCATTCTAGGGTCAGCGGCTACTCGTTCATTGGCGAGGTCTCGCTCTAGTTTGGATTGAAACAATACCCACCCGAAAATCAACACATTATCCTCGTCAGTCTTCATCAAATCTGAAAAAGATAAAGTGCCTGGCATTGTCTCATCATCGGCAACAAACTCGGAGTATGAAATAGCTCCATGTTCTTTCCATATTTGAGCTACTGCTGATGACATACCCTTGTACTCGGCCAGATTGGCTTTAGGTACTGGTAGCACGAAGCCGTCAATGTATGGGGTGGGGTCTTTAGTCAATTGTCCTGTTTTATACTTCTACTAATTTCGGGTTTATATGTGGGTGGCCCGTATCAATGACTCGGACTAGTATCTTATACATATTTGGCAAATGAAGAAGGACTAAAGAACTCGGGCCGTTTTGTGATTCACTGCATGTATTACGATTTGACACTCCACATCAGAGTATTAACGCTTCTGAAATAGAAGCACTGAGATGAGCCAATCGAGTTTTACATTTGACTTATTATGAGCACGAAAACCACAGAGCATAGCAGTCTCTATGACAACTTGGAGCAGATGTCCGTTGCTGAGTTGCTTACTAATATGAATCAGGAAGACCAGAAAGTGGCTCTGGCAGTAAGAGAAGTCATACCAGACGTAGAGCGTTTGGTTGAGAGTATCTGGCCAAAAATGGAGCATGGCGGCAGGATATTCTACATCGGAGCAGGCACGAGTGGCCGCCTAGGAGTGGTTGATGCCTCAGAGTGTCCGCCCACCTTTGGGGTGTCTCATGGCATGGTGGTTGGCCTAATTGCTGGAGGAGATTCGGCCATTCGCAAGGCTGTGGAGTTTGCAGAGGATGATACAGACATGGCCATAAAAGACTTGGACGAGCATCAGATTAATGAACTTGATACTGTTATTGGTATTGCTGCCTCTGGCACAACTCCTTATGTGATAGGAGGAATGAAGGAGTGTCGTGCGCGTGGCATAAGTACGGCCTGCGTGACATGCAATGCGGGCTCACCCATCACAGCGCATGCTGATTTTTCCATCGAAGTGGTGGTCGGACCAGAGTTTGTGACCGGCAGTACGCGCATGAAGTCTGGCACAGCGCAGAAATTGGTGCTCAATATGATTTCTACCTCAGTGATGATTAAGCTGGGCAGGGTAGTGGGCAACCGTATGGTAGATATGCAGCTCAGTAATAACAAGCTTGTGGATCGCGGCACGCGCATGGTCATGGAGAGTCTCAATGTGGATTATGACCGCGCTAACGGGCTCTTGATGGAGTATGGCTCGGTGCGCAAGGCTGTGGAGCAAGGCAAATGAACTATTCGGTGAAAGAGATAGGGAATAGCGTGTTTTTATGGTCCTTGTTGGGGCTGGCATTCGTCATTCCATTAATGCCAAAAATTGCTCCCGTTTTCGTTGGTCTCTTGCTTGTCTCATGGTTCATTTCTGGGTCAGCAAAAGGAGTGACTGACCGATGGAAAGGCATGTCCAAAAGCCACAAATGGATGGTGATGTGTTGGCCTCTTTTTTATCTCAGTCACGTTTTAGGATTGATCCATACGGTCAACTTTGGCTTTGCTGGATTAGACCTGGGTATAAAAGTGAGCCTACTCATTTTGCCCCTTTTATTGATGCTCAAGGGGCTGTCGGACAACGTTGTAGAAAGGGTGTTTAAAGTGTTCGTTGTCAGTGCCTTGGTGTCTGTCATCTATAATCTTGCTTTAGCATTGTTTTCCTTTGTTAAGACTGGCTCAACAACGGGCTTCATTGGTCAAGAATTTTCAAATACCATGCACATCGGGTACTATGGGCTTTGTTTACTCATAGCCCTGATGATTAGTTTTTATTTCAGCATGGAGAGGTTGGCCAATGCTAAAAGCAGAGAGACAATTGTCATGGTGATGTTCATGCTTACATATATCACTGGCATCATATTGACAGGTTCGAAAATGAGCTTCCTCATTCTGCTTGTATTTCTGCTCATGGCTGCCCTATACTTTGCCAGAAGAATGGCCAATCAGAAAACAATAGTGATTGTGCTCGGAGTGCTGGTATTGAGTATTTCTGGGCTGTACTTTGGTACCGGTTATTTGAGCAAACGCGTCAATACAATGGTGGAGCGGACTTTTTACACCGAGCTTAACCCAGAGTCGCTCGAGAGCACCATGGCCAGACGCATGACTTGGGATGCTAGTTTATCCCTCATTAAATCTCATCCACTCACCGGAGTAGGTACGGGCGACATCAAAGACGAGTTGATGGCCACCTATGAGCAAAAAGGATATACCGGACCGGCCAGTGCTCGACTCAACTCTCACAGCCAGTTTCTACAGAGTTTTGCTGCGCTGGGCGTCTTTGGCTTTGTTTTTCTCTTGTTACCCTTGTTGATACTGTTGTACAGGGGTCTTGCTGGACGAGATTTCTTGTCTTTGTCTTTTGCTGTCTGCCTGATATTGGCGCTGATGACCGAGTCTATGGTCGAACGTGAGGCAGGAGTGATGATAGTCGCGTTGTTCTTCTCACTCATGGCTGAAAGACTCAGAACTTGACTTTGTGCCGTTTGTTCTCTTCACGTAGCTGCTTTCTCAGTGGCTTGAGTGACATGCGCTCTCTGCGCTGTTTGAGCCCTTCTTCTCTCATTGGAAATGGAACATACTTGTTCTTCTCTTTGTCCAAGTATGTCTGTGTGCCATAGGGTTGAGGTTCATTTTTATTGACCGCCACTCTGTCTTCTAAAAATGCCAAATCCCTAATTATCACGTTTCCTCGGCCTAATTGAGACTTCATGACATCTAAGAGCGCCACCTGTATGTGGATGGCATCATCCTGATGCATGACCAATAACCACAGGCTGTGCGCTGATTGCCCACCTTTTGAGATAAACCTGTTAAAGCCAAAACGCTCATGAATCTCCATCAGCATAGCTCCATGCAGGCTGTCCATCTGTATTATTCTTTTCCAGCAGTCTTTCACTTGATTGGCCTCAGGGCCAAAGTCTTGAATGGCTTGAGCCACACGCATACGCTGGTGACGGTCCATGACGGCCATTTCTGAGACTTGCTCATAAGGACTCATTTCCTGCGCAGTGAGGCTTGTGCAGGACAGAAACAATAGAAAGAGAAGTCGCGTCTTCATTTGATTTTCACGCTATTCAACGCTTTTCTAATTATGGGTTTAAACTCATCCGCATGCTCTTCTGGAAAGATGGCTGATATCATAATGCTGTCTTCGTCACTGTTCTCCATGCAGAATATTTGCATCACATACGTGCGACCGTCAGACTCATCTTTTTTACTGCTCTCTTGAAGCATCACGGTTTTTCCGTTTACTTCAAACATCTCTTTATGACTGATGTTGAGTCCGTCTTTCTTCTTTTCGAAGTCTTCTTGAATATGCGCCACATTTTGGGGCACTTTCATCAACGAGACCATGGAGGTCTTCTCTTCATTGAGGTAATTGTTGAGGCCAGTTTTTTCAAAGGCTGACTCTGGCAGATCAATTTCTATCTCCACATTAAACATGGCCATAAAGGCCTCGTTGAGCTCATCTTTAGAGATGTCTTCACTGTCAGCAGAGGCAGGAGGACCTTCTTGAGCAAGCAGTGGATTAATACAGAATAGGCCAGCGGCAAAAAAGAATAGGCGAATGAGTTTCATACACGTGTTTTTGTTTTGTGAGGGCAGACAAGAATCATTCCACCCAGTCGGCCACAAAGAGATTCGTTGATCTCGTGCCGCCATTGTTTCTGTTCGAGCCCCAGACTATCTTCTTTCCATCATAAGAGAACATTGGGAATGAGTCAAAGGCATCGTCATGGGTGATTTGTTCCAGTCCAGTGCCGTCTTCATTAATCATAAACAGGTTGAACGGGAATCCTCCAGTGTGGTGATTGCTCGAGAAAATCACTTTCTCTCCGCTTGGGTGGTAAAACGGAGCCCAGTTGGCGCCTCCTAGCTTGGTGATTTGTTTCATGTCAGAACCGTCTACATTACAGACAAAAAGCTCCATTTCTGTTGGCTGCACAAGGCCTCTAGACAGTAGGTCTTTATACTCCGCAATGGCTTCAGGCGTGCTTGGTCGTGAAGCTCTGAATATTAATTTGCTGCCGTCAGGCGAGAAAAACGCGCCTCCATCATAACCCAGACCTGAGGTGACTTGAGTTTTGTTTGAGCCGTCAATATCCATCGTCCAGAGTTCAAGGTCTCCGCTGCGGGTTGAGGTAAAGACTATTTTATCTCCTTGAGGAGATAGCGTTGCTTCGGCATCATAACCATCAGACTCGGTGAGCTGACTGACTATCTTGCCAGACATGTCTGAGACAAAAATGTCAAAGTCAGCATATATCGGCCACACATACTTGTCACCACGAGGAGGCTCTGGCGGACAGTTCTCATCGCCTACGTGTGTAGAGGCAAATATCATCGTCTCATTACCTGGCATGAAGTAGGCGCATGTAGTACGTCCTTTTCCAGTAGAAATGAGTGGGGGAGCGGTATCCTCTAACCAGGTTTCGTTCTCTGCATTCATCACATAAATTTGGTCACACTCAGCGCCCCACTTGTCGTTTCTAGCCTGAAAGACGAGTTTTTTATCATCAAAACTCCAATAGGCTTCTGCATTGTCACCGTGATTGGTGAGCATGCGTACATTTTTAAAATGCGTCTCTTCTGGATAGTAGAGTTGCCCTTCAGCAAATTTCTTTGCCTCCTTGGCTGCACCATGATGAGCGTGTCCGTCACCGTGTCCATGTCCTTCGCCATGTCCGTGTCCGTCACCATGGCCATGGCCAGCGTCTGCTCCGTGCGCGTGCTTCGCCTTGTCTGCGGTGTGTAATGCTTTGTCAGCTGATGAGTTTGGGCCGGAGCAAGACCAAGATAATGCGGCAATGAAGAGTAAAAGTGCTGTTCTCATAAGGATTGAAAATTGGTAGGCGAATATATCGTTTAATGAAATTGATTAGAATCCGAATGCGGATTGAAAAATAGCTTAGGCCTGCGCCAGCCAGTATTACAGATACTTTCTGCGAAATGAGTCGAAGACCACCAACGCCCACAGTTGATGTACGTCAGCACCTACCTGATTGTGAGTCACTTTTTCTCTTAGCCGAGCCACGTATTCTGGAGATAGAATTCCTTCTGCCTCAATCTTGTCGTAATCCAGCGCATCAAGCACGCGTTGCTTTAGAGGTCCTTTAAACCAAGACTCTAGCGGTACTTCAAAGCCTTTTTTGCCTCGCTCAAATATCTGAGCCGGAAGCATATCGCGAAAAGCATCTTTCAGAATTCGCTTTCTATGCTTGGAGTCTATGCGATATTCCACGGGCAAACTCATGGCCAAATCAACCACCCGTTGGTCTAAAAACGGGACCCTCACTTCAAGGCTATTCGCCATACTCATCCGGTCTACTTTTGGCAAGAAGTCGCCAGGGAGCAGCATGCGCAAGTCAGCGTTAAACACTGACTGCATAGTGTCTTGCCCATCGTGATAGCGCGCTTTAATGGCATCAATGTCAGATTTAGAAGCAGACATGCCCGGCAAAATTAACTTGTTGACCTCCGCTTCATTGCAAAACGAAGCCCATAACCAATATCGCTCTCGCGCTGACATCTTTGCGCCATTCAGATAACGTTTGGCTTGCCTGGCCATGTTGCCGAGAGAAGAAGCGCGTGATTCTGTAAAAAACTTAAGTAACGGAGACCCCATCTTTAGCAGTGTGTCAGGAAGTCCCGTATTCATGGCTCTTAAGTGGGCGGCATGTTTGTTATATCCTCCAAAGAGCTCATCGGCTCCGTCACCACTGAGCGAGACAGTTACCTCTCCTCGAGTCATCTTACTGAGCGCATGCACAGCGATAGATGAAGAGTCGGCAAATGGCTCATCAATGTAGTCTAAGACTGATTCTGCATGAGTCAGCATCTGCTCATTACTAAGCTGAAATATGTGATGGTCTGTGCCCAAATGCTCAGCCACGAGCGAGGAGTATGAGCTTTCGTCAAAAAAGGCGTTGTCCTTAAATCCGATGCTGAATGTCTTTATGCCTTTTTTTTGCTTGGACGCCACCGCAGAGATGACGCTAGAGTCTATGCCTCCACTCAAGAAACAGCCCAAAGGCACATCGGCAATGAGTCTGTCTTCTACAGCTTGCTCAATGGTTTTACGCACTTCTTTAGTGGCTTGCTCATAGCTGAGTGTAGACTTCTCCACTTGATTCGACTCCACATAGGTTCGTATCGCGACACCTTGTTCAGAAAATCTAAGCGCTGACCCTGGGCTGAGTTTTTCGACTTCATTAAATATGCTCATGTCACCAGGCACATAGTTGAGCATGAAGTAGAAGTGAAGGGCCGTCAGATTGATAGTCTTGTGCGTGAGCAGCGGAGTAATGGCCTTTAATTCTGAACCAAAAATCAACTGACCCTCGCTTAGCGCATAATAGAGAGGCTTAATGCCATATCTATCTCGCGCGATTAGAATTTCATTTTTAAACTTGTCATGAAAGGCAAAAGCAAAAAATCCGTTGAGGCGAGCGAGGCCTTTTTCGCCTTCGTGAATAAGCAGATGGAGGAGAACTTCTGTATCACTGTTAGAAATCAGCTGAACTCCATTGGCCACAAGGTCCTTGGCGATGGCTCGGTAGTTGTATATTTCCCCATTGAAGACCAGAGTGTAACGACCTGTGGGATCTTGCATGGGCTGATCACCTAATGCAGACGTATCAAGAATAGAAAGTCTGGTGTGGCCGAGCGTGGCACCATCAACAGAGAGGACGGCTTGCCTGTCAGGCCCGCGCTTTGAGAGTTGACGAATAGACTCCGCTAACTCGACATTCTGTCCGCTGACACTGTATGTTCCCACTATACCGCACATCTCTGACGAAAGTAATCAATAGGCGAATGAACTCATCTTTTAGTAAACTTCTGATTTTAATACTTCTGCCCAGCATGGTGTTTGGGCAAAGCCTGCAAAAGAAAAGCGAAGACCTCGCCTTGAGTGATGGTGCGAAAAATGGTCGGCTTGCCTTTCATGCGCTTAATGTGAGCACAGGCGAGGTTGTTGTGTCTCTGAATTCTGATAAGAAGATGATTCCTGCCAGTAATATGAAACTGCTGACTACCTACGCAGCGATTGATATACTTGGTCCTGATCATGTTTTTGAGACTTCTTTTGGCTACAGCGGTGTCATCGCTGGTGGTGAGCTTCAAGGTGATCTCGTGATACAAGGTGGCGGAGATCCGACCTTTGGATCCAGTCATTTTAAAAATCACCATGGAGGCATAGAGCGAATTATGCAAGATGTGGTGTCTGCGCTCAAAGATCTTGGAGTGGTTTCTATAAAAGGAAAAATCCGTGTAGATGAGTCTTATTACACTGGGCAGGCCATTCCCTCTGGCTATCCTTGGGATGATGTAGGAAATTATTACGCAGCTGGGGCTCATGCCTTGACCGTGATGGATAATACCTATTACGCTTTTCTTGATTCTAAATCACTAGGAGGTAATCGTGTGCAAGTGACACACACAGAGCCTAAGATCTCCTGGCCCTTAAGCTGTGAGGTGGAGGCGACAGATGTGAAGAGTGATATGGCCTATTTCTATCCTGACATGATTGGAGGAATGGTTATTAGAGGAGAGATACCGCGCAACAGAACAGCGTTTAAGGTCAAAGGAGCCATACCTGATCCGGGTGCCTTTTTTGCAGAATTGCTTGAAGGGCATTTAAGTAAAGTAGGTATCGCTTTAGGAGGAGACGAGGGCTACATGAGGTCAAGTGGAGAAACGACTGTGATCGGATTTCACTATGTGGAGTCGCCCACGCTGCTCGAAATAGTGAAGCACACTAACATGAAGAGCAATAACTTATTTGCCGAGCATTTACTCAGGCAAATAGGGAAGGAGCGCGCCAACGAAGGCAGTTTTTCTGCTGGAATCAAAGAGGTGGAAAAGTGGCTCGATGAAAAAGGAATAGACCACAGCGGACTGGTGAAGGGTTTATGTATGGACTGCCCGTGGCGGGTGTCTCTGGCGGAATGAAGCGCATGGGCAAGGGCTCTGTCATACAGGGAAAGATGCGCGCCAAGACGGGCTACATCGGTGGAGTGCGGTCATACACTGGAGCGGTGGTTAATGTGCGTAAAGAGGTCATTGTTTTTTCGCTCATGGCCAATGATCATGACCTCAGCGCTTCTGGTATGCGGATCAAGCTCAATGATCTGTTGGTGGGTTTGGGGAAGTAGAATTTTCTTTTGATGCGATAAGACGGTCGCGTACTTCGGCTAGATTCGTTTTTTGAGGTCACTGTTTTCGACTCATTTTCTCATACTCTCTGCGTCAGGAATGTCAAATCATCAGCTGCTGAATAGAGCGATATGCAAATAGTCTTAAATTGGCTGGACAAAATTAGACAGGAAGAAATCGCGACATTATTTAGACTAACAACATGATGGACTAGACAAAATTGAAGGGTAAAAATGTACTTATTACCGCAGGCGCGCAGGGGATTGGTGAATCAATAACCAAGCATTTTATTGATAGTGGAGCAAACGTGGCTATCCATTATTTTTCGAGTGCAGACACGGCCAATCAACTTGTAGCATACGCTCAAAGTAAAGGTGTGAAGGCAGTGGCAATTGGCGGAGACTTGACAAAAGAAGCTGAGGCCAATGCCTTAGTGAAGCAAACAGTTGAAGGGCTTGGTGGCTTAGACATACTCATCAATAATGCTGGTCGCTGGTCGCACGAAACTTGCTCAATGAGATGGAGACCGAGTTTTGGCATAAAGTAATGGACATCAACCTGACTTCAATAATGTTTGTCACGCGGGTCGCTGCTCCGCACCTGGCGAAAAGTGAGCACAGCAGTATTGTCAATTTAGCCTCTCTTGCTGGGCGTAAGGGTGGTCATCCAGGGTCACTGGCTTATTCGACCAGCAAAGGAGCCATACTGACATTTACAAGAGCGCTGGCTTCAGAATTAGGGGCGCAAGGCACACGTGTAAATGCAGTAGCACCCGGACTCATACTCGGAACATCATTTCACAATACGCACACCACGAAGGAGTCTGCCGCTGCCACCACAGCGGGTATTCCTATACAACGAGCCGGTAATGCGGCTGACGTAGCTAGAGCGGTGCTCTACCTTGCTTCGGAGTTTGACGGATTCATTACAGGAGCTACTCTAGATATAAATGGGGGAGTGTATAATATGTGATCACTCGCTTTGAGGTGCGACCATAACCTATGCGCTTAAGCTCCAAAGAGCAGGGGCAGTCAGTGGCTTCCTGACAAGAGTTAGAGAATACAGCTTGTCTTAAAACTAAAAACCCCCACACAAAAAGTATGGGGGCTTATGAACTCGACTGGACTTCAGTGTAAGCTGTGATTAATTAATGCCAGCCGAGCCAATGTCTTGGTATCTAAACGTGAAAATTGAGTTAAGGATACAGCGGTACAAATATATGTCATGTGCCAGAGGCAGAGACACGTGAGCGGGAGGTTTTGAGCGCGGTATATGC
>CAYSDH010000030.1:0-34410 GCA_964429805.1 uncultured Flavobacteriales bacterium
GAGCGTAGCTCCTACTTTTTTCTATTGCGAAGGAGCACAGCTCCTGCGCAGCGGATAAGTATGCAAGCAGCTCATTAATCAGCATACAATGAAGTTGTATAACCGGAGCGCAAAGATTAATCGCTAGAACTACAGAGCAAACACTCCACACCCCTCACTCCTTCCCTATCAATTCAAAAGCATCTTCTTCTAAAGTGATGAAATCTGGATTCGTGATAGTCGCTTCTCCTAGCTTATCTGTGAGACCGTCATCAGCAGTCCAGCCCCAAAAAGTCCAGGCAGTGGCGATTGGCACTCCGTCTATAATCACGTAGTCACTGTACTTAATGGCGTGCGGGTCTTTTTCGGCCTCTTCTACAGTTCCGCCAGCGGTGACTATATAGGCAGCCACACTCATCAAGTGATTCTGCTTGTCTGCATAGACGACATACCAATCTTCTGATGCATCTCCCACACCATCTTCAAATGATAACTTCTTGACATCATACTCCTTACCTCCCATTACCTTGTTGGGATAGTCTGTCCAGATAGTGCCCTTATCGTTTAATTTGTATGGCATGAGTGCGAAGTAAGACCAGGTGTATGCAGAAAACCGAGCAGACGATTCTGAGATGTCCTTGTCATGCTTCACTTCTCCGTCACTCCACTCTAAACGGGTGCCATCTGTGTACTCAATAATACCTTGACGCGAATCTGTAGACAACGTCATCTCTCCTCTAAGCCTTTCTTTGCCGCCAAAATTGAGCACAATATCAAAGGACAGGGCCTCCTTTTGACTAAAGACATTACCGCCATGGGCCGCTGTCACTTTTTCCGAAAAGCTCAATGGCAAAGCAGCCGCTTCTTTAGCTTTAATGTGGATTGTTTCAGGACTATTTTTTGCTTCTTCCTGACATGAGAATATCAAGCAAGTCAGCACCAACAACACGATAGTTTTTTTCATCGCACTAAACTATTTAAACCTGCGTAGAATACGATCAGAATTATAGTCTAGTATTGGGTTCCTCAGATTGTCTACTTTAGTCCGAAGCATTTTTGATTATGTTAGTATACATTATGGCCGTTGGTGCCTTTCTTATCATTTTAGAGCGCATCATTCCTGACCAAAAACTCCCTCATGTCAGTGGATGGTGGACCAGAGTAATCATCATCAACATACTTCAGCTTGGGGTGCTCTTCTTAGGCAAAATCACCTGGGACAAGTGGTTTAGCGGAAGTTCGCTAATAGACCTTTCTGCCATGATGGGTGATGTGCAAGGCGGGTTAGTCGCCTATGGAGTCACCACTTTTGTGTTTTACTGGTGGCACAGATGGCGTCACACGGTCAACTTTTTGTGGTTGACATTTCATCAGCTTCATCACAGTCCAAATCGCATCGAGACCATCACTTCTTTTTACAAGCATCCGGCAGAGCTGATTGCAAACTCCATATTGCTAGGAGCCATAAACTTTGCACTACTCGGCGTGAGCATTGAAGGTGCGGCATGGGCCTTACTTTTTGCCAGCATTGGCGAGTATGTCTATCACATGAATATAAGAACGCCTCACTGGCTGGGCTACATTTTTCAGAGACCCGAGATGCATCGCATTCATCACCAACAAGGGCGCCACAAAAACAACTTTTCAGACATACCACTTTGGGACATGCTCTTTGGCACATTTGAAAACCCAATACGGATGGATAAAAAGTGTGGATTTAAGGACGAAAAAGAGCGCAGACTGCTCGACATTCTGCTCTTCAAAAACGTGAACAATCCTTATCCGCCAGAGAAGTAATATGAGGAAGGTGCTCTACTACGTTGTCGTCATTATTGGCGCCATACAGATTATCGGCTACTTAGTCGGCTCCAAAGAACTGACGGGGCTTGGCAAGGCCTATTGCTCTTCGCCACTACCCATCGTGTTTACTGAAGTGAAGGGAGTAGAAACTTTTGCAGCTGACTTTTATCTCTCTTATACCAGCGTAGAATCAGATGAGCGTCAGGAAGTAAAAATTAGTCCAGAACTATATACCAAACTTGAGGGACCGTATAACAGAAGAAACGTGTATGGCGCGGCCATTTCTTATGGACCTGTCATGCCTGAGGAGTTGTGGAGATCAGTACTAGAATATGGAATTTGCAGGGGAACTCTGAGCCAAGAACTTGGCTTACCTGCTGACGCACATGCGGTCGAGATACGCATAGACTCACGCACAGCAGGAAAAAATGACTCATGGACACTCAACATCGACTGCCCTTGAAGTGGTACTCGGCATATCAATTTTCCTTGTTTCGAATCATACTCGGCATCTACCTTACTATTCATTTCATATCGCTCATTCCATACGGCACAGAAGTTTGGAGTGCAGAAGGAATGATGTCTGACCCAACAATCAACCTCACTCACGGACTGTTTCCAAATCTGCTTTTACTCATCGACTCGCCCTTGGGTGTGAGTCTTTTTCTTATCGTACTCAGCATTGCCTCACTCCTATTTACAGTTGGGATGAAGCGAAACATCATGGCCATCATACTCTGGTATGGCTGGGTGTGTCTTTTTGACCGCAACAACCTCATCGCAAATCCGGGTTTACCATTTATAGGATGGTTGCTCTTAGCTTGTGCGGTCATACCGAGTGGAGAACCGCTTTCGCTCAAACCGCGCGTGGAAGAAGACTGGCAGATGCCCAAAATCCTATTTGTCAGTGCCTGGGTTATTATGGCACTGAGCTATACCATTTCAGGCATTGACAAGTTGATGGCTCCGAGCTGGCATGATGGGTCGGCCATTCTTCATCTATTAGAAAACCCGCTGGCCAGAGACAGTTGGCTGCGAGAGTTACTACTGAGCCTACCCGATTGGACCATCAAGGCACAAACATGGACAGCATTGACTTTAGAAATAGTCTTCTTACCGCTGGCATTATTTAAGCGCACTCGCTTCATTGCATGGGCAGGTATGACGCTGATGCACTTTGGCATAATCTGCATTGTAGACTTTGCTGACCTGACCGTTGGTATGCTGATGATGCATGTGTTCACCTTTGATTCTCGCTGGATGGAGCCGGCCAAGAATCGACAAGTAGAACGCATTGTGTTTTTTGATGGCGTGTGCGGCATGTGCAACGAGACCGTGGACCTCTTGATGAAAGAAGACCGTGCAGATGTCTTGCAATTTGCACCGCTGCAGGGAGACACGGCTAAAGTGAAAATCCCAGAAATTGACTGTGATAATATGGACAGCATCATCTATTATGAAGATGGAAAAATCAGTGACAAGTCTACAGCAGTGCTATCCATTTTTCAGGCGACCGGAGGACTAATGAAAGTCTCTATGATCTTCAGACTCGTGCCACGATTTGTACGAGATGCCGTGTACAATTTCATTGCCAAAAATCGGTACGCGTGGTTTGGAAAAAAAGAAGTCTGCAGAATGCCCACAGAAAGAGAGAAAGGGAAACTGCTTTTTTAAAGTGGCAATTTTCCGAGTCCTCATCGCGCTCTAAACTTGAGTCCGTATCTTTACTTCATGAAGTTTATCGCATACCTATCCGTCTCTCTTATTGTTCTTTGTTCGTGCATGGCAAGTTCGCCTCCAAGTGCTCAGCATGAATCGGTACCTCAAGAAAAGAAAACGAAAGAAGAATTGGCAAAGTACAGTCGAGCCTATTTTGCATCGGGTTGTTTTTGGTGTGTAGAGGCTGTATTTGAAAGCGTCAAAGGTGTGGAAGAAGCCGTATCTGGATATAGTGGAGGACATACTACTGACCCAACATATAGGTCTATCGGAACTGGAACGACAGGACACGCGGAGGCCGTGGAGGTTTATTATGACGCAGCGGTGGTAGATTATAACACGCTACTAAAAGTGTTTTACGGAAGTCATGACCCAACCACTGTCAATGGTCAAGCACCTGATTTTGGAACTCAATATAGATCAGTCATCTTTTATCAAAACGAGAAAGAAAAAGAACTGGCCGAATCCTACAAGAAAAGTGTTGGCGACTCAGGCGATTATCAAGAACCGATAACGACAGAAATTGTTGAGCTGGAGAAGTTTTATCCTGCTGAAGATTACCATCAAGATTATGAGCGTCTGAATCCTAATCAGAGCTATGTGCGAGCGGTCTCTATACCTAGACTGAATAGGTTTAAGAACAAGTATCCAGACTTGTTGAAGTAAATTTCACGCCTGCGCCAAGGTCGAATCGTGCGCAGATGATAATTACTGACAGGCAACAAAGCATCTCATCACCGCGTTTTGATTTTCAATCCTGCAAAGATCAAACACCATGATGAAATCATTTTTTTGGATGTGCTCAGGCGCAGACACAGACCTCTTGTCTCAAAGTCCTAAATCAGAACAGATAAAATATGCCGGCATAGGCGGCACAGTATTCTTCACAGCCCTCATGGCATTCATCGCCTCTGGGTATGCACTCTATACCGTTTTTGACAATCTAATTGCCTCCATCTTTTTCGGCTTGATATGGGGCTTACTCATTTTCAACTTAGACCGATTTATTGTCTCTAGTATTAAAAAGCGGGACAGAAAGTCAGATGAATTTGCCCAAGCAGTGCCGCGATTAATTCTTGCCCTAATCATCGCAGTGGTTATTTCTACTCCTCTTGAATTAAAAATATTTGAGAAGGAAATCAATGCTCAACTGCTGCAAACGAAAAACGCGATGACCGTGGAAAATCAGTCTCAGGTAAAAACGATTTACGCCAGCGAACTTGACGCACTAAAAAACGAGCATGCGGCCATTGATCAAAAAATTACAACCAAGGAGCTTGAAGTAAATGGGCTGTATGACACTTACATCGCAGAGGCAGAAGGTGCGGCAGGAACCATGCGCGTGGGCAAAGGCCCTGTGTACAAAGAAAAACGAGAAAAGCATGATGCATTACTCGCTGAGTTGAGCGAGCTAAAAACAGATGCGCGAGTACAACAAAGAGAAATAGACAGCTCGATTGAGGAAGTGATGCTGGCGCAGTCGACTCACATTTCTGAGACACAACCCATCATCGATGGATTTGATGGATTGATGGCGCGCGTTAATGCACTGCACACCTTGCCGTGGCTGCCTTCGTTTTTTATTTTCCTTTTGTTTTTGGCGATAGAGACCTCACCAATTTTTGCCAAACTACTGAGTCCGAAAGGCAGTTATGACATCAGAATGGCGGAGGCCGAAGATGCTGTGGCCGTGTGGGCTGCGCAAAAGCAACGCCAGCGTGCCGCGCTGCTCGCAGCAGATTCTTATTTAAATAAGAGGGTATACACGTCTATTGAAGAAGAGGAAGAAACCTATCACTACAAAAAGCAACAGGCCAGAGCGCTCATCAGGTTTCAGACAGACGTGTTTCTTGACGAACAAAAAATGCTCAGTAAAGGAGGCGCTTAACAATGGCCATTTCAGTCATAAGAACGCCTGTCTCTGATGCGTCCATTTCTGCCGTGAATGACGACATCTGAATTATAATTCTGAGCAATTTCTTTGGCCCGGTCAATGGCCTTTTTCTGCTTGTCATAAATAGCTGTATACCGCTCATTGCCTTCACCGCGCACCGCCCAACCCTCAGCATGAGGCACTACGTGCTGATGTCTCTTGTGGTCAGGGCGCTTACCGAGTATGCCCTTCCCTAGAATTTTTAGAATCTTCTCGATTAGCCGCTCCCAAAATTTTGCATCTCTAATGTCTGTCATTGTTTTGCTTTTAACTGCGCGTGTTGCTATTGGACTCCACCCCAGCACATGTATTTGACATTGACATAATCATTTACTCCATAATGTGAACCTTCGCGTCCAAAGCCACTTTCTTTTACACCTCCAAAGGGAGCGACAGGAGTGGAAATCATTCCCGTATTAATGCCGACCATTCCAAACTCTAAGGCCTCGGCCACTCGCCATATTCGAGCGTAATCTTTCCCATAGAAATAAGAGGCCAAACCATAGTTGGTATCGTTGGCCATCTCAATCACTTCTTCTTCTGTATCAAAACTGATGACGGGAGCTACTGGTCCAAATATCTCTTGTGAAAAAACATTCATCGTGCGCTTGACACCTCTTAAGACTGTGGGCTTGTAGACCAGATTATGTCCTTCTGCCAGCTCTCCTCCGCACACTAATTCCGCGCCTTTTTGCAAGGCATCGCCAACTACGCTTTGTACCGAATCAAGCGCAGACTGCTCTATTAATGGGCCCACTGCTGTGCCCTTCTTTCGTCCATCACCCACACTCATTTTTTGCACTTCGATAGCAAGCTTGTCGAGAAATTCCGCTTCCACTTTTTTTTGCACGAAGATCCTGTTGGAGCAAATACAGGTTTGTCCTGCATTTCTAAATTTACTGTCCATCGCTCCTTGCACCGCTGCATCAATGTCGGCATCGTCAAAGACAATGAAGGGTGCATTACCTCCGAGCTCCATAGACACTCGCTTCACAGTATCGGCCGATTTTTTGAGTAGTAACTTTCCTACTTCAGTAGACCCCGTAAATGATATTTTTTTGACTGTAGGATTTGACGTCAACTCATCACCAATAGGCTCAGGATTAGAAGTACACAATACATTAATGACACCTGGCGGAAAGCCTGCACGGTCAGCAAGCTCGGCCAAGGCCAGTGCTGACAGTGGCGTGAGCTCGGCTGGCTTAATCACCACTGTGCAGCCGACAGCCAATGCCGGAGCCACTTTGCGCGTAATCATAGCCGAAGGAAAATTCCAAGGAGTGATTGCCCCAACCACACCTACTGGCTGCTTGATTACGGTTATTCTTTTGTCGCGCGCATGACTGGGTATGCTATCTCCGTAGACTCTTCTGGCCTCTTCCGCAAACCATTCCACATAGCTGGCCCCGTATCGTATTTCTCCTATCGCCTCGGTAAGCGGCTTACCTTGTTATGAACTCAAGAGATAAGCCAAATCATCGACATTTTCGAGCTGAAGCCTGTACCATTCTTTTAAAATTCGTGCACGTTTTGATGCCGTGTATCCACTCCAGACTTTAAACGCATCAGCTGCTTTGCCTATCGCAGACTTGCAGTCGCTGCGCGTCATATCTGAAACCTGAGCGAGCACTTTTCCATCAAATGGATTGACCACATCAAAATGATTGTTGCCTGACACCCACTCACCACTAATGTATGAGTCGGTCTTAAACAGTGTACTATCCTTAAGTTCTTTCATAGTGACAAACCTACTATTCACGTTTGATGTTTCTATGGAAGATTAATTTAAGCCGCCTTCTGTCCATGCTCTTTTCTGTTTATTCTTGTGTTATGAAAATCAACTTGACCGTTCTCATTCTTATTTTAAACTGCTTGGTTGGCGCATTGGCACTGTCGGCTCAGCGTTATCTTAATCCTGTGTTTAACTCAGTATATGTGGAGACTGACATCGTGTACGGAGAGGCTGTCGACTTGATGGGCGTATCAACTTCTCTTTTGTTAGATGTGTATCAGCCATCAGGCGATACGGAGACTAGTCGCCCTTTAATCGTCTATGCACATGGAGGAGGTTTTAGTGATGTCAATCAAACTAAAAACCTCCCTCATATTGAAGCGTACTGTGACAGCATGGCCAGGCGCGGATACGTGGTAGCAAGCATAGATTATAGACTAGATGAGTCGATTAATAACCGGGCTGTCATCAATGCGATGCATGACATGAAAGCGGCTGTCAGATATTTTAGGGCAAACGCTGCGCTATACGGCATCAATGAAGAAATAATATTTGCTGGCGGAGAATCTGCAGGCGCTATCACCGCTCTTGGTGTGGCCTATGTAGACAGTGAATCTGAAGTGTCTTTCCCTCCTACTTTCCCCATGGCTAGCAATCAAACTGTGGAAGGTGATAGCGGCAATCCCGCATTCTCATCTTCAGTGAAAGCCACACTCTGTTTGTGCGGAGGAATCGCAGCCGGTGGCACAGAGCCACTTTTTAATGTCGAGGCAATAGAGAGTGACCAAGATCCCGCATTACTGATGATGAATGGTACAGCAGATGCTAACATATTTTTTGAAGATGCGGTTGCTATTGCCGCGCAGGCAGAAGACATTGGACTGCCTAATCTCTTTTTCGCATTGCCCGGTGCGGTGCACTGCCCGTGGTTTGTCGGCTTGCCAGATAACGAAGCCTACCTCGATACATTGGTCAGTTCTACCGCTCCATTTTTATATGCTTGTGTGAGCAGTGTTATTGATGATGTGCAAGAGATAGATGTTGACATCAACTTCTCCGTTTTTCCAAATCCAGCAAAGGGAATGTGCCAACTGAGATGGCAGAGCGGAAGTGCACTTCAAAGACTAAGTGTTTACTCACTTTCGGGAGAGAGAGTTGGTGAGACATCAATTAACGGACAGAGCCCTTATGAATTAGCACTGCCGACTCGAGCAGGAATATATCTACTTGAGTTGCACTTTGACAATGGCCGCACCGGCTATGAGCAAGTAGTGGTCGAGTGATTCGTTCACCTATTCTTGACCATGTCTAAGGCCACGTCAACAATCATGTCTTCTTGACCTCCAACCATTTTTCGTTTTCCGAGTTCTTTCAGAATCTCGCTTGTTTTGAGTCCATACTTTTCGGCCGCTCTTTCGCTATGAAGTAAGAATGAAGAATAGACTCCGGCATAACCTAGCGAGAGTGTTTCTCTATCTACCTGCACAGGGCGAGACTGCAACGGACGTATCAAGTCATCAGCGGCATCCATGAGTTGGACTAAGTCAGAGCCATGGTCCATTCCCATTTTGTCAAGCACCGCGATGAGTACTTCTAACGGGCAGTTACCAGCTCCAGCGCCCATTCCTGCTAACGAGGCATCTAGTCGGTTAGCTCCATGCTCATGGGCAACTATGGTGTTGGCCACGCCTAGAGATAGATTGTGATGACAGTGTATGCCTATCTCCGTCTTCTCATCAAGGACATCTTTAAAGGCTTTAATGCGATCAGCCACACCATCCATCAATAGCGCGCCTGCAGAGTCAGTCACATAGACACAGTCTGCGCCAGCACTTTCCATCAACTTGGCTTGCTCAGCAAGTTTGGTGGGTTCATTCATGTGGGCCATCATAAGAAAACCACCCACGTCCATGTTTAGTTTTTTGGCCGCCTCAATATGCTGAGGGGCTATATCAGCCTCCGTGCAGTGGGTGGCAATTCTAACCGACTTGACACCAAGGTCTGCTGCTTTTTTGAGGTCATCTATGGTGGCGATTCCTGGCAGAATGAGTGTGGTCAATCGTGCATTTTTAAGCACATCACTCAATCCTCCAAGCCACTCCCAATCACTATGCGCGCCAAAACCATAATTAAAACTTCCACCTGCCAAGCCATCACCATGAGCCACCTCTATGGCATCTACTCCGGCCGCATCTAGCGCAATGGCTATTTTCTTCAAGTCTTCTTTACCGTATTGATGTTTGATGGCATGCATGCCATCTCTCAGGCTCACGTCTTGGATGTAAATCTTATGTCTCATTTCTATTTATTTTACGCCTAACCGACATCATCCTGCCACTGGAGCAGGCACTAATTTCTCTCCTGTTGCCATGGCTGCACTGGTCATTATGTCAAGATTTCCAGCATACTCTGGCAAGTAATGTCCCGCTCCTACTACTTTTAAAAACACCGAAGTCTTGAGTCCGTGACGATGACCTAAGCCTTCTATAAAGACAGGCTCTGACTCAGGCACATCATCAAATTGCACCTCTTGATGCAGCTCATATCCGGGCACATACTTCTGTACCTCAGCCACCATGTCATGAATACTTTTTCTGATTTGCTCTCTATCGGCTTGGTCGCTGAGCGTGAATACGGTGTCTCTCATCACCAATGGCGGCTCTGCCGGATTAAGCACAATGATGGCTTTTCCTTTCTCGGCTCCGCCTACTTTTTCTATCGCTTCTGCCGTGGTTTCCGTAAACTCATCAATGTTGGCACGCGTGCCAGGCCCAGCAGACTTGGAGGCTATGGACGCCACAATCTCACCATAATGCACCTTGGCTATTCTGTTCACTGCCGCTACTATAGGAATGGTTGCTTGCCCTCCACAGGTGACCATATTTACGTTTGGCAAATCTTGACTAAGCTCAAAGTCTATGGCAGGAATGAGGTAAGGCCCCACTGCGGCAGGTGTTAAATCAATCATCTTCTTGTCTGGAAACGACTTCACCTTTGACCAGTTGTAGAGATGTGCCTTGGCAGAAGTAGCGTCAAACACGATTTTGATATCTGCCCATTCCTCCATCTCCAGCAGACCATCAATACCGCGATGAGTAGTTGCTACATCCATTCTCTTTGCTCTGGCTAGTCCGTCACTATCTGGATCAATACCGACCATGACGCTCATCTCTAATTTTTCAGAAAGCCTGAGTATCTTAATCATCAGGTCAGTGCCGATATTACCTGAGCCAATGATGGCCACTTTCGTCTTGTTCATCTTCTTCTGATTTAACACTGCACGAGGACTCATAAAAATGGGTCAATAGCGCGATGCCATGTGTGAATGTCCGAAATTACGAAATTGATGAAGCGTGCTTTGCGGACAGGTACTCTGCAAAAACTGATGACCTATTCATACGCGCTTTTTGATGCGTTTTGAGCCCTTTTTGAAGCCCCCAAAATCTGAGTTCACTTTATGAACGAATTGAATTGATAAATACAGAGCACTCTGAATCGCCCTGAAATCGAGCTAAGTGTAGTATTGACACCGTTTTTCAGGCTTTTTTGGCACCTTTCTTGTCTCTAAATCAGCGTACTAATATTTTATACTATGAAAACGATCTATTCAATCCTACTCGCAACGTTCTTACTGACCACTGGAGCATTTGCTCAAGACGTTACAACTGTTCAAGCAACAAGTGACGACATAAGTGATAACCTGGATCTAGAAGCTGTTGCTTCAATATTTGCAGATTCTCAAGACCTCGAAGATTTTGAGAGCCGTTTGAATGATCCAGAAACAAAAATTTCTAACCTCGACATCAATGAAGATGGTTATGTAGACTACCTCCGTGTGGTCGAAAATGCCGACAGAGATGCGCACTTAATCACTATACAAGCTGTTCTTGCAAAAGACATGTTTCAAGATGTAGCGACCATTGAGGTAGACAAAGACGCATCTGGAAATGCACGTGTGCAGGTCGTTGGAGATGTATATATGTATGGTAACAACTACATCATCGAGCCAGTATTTGTGCAGCGTCCTGTAATCTACAGCTGGTTCTGGGGACCTAGATGGGTAAGGTGGAGATCACCATACTACTATGGATTTTACCCACGGGCTTGGAACTACTGGGCTCCGTGTACCACGTTTGCATACAGAGGATATATCCCAACGTATATACACTACAGTCATACATTTAACTATGTTGGATTCAGAAGAAGTTACGCTTGTGTGAACCTACACAACAGGTATAGACGAAATGACTGGGGCGCACATAGACCACACTCTTCGTTTGCCTACAGACAAGTGGGACACACAAACAGAAAAGACTTGGTGGCTTCACGAGACAATGCGAAGCCTAGGTCTACTGGACAAACGAGATCAAATGCTACTCAGCGCCAGAATGCGAAGACTGACAACTACGCAAGGTCGACTAGAACTGTAGATAACAGAAGGTCAAATACTGTGAGCACAAGCACTCGTGAGCGTGACGGAATTGATACAAGACAGCGTGTGCGTGCTGACTGGAAGCCAAGTGCTGAAAGAGAAGGCAGAACGTCAACTGTGCGAGATAACAAAGTGGTGGTGACAAGAAACACTGGCCAAGCGACTTCTCGCAAGACAGGAAACAAGCCTACGAGCACTCGGACGCGCAGCACCAACACCACTGCACGTGGCACGAGCACGAATACCCGAACGACATCTCCTTCAAAAGAGAGCACTCGTTCTGGAAAGAGCACAAGAACAACTAACCGTTCTTCTGCTACTCAGTCTCGATCTACGAACAGGTCTTCTGCAACGAGAGGCACTTCGTCAAGAAGCACTCCAGCCGCTACACGAAGTTCGAGAACCCGAAGCTCGTCTTCAAGCAGACCGTCAACGAGTAGAGGTTCGTCTTCTTCTTCAAGCAGGTCTTCGGCTACGAGAAGTTCGTCAAGTAAGTCTTCTGCTTCTCCTTCAAGAAGCTCTTCAAGCAGAGCGAGCAGCGGGTCTTCAAGAAGCTCGTCAAGTCGCTCTAGCAGCGGGTCTTCAAGATCTAGCTCGTCAAAGAGTTCTTCAAGTAAGAGCAGCAGACGATAAGATTAAGACACACAAAAAAACACAAGAAAAGCGATCCCAATTGGGGTCGCTTTTTTCGATTTCTCAATATTATGATTGGACTTCTATTAAAAGCTCTGCTGCAGTATAATCATAGGGGCTGGCGGTACAGACTGGACAAGAATGTCAACTATACATTATCTTGCGCGTAAGAACATAATCCATGAAAAAAACTTCTCTCCTCTTCGCATGCCTACTTGGCGCATTTTGTGCTCAAGCGCAATACAAGTTTAAAAAAGCAGAACAAGTCGAATCGACTAAAATCAAAAACCAATGTAACACAGGTACATGTTGGAGTTTTGCCACTACTTCTTTTATCGAATCTGAGTTGATGAGAATGGGTCACGGTGACATTGACTTGTCTGAAATGTTTGTGGTCCGTAACGTCTATCAAGATAAGGCTGAAAACTACTTGCTGCGCCAAGGACGAGCCAACTTTAGTCAAGGAAGCTTATCGCATGATATGATACGTGTAATGGGTCAAAACGGAGTGGTGCCAGAGGGCGAATATTCTGGCCTACTAGCCGGTGAAGAAAAGCATGACCATAGCGAAATGGAGCGCGGACTCAAAGGATTTATGGATGGTGTGATGAAGTCAAAGCGCCCAACTCAAAAGTGGAAAGCGGCTTTTAGCGGAATACTTGACTCTTACATGGGAGAATCTCCTGAGACTTTTGAAGTAGATGGAAAGAAGTTTAACCCGCAGTCTTATGCAGAGTCGCTCGGCTTAGTGGCCGATGATTATGTGTCGCTCACTTCATTTAGTCACCATTCTTTTGGAGAAGAGTTTGTCTTGGAGATTCCAGACAACTACTCTAATGGTCAGTTTATGAACGTGGAGCTTGACAAAATGATGGAGACTATAGACAATGCCATGGCTAAAGGATACAGCATTGCCTGGGATGGAGATGTGAGTGAGCGTGGTTTTTCTGACAAGAAAGGAATCGCGGTGTTGGCTAAAGACCCAAAGCGTGATGACATTTTCACTGAGCCTGGAGAAGAAACGATTGTCACTCAAGAGAACAGACAAGAGGCCTTTGAAAATTACAGCACTACTGACGACCACTTGATGCACATGATCGGCACGACAACTGATCAGAACGGCACGAAGTATTACATCATCAAAAACAGTTGGGGGCAAAACAGCCCGCATGACGGATTGATTTACATGTCTGAGTCGTACGTGAAAATGAAGACTGTAGCCATCATGCTGCACAAAGAAGCACTGCCAGTCAGTCTCTCTGTGGGAATGAGATAAGTCCTTTCACGGCCTTGATGTTAAATAAATGATGGCCTTATCAATAATTCACGTGCGCTTTAACACGTTATTTGAAGGTATGAGGTCTCAGGTCAAAAGAACTACACTGTTCATGGTTGCTATTGCGACTGTGACTTGCTGTTTCGCCCAGCCGGGCGTAGATAATTCCATTTTTAGAGTAGACGCCAACTTCAGGCAGTCAGGTTGGTTTGTTGGTCTTGGCACCAATAAGATGTTTGCCGAAGACAAAAGCGATTACTCCTTCTTGTCTTCTACAGATAACGAACCCACAGAATATTTGGGCAGTGTAGACGGTAATGGAAAGTTTGGTCTCTATGCCGAGTTAGGTGGATTTAAAATAATGAACCACGGTTTTTTTGACTTCTTTGACTACGGATTGGCTTATCGTCAAGAAGCTGGTGAAGAGGAATTAATCACCAACCTCGTTAGTGGAAGTGACCCTGCCCTGCCTCAAGATGTTACCGGTTTAGGTGAATACTCGCAAGATCATGCACGGGCATTTTTTAACTTAAACAAAGGAATACCCCTCATGCGCCACACCTTTCTGCTTCAATCAGTAGGTGTAGATTTTGAATACCGTGTGATCAACAAGGCCGACTACATTCACAACTTCTCTATTCTTGATAGCCTCGGACAAAACCCTTTTAATGCCCTCGGCCCTGAAGAGAGTTTTTCTGCGCACTTGCATTACAAAGCTGGTATAGGCTACAAAACAAGCCCCGGTGGATGGTTAATTCTGAGCGTGGAAACTCCTATACAGACTTTAGTTCCTTTTGATGGCGTGCAGTCTAGACAAATTGTGTTTAACACACAGTATAGACCAGTCATTTTTTCTCTACGCTACATGTGGCTCAGAAAACGACCTGACAGAACTTGCGCTCCAGTGAAGTCAAGAAAGAAGAAAATCAAAGAAAAGGCGAAGCGAAAAGGTGGAAAAGGTGTGCGAGATGGTCAGATTCACTGATTAACCATGTAGTGTTTGTGAAATATCCATGGGCCAAAAGGAATGATTGATGATACAAATCCGATTAACATCTTTTTGATGCCCCACTTGCACTCGATGCCCACATAGAGAAGCACCACACAGAAAAGCATAAAGAGGACCCCGTGTATCATTCCAGGTATGGCCACTGCTGATTCAATACCTCCGATATATTTTATTGGCATCGCAATGCCCATGAGTATCAAGTATGAAATCCCCTCTACGAAACTGACGTATTTGAACCAATTTTCTTCTTTCCTCATGGCGCAAAAATACACCCTTTCATGGGACATGTATTTGTATCATTGTGGCCGTGAATTTGACTGCATTTTATCAGGAGCGTAAAAAAGTAGCTGGCACCTCATTGTCAGCCTTAAAGAAAAAAGACATACTGTTTTCTTCTGCCCGTCTGCTGTGCATACTCGCAGCCATCGGTTTGTTTTATGTGTACAGCGACACGGGTGCTAACTGGAACCTCATCGCGGGTATCATCTGTGTCATTCTCTTCTTTTTCTTGCTGAATAGACACCTTGTGCTTCGCAATGAAATATCACGATCAAAGCATTTCATCCGCATACAAGAAGAGGAAGAAGCCTACTTGCGGGGCGATTTGTCGAGTTTTGACACGGGTATTCATTTTCTCAATCATGATCATCTCTATGCCTTTGACCTCGATGTATTTGGCGAGATGTCGCTCTACAGTCACATAGACCGCTGCATCACCACCGGTGGTAAGCGTCAATTGGCCAACAGCCTACTTAGTGATCGACCAGAAGGTATTATTGATGAGCAAGCGGCCGTGAAGGAAATGTCTGTGGATACGGACTGGCGCCATGAGTGGCAAGTGCGCGGTGCCATGGCTGAGGAGGACGAAGACATCATGAGCTCCATTGCAAATTGGACTGCAAAAAGCAATGAAGCAGGGTTTCTGCTCAACCCAGTGCTGCTGATTGCTCTGGCGGCTGTGACCATCGGCCTAATTATATATGGAGCGACCGTTGATTCTGACAAAATCTTAAAACTTGCTGGTGTTTCTTTCTTTCTCAACCTCTTTCTAGTCGGGAAGCACATGAAGGTCTTGCAAAGTGAGACAGCCGCGCTAGACAAAGTGATTGGCTCCATGAAATCTTACTCAGGTCTATTGGCTCAGCTGGAGTCTCGCAGCTTTGAGTCAAGCAGAATTCAAGCCACACTGGCCCGCTTAAACTCTTCTGGCAGCTCGGCCAGCGAAAACCTGAAGCAACTCATCAGCATCATGGAGCGCTTTGAGCAGATGAGTAACTTGCTAGTGGCCACACTTTTTAATGGTCTCTTTCACTTTCATCTTCATAATCTGCGTCAGCTTTATGCCTGGCGGTCAGCACACAGTGATGTGCTCGAAGAGTGGATATCTGTCATTCATGAGATGGATGCGCTCAACTCACTTGGCAATTACGCCTTTGACCATCCGCAATATGTGTACCCTGCGGTGTCTGAGTCTATAGGCTTGAGTGCATCTAGCATGGGCCATCCGCTGCTGGATAGCGCGGTGCGGGTAGATAATGACTTGGACATGCTCAACTTCAAATATGTGGTCTTGACCGGTAGCAACATGTCTGGAAAGAGTACTTTCTTAAAGTCCATAGGCCTAAACCTGGTGATGATGCACGCGGGTCTCCCCTGTTGCGCTGAGTCGCTGAGTGCTTACCCGTTTAGAGTGATTAGCAGCATGAAGGCCTTTGACTCGCTTCAAAAAAGAGAATCATTCTTTCATGCAGAAGTGTTGAGGCTTAAAAAAGTGCACACCGTGCTGCAAGGTGACCGACCGTGTTTTGTGCTACTTGACGAGATATTGAGAGGTACTAATTCAGACGACAAACGAAAAGGCACTCGTCTGTTTTTAGAAAAAATAGGAGTGTATCAGAGCATGGGCGTTATTGCTACGCATGATGTGGATATTGCAGAATTGGCAGATGAAGATGCATCTACTTTTGAGGCCAAGTATTTCGAATCGCAAGTGTCTCAGGGTCAGCTCACTTTTGACTACACACTCAGACCGGGTGTCTGCGTAACCGCCAATGCCACTGAGCTGATGAAGGCTAATGGCATTATCTGAACCTGAGATCAGTTTCTAATTCCTTAAATTCGCTCGACTTAGAAAATATCCATAGATGGGAAGAGCATTTGAATTCCGTAAAGCAAGAAAAATGAAGCGCTGGTCAGCCATGGCCAAGACCTTCACACGCATTGGTAAGGACATAGTAATGGCCGTGAAAGAAGGCGGACCTGATCCTGAACACAACTCTAGACTGCGAGCGGTTATCCAAAATGCGAAAGCGGCAAACATGCCGAAGGATAACGTGGAGCGTGCCATTAAAAAGGCAAGCGACAAGGACACGGCAAATTACAAGGAGACCATTTTTGAGGGTTATGGCCCACACGGTATTGCGGTGTTAGTGGAGTGTGCCACAGACAATAATAACCGAACAGTGGCAGCCGTTAGAAGCTACTTCACCAAGTGTGACGGAAGCCTTGGCACCTCAGGGTCAGTAGATTACATGTTTGAACGAAAGTGTCACTTCAAAATAGCTAAAGGCGAATTAGATGCCGAAGAGCTCGAACTTGAGATGATAGACTTTGGTGCAGAAGAAGTATTTGTTGACGAAGAAGACATCATGATTTATGGCCACTTCCCTGATTTTGGAAACATTCAAAAAGGGCTAGAAGGACTCGGCCATGAAATCGTAGAAAGTGGATTTGAGCGCATTCCGACTAATACCAAAGAGCTCAACGAAGAGCAGCAAGCGGATGTAGAAAAGATGTTAGCCAAGTTTGAAGAAGATGATGATGTGCAAAACATCTATCACACAATGGGCTAAAATGAAATGCCAATCAATGGCGTGCTGACGTATCTCCTAACTCCTGTTCTCAGCAATTGCGAAATTGATGATGGGCTTCTTTAATTTTTTAGACCACCTCTCCATCAGTTCATCTGCCCTCTCTTCAGAATGATGCACTGTCTCTAGCTCATATTTGCGCATTCCCTCTGGATTGAACAAAATGAGTCGATAGCCATAGTCTTTATCGCTAGCGCTAAACTCCATTGGAATATCGGTGATGTGTACAAACTTCTTGTAGCCGCTAAATTTGATTTTTGCTATACCAGCGTAGTCATTCAGATTGATAGACATACGCTCAGTAGTAATACCAAAATAGCGAGCACTTTCGTCTAGCGTGCCCGACACCGTGCTAATCTGATAATGCGACCGGGCTGTCAGAACATACAGCAGCGCAATAATAGGAACACCTAGTACGATGAACACACCGGGATTATAGAATCCAAATACGATTAGAAGAATTAGAAAAACAGCACTTGGGATGGTGACCGCACGGTCAAAAAGAAACTGGGAAAAACGAAGTTCGCTGGACTGTTCGTCCAATAAGAAATCATCGAGAACGCGGCTGTGCTTCATTCGCCTTTAAGATACGAAATTAGAAGCTATGAATGTCTGCAGACCATAGTCTCGCCATGGGCTCAAGTTGAAATCAGGAAATGGATAAAAAAGAAAAACCGCTAATGAGCGATGGCTTGGCAATCAGTCTTCAGCATCTAAATCACGCTGAAAACGCTTGATTAAATCTGCAGAAAAGCCTTTGATTTTCCCTTCTTCTGATTGCTCTATATCATTGGCCGCTTGGGCTACTAAAGTCATCGCATCAATAAATTCTGCGTACTCTGGCGCAGGGCCATGACCATGACAAAAGGAGATTACTTTTTTATAAATCTCTTCTACATCGGCATTTCGCTTTTGCTCGTAGTCAAAGGACCAGAGTACATCATTGGCCCATGGGTGGCCTTCAAACAGGTCAGACATGACTTCTTTCTCTGCCTTTTGAATCACGCCATCAGCCATGGCTACTACGTAAAGTAACTCGCCAAGTGTGTTATACAGCCTCTCTTTCTCAGTCATGAATGGTGTTTTTTATGGTTGTGAGGCCATGTCTAATTCAAAACGATGCTTGATGTCCATGGCAAACAGCTTTAGTCTTTTCTCCTCGTTGGCATCTACACCTCCAGCTGCCTGAGCGATTAGCTCCATGGCTTCTAAAAACTCACTGTACTCTTGTGCCGGACCGTACGCTCTGCAGAACTTTATGGCCCGATCATAGACCTCTTCTAGATTCGAGTTTTTTAGCTCTTCAACCTTAAACGACCACACTATGTCCATTGCCCACTTATGGTCTCTGAATATGTCTGCTATCGCTTCCTTTTCTTCTTTTTGGATTACCCCATCAGCCATGGCAATGACATAGAGTAGCTCTCCTAGTGTTTCGTATAGTGCGTTCTTATCGGTCATGATTACAGTTGAATGTATGAAACGAAAATAGGTGATTCACTCTCGGTTTTCAAACGGAATGTAATCACCGAGTGGGTATAAAAAAATGGGGTGAACATTTCCACCCCATTTTACCTCTAGATCCTGTTCAAAATCTTATCTAGCAATAATAAGTTTTCTAGCTTCTGAGTCGCCAATACGCACAAAGTAGATTCCGTCTTTAAAATCAGAAATATCGAGATACTTTCTTCCGCCATAATCGGAAAACGACCTCATTACTCTGCCAAACACGTCTACAATTTCGACTTGGGCCTGCACGCCAGCCATCCACTCCATAGCTACCCAGTTTTCCGCTGGATTAGGATAGATGTTGAGCATATACATGTCTATGTCATCAATAGAGTTTAGGATGTCTTCACAAAAGCTAGAGTCTGGCTCTAACTCTATGTATCCCTGTGGACTCAAGTCTGCACCATCAAAGGCCGCATAGTCCAGCGGGTAGCGCTTCATGCGGAAAGTGAGGTTATTGTTAATAGCCAGGGAGTCTCCTTGAGTTGCTGGCGCACCGCCAACAAGTGGCGTTTTATATTCCCAGACTATCTGTCCACTAGGTGTCATCTCAAAGCTGTATCCAAATCGGCCTGAGGTAATCAGTGTGTTGCCATTAGGCAAGCACTGCACGCTAGAAAGTCCAGTAGAATAAAGTTCTGTCGGAGTAGGATGCTGGAATGTCTCATCAAAATTTTGCGGTCCGTAGTAAGGCTCATCATAAGTATAAGACCATGAGTACATATCCCAAGGACTGGTAAGTATGTTCGCCTGCGAAAAGTCCGCCCCAACTCTATTATTAAAGACTCCGATTTTTCCATAGTGCGGATGAGTCGGGTCTAAAAAGTCAAGCTCCCAGTGCGCGTCATGCTGGAAGTATAGCTTCTGGTCAGTGCTGTCGCCTGCTTGATAGGTGGCTGGATTACCCCAACGGTACATCAAGTCACCACCTTTACCACTAAGACCGCCAGTGTGGCCAGCAGCTTCTGCCGTGGTTGTGGTATGGTCTATAATCCAAAACTCATTGAAATAAGGTATGCTAATCATGATTTGATCTAACTCCGCATTGTAGTCTAGCGAATTACCATGATGCCAATCTGGGTGACCATCATGTGTATCAAAATTGACGTCAATCAATCCTACTTCTTCTGAGACTACACCAAAATTGCTTTTAGTCGAGTCAAAATCTTGAATCAAGTGATCCCAGCTGTGCCATTCCCAGACTATCTCATCCGTATTTGGGTTGATTTCAAACACCCAGTCAGGCCAGAGTTCGTCTTGCGCAGTGGTCGCTGTATCTCGTCCAGCTTGCAGCGATTCCTCTTCAGTCTTAAACTCCCATGCCAGCGCAAGAATATTACCATTAGGCATTGGCGCGATGTCGTGATGTAGTCTGTTTATACTATCATTCATCGTGTAGGTCCAGATCACATTGTTGTCCCAGTCGCGAATCTCGATGATCTCTCCTCCACCACCTGCCCAAATAGCGTCATCAGTAACGGTTGCGTCTCGCTTTGCTTTGACCAAGGTTCCGTCAGCTCTGAGGTAGGCTGTATTTCCTGGGCGCCAGTTTGTGTCGTCTTCCCACACGTGGACTATCTGCCCGCAATTATCAAGAAGGTACACGTTAGGCTGATTGTGGGGAAAGATTAGATTATATCCATCATAAGATTGCCATGGTACATAAGAGAGCAGTCCAACTGTATTCTGAGACATGGCCCCAACAGTCAGAAACAAGGCTATAATAACGAGTAGTGATTTATTCATATAAAATTGGTTCAAAAATGTAAGTCTTTGGTTATTTGATAATCTTATTGGTTCGTGTTCTTCGAGAGTCTATCCCTGTGAGATGAACGAGATATACTCCGTCTGAAAACCTGTTAATGTCAATCGCAAGTTCAGAATCACTGATGCGACCGCTCTCTATGAGTCTACCTGAAAGGTCAAAGCATCTGTAGTCTATCGCTTCTGTTGTTCTGTTTGAAATATACAAGTGCGCATCAAGTGGGTCAAAATAGGTGTAGACGTTGCTAAGGAGCACTTGCTCGGCCAAAGTTGTAGGCTCGAAGATTTGACAGTCTGAAGGCAGAGGATTTAACTCTATCGGATCACCCGGTGTCAAATCTTTTCCAATCAAACCAGGAAAATCAGGCAGGTAACGTTCAAATCTAAAACTTCCTCCACCAGATTGATTCCACTGCTGACCCTGAAATACTGGCCCTCCGCCTGAAATGGTATGCCTGTATTCCCATACTACTTCACCATCTGGAGTTACTTCAATTGTTCGGCCTTGAGTGGTGACATTAATAAGCATATTGCCATTAGGCTGCGCTTGAGTCCCTCCCTGGTTTTGAGAGAACATGTTTGTTGGTGGATTGTCTTCATACGACCAAATAACGTCTTCTGGTCCGTAGGCCCCCGTGCCTGGGTCAGCGTAATTGCCATTAGAATCGAGTACAGGCATGAAGATATCGGCCGTAGAATAATCTACACCGGGCTGGCCGATGCCATTATTAAACACTGAAAACCCGCCTTCATTTGGATGTCCTTCTGGCAGCCACTTGACATCATGCTGTCCATGAAAAATCTGATCATCATTGGTGCCGCGACCATAGTTGGCCGGATTTCCCCAGCGGTAAAGTAAATCTCCTCCCTTTCCGCTATTACCACCACTGTGGCTCGCTGCTTCAGCAGAAGTGGTGCTATGGTCTATGATCCATATCTCCCCAAAGTCTTTGACGCTTATTGCAATTTCGTCTCGCTCGGCATTGTAGTCTATGCCATTGGCATGCTGCCAGTCTCCACCTGAAAAACCTCCTGACGGAGGGTTTGCATTGATGTCTACCAACTCAGGGTGGTCGCTGACTACACCAAAGTTTAAAGCGCCTGAGTCAAAGTCTTGGATTAGGTGATCCCACACGTGCCACTCCCACACCACACTCAGACTGTTACTGCCAATAGGCTCAACTTCAACAATTCTCAGAGGCGAGTAGGTCACTGCATTTTCAGCACCATTTGCCACGGCATCACCCGCTGTCTTTGCCTCCCACGCAATGAGCAAGAAATTTCCATTATCCATAGGCTCAAGGTCATGATGCTGATGATGATCTTCTGTGGCATAGAGACTGCTCCATAGCAGCTCATTATCCCAACTGTATCGTTCTAACCTTCCTCCTACTCCACCTCCAACGAAGGCTCCACTTTGGTTTCCCGCTCGGAGAAGCTCACCGTCATTTGTAAGGTAACAAGCCAGACCAGGGTTGGAAGAGTGTGTCCATTGATTGACCACGCGGCCACAATTATCTATGAGGTATGATCGAGACGCTGCTGTGAAAAGCGTATAGCCGTTTTGACTGAGAGAATCATTCTGAAATAAACCAACTGTCTGCTGCGCAGCGGCCGTTTCAATCATTCCAAGAAAAATGAGCAGGATAAACAGTCCTTTTCGAATCATAGCAACCATAAGTACTTTTATTAGGTATAAAAGTAGAAATAATAGCGCCATGAGCACCCGCATAAACTGCCAAGTCATGTACACCTAGTATGAGCTTTTTTGCTCCATTTCTTAAAGCTCGTTCCCCACCAAGTGAAAGAGTTTTTTGAGTCGGCTTCTCAATTCTGTTTTTTCTCCGTGAGCCTTTGACACAGCGTCAAGCAACTCCGTCTTGTCAATGGGTTTGAGTAAAAAACTAACCCCACATTCTTCTGACGCTTGACGCACTTGCTCGTCATAGGCCGTTGTAAAAATCAGCTCAAAATCATAGGCCTTGAGGCTCTTCAGCAACTCAAAGCCATTTATCATGGGCATCTCGATGTCTAAAAAGAGAATATCAATTTCATTGTTTTCTAGAAACGCGATACACTCAGTGGGACTCCGAAACATCTCAATCATCTCCACGTCAGGACAGTAGTTTTCCAACTGCCACTCCAAGGTCTCTAGGCAGTGTACCTCATCATCTACTAATATGGCTTTGAGTTTAGACATCGTAGTCTACATTTACTTCGACCCTAGTGCCTAGCGCTGTTTCTCCTGATTTTAAATCGGTAATTGTCATTCGCGTTTTAGAATTATACAACTCTTCAGTCAACTTCATTCTGTCTTCATTAATCTTCATGCCCAGAGATTTTTTTCGTGTCGCTGATTTGCTTTTCATCTTTTCAGCCATTTCTCGCCCTACACCATTGTCCTCGATTAAAATCTTTAAGCCAGTCTTACTTTGACTTACCTCAATTTTTAACTTCCCTTTCCTTTCTTCGAGGTGGAGCAAACCGTGCCATATCGCGTTTTCTACATAGGGCTGTAAGAGCAAAGGCGGTATAAGATAGTCATTAGGGTCGATGTGCGGGTCAATGCTCACTGCATACTCAAATGCCTCGTCAAAACGCAGCCGCTCTAGCTCCATGTACAATTGTAGCGCTTCTAACTCATCAAATAAAGTGACTTGTTTTTCTTTCGAATTTTGAAGCACAACTCTTACCAATCGTGAAAACTTGGTTAGATATCGAGAGGCCTGTTCTCTATTGTTTTTGAGAATAAAGTGATTGACCGAGTTGAGTGAGTTAAATAAAAAGTGCGGGTTCATCTGCGAACGAAGTGCGGTCATCTCCAGTTCTGACAAGCGGTTTTTAAACTCTTGTTTTTCCTTTTCTCTTCGCTCGATGTTTCGCACCCTGAGGTAAAAGGTGCCAAGCACACTTAAAAAGAGCAACAAAACGCTCAATGCGATAAACCATCCTTCCTGCCAAAATGCTGGAACAATCTCAAATTGATACGAAGAGGAATAACTGAACTCGCCCTTTATTGGGGATCCTGACCGAACCTGAAAAGAGTACGCACCAGGTGTAAGGTTAGAGTAATAGACCGACCGCTCCAAAGATGGCTCAGACCATTGGTCATCAAGACCTTCGAGCCTAAATGAGTAAGACATTCCTCGAGGGTCAAGCGGATTTAAACCCAAGAACTCAATCAGTAAATTATTCTCCTGATAATCAAGTTTCAAATTTTCTGGTAAGCCATTGACATCAGATACGTTAAAGCCTTTACTCTTCCAGTCTGTGTAGTTACCATTTAACCTGAGGTCTGTTACTAAAACAGGAACTTTCCGCGTCTCGCTTCTATCTTTTGACGGATCATAGCAGACAGCACCTTTAATTGTCCCAAACCAGAATCGACCTTTTGAGTCTTTGAGCACAGCATTTTGATTGCACTCCGTGCCATAAAATCCGTTGTTGCCATTGTAGTATTCTGCTTTTATCTCCCCTGTGTCGTAAAACGTATTGAGATCTACTTTCTCCAGTCCCTCGGCAGAGCCCACCCAGAGTATGCTGTCGCCTTGCAATTCAAGTAGGAATATCATTTTTGCCTTGAGCGATGGATGGTTTGAAAAACACTCTATCTCTCCGTTTCGACTTAAGCTCAAGCCCCCGACTGCTCCTATCCACTTGTTTCCTCTAGAGTCGTTTCGGAGCGCGATGACTTGGCTGTGGCACTCTGAAGAAGCATCATCAAAAGCAAAATTCTCAAAACGTCCGTCTTTAAATAAGGAGAATCCTATATCTGTGCCCATCCAAAGGCCTTGATCATCTTCTAAAAAGCAGCCGATATTATCATCAGCCAGTCCATCATTTTTAGAATAGATAGTGGCCTTTTTACCATCCCATTTGACCAGGCCTCCTGATGGTCCGAAGTAGCGCTCGCCTCGGCAGGCAAACCACATATCACCTTGACGATCACGGGTGATATCAAACAGTACCAAGTCGCTCAAAGAAAAGCGCTCACTCAAGTCCTCAAACTTGCCATCATGATAGATAGTCAGTCCTATTTCGGTGCCTATCCAGATGGTGTCATTGTCTTGGTAAAAACAGCGCACTGTTCTGTGATTTAAGCCATCTTGAGTAGAGTATGTGGTCATCTCACCATCATCAATGACGGTAATTCCACCCTGTATAGTCCCTATCCAAATTCTACCTAGATTATCTTCATGGATGTCATAGACTATATCTCCAAGCACGCCATTTTTGGAAGAATAAATTTCAAAATACTCTGCCGCCAAAATATCTACTCCTCCACCTGATGTGCCAATCCAGATATTGGAAGAACTGTCTTGATGAATGGCCCAGACATAATCATCACTCAAGCCCTCTTTTTGAGTGACATGTGTCCACCTGCCCTCTGGCTCTAAAATTATCAGGCCCGAGCCATTCGTACCAAAAAGCACACGACCGTCATCGGCTTCAAAAATGGTTGTGACTGTGTTTGACTCTAAAATGTCAAAGTCCTTGAAGCGCAATTCATCATTCTCTTTGATGTACACTCCCTTTTTTGAGCCATAAAACGAGCGCCCGTCAGCAGAGGAATGCAGGCAGGTAACAGATTCGTTTTCTTTAAGCCCGCGCACGGTGTGCGGCTCAAGAGTCTCTCCATCAAAGGAAAACAAGCCACTAGCGGTGGCCAACATTAAGACACCAGAGTCTTCAAAACTCATGTCATAGATGGTCACTGAAGTCTCAATTGCTGAGACCTTACTTACTCGACTTTGGTCTATGTCAAACTCTAAAAGCCCTTTGTCTGTGGCCAAATAAATGATGAACTCATTCTTCTCAGCCACGGCATAGACAGTGCCTATACCTCCTATTTCATCTGAGAAAAAAGTAGTTGAAATTTCATTGAGCGAGTACTGATCAATACCCAGCCGAGAGATAAACCAAATGCGATGAGAAGAGTCTTTAAAGAGCTTGAGTACAAACTTGGAGCTGAAATCACTGGTGTTGGCGATGCGAGAAAACTCAATGCCATCAAAGACATCAACCCCTATGGCTCCGGTATTTAAAAATAGCCGCCCAAGGTCATCTTCGACTATATCACTTACTTCAGATTGACTCAGCCCGTCAGAGACACTGTAGTTTTTAACGTAGCGGATCTGTGCATTATGCTGCAAGGCAGCACAGAGCAATACCAAGACAACACATGTCTTTAAAAGCCATGAATAAAACATGGCCCGCAGTGCGCTTATGCCTCGGTTATGGAAGGGTGAGAATCTCAACTTGAATGAGCAGATAAAGACTACTTCACCGGAAATCCTCGGTCTCGCATCAGGGCTTCGATATTGGCATCTCGCCCTCTAAACAAACGGTAGGCCTCTACCGGATCATAAAAGTTACGAGGCGCAAATAAGTAGTCCACCATTTTTTTGGCAAGTGCTTTGTCGTAATAGCCGTTAGGCGATTTTTCAAATGCCTCGGCCGCATCAGAGGTCAGCACATCGGCCCACATGTATCCGTAATAAGCTGCTGCGTATCCTTCGCCTGAAAAGACGTGTCCGAAGTGTGTACTGCGATGCCTCATCGGGATTTCCTTCGGCATGTTAATTGACTCCAAGTACTCTTTTTCAAACTTGCCGATGTCTATTCCGGTAGGGTCTATGGAGTGATACTTCATGTCCATGAGTGCTGAGGCGAGGTACTCAGTCGTTCCAAAACCTTGATTAAACGTGGACGCTTTCTTGATCTTCTCAACCAAAGATTTAGGCATCGGCTCTCCTGTTTTGTGATGCACCAAAAACTGGTCTATCACCCGATCAGTAGACAGCCATCTCTCCAATAACTGAGATTGAAACTCGGTGTAATCTCTAACTCCTCCATCTAAGGTTGGGTAGCGCACCGTGCTCGACAAAAAGTGCAACGCATGTCCAAACTCGTGAAAGAATGTCTCGGCATCATCCCAAGAGATAAGCACGGGCAGACCTGCAGCGCCTTTCACAAAGTTGGAATTATTAGAAGCGAGTACAGTCTTCTTTCCTTTATAGGTGGTGTGACTTCGGTATGTGCTCGCCCATGCTCCAGACCGCTTGCCTTTTCTGGCATAAGGATCAAGGTACCAGAGCCCTCTGTGCTTACCAGTTGATCTGTCTGTTACTTCCCAGACCTTTACGTCTTCATGAAAGACTGGCACAGTTCCTTCTTTTAGGGCAGTAAAATCATAACCAAACAATTCTCCCGCTACATAAAACATGGCCTCTCGCAGCTTATCGAGCTGCAGATACTGCTTCACCTCATCAGAGTCGAGGTCATATTTATCTTTTCTCACCTTCTCGGCATAGTAACGATAGTCCCATGGGGCAATCTCGATATCATGTCCAAGTTTGGTCGCTAACGCCTGCATGTCTGCTACTTCTTCTTCCACTCGTGCAGTGGCAGCCGGCCAAACTTTGTTCATCAAGTCTAGCGCTCTTTCAGGAGTCTTGGCCATTCTGTCTTGCAACCTCCATGAGGCATAATTTTCTTTACCCAACAGCGCGACACGCTCATCTCTGAGTTGCAAAATCTGTGCGATGAGCTTCTTGTTATCATACTCATCATTATTATTTCCTCTTGAGTAATAGTTGCGCCACACCTTCTCTCTGAGTGAGCGATCATCTGCATAGGTCAAAAACGGATCCATAGATGAGCGGCTGTTGGTGACCACATACTTGCCTTTATTATCTCGCTCTTCAGCGGCAGAAGCTGATGACGAGATGTACGACTCTGACAGGCCAGAAAGCTGAGACTCATCCAAATACATATCATACCCCTCTTCATCTGCCAGTATGTTGTTTGAAAACTGAGTGGTGAGTGTAGAAAGCTCTTTATTAATCTCTGCATAACGCGCCTTGGCGGCCGAGTCAAGGTCAGCTCCGTTCATCACATAGCGATCATAAATGAGTTGCACTACACGCTGCTGGTCTGGCTCCAATGGTGTTTTCTGTGCGTTATCGTAGACCGTTTTAATACGTGCAAACAGTGCTTGATTTTGCTGAATCTTTGATCCGTATTCTGAAATTTCTGGAGCCAGCTCTTGCTGAATCTCCCTAAACTCTGGACTCGACATATTACTGCTATAAATACTGTAATAAGTAAAAGCCCTTGACAGCGCTTCTCCCGTCCCCTCTAATGCAACAATGGTGTTTTCGAAATTGGCTTCTTCCGTGTTTTGAGTAATCGCATCTACCTCTGTGAGTGCCGTGGCCATGCCTGCGCGTATAGCCTTGGCTATATCAGTAACCTCCATTTTATCAAATGCTGGAACACCGCCATAATCGCCTGCCCATTCACTCAAAAAGATGTTTTCTGGTAGCTCACTCATCGTCTCGTTATTTTTAGTGCTTACGTCAGTTTCTTTAGGATTGTCAGCACATGAGCTTATCATTAGTATAAGTATCGCTGCGACAATGTTCACGCTTTTCATATTCCAGATTTAAAATTTATTACTCCTTGGAGGGACTCTACACTCCCTTAATTCTTGGTCAAAAGGTCAGTCAAAAAGTGATGCACTGCCCCATTTGCCGAATATTATTGAACTCAAAGATACGAGTCGCAGGAAACTCTCTGGTCACTCAAGCGGGTGAGTAGAAAACATGTACACTTGTTTATGGCTTTTGATGACTACCTGGCAGAACGCGTGCGCAGGATACTGACAGAACAAAAGGTTGACTTTAGTGAACGGAAGATGATGGGTGGCCTCGTCTTTATGGTAGATGAAAAAATGTGCGTTGGCGTTGATACAAATCGGAAAACCAACAAAGAACGTTTGATGGCACAAATAGGGAAAACGCATTATGAGGAAGCCCTCAAGGAAAAAGGAGTGAAAGAGATGGACTTTACTGGCTCAAAGATGCGCGGCTTTGTATTCATCTAAGGTGAGGGTATAGACCTCGATAGTGACTTAGAGTTTTGGATTAGCAAAGCACTCGCTTTTAACCCTTTTGCCAAAAAGCCAAGAAAAAAATAGCTCCATTCATTCTATTCATTGTCTTGTAACCTCAAAGCACAATGTCTCGTTTAACTGACTAGCAGAGAATGTAAATTTATGAAGTCAAGAGGATTAGTATCCTCTGAAAGACGCCTTCTAAGTCTACTTATCGCTATAATATTGGCAGCTAATGTCAATGCAGCGGATAGATATTGGGTGTCACTAGGAGCTGGATTTTGGAATGATGATTCTAATTGGTCCACCACTAGCGGAGGAATTGGCGGTGCTTCGGCACCAAGCGTAGGAGACAGAGCTATTTTTAACAGCAACGGTACTGGAGACTGTGAGTTGAGCGCACCGGTAACCTGTGCATCTATCTCATCAGGTGGATACAATGGTACAGTAGACCTTAAAGGCCATCAACTAGATGTTGATGGTAATATTCAGATTATCCTTGACGATATATCGTTTGATAGCACTCCTGCACCTGCTCTCTTGTATATAAAGAGCACTGCTAAAATCACACTTGTCAACACAGACATTCATGTTCCACTAGAAATTCAAGCAGGTAGCGTAGACTTCAACGGAGGCATCTATTCAGAAAATGTATCTGTAGAAGTAACAGGAACCAGCAGTAATTTTGGACTCGGTGGCTGCATGTTTGCAAAAGACGTTGAGATTGAGAATAACGGTAGCAGCTGGTTCTTAATGGGACGAATTAATCCAGACAAATTTGGAGCTAGACTTACCCTCACTAACAATTCCCCGTCACGATTTAGAATGGCCTATTCTTCTGTTGGCACAGAGTACCACGGTGATGTTGTTTTAAATAATAACGGAGGAGGAATTTGGTTTGGAGAATATTATGGCACCGCTGAACTAATGAACGGTGCGACTATCACTGTCGGAAGTGAAGGGTTTACAAACGGAACTCTAAGGCTCAGAGGGTTTAAGCAAAATGGTCTAACTCCGCAAAACATTGCATTGACAGGAGATGCGATTTTCAGATCGTATAATCTTACAGAATTTGATGCTGAGTTGATGGTCTCATCTCCACGAATGTATCTTGACAGCACTGTTTTTCACTCAGATACGAAACTGGAAAAAACTGGCACTGGTAACGACTACTCAATCGGGAGTAATCTTTTTGAAGGCAATCTAAATATTGACAACATTAGTCCGGGCACCTTGGCTATGGGAAATACAGAAGGTGACACTTATGAAGGAGATGTGACTTTAAATAATACTGGCCAAGGTCATCTTATCATAGCGAACAACTCTACTGACAATGTCATCAACGGAAACTTAATAGTAACCGAAGAGTCTGATGATGCAAACACTTACTTGTCAAATGGGGTCAATGCCGAATTACTGATACACGGCAACCTCGACATTAGCGCTAATGGAAGTGGTGCGTCAACAGTGGTTTATGCTCCAAACACAGGCTCTCTCAAAGTAAGTGGCGATGTTACTATAGATAATCATGGAAGTGGTGACAACTGTCAAGTCATAATGGCAAATGGAGTCGAGTCAGTGCTTGAGGTAGGTGGTGATGTTGATGTTATAAATCAAGGAACCAACGTGTACCGCAGGGTATTTGTAGGAAACAACGGCTCTGTGAATATACAAGGCACCTTGAGCATTGAAAACTCAGCGAGTGCCACTCATTCGTTTTGTCATATCGGTAACACTGCCACCTCTGAAGTTACGCTCCATGACGACCTATTTTTGTCAGTAACTGACCTGGCATGTGATGGAATAATATTTGGCAACAGCGGACCTGTAACACTGAAGCCCGATTGTGACATTCATATTTCTGGACCATACATTGGCGGTCAACTTACGTTCCGAAACACGACCATGGAGAATACGACTCCACAGAATATTGTTTTGGGTACAGACGCGCGAATGACCATAGATAGATCTACATGGTCTAGTGGAATTTATGCTGAAGCCGATAGAATATTTAGCCATGAAACAAGCTATGATGGTGATGTCACGTTTTTGAAAAAAGGCAGTGGATCTGACCAGTCTCGTGGAGGAAATGTCATACACGGAAACCTTAACTGGCTTAACGAAGGGGCAGATTACCTGATGGCCGGAACTCAAATTCCTGATAGTGTTATGGGTGACTTGTTAGTCCAATCTTCTGGTGAAGGAAGAACCTACTTTGCATACAACAGTCCTAACAATTTTGTAAGTGGTGAGCTACAAGTGCTGACGAAAAACAACTCTTTGGGTGTCATCGTTGCACGAGGAGAGAACTCTACCCTAACGGTAGGCGGAGAGACCCTTGTAGAATCAACGGTGACTACTGGCACAAACACTCAAATCTTGATGGGCACGCACGGAGACATCACCTTTAACGATGACTTAAGCATGCTTAATAGTGCCAGCATTCAATCGTCAATTATTACGGCCTATCATACTAGCTCAAATGTGACGGTTAATGGAGATGCATCAATCATTAACAATGGCACAGGAGACAACTCATTTAGTTCTTTGGCCTATCTCGGTCAAGCCCATGTGACTGGCTCACTGACTGCCGATAACAGTGGCACGGGACTCACCTCACAAGTGACGTTTGCTGACAGGGTGCAATCATCTCTTCTCATAGATGGAGATTGTGATTTAATCAACGACAACTCCGGAACTACCCACCGCATTTACTTGGCTAACTCAGGAGATGTAGTACTTGGTGGAGAATTAAGCATTCAGAATAATAGTGACGCTAATAACTCGCATGTCTATGTCGCAAATGGTGCAGATGCATCAGCGCTGATCCATGGCAACGTTAACCTGGGCGTATCTCAAGCAGGATGTGACGGAATCTACTTTGGAAGCGGAATGGGCGAAACAACACTTAGCCCAGGCGTTTTAATTCTTATCCCTACTGAGTTTAATTCAGGAACCCTCATGTTTAGAAACGCCTCTGTGCCTGGCACAAACGCTCAAGACATTACACTCACCGGCACGGGTAGCCTCTTAAACGACCGCTCTTTTTGGGGTGGATCATTGAAGGCAACGTCACCAAGAATTCGCTCGCATGAATGCCACTATTCTTCTGAGACATACTTTCATAAGACCGGAGCCGGATCAGATCTTTCTCGCGGAGGAAACTTCTTTGAGACAAATGCGACATATAGAAATTCAGGATCCGACTACATCATGACCGGACATAGTCTCGCAGATAGTGTCATGGGAAATCTTGACCTTATTTCTGAGGCAAACGGCATCACTTACTTTGCCACAAATTCTGCCGACAACTACGTTAGTGGAAACCTGTACATGCTATCCACCTTGGCCAGCAGAGGTTTACGCGTGGCTAATGCCAATACGTCAAGCATTACAATTGACGGTGATGTAGAAGTGAAAAATACAACGAGCACTGCAGCAAACTCCTTATCTATTCTTGGAACAAATGGCGAAACACAAGTCAACGGTAATATCGCTTTGTGGAACAGTACCACATCGGCTAATTCGAGCATCGCGCTGGGTTACGGTGCTACATCGAAAACAACGATACATGGAGATGCAAAAGTGTACAATGATGGTAACGGGACATCAAACTACATCTGGATAAACAGAGCAGGAAACCTCACTATGAATGGAGACGTGAACATAGATAACATCTGCACGGCTACTAATTCATCTATTCACCTAAACCAGCTAGGTTCTGCTCAATGCGAGCTTAACGGAAACATCTATTTAGATTCTTCTGCACCTGGTAGTGACGGTGTCTACATCGGTTCTTCTGGTGGTATTACAAGCCTAAATCCTGGCTACGCGATTATTACTAATGAAAGCGCCTTTGTATCAGGAAATATTTACATCCGCAATCTTGATCAGAAAGGAACAACTAGTAGCATCATTGATGCAGGAGATTTAGTAGCATTCACCTCTTTTATGTGTGATTGGGAGGCTCCGCTAAAAGTGAGCACTGGCCGAGTAAACATACGCGAATCGCTGTTTCAATCAGAGTCTAGTTTCTCTAAAAACGGAGTAGGAAATGATGCCTGCTATGGTGGCAACATCTTTATGAGCACGGCACGATTCTTTAACAACGCCACGCACTACCTCATGCCGAGCAACACCTTTGCCAATATCTACGAGGGCGATGTGTATTACACTCAAAACTCAAGCGGCAGAATGTATGGCAGTTATAACTGCGAGAGCGAGTTTAAAAAAGACATCTATTTCAGCGTTAATAACTGGTGCAAACTCGCCACGGCTGGTAATGGAAAAGCAATATTTAACGGCACTGGTGACCAAACGATTTATGGCCTGAGCGGCACTATCATTCCTACGTTTCACAGAATGGAGGTCAACAAAACGAGCGGAGACCTAATCATCGATCAGTCCATCTACATTTCAAACTTACTTGAACTCAGAAATGGAATCGTTTTGTCATCTCCAACGGCTCTGCCTATTGTACAAAACAATGCCTTGGTCAACTTTACTTCAGACGACAGTCACGTAGTAGGACCGATTAGAAAAGTAGGTGATGACGCATTTGATTT
The DNA here is from genome assembly GCA_964429805.1 of uncultured Flavobacteriales bacterium. Taxonomy (GTDB): domain Bacteria; phylum Bacteroidota; class Bacteroidia; order Flavobacteriales_D; family JABDKJ01; genus CAYSDH01. The sequence goes on from CAYSDH010000030.1 coordinate 33,119, forward strand.
TCCAGTCGGAAACGGAAGCCTGTATAGACCGATATCTATAAGTGCACCGACCTCAGGAATTGCGGCCTTTGAGGCAAGTTATTTTCACTCAGATTCAGACGCTTTTTATGAGCATGATGACCGTGCCACAGACCTCTTGAGTCTCAACAACACCGAGTATTGGATCTTGGACCGAGTGGCTACGTCAAATGCAGTAAGTGTTAAAATGAGCTGGGACTCAGCGACAAGCTCCAGCATACCGACTGACTTAAACGACATGGCCGTCTGCAGATGGAATGGAGACAAGTGGTACAACCACGGTAACTCCTCATACACTGTCACTGGCGCAGGCGGGGAGCTTTGGTCAGAAAACACAATTAGCGACTTCAGTCCGTTTACGACAGGCATCAAAGAATTTGACATACCGCTACCTATAGAACTGCTCAGGTTTAGCGCAGAAAAAGTGGGCACAAGTGTGAAACTGAATTGGACTACTTCGTCTGAAATAAACAACGACTACTTCACCATAGAAAGAGCCAAAACCTCTGGTGACTGGGAAGAATTGACTACCATTCAGGCTGCAGGAAATAGCAGTATCGTGTTAGACTACAGCACTGTTGACACACATCCTTTTACAGGAACATCATACTACAGATTGAAGCAGACTGACTTTGATGGCCAGTTTGAATACTTCGACCCGATTGCCGTCTCCTTTGATACGGAACTTGAGTTAGAGGCCCTCCTCTATCCAAATCCTGCGAGAGACGAATTGCACGTGTCTGGCCTGTCAGGTAAAATAACAGGAGTTGATTTACTCAACAGCATGGGACAAACCTTGCGCACGCTTGCGATGAGAGAAGGGCAAGAACGTCTAGACCTGAATGTACAGGAACTGACTAATGGCATGTACTTCATCAGAGTGAAGACGGCTACATCAGAGAAAAGCTATCCTTTTGTAAAGGACTAATCTCCTGGTTGCAGCTCTCTCGCGGCTCCACTTTTTTATCATTCCTAGAATTGTTGTTTTTCGAAACAGTGATACGACTATCTATGCGTTACTTTCATCTTAAGAACCTCAGTTGAAATCATGTTGTGACAAAAGCAACATTCTCTCAACTGAGACCAAATATTTCTCCAGATTGAGAGCAAGTAAAGAATCTCACGCGGAATAGTAATTGGAAGCATGGAAACCAAATCGACCAACAAACACATCTACTGGTTCGCGCATTATGGCGCACAATGCCCCAGCCATAGGTACAGAGCGAAATACCCGCTCGAATACCTCAGCGAACATAATGGAGTCAGCCACAATC
>CAYSDH010000030.1:34420-36543 GCA_964429805.1 uncultured Flavobacteriales bacterium
AGGTGTGTATGCCACATTGATGAAAATCTTAGTGCGTGTCAAATCAAATACGCTGCTTGATATAGATGATGCAGAGTACTTGCGAAAAGATGACCGGACCTTGAACTTTTTAATAAAGCACGCAGCGCGCTGCACTGTTGGGAGCAATGCGCTGCACAAGTATTGCTTAGCATTTAATCAGAATGTGATTAAATCGACTTCTCCTGTCATAAGTCATAATCAGAAAAAAGTCAATCCTTTAAAAACATCTCCTCTCCATTTGGTTTGGGCTGGAGACATGGGCAACGGGAAGCTCACTTCTAAATCATTCTCTCATAAACGAAGTCTCTTTGAGTTGCTCTTTCCTGCAATTATCGAAGCAAAAGTGCCCGTCAAACTGAGCTTATATGGCGTTAAAAATCTAAATGATGTGCCAGAGGTTGAGGGCTATTTTGAAAAGAGTAGTCATGTACAACTTCATATCCCCACAGACTTAGATTGGGAAGATGACGCTTGGCTCTACTCTGAAATCAAATCGATGGATTTTGGCTTATCACCTATGGTTGACCATCCTTTTAACCAAGCCAAATCGGCCTTTAAAGCGAAACAATATTTGTCAGTGGGTGTTCCTGTGCTGGCTAGTGCAGTTGGCGAAAATGACCACTTTGTAGATCATCTTGTAAATGGATATATCTGCAGAACAGTTGATGATTTTACGCAAGCTATAAAATCAGGAAATGACATGTCCCAATCCCAATACGCGCAATGGTCTAAGCGCGCGCTTGACACTCGACACTTGTATTCTATGAGCGCTTATTGCGCGGTGCTTTCTGGTTTTCTTTCGCCAGAAAAAGAAACACAGGAGTGTGGCGATCTTTCGTCAAAGAGTCGCTTAGCAGAATTAGTCAAATGAAAATTCAGCCCTCTGAATTAAATCAGTAGATGTATTATAATAAGACATCATTTAGCAATGAAGCTATAAACAGCTCACTTTTATTTTACTTTGAAGCATTGTGTTTAACATAACATCAGACGATAAGGAATGGGTAGAAAGTAACCTCGAATGGCTGGTTTCGATATTCGGCATGCCTTCAGCCAGTCCCGGACAATACAGTTATACTCCTGAGTACTTCCCTGAAACTTTATCTCAAGAAAAGCTTGACTTGAAAAACCTTGCTTCAGACTTATCAGAATTATTGCAATTAGATAATGTGGAGACCTCATTCAAGTTCCACAACGACATTCGAAATGAGTACGGCATGGCCTACGAAATCGAAGGTAGCGTCTTTGAATCTGAGGTAGAATCTGACGAAAAAAAGCACACAATACACCTTGCTGAGAGTCTAAAAAACACTCCTCAACGGGCAGTCTCTAGAGTGATTTACGAATTCGTCAAAATAAAACTGCACGATTCAAAAACTGACTCTGAAGAAGCACCGGACGCTCGCCTTTTCGCACATCTGGCTGCCGTTCACTTTGGTTTCGGAGTCTTACTTTCTCATGACCTAATTGACATTGGGGTCAAAAGTGAGGGATTGTGGCAGACCACATGGAACCTAGTCTCTGACATGCCAAGGGAACTTATAGTCTATGCGCTTGTGTGTTTCGCTAAAATAACAGAAGAAGAAAATCCTCTGTGGGTCAATGACTTGAACGAGGAGTACTCTTCCCTTTTCAGAAATGGAATGACATACGTAAACGAGTCAAGCACATCTATTACAGCACGTCCAGAGATTAAGGCAAACTCTCTTTTTGCAAAAGGTATCAAACAAGGAGAATGTTTTGAGTTTGACTCAGCCATTTCCTCTCTGCAAAAAGCGCTGTTTTTGACTGAAGATTTGTTTCTTACAGCTGCTTGCTACAACGCCATTGGTTACTTCATGCTGCGAACTGGAGAAATCGACCAGGGCATTTCAAACTTTAAAAAGACGCTAGAAAAATGTCCTGATTTTGATATAGCGTATGATAATTTGGGACAGGCATATATCTTAAAAGGCAATCTGCAAGAGGCAAAAAAACATCTCGACATCGCTATGGAATTAGAAAACAATGACAGAGCTTACACACACAGAAATCTTGCCCTTTACTATGTCGCAATGGGTGAGCCTGAAAAAGCACGCACTCAATTTGACTCAGCTTTTAAG
>CAYSDH010000031.1:0-36355 GCA_964429805.1 uncultured Flavobacteriales bacterium
ATATCCTACAAAGCCAAAGCAGCCAGTAATGGAAGACTATGAAGTGCAATACAAATGGTTTGAGACCAATAAGGAGATGAAGTCTGAGCTGAACGTACAGCGATACACAAATGCTGTGGCAACCTACGAAAGAAAGATGCTGAAATACGATGCGAGAGTAGCAAAGTATCAGGATGTATGTCCTCGGTTTGGAGAGATATTAGATCAGTACTATGCAGATGTAGATGCGTGGTATGAGCGTGAAAACGAGCGCATGATCTATCATGAGCAGGTGCTAGTGGAGCAGTCAAAAAGGGATTATGCCAAAGCAAACGCTTCTCGATTAAAAGCATATAACGAGGCCTATGATAAGTATACCGTAGAGTATGGAAAGTGGATGGAACAGCAAGTGAACGAAGGGCGTATGAATGGAGTCGGTCAGTTTGGCTCATACATCTTTAAGACAAAAAATCTGAACTGGGTAAACTGTGACCGTCTATATTCTATTCCGCCAAGTGATGTGATGGCTGTGAAGGTAAACGCCCCAGACTATGAAGATCAACGTGTGTTTGTGATAGAAAACAACAACACGACTATCACGCAGGCATGGAAAAATAACCGTGGCACTTACGAGACAAAGGCAGTGAAATCAAACAATCCATTGGTGTTTGCCTATAAGGTGGAAGATGGGCAGTTATATGCATTTAGTCAACCTGCAAATGCAAATCAAGCCATATCTATAACCTATGAGCCGGTTACGTTTAAGGAGCTGTCAGATATGATGAAAGGTATCAAGACTTAAGTCCTAAAAATCAACCGATAAAAAACTGATTAGGGCCGATGAATGATTCATCGGCCTTTTTCATTTGAACCTTTCCGAGACTTGTGTGTATCAATTTCTAAATCAAAAGCCATGAAGAAGATAAGCATACCAGAACCTTGTCATGAAAACTGGGGCCAGATGAGCCCAGAGGAGCAAGGTCGTCACTGTGGTGTGTGTGACAAGGTAGTAGTTGACTTCTCCAAAAAGTCGACACCAGAAATTATAGACTATCTAGAGAGCACTCCTGGAAAAACCTGCGGTAGGTTCCGAAAAGGCCAACTTTCTGAAAGTTCCTGTGAGAGTAAAAGCTCAAATGCGGAGGTGTTGCCTGAGCTTACTGATGCATCAAGATATAGCCCAATACAGATGGCAATGCCTTATTTCAAATCCATTGCCGCGTCTGTCTTAGCCCTCGTTGGCACGGAGAGTATGATGGCTCAAGGTGACGTCAGGATGGGTAAAGTCAGCTACCCCAATGCGGATGGCGCAGTGTTGGAACATCAAAACCTCAATACGGTGGAGCTAAAAGGGAAAGTAGAGAGTATGGCTGGAAATAAAATATCAAAGGCCAAGTTGAGTTTTTTCAACCAAGGAAAACTTATCGGTACGGTAATGAGTGATGACAAGGGGAGCTTTGATTTTAATGTGGAGCCGGGGCGTGCGAAAGGAAATATGGTGACCGTTAAAATTCAAGCATCGGGATATGAAACTAAGATTCTCAATGAAATGGATTTGTACCGAGATCGCATTAAACTCAAAATTCGTTTGAAGGCGGAGAGCCTAAGTCCTGACATGTCGAGCATCATCGTTACAGACGAAAATGCAGAGTATAATAACTTGCTCACGTTTGGTTACGTGTCTTTAGAGCCTCAAAAAGCGAGCACTCCGCAACCACTCGAAGGCCTGCCAACTCCTGATGTTATTGCCGAATGGAAGTCAAAAGTGGGGATTTGCGATAACGTAGACGAGCCTGATAATTCAGAAATGGTTGCAAAAGAACCCGACTGCGACTATGGCTTGATGGGAGACAGTGTGATTTTAAATCCAGAGGCTGTGCTCTGCGCGGATCAGTCGACTTTACCTCTGCCGCCTCCATCTCATCCAATTGAACCTATTGAGCTTATTGATTTTGAGATGGGAGATGTGGCGTATGTTGGAGAGGCAGAGATTGATTATACCGATACTAACGATGGAGATACAATTAATGGAGTCATAGAACCTGAAATTGTAGAAGAGCATATAACCATGGGCTTACCTGCCCTCATTCCTCAGCTCGTAGTGCCTGAAGTTACTGAGGAGACTCAACTTGAAGTGACTCCCGCGCCAGCGACTAGTATTCCACTAGAAAAGGAGACGGATAAAAAAGTGGAACAAGGACTTTCGTTCATTCTTTATCCTAATCCGGCTCAAGACATTATTACTGTTCGCCCGAGTTGGAAAGGAAAGGCCACATATCACCTGCTGAATGCAGATGGTGCGATTATTGACGAAGGCCAAATAAGGGAGAACGAAGAGAAACTGTCAGTCGAGAATCTGTCTTCAGGGACGTATTTGATTCGCATCAATCACAGCAGTGGACTCACTGACACGCAGCGATTCATTAAGAATTAGAACCTGAAGTTTCTGTATGCTTCGTTGTATTCCCGAAAGTCGAATTTTCCCTGAGTAGCCTTCAGGTATTCCAGTGCCACCAGTCCTTTTTTAAGTCTGGTTTCAGAACCTTTGGGCTTACCTATAACATGGAGTATACTACGTTGTAGTCCGGGAGTAAGCGCGTGAAACAATACCTCTCCATCAGGGTCTTGTTTCAAAAGCTCTTCAAACTCTTCGGGGCACGGCATGCCATATTTGCTCTTGTCGTCAGCGAGTTGCACAGAGATGACATCCCCAACAGATTTGCCTACTTGCTTAAGCTCTTCATTGTTGATGATCACATAGTCAGTGCCATCTCCAAAAGGCATAAGTGCGCAGTGTTTTTCAACTTTGTTGTCAAACCGAGCAATGAGCCGGCTTATTTTCTTTGACTTCAGATTTGCAGATACTTATTCAGGCACATGGACTATGATGTAGCCCAATGAGCTACTCATCAAAACAACCTGTGCGTCAAATTCTTCTTTCATCAGACAGGAAAGATAAAGGAATCGATATTAATGGCAGAGCACATTTGCAGCCCACACGGCCATCAAAAGGTCTGGTTTCGCTTTGGCATTATAGCCTAAAGACTGGACATACCCTGAGGCGGCATTGAGCACTTTGTTAGACGGGTATTGCGGATCGGTATTATAGTCTAGATCAATCTGTGTGACTTTTATACCTAGTTCATCTTTAAAAAAGTCGGCAAGCTCGATGGAGCGCTCTAACTCGCCCCATAGTTTAGTCCACATGTCTCTAATGACAGGAATACGCTCTCTGCAGTATACTACATGCGCTCCGCGCCCAGGAAATCTAAATACTACTGTGGTGACGTATGTGGTGCGTTCGCCAAGGTTTTGACTGTCGCTGCCTATATGCACTTCGCAGTCAGGCTCATCTTTCAAAACCTGTCGCGCATAGGTGTGGAGATCAACTTCTTTACTGCGACCCATCACTAAAAATCTGTTGAATTGTAATCTCCGTTCTTCCATGTTTTCGTAAGGTACTACTCATATTCGTACAAATGGCATACCAGAAGAAGGGTTTGGCATCAGTTTTTCCACAAGCCAAGTGTATTAGAAATCAAGCATTCGAATAGCGGATGTACCGAAAATGGAATTCAAGCTTTCAAGAATCGATTGCTGATTAGTAGACACAGAAACGACAGTTGACGGCTATGGTCAAGATTAATGACGTGTCAGAAAACAGGTTAAAACAAACCGTTATCACTGTCTTACACAGTATGAGAAAAAGTTAAGGTCACAAGAAGTGGCCATTAGGAGAGTGCGGAAGAAGGAGAGTTCTAGCGCTTTAACTCAATGAATCCATTCGTAGTAAAGGCCACATTTGTTTCATTGAGCCCGTTTACTTTAAGCACATAAAAATAGGTGTCAGTAGGTAATGGAGAACCTCCAGGGTCTAGTCCATTCCAGTCATTTTTGTAACCAGTAGATTGAAAGACACTTATTCCCCATCTATTAAATACTTCGAATTGATTATCAGGATATGCTAGAATCCCTCTAATAACAAATCGCTCATTTGTTAAGTCACCATTTGGCGAAAATGCATTAGGTATGTGAAAACTATTAACCTCTATAGTCAGCTCTTGACTATTGTCTCCACATCCATCGTTGGTGATAGTCCAAGTCAACATGTTTTCACCTGGACTTAGCGAATGTATTGCCGTCTGCGGGTCATTGGCATTATCCAATACTCCAGAGCCATGGTCTACCGTCCATACACCAACACCGACACTTGGTTCGTTTGCGTTAAGCGCATTAATCTCGTATTCAGAATCTAAAGTGAGTACAGACTCACTCAGGTGTGCTTGCGTGGCAAGCGGAGTAATGTTTAGCTCAGTAATACACTGGCTTTCTTGAAAACCATCGTTCGCAATCCATACAATGGATTCTGTGCTGGCATCTATATCTTCTATGGCCACAGAAGGAAAAGCAGTCAGTTCGTTACATCCGGCATCTTGCACTACTGGAGCAGCAGCTTCGTAGTTTCCGAGTTGGTCCATGCAGAAAGTCCATTCTGGATCACAAAGAATCACGGGTGCCACAGTATCAATTACAAAGACGGTGCTCGTTCCTGTGACGTCACTATAAGGATTTGGAAGTGTCCAGACTACTTCGTGAGTCCCGAGTGGAAATAAAGCTTCTCCTGCATCGCCATTACCACTCAGTCCGAGACTAGAGATAGACCAGCTAATATCGTTCGTGTTTATATCACAGTTATGCGTCAACTCTTCGATGCTGAAGGGAATTGTTTCTTCACATTGTCCGGTATTGATGCTGGTATCTACACAATTTATTATAGGTGCTTGACTATTTTCAATTGTGATGTTGACCATGCACGAGTCTTGGTTTCCATTATTATCGGTGACATAAAACCACAGACCATGTGTGCCTACATTGTCGCAATAAAACACAGTGTCTGCAACATTATAAGTTAGTTCTCCACTGTTATCATAACTCTCTGGTCCAAATACTGAGTCGGGCACAGCACTTAAGTCAAACTCTCCGAGACTGTTTAGATAGAAGGTAGTATCTGAAATACATATCGCAGAAGGCGGAATTAAATCGCTTACTGTAATTATGGACGAACAGCTACTTGCTTGGCTGCTCGCATCAGTCAAAGTCATGGTGACTGGTAAGACTCCTACAGAGGTGAACGTGCTTTGGCTTAATGCCCAATCGGTTATCGCGCAGTTGTCAGTAGAGCCACTATCGACTAGTATTGGCTCAATGGATACACTGCTTGAAGTTAATTCAATATTAAGGGAGTCGTAGCACAAGGCCACAGGTGGGCTGGTGTCATTGACTATGACGTCAAAATTGCATGTTTGCTGATTACCAAATTGGTCTTGAACAAACACCACAATTTCAGTTAGTCCTTGCCCAAATGAATTTGATACTGAATAGTCGTTGCTAAAATCTATCAATTGACCGTTACTGTCATAACGCTCCCAGCTTAATGGGAAATCGTATGCTACAGATGGACAGTTATCTCTTAGCGGCACTTGCACAGAGTCTGCGATTACTTCGCTATATAAGTTGATGTCTATAGAGCATGAATTAGTCAAACTAAAATGCTGCGTGCCTGGGCATATGGGCTGCAGATTCACGGTGTCTGTCACCGTCACTGAAGATTGACACTCTGCGCTCTGATTAGAGTCGTGGTCTACCACAATATAGTTTAGTTCGTTTACGCCATAAGAAAATTCCTGTCCGCTAGCCGAGCCTGTATATGCAGGGTCATTGATTCCATTTATCGTGTATTCTACAGTATAATTTTCGCAGTTGTCTGTGGGAGTAGGAGACAAGTCGTGAGTAACCGTAACTGAGCAGTTATTGTTAATGAGAGCATCAGCCACCACGGTAATATCAGCAGGACACTCAATCGTAGGAGCATGAGGGTCTATGACAAATACAGAGTAACTGCACTCAACTAAACCAGTTTGAAAAGTTGCATCATTTGAGGCTTCAAATTGAACGATATACACACCAGGTCCCAGCTCCACATCTGTTGGTATAGGCAGCTCACCTTGGAAAAGGACGTTTGTATTACTGTCATCTAAAACTGTAAACCTCGAGTAGTAAGTGCAATTGTCATCGAGCTGAGTAGGACTGAGGCTTGAAAATGAAGCGTAACAAGAAGTTGGAGGCAGCGATAATGTGACGTCATTTTCGGGACACTCTAACTGGGGCAATGTGTTGTCTTGGATGGTAATGTTAGTCTCACATACTTCTGAGAGGCCAAAATCGTTAGTGGCAAACGAACGGAAGAAATAGGACCCCAGACTAAGATTGCCAACAAAAGGGGCCATTCCTGAAGCTATGGTAATTCCAGCAGAATCTAGTTCATACGAATAAGTCAATGAACCGCACGCTTCAGAAAACTGAATCATACTCAAATCGGTATCTTGGTTAAAGTTATAGCTGCAAAAATCATTAACGTTAAAAAAGGTGTCAGTGGCACATGATTCTAAAACTGGATGAGTCGTGTCCTCTAGACTGACCAAGTATGAGCACACTTCAGATGCGTTACCTAAGGAGTCAGTCACGGTATATTGAACTGTATAAAGGCCCACAGGGTGATTTGAAAACAAGACTGTTCCAGATTTATCAAAAGCAGCGCCCGTTAGTGCTACGTTTGACTGATGCTCTAGTACAACAGTCCCGCTTTCATCAAGCAGTGACACATCAGCAGTAACAGGATTGCAGTCAGAGACCGCAATTGTCACAGCGATACTCGCTAAGCAATCGTTGCTCTCATCAACTGGCATCACGTCAACGAATCCATTTCCCGGACAGTTTTGCAATACAGGTCCACTTTCGTCTACCACTTCAACAAAAACTGGACAAGTGAGTTCAGCATCATCTCCAGCAAATGTGAGTTCAATCGTGTTTACTCCAAGTGAGTAGTGGTCGGCAAGTGCGTCTGAAGAAAAGCTGTTTATTGCATCTCCGTGACAGTCTGCGGCAGTCCAATCATTGACAAACGGAAACTCCTCAGGTAATGAACCAAAGCAATTATTTGTTGCGGCAATCCTCAAGGTAGAATCACAACCTGAAAAAGAAGGTACAGCAGTAGTTACAACATCAACTAAAAAAGAACAGGTCTCCAATGATCCATCCGCTGTGTGGACATTAGCCGTAACCTCATGAGGTGAAAGTCCATTCGTAGATGTAAATTGGTATTCTGAAAGTTCGATATCGGTGTATTGCTCTGCCGAGGAGTTGACTGTATAACTTACATTTTCTACGGAACAGACACCTGAGAAGTCTGGAATATTGACCATTCCGAAAGGAGGGGCCACCATTTCACAGTCGTCTAACACTAATTCAATGTCATAGGCGGCACAGATTGAACCTACATTTTCGCTGACAATTGGCTGAATAAGTATGACATCAGAGGAGTCACAGGTTCCACATTCGCCACTAGCTAATAATCTGTATGAAATAGGGTCACTGACTGTAAAAGTTAACTCGTCATTTGCTGGAGCGACATTAGTCCATGTATTTTCATTAGGCAATTGATACTGCCACAAAAGCTCACCACTTGACCCTGTGGTAGTAAGTGTGATTAACTTACCTGCACACAGTTGTTCATCACTTATATCAGTCACTGTACCTACAGAAGCTGTGTCACAGCAATTGTCACTAAATAACATAAACTCACTGTCCATTTTTCCAAGAAATACCTGGTCATGGGTGTTGGGGATTGCGCTGACTATGACGTCAGGGTCTTTCTCTATAGATCCAGTCACGACAATTCCTGGCAAAACATCTTTGCCTGGAGATTGGTCAAGAATCAAGTCAATTCCAAATAGTATGTCATCATCAAACCGTTGCATGAGGTTGAACTCAGACAACTTGCCATCTGACGTTTGCATCCTAGCCACGAACATATTTTTTTGACCAAACACCAAATCTGGGTTTATGGTTGTACTTGAACCGAGATGCTCATTATAAGTCAGAGAGCCTTCAAGAGTTCCGCATAAGTACAAACTACCATATCCATCAGCAGACATGTCTAGTACTGGAGAGGCATATCTGCCAGTAGCTGAAGAGTTGGTGTAGTGCAACCAAGTTGCGTAGCCATCATTTTTATCCAGTTTAAATATTAACGGACGATAACCATTCGAGTCGCTTGTTTCAAAGACTTCATCTCCATTTTCAGATTCGTAATGTATTTTCTCATCAGTATCTCCAGAAAAAGAGAGATATAAGCCATTGCAGTCTGACGTAATATTCGGGAAGAACATGTTGTTGTCGTCTTGAATAAAGTACCTCTTCCATTGGGGGATTCCTGTGTAGTCAAATTCAGCAACCATCACGTCTCGGTCTGGACTCAGCGGTTGACCTCCGTAGAAGTATGGGTTTCCATCACTACCGTGTATACTGTCATCAGTTCGAGATAAATAAATGAGAAACATTCCCTCATCTGAACAGTGTAAGTCTGTTGCTCTGAAATTACGTGTAAACCAGTAGCTTGAACTCGAAACAAAGTCGTTGTCCTGAGAGCCTACGAAGGCGTGCCATTGATAATCACCGCTTGCACCGTCTAAGGCAATCAAGGCATATGAATTGCTTCCACCATAACCGTTGATAATCGAGCCTGTATTTTGCACTTCAGGCACAGTATAGTCGTCAATGTTTGGGTCCCCATTTGGGATAGTCATGTCGTTATTAGAATTGTCAAAAGCAATTACAGAATAAACGATACCATTATTACTAGAGATGGACATACCTCCATCATTCATGGTGCCACCTAATAGGTAAAACCATAAAACATCTCCAGTGTTTGGGTCTAAAGAGGCAATAAAGGCGGTGGACTCATTAGGGGCTGAGTTATTATCCGCAGTATAAAAGATTGACTCGGAGCTTGTGGAACTTCCCACAAACCTGTGAAACTCAAAATTGGCGGTGTATAGTCCAGTTACGTAAAGATTAGTATCGTTAGACCAGACGTCAGTGACAGAGCTATTTCCTCCTCCAATCATATGTAGAGTCCATTTCAGCTCTTCATTGTTGTCAACAGAATAGATTATTCCTCTTTTATCTGAATTGGTACTATTTGCATTAACGTGATCGTAGTAGCCAACCATGTGTGTGTTACCAGACACTTGGTCATACGAGACCGCTAACCCTCGGCTGGAAAAAGCATCATTTGAATTATCAGGTTGGTCAAGTAACAAATACCAGTCAAATCCCAAATCTAAAATGTCATCTTGCGAATGACACCGATTAGGTAAGAAGGCCAGGCAAATAAGCGCAGCCATGAATATTTTTATGGTCAATCTCAATGAGACAGTATTAGGTCTATCTCATTTTATACGGGCTTTAACCCTAATTGTTACGGTAGAGATCTGCTAGTTGACATAGTTATTGTCAGGGCCAATATCAAGGCCTCAAACCAAGCGCTGACATCAACTCTGCATCTCGCTTGTACACATCTTTGTAGAAGTAAACAATGTCGTTTTCGGCAAATGCTGTAGCATAAGTAATCATAACAGGCAGTGCTTCTTTGAGCACATATCGCTGCGTTTCGTTGGTCGTGATGATGCTGTCTATTTCAATTCTCGACACATCTTCTTTGACTAAGATTAGCTCTGCTAGGGTGAGCGGGTCTTCGACTCTAATGCAGCCATGAGAAAAGGCCCGGTCTTCTCTTACAAACAGGCTTCGAGAAGGAGTGTCATGAAGATAGACACTGTGTTGATTTGGGAATAGAAACTTTACGCGCCCCAAGCTGTTTCCAGGTCCAGGACCTTGTCTAATGAAGTAGGGGAAATTTCGAGCTTTAATCTTCTTGAAATTTACAGTTGATGGGTCAATGCTTTTTCCAGAACCTGTAAGCAGTTCCATGTTGTTTCGCTTGAGGTATGTGGAGTCCTTTTTTAGCTTAGGCAGTATCTCTCCATCAGCAATAGAGAAGGGGAGAGCCCACACCGGATTGAGGTCGATATACTCTATCTCGTCTTTAAAAACAGGCGTGGCACTGGTCGTTTTACCAGAAACAACACGTGTTTTCCAAAGTAATTCGGCATCTCTGACCATGCGCAAGTCGTATCCTGCTATGTTGACTAATATGTACTCGTCTGCCAAATCATGGTACAGCCATCGTGCTCTATCAAGGTTTGTTTTGAGGAGGTCTACCTTCTCCCTGGCAAAAATATTCATGGCATTGATGGTGCTCCGTCCTATTATCGCATCGTCATTAAGGCCGTGTCTTTTTTGAAATAATTTGACTGCCCCCTGTAAGGTTTTGTCATACCTGTCAAAAGGAAAAGTGCTGTCTGCAAGAAGACTATCCACGTCTAGCGCATAGTCTCCTTCTAGTGCCAGTCGCTTTCTGATGCTGGAGATTACATTAATTGTGTCTCCAGGTTCTATTTTCCGGACTTTGAGGGCTATGCTCCGCCAGCCGCCACTATCAGCAATGGCCTGATAACGGGCTAGCCCCTTCATCATCTCTTTATAGTAAGGTGCTTTGGGTCTTAAGTCAGACACTATTTTTTGAACCTCACCATCTATAAGGTGACTGCGCATCTCATTGAGCACTTCGTCAGAGAGCACCCTTTGTTCATATAGAAGTGTAGGCTCTAAAGTTTGCGGGTCAGTCTTGCCATTCAGCAAATGAGTGCCGTATAGTATGATGCCGTCAGTGATGAGTATGTCAATTGAGGCATTAATCTCATAGTCATCACTATGCTGGCGAATTAACTCATCAATACTCTTTAGGTGATAGTCATTTGGCTCAAGGCCATCATCTGAGGCTCCTCTAATGACCTTTATGGCGTTGGCTCTGTGGGTGCTGTCTATCCACAGGAGTTGATAGCCGTGTGAGTTGTATAGCTTGGGCAGCATCACATCACTAAACAATACTTCGGCTCTAATTTTACTATTCTTTTCTGAGCTGATTCTGCCTATGTACTGTTGAAGAAAAAATGCGGTGTATGCACTGTCACGCTCTCGCTGCAGGGCTTGTTTTATAGCAAGCGAATCGATGTCTGGTTCAGTAATAGGAGGGGGAGGGGCTGATGGGCCGCTACATGAATAGAAAATAAATAATGCCGCTAGAATACTACTGAAATAGTACGGCCAATGTGAGTTAGTTGCCCGCCAAGAGTGACGACTCTTCGATATAATCTGCCTTGCCTCCATGGGCGAAAAGTAGACATCCTTCTTTGATGCTGTGAATGACAGCAGCATAGTTTTCGACCGGCAGTGCTGGACATCCAAGGCTACGCCCTAATCGTCCATGTTTTGCGATGAATGACTCACTTACATAGTCTGCGCTATGTATCACTATGGCTCGCTCTCGGGCATTATCATTGATACCTGGCTCGATGCCGTCTATTCTTAAAGACAGGCCATGCTTGCCTGAATACGTCTCTGCAGTTCTGAAAAAACCGAGACTACTTTTGTATGAACTGTGGGTGTTAGAGAAATCTGTGGCGAATAGTTCTCCAGTATTTTTACCATGTGCCACCAGACTGTGGTGCACCATGCTTGTATCGCGCATGTCAACGATGAAGAGTCTTTTTTCATTGGCACTTTTCGTAAAGTCGATGACCACCAATATGGGTTTGTCAATCACATCCATGCGCTGGAGGTTATTGTATCCTTCTACGGCCGACTCAATGGCCTCTCGGTCTATACGTCCTTGCAGGGCGTCATACACGTCAAGTGGCGCGCTTGGCAATGCACTTGGCACATTATACAAGGGCGCTGTCTCTGCACGCTCATCAGTCGAACCAATGAATGATGTGCCCACCACAAGGCACAAAATGGCTTGAATAAGAGTCAAAGTATATGGAATTCTTTTTTCCAAGTGTCCTTGTATACGTGAAGTGTTGCGCTTTGTTATGCGCGTCATTGAATTAAAATAAAAACCCCCTACTCATCAGAATAAGGGGCTCTATCATAAATGTCTAAATGATTACTGTACAAATGTTACAGATAATCTTCTTTGGCTATCATCATCACCAGCAACTCCTTCGATAAGTGTCGCGTCTGCGTCACCGATAGCGTTGATCTGCTTTCCGTCTACACCTCTAGCCTTCAACTTCTCCTGCACCCAAAGAGCACGCGCCTTTGTACCAGCTTGCTTCGCCTTACGACCTATTTCATTTTTCGCTTCTCTACTGTGAGCCTTCAAGTCAATCACTTTAGCAGGATTAGCTTTAAGGATAGCAGCTAGGTTGTCCAGTTGCTCTTTTCCTTCAGCAGAAAGATCACCTTTATCTTCAGTAATCTTATCAAGCGTAAATGAACCGTTACCAGATCCACTGCTCATGTATTGCTGAATGTTCCAAGCCCAACTTCCTTCAGCGAAATCTAGGTTAGGGTCAGCAGTTTCCATCTTGTCCATGGCGTCACCTGCAGCATTAGCAGCATCATCAGCTATCTCACCAGCTTTGTCAGCGGCATCTCCAGCCGCATCTTTTGCAGCATCAGCAGCATCGCCTACAGTCTTAGTAGCACTGTTTGCAGCAGCGTTACCTTTATCATTACATGATGAGCAAGAAGTAAAGACCAAGCTCATTACAGCGCAAAATGCAAGCGCAAAAATTGTATTGTTTCGTTTAATCATAATGTTAGTATTATATCAATAGCGTATTTTCTCAGTCGCGCAATATATTAAAAGATTTGCGTGAAGGGCCTTGTAGCTTGGGCATACTTATTAGTGGTTTTAAACACTTTTTGGCCTAAGTGTTGATATAAATACACTGATAAACACCGATTATGCCCGAAAAAGTACGCTTAAGCACTATCTTTGGGGCAATCTCGGTAATCCGAAAATTAAAATAAAAAGCAATAAATGGGTAGATCACAAGAATCCTGGAGTAAAAAGGAAAAAGAAAAGAAGAAGAAAAAGAAGCGCGAAGAAAAGGCTAAAAAGAAGGAAGAGCGCAAAGAAGGTGAAGGTATGAGCGAGTTCATGTACGTAGACAAGTACGGTAACTTGACGCCTGAGCCACCAGTATACGATGAAGATGATGAAATCGAGGCAGAAGACATTGTTGTTGGTATTCCGAAAAAAGAAGTAGGAGAAGATGATGACAAGTTCAAAAAGTCTGGTACGGTTACCTTCTTCAATAGTGAAAAAGGATTTGGATTCATCAAAGAAGAAAAGACGGGAGACAGCATCTTTGTTCACGTCAATGATGTAATTGATGAAATTAAAGAGCACAGCAAAGTCAAGTTTGAGGTGAAGCCAGGTCAAAAAGGACCGATGGCAGTCAAAGTCGAAGTGACGAAGTAATAGTGCCCAGAATACTCGCCAACCGAGCTATTCGAGATTTTAATCTATCTGTTATATAATCTGTTATGAATAAGTTCATTTCCAGCATAGCAATGTTTTGCTTGCTATTACTGCTTGCCGCATGTGTGAGAAATCCTGTGACGGGCAAAAAGCAGTTTGGTGTCATGTCATTTGAGAATGAAGTGGCGATGGGTCAGGCCTATGATCCTCAAATCGTAGCTCAGTTTGGGCTCTATGAAGATGCTACTCTGCAGGCGTACATAAATCAGAAAGGAAAACAGATGGCGGCCATAAGTCATAGACCGGAGTTACCGTATGACTTTAAGATTGTGGATAGTCCTGTGGTCAATGCTTTTGCGGTGCCCGGTGGCTTTGTGTATTTCACCCGAGGTATCATGGCGCACTTTAACAACGAAGCGGAGTTTGCAGGTGTACTTGGACATGAAATAGGTCATATCACAGCACGACATTCTGTAAAGCAACAACGTGACGCGCAGCTCATGCAGGTAGGTCTCGTGGCAGGAATGATTGCGAAGCCTGAGTTGGCTCAGTTTGCAGGAAGTGCCTCACAAGGTCTTCAACTACTTATGCTCAAGTTTGGACGAGATGCCGAGTCGCAGTCTGATGAGTTGGGCGTGGAGTATTCTTCTAAAATAGGATATGACGCCCATGAGATGGCTAATTTCTTTGAGACGCTGGCACGAAAGTCACAAGCGGCAGGTGTGTCTATACCAGAGTTTATGTCTACCCACCCAGATCCACTCAATAGAAAGCAACGAGTAGGAGAGATGGCTGGAGAATGGCAGACAAAGCTAAATCTAAATGATGCGCAAGTAGGTCGAAACAAGTATTTGAGCATGCTCAACGGCCTGGTTTATGGAGAAGACCCAAGACAAGGCTTTGTGGAGAACAATAAGTTTTATCATCCTGAATTGGCATTTGAATTTCCAGTTCCAGCGGGATGGCAACATCAAAATAGTCCGCAGGCATTTCAGATGGCCGCAGCAGATGGTAAAGGTGCAAATACACTCACAGCAGGTCCAGCGGGAGTGCTCAGTGAGCAAATCAGCGCCATCGTGCAGCAGTATGACTTAGATGTGATAAGCTCACAGCCAAAAACAATTCATGGCAATCAGGCGCATACAGTTATAGCACGCACCAAGCCTGCCACGACCACAGATGGTCAGACGCAAGCGCAAGACCTTGTCATGGCCAATATCACCATGATTAAATATGGCAACCTGACATATACTTTTACTGCGGTCAGTCTAGAGGCAGATTTTAATGCATTGCAGCCGAGCTTTAACACTACGATTAACAATTTTAAGAAGCTTACAGATGCTGATAAGCTTAGCAGACAGCCTGAGATTATTAAAGTAGTGACGGTCAATAAAGGAGCAACATTTGCAAGCCACATGGCCACATATGGCATACCCGGAAGCCGACACGAAGAACTTGCCGTAGTTAACGGAATGATGGTCGGAGACCAAGTGCCGTCTGGCACAAAGCTCAAAGTAGTGGAGACTAGAAAAGCAAACTAAGGCATGTCAGAAATCAACTGGACGACCGTAAAAGAGTACGAGGATATAACCTTTAAAAAGTGCGGTGGAACAGCCCGAATAGCCTTTAACAGACCAGAGGTCAGAAATGCTTTTCGACCAAAGACCACTTCAGAACTCTATGATGCCTTTTATATCGCCCAAGAGGATACAGACATCGGGGTTATATTACTGAGCGCTGAAGGTCCTTCACCTAAGGATGGTAAATACGCTTTTTGTAGTGGAGGAGATCAAAGTGCGCGCGGTCATCAAGGCTATGTCGGTCAAGACGGATATCACAGACTAAACATATTAGAGGTACAGCGCCTAATAAGGTTTATGCCTAAGGTGGTGATAGCTGTAGTGCCCGGATGGGCTGTAGGAGGAGGGCATAGTCTTCATGTGATTTGCGACCTTACTCTAGCCAGTAAAGAGCACGCCATATTTAAGCAAACTGATGCCGATGTGACCAGTTTTGATGGCGGCTACGGTTCTGCCTATCTCGCCAAAATGGTGGGGCAGAAAAAAGCGAGAGAGATTTTTTTTCTTGGAAGAAATTATAGCGCCCAAGAGGCGTATGACATGGGCATGGTCAATGCTGTAGTGCCGCACGAAGAGCTGGAGCAAACAGCCTATGACTGGGCGCAAGAGATACTTGAGAAGTCTCCAACATCTATCAAAATGCTCAAGTTTGCCATGAACCTAACGGATGACGGTATGGTCGGACAGCAAGTCTTTGCAGGAGAAGCCACTCGACTGGCCTACATGACAGAAGAAGCCCAAGAGGGTAGAGACGCTTTCTTAGAAAAGAGAAAGCCCGACTTCAGTAAGGTGAAGTGGATTCCTTGAGAGGTCTTCGATTCTCTTCGTTAATCATTGATTTCTATTAAGTGCGCGCGCACTTGAGTCGAGGTTTGCCAGAACTGAATCCAGAACGAGCGATTCTAAAGAGACCCCAAAACGAAGCTTCGTAATAATACCTAGTGTTGTATAAGAATACTTAGAGTCCCCCTACTGACAAACAGTTCCAAAAGCAGAGTTGAGCGCAAGGAAGTCATCAATATTGACCACACCATCACCAGTGATGTCAGCTGGGCATCCAGAGCACACATTGCCGAATGCGGAGTTGAGGGCCAAGAAGTCATCAATATTGACCACGCCATCGCCTGTAATGTCTGAAGGACAAGAAACAGGACAGGCTTCCCATGCTGTTTCATATTCAATCACACCATCTACAGTCAATGTTCTGTTGATGAACGTGTTTGAGCCATCTACGGTGGTATTGGTGCACGAAGATCCATCTGTCATGGCCTCAATAAAGTCCCAGGTGTTGGCTGTAAATAGGAACTCATAATTCCCATTGTTTAACTCAAATGTCGATTCCCATATTCCATCATTGTCTGAATCCGTAAGGATATTACAGCTGCCACACCAACCGTTAAATGATCCGTTGACAAAGGCATCGTTAAACGCAAATGGAACGCCATTCATGTCCACTTTAAAGGTCACTAAGAACTTACACGAGCCGTCATCAGTCGTTGCTGCTGCAGAGTAATTAGTGGCCGTAGGGTCCGTACATCCTAAGCCCGGATCTGGGCAGTTGGCTTCACAAGATTCCCAGCACACCACGCCCATGTCTACATTGGCCGTACCCACTGTCACAGTCCTATTGGTAAATCCAAATGCCGAGACCGTGCAGTCCGCATCTTGCACTTGGTCTAGTGTTTCTGCACTATTCGATCCAGTCGTTCCTTTTACAAATACATATGTCCAGTCTCCAGCTGGGTAGCCTTCATCAATTGTGATTTCCCAGATGTCGTTTCCTGTTGGCGTCATCTCTGCACATGTTCCGCACCATCCGTTTTGGTCTGAATTCCAAAACACAGATTCTCCCGCCTGAAGGTTTTCATTTGACATGTCCACTCTAAACGTCACGGCTGGGTTTCCACCAGTCACACATGACACGCAGTTACCATATATATCATCCTTAACGAGTCCTGACACGACTGTTACTTGGCGATTCGCATAATCTGCGTAGTTGGTTACTGGAGCGCAAGTGCCGCCAGAAATCATATCATCAAGCAAGTCTTCTTGACCAGCGAAGTTGTCTACTGCGTACTTGTATTCAAAAGGTCCGCTCGGAATGTCAAGAGTCACAGACCAAATACCGTCACCATCTGCGTCAGCCATTGGCACACAGTTACCACACCATCCAAACTCAGGGCTCTCAAGCGAGACAGTAGAAAAACCAGACTCACAGGTCATGTCTACATTAAATGTCGTGCTCACAGTACCAGGCGTCATATCATACACACGCACCCAGTCCACTTCCATGGTGTTTGGGAAGACGGTACTTCCATCTGGCGAACCTGGCCAGTTGCCACCTACAGCAACATTAAAGAGTAAGTGGTAGTCTTGGTCAAACAACCAGTAGTTCGGGGAGACGTCAGAAGACTTCAATCTATAATACTGTATACCATCTAAGAACCACACTATTTCGTCATCAAACCACTCGATAGTAAACGTGTGAAAATCATCAGCAAAAGTTCCGCTGTTTAATGTTGTTGACCCTCCATTTGAGATTACGCCACCTGGCACTCCATAATGCGCAGTACCGTGAAGAGTAGATGGCTGGTGACCGACAATTTCCATTATATCAAGTTCACCCGGCCACGAAAACTGAGCATTCGGGTCAGCAAGAGGGTCGTTGCGCAGCATCCAAAACGCAGGCCAGATACCTTGACCTATTGGCAATTTAATACGGGCTTCAATTTTTCCTTCCGTCCATGCTTGCAATCCTTGAGACTTGATACGCGCAGAGGTGTAATTCTGACCGCCAAAGTTTTCTTGCTTCGCAGTAATTGTCATCACTCCTCCACCAACAGTCAGGTTGTTAGTGCCAGAACGGTAATACTGGAGCTCATTGTTTCCCCAGCCCACAAGTCCTTGGCTTGACCCAGTGCCCACATCATAGGCCCAATTGTTAGCGTCTAGTGATGTGCCGTTAAATTCATCGGACCAAACAAGGTTCCAAGATTGTGCCTGAGCATATGATAGGCAGAGGCTAACGTAGAGGAAAAGTGAGAGTAGTTTTTTCATGATGTAGTGTGTGTATGCTGCAAGATAAGGACTTTGAGTATAAATTACTATAAGCGCCTTGGACTGTTCGCTTATTTGAATATGGAAAATGACATAATAAGCTGTGATACACCAGGATGCGTTGTTTAGCTATCTCGAAAAAATTATAAACATTATGCCTAAATGCCCTAAAGTGAAGGCAGTAATGAGGTAGAGCTTCAAGGCTTAGTCACCAAAATTCAATTCCACCTTTCCAAGCCCAGCAATGTCAGCGACTAATTGATCTCCTTGACTAACCGCAACCATCGGTCCTAATGCACCAGATAAAATAATGTCTCCCTTCTTGAGCGGTCGGCCCAAGTGGGCCATTTTGATGGCTAGCCATAAAAGTGCATTGAGCGGAGAACCCAAGCAGTCTTTTCCTAGTCCGCTGCTTTTTAGTTCGTCATTAGAGTGAAGTGTCATGGCACATTCTTCAAGGTCAAATCCTTCTAGCGCGACTTTTTTAGAACCGATTACAAAATGACTCGAAGAAGCATTATCGGCAATGGTGTCGCTGATTTTGATATTCCAATCGGCCACACGGCTGCCCACAACTTCTATCGCCACACACAGATGAGCGATGCACTTTTTCAATTCCGCTTCTGTTGGCACCGGAGCGACCAAGTCGGCCCCCATCACAAAGGCCACTTCCACTTCTGCTTTAGGCTGCATGAGTTCGTTCCAAGGAATAGTCGCGCCAGGTTTGACGGCCATGAAGTCAAACAACTCACCAAAGTCTGGTTGGTCTACACCCAGTTGCTTTTGTACCGCCTCTGAGGTCAAACCTATCTTAGCGCCAACCCGCTGTGCACCTTTTGAGGCCCAGTGTTGAGCAACTTTTTCTTGCACAGCATAAGCCAAGTGAACATCGTTTTCACCTATAATCTCGCGCAATGGGGCACAAGGTGCACCTCTTTCTCGAGCTGCCAAGATTTGAGAAACAGCCGCATCGATTTTTTCCTTCTCATTCATGCTGTGAATTTACTTGTTTGATGTATCTCAAAACGCATCTCTTCTGAATGAAACTTGTTAACGGTAATTCTCAGCCGTTGTCTAATACCAAAAACATCAAGAAAGGAGTGAAGTATAGAAGTGCGTTGGCCCGAAGAAAAGCCGGGGCCGTGTCGGAGAGAATTGTCTTTGCTCTTCATTCATGACCTGATGAAGTTTGAGTACCGATGAAATTGGCAGTGCAGAGTAGCTCGGGATCCTCAAAAAGACAAGTGCCGGGGTGAAGGTTTTTTCTTCTAGCATTTTTTGATTCTTTTTTTTGCAATGCAAAAAAGAATGATGCTCAAACCTAGGTAAGTCTATTATTCAGCGGCACAAATTCAAGCGCAAAAAGAAACATCTATGTTCATGTACAAATAGATGCCTTAAAGCAACACAAATCACAATTCCGCCATTTTCACCCAGTTCGACTTTATATGGATAGCTTCTTCCATTGTGTGTGTCATAATCTGGGGGTCATTTGATAAAACAACACACCTAATTCGATTTTCCTTAATGAGGCTTACTACCTTGCAGACATCAAATGACCAGAAAACTACGTATTAACGGACATTCTCATCTACTGCCATATCCTGAGCAGATACCTGATTTCATGAAAGACATGGAAATATTTTGGGTAGATGATGATAGGAAATTCATGCTGCAAAAAGGATGGAAACGTCCTGTCACAGACTCCAGCTTCTTCTTAAACGAGAAGCTCGAGTGGATGGAGAAAAACAAATTAGACCATGCCGTGGTGCTCAATTTGTCTCAGCTTTATGGCAATGGCCTTCGTCTCAATGAGATGAAAAAAGCACTGCGCTTTCAAAATGATTTTAATGCCAAAGTCCAACATGATAATCCTTCTAAGTTCTCGTGTGGCTTTGTGGTTCATCCCGGTTTTATAGATGGTGCTCTCTGGGAAATGGAGCGCTGTGTCGAGCAGCTGGGCATGAATGTCTTGTGTCTGCCCACGCATTTTATGGACACCATTGGCGAATGGAGATGCATTTTTCATGAAGACAACTTTCCCATTTTCGAGCTGGCCGACAAGTATAAGCTGGCCATCGAAGTGCATCCTTATGATGGCGACAAGATGATCAAGCTCGAAAACAGAGCTTGGAGGTTTCATCTCATTTGGATGCTAGCTCAGTGTGCAGACGCATATCACTTTTACACGCTGTTGGGCATGTACGCCAAGTTCCCAAATATCAGAACCGCCTTTGCCCACGGGGGGCAGCTTGCGCAGATGAACCTTGGGCGCAGAATAGAAGGATTTGACGGCAGGCCAGATTTATTTGACGGCATGACGCATCCGCGGAAGGCCGTAGGTCATGAAAATATCTACTTCGACACTCTGGTGCATGACACAGATTCACTCAAACTTCTTGTAGACCGATCAGGCACAGACCAAATTATCATGGGGCTTGATGATCCCTATCCGTTAGGTGAAATGGAGAGTCAGCCGCAATCTTCATATCCAGGTAAAATTTTGGACCTCGCCAAGGAACGAAGCATCATTAATGACAAAGAGTATGATGAAATATGGGAAGACAACGTGCTCAATTGGCTCTTCGGAAAAAACGGAGACAAGAAAGAAGCACTTGTCAATGCCATCTTGGGGAATTGAAAAGCTAGTTGCCTTAATCATCGCAAGCGGCCTGTTATGTAGCTCTTGTGCTGATGTGTCTACTCAACAGACCATCACTGTTGAGCCGCCTGTGCAAGAAGAGCCTGTCTACGTGGGTGCAGCAATCATAGACACCAGCCAAGTCTTGTTCGCCCCGCATCCGGGCTTTGTGTATCTCAATATGTATTTGCCTCAGGCAGAATATGACATGCGCTATTACTCAAGCAAAAATTTTGTGGGCGATACCATTGACGGTTACCATTCAAAGAACTGCATCGCTAGCAGGGAAGTGGCTCAGGCATTAAAGGCTGTTCAGGCCGATGCTCAGCTGGCCGGTTACAGTCTCAAAATATTTGACGCATACAGACCTCAGCAAGCGGTAGACCACTTCAAGCGCTGGTCTCTTCAACTAGATGATACTTTGACAAAGTCCGAGTACTACCCTCAGCTACAAAAAGTCAGTTTGTTTCAGTTGGGCTATATCGCAGAGAAATCTCAACACTCGCGTGGCGGAGCGGTAGACCTCACTCTGGTTCATGACAGTGGTGACCAAGAAGGAGAGGAGCTCGACATGGGCTCGCCATTTGATTTTTTCGGAGGCATATCAGGTTGGGACACACAGCAGATTACTGCACAACAGATGCAGCATAGATTGACGCTTAAGGAGTTGATGTCCAAGCATGGCTTCAGGAGTATCAAAGGGGAGTGGTGGCACTATGTGCTTCGTGCTGAGCCCTTTCCAGATACATACTTCAACTTTCCGTCCAAATAATAGAAGAGCGCGCCTATTCTGGCTGTATAATTCACCATTGGTATATGAACACTTCATGCAGATTGTCGTTCGCTGAGCTATAAAAAAGTAGATATTGGCGGCTTAATATTTTGAGCAAATGAAAAAGGGCTTCGAGTTGATAAAGGATCGCAGAAAAAATAAGTCCACAGCTTTTGACAGAGCAGAGCGCGATGAAAAAGGGTTGAGGGGCATCCTTCCTTATGCGGTAAGTACACAAGATCTTCAAGTAGAACGTATCGTAACTAACGTCCGTAGGCAGGATACAGAGATTGATAAGTACTTGGCCCTTTATGCGCTGATGCACAGAAATGATCGGCTTTACTATAAGGTCATCATGGAAAATATTGAAGAGATGCTGCCAATCATTTACACGCCTACAGTTGGTCAGGCCTGTAAAGAGTTTTCGCATTTGTTTAGCTTGCCAAAAGGCTTTTACATCACGCCAGAAGACAAGGGGCAGATATCTGACATGCTCGATAACTGGAATTACAAGCGCATCAAAGTCATAGTCGTCACTGATGGTGAGCGCATACTCGGACTTGGTGATTTAGGTGCCAACGGTATGGGTATTCCTATTGGTAAGCTCTCGCTCTACACGGCCTTTGGCGGAATAGACCCGAGTGAGTGTCTACCTGTTATGTTTGATGTGGGTACCAATAACGAAGAGCTCAGGGCAGACCCGCTGTATCTTGGTTATCCTCACCCGAGGGTGAAGGGTGCAGCATATGATGAGTTGATGGACGAGTTCATCACCGCAGTTAAAAACAAGTATCCGGGAGTGCTCGTGCAGTTTGAGGATTTCTTGACGCCCAATGCATATCGCTTGCTTAAGAAGTACAGAAAAGAACTGCTCTGCTTTAATGATGACATTCAAGGAACAGCAGCCGTGACCTTAGCTGGTGTGCAAGCGAGTACCCGAATCACCGGCAAGTCGTTTAAGGACTTAAACATTCTGTTTCTCGGAGCCGGTTCTGCCGCCACGGGTATCGCAGACCTCATGCGTGTGGCTTATATAAAAGAGGGGCTTACTGAAGAAGAAGCCTTGTCTAGGCTAAACTTTTGTGATCGTAATGGCTTGGTAGTAAAATCTAGAACTGATCTGGCTTCCCACAAGTTGCCCTATGCACAAGACAAAGACCAGATGGACTTCATGTCTGCGCTTAAGCTCATTAAGCCTGACGTGCTGATTGGAGCAACAGGAACTAATAACACCTTTAATGAAGAAGTGATTGGCCTAATGTCTGAGTATAATGAGCGGCCACTCATATTTGCATTGTCTAATCCAACTAGTCGTGCAGAATGCACAGCCGAAGAGGCCTACGTATGGAGCAAGGGCAAAGCAATCTTCGTAAGTGGCTCGCCATTTGACCCTGTAGAATTTGAAGGAAAAACCTTTGTGCCTGGACAAGGTAATAACGCTTACATATTCCCTGGGCTTGGTCTAGGCTTGTTGGCAAGTCAAGCTAAAGAGGTTGATGAGTCTTTGCTGATATCATGTGCAGAATCTTTAGCAGAACAGCTAAGTCAAGAGCAGCTCGATAGTGGAACCATGTATCCTTCACTTAAAAATATACGTGAAGTAAGCCTGGAACTAGCCTGTAATGTGGCCAAGCTCGTTTTTGAGCAGGGACTTACCACAATGGAAAAGCCTCAAGACCTGAAGAAGCACATCACCGATTTGATGTACGATCCTAATTACTGACAAGGGTTGCTAAAGGCCGAGTTAAGGGCTAAGAAATCATTAATGTCAACTATCCCGTCTTGGTTGATGTCTTCAGGACATCCGTCACAAGAACTTCCAAAAGCAGAATTAAAAGACAGGAAGTCATTGATGTCTACTGTGCCGTCTCCATTAATATCACTCGGACAAGTGCTGATGACATTAAATGACTCTGTGTAATCCTGAGTTTCGCTGCCATCGAGGCTTTTAAGTCGTATCTCATATTGGCCGTCAGCCAAGCTTGACGGCACTGTCCACTGATAGCTGCCAGTCTCAATGTCTACTTGACCAAGATATTCTACAAAGCTCGGGCCTTGCCAGACCGTAAGCCCACCATTAAAATCGATGTTTGATTCCCACGTTATTTCAATGGTGCTGTTCTTTATTACTTCGTCTCCTCCCGCTGGGCTGGTCATCGAGATGAAGGGGCCAGGAGAGTATTCGCCCACAAATACGCCCATTCCGCCCACACCCAAGTAAACTTGACCATATACGTTTCTATCACCTGCCAGTCCTGCTGGGTTGCCCCAGTTGTCTTCGTTTGTGTCGTTTATTTGAACCCAATTTAGTCCTTGGTCCCATGAGAGGTACACGCGTTCTTCGTTATCTCCATTTGCCTTTCCAAAAATGTAGAGTGCTGCGTAAGTCTCTCCAGGCTTTTCTTTTCCATAGCCAAAGCATAGCGCGCCTTGCACATGAGTCACACCTGACCACGTTTGACCACCGTCTATACTTTTGATAAGCGAGTCTCTGAAGTTTATATACACATGTCCAGCCTGCCCCGGAATGGTGTTTACCTCAATCTTGTTGGCCCATACATTGCTTATCGCGGGTAGTTGGTCGTTGACCATGCACCAGCTTTCTCCATTATCTGTA
This sequence comes from uncultured Flavobacteriales bacterium, assembly GCA_964429805.1. Classification (GTDB taxonomy): domain Bacteria; phylum Bacteroidota; class Bacteroidia; order Flavobacteriales_D; family JABDKJ01; genus CAYSDH01. The sequence continues at coordinate 23,881 of CAYSDH010000031.1, forward strand.
CTCACATGAAAAGTGCCATCAAATTGGTTGTAATAATAAAACACGCAAGACATTACTTTGTCAGAAGCCAAGGGTCTGTAGACAGAAAACACACTGGGGTTAATCAAGCTGTCGCTGAGCATATTGCTTGGAGCTAAACAGTTGAAAGAGAATGATTCGCAGTTGCCATTTACACTGTTAGTTAAAGTCGATTGAGTAAAGCCATTGGCCGTGTTTCGGTCCTCCCACCACAGGCCTTCTTGGTTTGCAATCACTAATCGGTTAGCATCTCCAGATGAGAGGGCCAAGACAGATTTGCCCCATGCTTCGTTGTATGTCGTGCTTCGCGTAAAGCTCACTCCACCATCTTCAGAATAGGCGAGTCCAGCACTAGACTCATTCCAGTTTTTTGGCAGGCAGACTACTATATTATCTGATGCATTCTCACAGTAAGCGGCCACGCCTCCTTTAATGGCATTTGCCCCATCATCAAGCGTGCTGCGTATATCCTGCTGCGGAAAGTTATCTTCCGAGATGTCGTCATACACAAAGCCAGTATGGTCACCATCCATTAGGAGGAGGAAGTTCTCGGCTGAGTTTTCTGGAAAAGCGCTAATCTCAACATTGACCACCTCTTCATGCCCGCGGTTAGAGTCGTTGCTCCACGCAATGGGAGAGGCTGTAAAATCACTGGTCATGTAGCTGCCAAAAAAGGAGCTGATATATACAGCTGTCTGGTTTACGGGGTCAAACACTATCTGAGAGCAGTTCGATCCAAATCCAGAAGTCTTCCATGGAAAAATATTGGTGACCGTACCTCCCGGGTTTGTCCAGCTCACGCCTCCGTCATAAGAGACCCTGAAGTCATCATAGGAGTCCCAGTTATTCTGCACCGTAATCAGTGTTTGCTCATCGTAAGGGCTGGCCGTGACGGTGAGGTAGCCACGGTCATTTCCGGTGTAAGTCAGCACCTGAGTCCAGGTTCTATTTGCAGAAAGCACATTTTCACATTTGTAGATTCCTTCTCCCACACATGCCGCATAGAGTGTGTTGCCACTTACAGAAAGACTGAGGTCTTGCACCAATTCAAGTGCAACTATGTTTTGGTCAATCTGCTGCCAAGTATCATCTGCAGTATCCCCGAGATAAACGCCATGTCCGGCATACCCGACCAAGACTTTATTCTGCTGCGTAGGATGGAAGGACACCGACCGTATGCTGAGTCTTTCAGTGTTGTGAGGTATGTCGGCATCACTTACCTGCACAGGGTTTTGCGGGTCAGTCAGGTCAAGTATCCAAAGTCCCTTGTCTCTTGTGCCGATATAAATCTCATTTGTGTTAAGCGGATTTACCTCGATGCAGTTTCCTTCTCGGTCTTTGTCAGAATTGTTGCCTGTGCAGTTTCTGCCTCCATTAGCAGCAAAGTAAAAGGGCACCTGAATCACCGTCCAGTTTTCTCCTGCATCAGTAGAGACTAGTATGGCTGAGTATGTGTCTGAGCACTTTCTGTCTACAGCCATAATCACTGACTGAGGATTTGTCGGGTCAAAAGTGATGCCCGCCACAGAGTAGTAGTTCTCAAATTCTGTCCCAAAGTCAAACAGCTGGACCAGTCGATCTTGATTGTCATCACGTCTATACGCACCTCCCACATCAGTGCGATAATACTTGTGGTGCGGAGCCATGGGGTGTATCCTCATACCGGTGATATAGCCACCTGCACCAATGGGCACATTTCGCCAAGAATATTCTGCCGCAGTCTGTCCAAACATGCAGAGAGTAGAGAAGAAAATAAATAAGGTTGCAACTAGATTTTTCATAGCCGAATCAATCTAACTCAAATATATGGCTCAATCTGCGCGATGGCCAGTATGTGGGTCAATAATAGATTAACACGCTTTTTGGGAAGCTTAAGTCATGAATTTTCATGCTTAAATGTCTCTTTGAAGTTCAGTCAAGCTCTTGGTGAATAGTGTTTGTATCAAAGAGTACTTTTGTCTGAAACACGCAGAGGCCGCACCGAGCTATTTTGGTGCTTATATTCGAAGAAGCAAACTATACTGCTAAACCACTGAAGACATGATTGATTCATACGTGATAATAGGCACTGGAGAGTATTCCAGAACAGTCATTGACATAGCTAAAAAGTTAGGGCACGAGATAACGGGGCTCATTGATCTTGGTAATTCTGGTGATACGGAAAGCATCTTGGGCGTGTCAGTCCTTGGTGGCCCCATGGAGTTAAAGAACTATCCTAAAGGGACTATTCGATGCATAGTTGCAGTGAAAGATAATGCCGAGCGCAGAGAACAAATCGAGTTTTTGACCGAGGCGGGTTATGACATTGGCACCCTGATTCACCCGGGTGCTGACATCTCTGATTCTGTCAGAATAGGTAGAGGCACGGTTGTGCATCAAGGAGTAGTGATTAATATGCTGTCTGAAATAGGTGACGGCTGCGTGATTAGCACGGGCTGTGTTGTTGACCAAGATTGTGTCATTGGCCATTATAGTAATCTGTCTACTGGCTGCACGCTAGGCGCAGGAGTGGAAGTGGGCAATGAGTCGGTGCTCGGAGTGGGTGCCATAGTTTCTGAAGGCATCAAGATTGGTGAAAGTACCATGATAGAGGCAGGCAGTGTGCTGACCAAACATCTGGAGACAGGCTACAGTATAAGTGGTGTACGCTAGCGTACCGAGTCAAAGTGCTCAGGCTATGCAGAATGGCAAGTCTCAACCTTCTCGATTATCATCTGAGTAGTCACCTTGCAGCTCGAATGGGCTAAAAGATTGATTATTAACATAGAAAGGCTATTAATTCATTCTAAATAGTGCGACCGCCCTCTTTATAGACTACTTTTGCAGCTTATAAAAATTCCCCAATCTTTTGAGCAATTTTAATTCCCTGGGCTTGTCCCCAGCAATAGGCAAAGTACTAGATAAAATGGGCTTTGAGAAGCCGACTCCCATACAGGAGCAGGCCATCCCTATGCTGTTGGAAGAGGAGGCCACAGACTTTATAGGGCTTGCTCAGACGGGTACAGGTAAGACGGCCGCATTTGGTTTGCCCCTCATACAGCGCATTGATTCTGATAATCCTTCTATACAGGCGCTCATCATGGCACCGACTAGAGAGTTGGGTCAACAAACGGCTAAGCAACTAGAAGCATTCAGCACGTATGATAAGCGTTTAAACGTAGTCTGTGTGTATGGTGGAGCAGCCATCAGCAATCAGATACGTCAACTGAAAAAACCTACTCAAGTTATTGTGGCTACTCCGGGTAGACTTCTTGACTTAATTAATAGACGTGCCGTGCGTCTTGAAGAAGTCCAGTACGTGGTGCTTGACGAGGCCGATGAGATGCTCAACATGGGCTTTAAAGAAGACATAGATGATATCTTGTCTCATACATCTGGAGACCGCGTGACCTGGTTGTTTTCTGCGACCATGCCGAAGGAGATTAGACGTATCGTCAAGAAGTACATGTCTGACCCACGCGAGATTTCTATTATCTCAGAAGAGAAGACCAATAAGGACATTACGCACCAATATATCGTCACCAAGGTGTCTAACAAGATACCAGCCCTGCGCAGGTTTTTAGACATTCAGCCTGAAATGAGAGGGGTGATGTTTTGCCGAACGAAGCGCGAGACACAAAAAATTGCTGACGACCTCGGTGGTCTTGGTTATGGAGTAGAAGCACTACATGGTGACTTGTCACAAGCACAGCGTGATGCGGTCATGAGGCGATTTAAGAACAAATCTATGCAGCTACTCTGCGCGACAGACGTGGCGGCCAGAGGAATTGACGTCAACGACCTGACGCACGTAATCCACCACACTTTGCCAGACCAGCTTGAAAGCTATACGCACCGAAGTGGTCGTACAGCGCGTGCCGGTCGTAAAGGTCATTCTATCGCCTTTATCAATAATCGTGAAGGAAGGAAAGTCAAAGAATTAGAAAAGAAGCTTGGTGTCACTTTTGAAAAGATAGAAGTGCCGGGCAGTGAAGAGATAGAGAGTGCCCGCATGAATGCATGGGCAAAATCGCTGATTGATACTCAGATTGATGAGCGTGCAGAAGGCGTGCTTACTGGTCTTGAAGAACAACTAGGCAGCTTGTCGAAAGAGGACATATTAAAGCATCTCATATCTAAAGAGCTTAGGAAGCTTAATAATGAGGTTGGCGGAGACCTCAATGACAGGCAAGAGAAAGGTGACAGAGGAAATAGCCGTGAAGACAGCGACAGCCATCGTTACTTTATTAATGTGGGTACCATAGATAATATGGATCGCATTAGCCTTACCAAGTTCCTTTCTGAGGTCAGTAACATCAAGAGAAAGTACTTCTCTGACTTGACTGTGCAGAAGAACAGAGCGTTTTTCAATGTCAAGAAGACTCAAGACAATGGCTTTGCAGGAAAGTTTGCCGGCATTGAGTTTGAAGGTCGTGAGATACGTGTAAACCGTGACGATACTGGGCCAAGCAGAGGCGGAAGAGGAGACCGTAATAGAGGAAAGAAAAGATTTGGCGGAGGCGGACAAAAGCGTCATCGTGGAAAGACGATGAACCAGTCTTCGAGAGGCTCTGGCAACGATTCGTTCAAAAAGAAATCAAAGCGTAAAAAGAAGTGGTGATACCTCTTTCTTGATAATCTTCCTCATTGGCTATCTTTAATCCTACGATTCAAAGAATTGACCATCGAAGGGGGAGATAATACTGACTCTAAAAAACCAAGCATACTCAAACGGGTTATCAAACTTGTTGTGCTCCTGCTTGCCTTGTTCTGCCTAGCGCTAGTCGGATTAAACCTGTACATATCTTCCGGTAATGTCAAGCATTTTGAAAAGCTCGATGCCCTGAATCAAGGCTCCATTTCATTTGAAAAAGCAACATTTTCTGTCTTTAGAGATTTTCCGAGGGCCACGCTTTCTTTAGAGAATGTGAACATCACGGACTCCACCTTTTTTGATTCTAACGAACCCGAACTCAGCTTCAAATCACTTGACCTGGTGGCATCACTCGCTAGCTGGGGGCAAGACGAGGTGCACATTCGTAAGGTTAGGTTGAGCGATGGCCAAATTCGCGGCCATCAAGACATAGACGGGTATAGCGACCTCAAGAGCCTGTTTTCAAAAAAAGGAAACGGTGAGGGCAAGAAACTTCTCTTTGACTATGCGCAGCTCGAGTTATCCAACATTAGTTGCAGTTGGAGCAACGACAAAAAAAATGCGGACCTCAGCGGACATATACACCTCCTAAAGACAGCACTCAAAGAAGGGAAGGGTGAACTAGAACTGGATCTCAACATTGATCAGTTGCTCTTTAACGAAGCCAAAGGACCGTATCTTAAAAACGCCAAGTTAGACGGTGTTCTTGCGCTGGATTTTCAAAAAGACAAGATAGTAATCGCACCTTCTGAGCTTGAGATAGAAGGAAGTGAGTATACACTCACTGCTGCCATAGACCTGACGGCCAAAGAGCAAACAACTTTGACATTAGAAAACAAGCGCACCGAGTTTAGCACGGTATTACCCATGTTAACTAACAGCTTGCAGCGTTCACTGTCACCCTACAATGTAGATGGTGAGTTTCATTCCCGAGTGAATATAGAAAGCCGATTTAGAGAAGGAGAGGACCCACGTGTTGAAGTGCAGATTCAAACTGATGGAAACGACATGGTGGTCAAAGACTATCTCTTTATGGACACCAAGTTAAAAGGCACCTTTATCAATAGACTCTATGACGATGAGCGGAGCAATAATGAAGGAACTAAAAACATGCGATTTGTCATTGAGGAACTGGAATCAACGCATCAGAACTTTGACATTTCCTCTAAAGAGGGGCTGATTTCTTCGAGTCCAGAAGGGGGTGATTATTTATCCATTGATGCGCTCATTACAGGTACAGCAGTCAGTATGAGCGAATGGCTAGATAATGACCAGTTCTTATTCTTTGGTGGGGACTTCCGCTTAGATGGTCAAATCGAAGGACCGCTTGATGACCTGGAGATCATGATTGAAACGAGCTCGGCAGAACTGAGTCTTCAAGATGTAAAAGTGCATTACGAACCCGCTGACGTGAGCTTTCCTTTCCGCAGCATAAAACTCAACAAGGCCACAGGAAAAAGCACCTTTGATGTAGTCAGTGCCTCTAGCAAACAAGCCGAGACATTTATAGTTAATGGTAGTCTCACTCACCTGTCTGACTTACTAACCGGACAGCATAATCAGCGCGTAAGAAGTGACATGACATTTACTGCCGATAGGCTCAATTGGGCTGGATTTTTAGACATGTTTAGCGCTGATGATTCCGGGCAAGATGAGACGGAAGAGCAAAAGAAAAAGTCTTTGAAGAGCACACTCGAAGGCTTGTATGAAAACTTCCAGCCCCGCGTACATCTTGATATAGATGAGGTGGAGTATAGAGAGACTATTCGTCTCAACGAGTTTAAATCAGGGCTCTTTTTTGCCGGCAGAGACAGCCTGGTGTTAGAAAAAACCGAGTTTAAGCTTGGTGACGGTAAGGTCAATCTCACGGGTTACTTTAATATCAATGATCCGTATCGCACCAGGTTCAACCTCGATTTACAAGCCCAGCGAGTAAACCTGAGTAAAGTGCTGCCGGAACTTAACTACTTCGGTATCCCGCTGCTCTCAGCCGTTGAAGAGCATGCAGAAGATCTAGATATCAGCATCAAAGTGCAAGGCTATTTTCATGATGTTGACGGATTGATACCCAACAGCTCAACCGGAGTTATAGAATTTCAAAGTAACACGGACAGGGCAGTGCATGGCCGTATTTTGTTCAGGCCAGATAGTGATGAGCATATGAATCATCCAGAGGAGTTGGTGAAGAGTAACAGAATTGAAATTCAAGGAAACCCGATTGCCTTCAACGAGTTTTTTGACAACAAAGAGTTCTTCTTTAAAGATGGCCGGTTTAATGCCGAGTTTGATTTTGGGTCAGGTATTACCTCTTTTGAAGAGCTGCTAAATGAGGCGCTCGTCAAGTTTGATATGACCGAAGGTGTGGTCTACTATCAAATAGGTGATATCGATCTGCCGCTATCTACAGTGCACATGGAGATTAAAGAGGATCAAGGAGAGTTTGATCTTCAGATTCGTGCCGACTCTATTAACAGGGAGCTTAATTTTAAGGGAAGCGCGGTCAACCTAAGTGAGGTCATTGTAGGCGGCACTGGAAAAGACTTTAGTTCGACCATTAACCTTTACTCTCCAGTGTTTGAGTGGAAACTCTTCCAAGACATTCTCGGTGGGAAAAACAAACTGGCCGATAGCTCATCGGCTGTTACCGACAAGTATCACGGTATGAAGCGGTCACTAAAAGGGATGCTAAATCGCTTTGACCCGGATTTGCAGCTCACGGTAGACAGTTTTATTTACTCTCCAAAACTCAGCTTTAGCGACTTCAATTCGGGAATCAGAATGCTGGACGAGAATACGCTACTACTTGAAAAAACGGAAGTCAATTTTCAGGATGGTCGCTTGGCATTAGAGGGTGAGTTTGACTTGGAGCCTGCGCAAGAGGTGCCCTTTTCTTTTCATGTAAAAACAGCCGACTTAAAGATGGGTCAGCTCTTATCGGGTTTAAATTACATAGGCATCGATGCCCTTGCCCAAGCAGAGAAACTAGAAGGAGCGTTGACTATGGATCTAGACCTCACTGGTGTTATTGCGGCAAGCGGCACAGAGCTGGTCACAGAGCACACGCGTGGCATCTTAGACTTTAAAATGACTGACTTGCAGATATAGGATTGAGTTATATAGATAGTTTAGCTCTGAGACTGAAGCGTTCTGAGCGATTTAAAGAATTAGTATTCGCACCTATTTCAAATCGTATCACCATAGAAGGAGAGCATTTGACCATACCCCTAATGGAGATCCAGTCTAATGCCCTCAACATGTTCTTGCATGGTGATGTTGGCCCCAAAGGTCTGACCGATTTATGGTTGACTTTTCCTTTAGATAATATTCGTAAAAACGAAAGCTCATTGCTGATGAAAAAGCGTGGTTATGCGGCTATCAAAGGTAAAGTACACTTGCACATGTATAGTAATGAGCTTGGAGTGTATAGCTATAAGTTTAGAACCTCAAAACGAAAATTTTACAAAAAGAGAGGGGTCTCTCAGCAATTCAGAATCGATAGAAAAGCGTTCCGACTTCAAAGGAAGAAGATGATGAAGTAGCAGAACACCATACATATATTGCTTTTGGATAGTCTCACGTCAATTAAGAAGATACTTGTGAGCCTTAGTAGAGTCTACATGTGAACTTCATAGTCCAATCAATTACTTAATTGACCGGTCACAAAAAAAATGGTCATCTTGCAACCAGCTGTTTTTTTAATCGTAAACAGCTAAACGAATACCATCTAAAGATGGTTAAAGCTTTAAACATATGTTAAGACCAGTATTATTGGTCCTCAGTTTTATATTAATCGCCCAAGCAGCGCGATCTCAGAATACAGAGTACTCGACTGTAGATTCCATCATTGTACAACAAAACAATATGAGTGGCGGTGGTTTCCAAAGCGATGTCACTATTACAAGTGATGGGTTGACTGTTTATTCCTCTGCAGATGTTTCAGGCATATTCAAGTCCACTGATGGTGGCTTGCTTTTCAATAACGTCAATCAAGGACTCAAAAGCCCGAAAGTTGCAAGCGTAGCTATCACTGAAGACAATCACCAAATCCTATATGCTGGCACAGGGGATAAAGGCGGTTCTGGCGGCTTGTTCCGGTCCATCAATGGTGGTGAGACTTGGGTGATAACAAATGCTGGAGACAGCGCTCAGTTTGCAGGAAATCATTCTTCTACATTTGATTCCTTGCCTGAAGGTCACCCTCGGTCAAATGGTGATTTGATAATAATCGATAAAGGGAACCAAGCTGACTTATTCACAGATGACATAATAGTGGCTGGCACATACAAAGATGGCGTTAGAATCTTCACCCAGGGTGGTGATATTGAAGCGTCTGCCGTCAATACAAGTGGTTATGTGAGGTCAGTAGCCTATCATGATTCCATACCACACGTGGCCTTTGGCGCAATTTATTTTTCCGATGTCAGCCAAAACGGAATTTATCACATTGACTATGCAGACCCTAGTGCTCCCATATCAACGCTGGTGTATCAAACTCCCGAACCAGAAGGCATTGCAGTGTTGGGGAGCGGAATGGTGTATGCAGCCATTGGTAATAATGGCATTGTGGCTTTCAACGGTACGTCTTGGAATCTTGTAAATACTGGCTTGTCAGTAGGTCATCCATATAGAAGATGGACCGCGATTACGGGCTATTTCAGTGCAAACGGTAATAATGTACTATATGCTGGTCTGAACAATCTCGGAGGTAATGAAAACGGAACAGAATACTCCTCAATTTGGAGGAGTGAAAATGGTGGTAATACATGGACGCCCTTGGTTGATGCTAGCCTAAATGTTTCGGACACTATCTATGGTCAGTCTCACGAATGGTGGTACAGAATAGATGCTTTTAAGCAAGGTGGTTTAGGCAGAAAAAATAGTGTGGTAAGTGCAATAGATGTTGCACTAGGAATAGACCCTGATGTGGTGTCAGATGATGTGGTTTATGTGTCAGGGCGCGGTGGAATATGGAAATCTCAAGACGGAGGAGACAGCTGGAACCCTGCAGTAAACAACATGCAAGCTACTGCCAACAATGATGTTGCCGTCAACCCAAATAATCCAAGCCAGATCGCTGTTGCAAATACAGATTACGTGGTACTCGAAACGAGTAATAGCTTTGAAGGGAGTAGTCTTTCTAGAGACAAGCCTACAGACGCAGAATCTAGAGGTTATGATGTGGTATTTGATAGCACGGCTGACCAAGTAATTATTGCCGTTGGCGATCGCGACACGAATAATGACGGTGGTGGTGAAGTGTACGTGAAGTCTTCGTTTGAACTTGGTGGTGAGATAGATGCTGAATGGACAAATACTAATCTAGCAGCCATTACAGCATCAAACAATGGGAGGGTGCGTGCTGTGAGCTTTGGGTATCACGATGGGAGTACGGCAACTACGCAAGCTATTTTGGCTGCAGTAGAAGGAGAAGGTGTGTTTAGATATCATAACGGAACCTGGACAGCTTGCAATGGTGTTAGCATTGGAGCAACGAAACGGAGCAAATTTCTTTGGCCGGATAATGGGAACTCAGGAGTCGTGTATCTGTTAGATCTTTCTGCTGGCCTCTATCGCTCCATTGACGGGGGGCAAAACTGGACAAATATGTGGCCAGAAATGTCATTGAAAAACAATGACTTTTATGAATCGGGTTACCTCACTGCAGACGATAATGAGCCCAGTACAATATTCCTCTCCATTCAAGGCGATAATGGCTCTCCTATTGGGTCGGATTTTAGAGTGTTCAGAATTAATAATGCGGACACAGCAATACTTGATGAGTTGGGGACTCCAGGAATTGAAGACATTACAAGTGATACAGATATGAATACAATTGAGCGCCCCGGTCCAATAGTCCTGGGGCCAAACGGTCGCTTGTGGCTCACTCAACAACAACATGCTGCCAGCGGAACCCGGGCTAGGCTCTATGTAATGGAAAATCCGAGCACCGATTTAGTCTTTAATGATGTGTCAACTGCAGCCTACTCCCGCAGGGCGACACGACCAAATGGCATAGATGTGTCAATCGATAATTACGTATATATTTCTCAAAGCGGCACGGGTCTGGTAAAAGTAAAAGCCGTATTGAGTAATACCCAAGTGGTGGGCTGTGCAGGAGACTTTAATGCTGATGGTATTGTCGATATTCATGATTTCCTGACCTTCAATTCTGTATTTGACAGCGCCTGCACGTGTCCAGCCGACATGACTGGTGATGGTACAGTTGATATAAATGATTTTCTTGTATTTAATTCTGTTTTTGGAAATTCTTGTGACTAATATAGTCTACCCGTTCGTTGGACAAAGTCATAGACTAGAGATGACTTTTAATTTAGCCTCAATAAAATCAGATTCCGCTTTTTTGACCTTCTATATGCGTTTTAAAGATGTTCCCATATTGTAGGCCCATAATCATCCTCTAAACAATCAACAATGAAAAAATCAACACTAATCATAATAGCCATATCAGCACTAACTCTCTTTTCGTGCAGCGGTTCAGATACCTAAAGAGGAAACTGGAAAGCGACAAGAGAAGAGGGAAAACGATTAGATATCGCATTTGGTGAGCGTGACTTTTCAATCACCGAGAGTGGTGAGAAAAAGTACTTCGAATACTCGCAGAACTCAGTGAACATTGAGAATTCAATAGAAACGTACGGTATCACTCTAGATGATGGTAGAGTACTTCAAATTCACTTTCCCATAGGCAATGACGAATCAAAAGGAGCCATTTTAGATGGCAACGGCCGACCACAGTTTATCATGAGCAGAGCAGATTACATCGGGTATAATGACCTTTATGGCCTGTGAAACGGAGATTTCTTGCTTATTAGATAACTGATAATCAGACTGGTTTTCATGCCTTAATAGGTGCTCTGCACAACTCAACTCTTTCTTTTTTTAGCAACGCGTGCAACCTTTTAGAATTGATTGGTCATTAAGACACATCAACTTTAAATATCATGTATAAACGAATACTATTTTTCACTGCATTGGCCATTTTAACGTCAATGAGCTCTTGTAGAAAAGATGACGGATGCACCAAAGGCAGCGGCACCATAACCTCCGAGATTCTGTATAGCCCAGAGTTTACAGGCGTCAAAGCAAGTGGCTCTTTTGACATTGTCATACAGCAAGGAGAGGAACATAAGATAGAAGCCATAGGTCATCCCAATATTATTGACCGCATTCAAACTGATGTAAGTGGTGACTTACTCACTATTGATCTTGAGTCAGGTTGCTTCAGAGATTTTGAGTTAGCCATGCACATCACTTTACCTTCAATTGACAGACTTTTACTTGATGGTAGCGGTAACATCAATGTCTTGGCTATGGAAAACGACAGTGACTTAGAAATTGATCTTAGAGGCTCAGGTGACATCACGTTGTACGAAATGGAGCTTACTCAAAATCTCTTCGTGCGTATTGATGGGAGTGGAGAGGTGAAGACTTACGCAGCATTTCCTGATCTTATTAATCTGGAGATTGACATAGAAGGAAGCGGTGATTACAGAGGATTTGACACAGAGTCAGAAAACTGCACCGTCTCTATCAATGGGAGCGGAGATGTGCGTACACACGCAAATTCCACACTTGATGTTGAAATTAATGGTAGTGGAAACGTGCATTATAGAGGAGCGCCCGCCATCACTGTAGATATCTCAGGTTCAGGAGACTTGATTGACGCCAACTGACTGACAAAGACCTTTTTGGTTTAATAACACGCGCGCCAGACTGATTCGTTTCAGCTAGGCGCGTTTTCGTTTTGTGTAATCGTGTTATTGCTCATGAATAGCACGAAAGCGGTAATGAATCGCTAGATAA
>CAYSDH010000032.1:0-694 GCA_964429805.1 uncultured Flavobacteriales bacterium
ATTGACATATCAGATTCGTTGCTCCACATCAAATCTCGCGCATATGTATTGTTCACGACAATTGATAGCGGCTTTGTCTCCTCCAAAACGGCTCTCGATATTTTCAGACTATCCTGAATGAAGCTTTTCCCTTCCTCGGTTTTCCCAAGGGCACGTACATTATTCATAGAGGTTTCGCGGATTAGAAGTAAATCCCAGTGAGACCAAAGACACTCTAGTTCTTCCGCTATTATTTGAAACTTGTTGAAATACTGATAGGTTGATTGCTGGCTATGTTCATAGAATTCCCTCAGGGGTTTAGCTGGTTCTGATTCTCTGCTGAAAGATGGATTGATGCCGATAAATAGAATAGAGTTGTTAGGAATTGAAGACGGGGCAATGAAGCCTCTGTGGACGTATGGAACTTTGTCAACATGGGCGTCAATTAGTTCGTTGATCTCCTTACCGAGAGAACATTCATCTATTCTTAATGCACTTTGTCTACTTGACATATTCAAACGACTGTCCTCGTATTCACGCTCAACTTGTTCACCTCCACTTTCACTCCAGGGTAGTGTTCGGCTAAAACCGCAAATACGGAAGCCTCCTTCTTTCTACCTTGGAGTTGAGATGAAACAACTCCATCAAGCATTAGTGTCTTGTTGATTTGAACAATGCCATTCTTTTGCCCCGTTCCTTTTATAATTACTTCAGT
>CAYSDH010000032.1:704-20072 GCA_964429805.1 uncultured Flavobacteriales bacterium
AAAACAAGATATTCAGAAGTATCGTTTTCATATTTTTCGAATTACTCACAACGTACATATAAACGCAATAGCATTTACAAACCTCTCAAAAATACCGAAAACAATCAGCCCTAAATCAACGACTACGCTCTGCACAAGAACACTTCCAACTCAAGAATAAAAAACTCACCCCACCCTGGCTACTGTACCCAACGGTAAACTCGTGCCTGACTTTGACCGTATCACAATCTCTTGACAGTCAATAGGTGCCGCAGAGCGGTGCTCTCTGACTAGATTGGTCAACATTACTGGGCTTAATCCTGAGTATGTGTTGACTATCCACTTTGTGCTGGGGTTTGAGATTTTGTTGATGTCCGAAAGCAAGTCATTGAGCTTGTCTTCCAGTTTCCACTTCTCCCCTTTTGTACCCTGACCAAAACTCGGTGGATCCATGATTATCATGTCATAGGTGTTCACTCTGCGCGCTTCACGCTGCACAAATTTTTGAGCATCTTCTACAATCCATCTGATGTCTTGTTGCGAAGACAGCTCCATGTTTTTCTTGCCCCAGGCCACCACTTGCTTGATGCTGTCTACGTGCGTCACGCTAGCCCCTTTTGCGCGGGCAGCTAGACTGGCTCCTCCTGTGTAGGCAAACAGGTTGAGTACTCGGCTGCCTTTTTCTGTGTGCTTATAGATATACTTCCAGTTGGCCGCATGCTCTGGAAAAATGCCAATGTGCTTAAACTTCGTCAACCTCAGTTCGAAAGCAATCTTCGTGTCGGCTAGGGGAAAAAACATTGTCCAGTCTTGCACATGCGACTTCGACTCCCAATGCCCTTTCCCTTTTGAGTCAAATACAAACTGTGCATCACAGTCTTTCTTCCACTCGTCAACCTTCTTACCCGGACTCCAGATGGCCAGCGTCTCTGGCCGTATCAATTTGAGGCGACCAAAACGCTCGTACTTCTGCCCATTACCGCAGTCTAATAATTCGTAATCTGGAAAATGATCTGCGCTGAATGGCATAAACTCAATTCGTGTGAAGTGTGTGTTTTTTAATCTGGCTTACTGGCATACCGCCTGGACATCCTTCCTGTAATAGGTCTTATTAGGGATGTTGATTTCGGTGCGATGGAAGACATCAGCAATGCGCTCACCTGACTTCAACTTGAGCAGCCAAGGCTTGTAGTGCTCAGGCAGGTCGCTGTCTGCCAGCACTGAGTCAATCAGCGCTGCATCCATCATCTCTGCGCGCTGTATGAATGAGAAGAGCATCTGCAAGCAATACTCTCTCACGTCAGGCCCTTTGGCCGCGCGAGTGGGTGCAAAATACTCGTCTTCTTCTATACCGTGCACCTCTCCTTGGTTGACGTAAAACTGATAAGTCTTCTCTCTCGAAATACCAAGCTTGTCTGATATACCCAGTCGGTAAATGAGATGCCTCAGCTCTTTTTTAAATGGTTTTAAAATCGGATTATTTCTCAATCCATCTGTCTTTCGCTTTTTGTCTGGCGTCCACATCACCATGGTCGCACTCAGACTTTCTGGCAGAAAAACCAAGTGAGGCGTCCAACTGTCAATGCGCGAGGGATTCCAGTCTTTCTGATGAAAATGTTTACTGATTTTCATATCCGCCTTGAGCGTCTGCTCATCTATCTTCACGTCTTTGTCAAAGAGCATAGACTCATAACCTGAGCCATAAAACGCATAGGTGGTAAGTATATAGTTGTTGTGATGATGTATGCAGTGTGCGGCTACATCCTGTGAACCTTCTGGCCCGGCAGGAAACAGATGGACTTTAAGCACGAAGTCTTCTTTCTCATAGACATAGAAAAAAGGAATGTTGTAATAAGACCATTCGAAATCCAAGAAGCCTTTGTCCGTAAAATTTCGCTTGGCCACCTCTTTCAAGAATTCTTCATCCTGTCCCATCTTCATAAGCACAGGCTCTACCGCTTTGTGAAACGCTACCCTGTCTTCATGAGTGGTGTTCAGTAACTCGACCTCCTTGATGTAGGGATGATTCTCGAAGTACTTACTATTATCAGCATTAGCCATGTCTGAGTTTTTTGTAAAGATAAGGCTTGGAGTCTTGTGACATCAACAATTTCACCCTGCAATTCTCCGTGCTGTTGCGCATAAGTCAATTCTGTTTAACATCTCACAAATGTGCTGTGTGCTGTGGTAGTTTAATCTACCTTCGAGCGCATGTATGACTTAGTAGTAGTTGGAGGAGGCGCGGCCGGATTTTTCACCGCCATCTGTTTGGCAGAAAAACGGCCCAATTCCAAAATCATCATCTTAGAAAAATCATCAAAAGTACTCGCCAAAGTGCGCGTGTCAGGTGGCGGACGCTGCAATGTAACGCATGCTTGTTTTGAACCGAGAGAGATGGTCAAACACTACCCGCGTGGCCACAAAGAGTTACTCGGGCCATTCACTAAGTTTTTATGTGGCGACATGATGGAGTGGCTGTCTGACCGTGGCGTAGAGACTAAGATAGAAGAAGATGGACGTGTGTTTCCTAGCAGCGATTCTTCTCAAACTATCATCTCTTGCTTTCGTGAGATTTGCGAAAAGCACAAGATTGAAATCAGGACGCAATGTGGCATTACTTCACTGAGTAAAAATGAGGACGGATGGTCAGTTAATGGTCCTGAGAGCTTTGCTTCAAAGTCTGTCATGCTCGCCACCGGAAGCACTCCCTCGGTGTGGCAGATGCTTGGCGACATGGGTTATGAGATTGTTAACCCTGTGCCCTCGCTCTTCACCTTTAACATTGACGATGAGCTGCTCGAAGACCTTCCCGGCCTCAGCATGCCTGCCGCTGAAGTCAATATAATCGGGACAAAATTTAGAGACTCTGGCCCGTTGCTTATCACGCATTGGGGCTTGAGCGGGCCTGCCGTTTTGAAACTTTCTGCCTGGGCTGCGAGAGAATTGGCTGAGGCTGAGTATCGTTTTGAGATTGAAGTAAACTGGCTAGGCATGGAGACTTCACGCATCAAAGAGGCCATCGAAGAGGCACGGGCCGACCACGGAACCAGACTCGTGCGCAACTACCCACTCTTAGGTACGCCACGCAGATTGTGGGCAAGATTTAGCGATGTGTCAGGCCTAGACCATGTGAACTATGGTAGCATTAAAGCTAGTCAGATAGACGACTTAATACAAACGCTCAGCGCAAACACACTCCGAGTGAATGGGAAGAGCACCTTTAAAGAAGAGTTTGTCACTTGCGGTGGTGTGGAGCGAAAACAGATTGACTTCAAGACCATGCAGAGTCGAAAACACGAAGGCCTTTTCATGGCTGGTGAGGTGATTGACATTGACGCAGTCACTGGTGGATTTAATTTTCAAGCAGCCTGGACGGAGGCTTTTCTAGCGGCAGAAAATCTGGCCAAGTAGCAAGATTGAACCAATGTAAAATCAAGGTGTACTCATAGGTCAAACAACACGATTGACTTATGAAAAAACTCCTTTGCATTCTTATCATACTGAGCAGCGCCAGCGCATTTGCTCAAACACATACCATTGCACATAAAAGCCACAGTGGCGGGCCAAACGAGATAGACCGAACGGGTATAGACCGGTTTGGCGAATACATCATGCCTCCTCGATTGGTGAAAGTTTCGCGGATTCAAAATGAGCATGAACGCGCCACCATATTTCACTACCAGTCTTCCATGACCGCGCCATACACGCAGCGTGTCGATGAGCACCCTGTCTTTAATGCACCAACCGTAAACCTTGACAGTGTAAAAAAAGCCATGGGTTGGCAAGAAGTCGAGTTTGAAGGATTTGAACCAGCTCCTATTCAAAAAGAGCATTCAGAAGGTCATCTTCTTCCTACCGGCAGTGCTGAGCCAGCAGCCATAAGTTTTGCTTTATTGGCGGTTATGATGGCCTTCGTTTTTCTTACGAAGAATGAGAAGCCAAGTAGCACATGAGCCATCACACTTTTGTATCGAGGCTCCGATTTTTAGTTGGCTCATATCTGCTTTTAGTCGCAGCAGCGATGCCTTTTCACTATGACATCATACCTGACTTGGCGCGCGACTGTGCGCTCCTTGCAGAACCACTGGTTAAACTCATTGGCGAGACCACACTTGGATTTTGCCCGACATGTGTCTGGACCATCTCTTCTGACAGTCACGGGCTGATGGTCTATTTGCTGGGCCTCTTTCCCATTGCGGTCATTATTATGGTGATCAGCACTCGGCTTTCGGACAGCCGGCACTCCCAAGTCATGACCATTATGCGCTTAGGACTATTGTTATTCTTGACCCTCCATCTAGCGCGCTATGGGCTGAGCAAAATCCTACTCCGTCAGTTTACCGAGCCACAAGCCAACTTGCTGTACACGCCACTCGGCTTTTTAGAAAAAGACATCTTGTTTTGGTCTACTATCGGCAGTTCTCAGATTTACAACTGGGTGAGCGGTGGCTTAGAATTAATTACCGCCATGCTGCTCTTACACCCCAAGACACGCAGTTTTGCGCTACTGATGGCCAGCGGCATCATGGCCCATGTCCTGTTTCTGAACATCAGTTTTAACATTGACGTCAAGACTTTTGCACTGAGCCTGCTGCTCATCGCGCTGTTTCTGTCATGGAGAAACTGGTGGCAAATCATACGCGGCATGCGCAGTGGTGTCATCATACTCACATCCGCTAGACCAAGCGCTACATGGATGACGCGCATCAAGCCGCTGATCATTCTTCTCATTATCGTTGAGCTTTTGGGCCGATATATGAACAGTGGCGCCCAAGTACATCTTCACTCTTCTATACTCGAAGAAAGTGCCTACAGAATACAGGAAAATCATGCTTCTTATCAGCGCATTTTCTTTCATGACCAGGGCTATGTCATATTGCAAGACCATGGCGGCCGCATGCACAGTCAGCGGATTACGGGCATGGTCAACGACACGATTATCTATCTACAGTCTGGCGACATGCTGACACTTCAGCCTGCACATCCAGACCTCAGAATACAAGCCAAGCTGCGCAACGAAGAGGAGACGTGGACGATCTTAAAAATTGACCTTGAGCGTCTGCCCTTAAGTAAAGACGACACAAACTGGATGATTAAAAAACATCTGTCAGAATTAAAATAGTAGTCAATTTCTGACCTGACAACTTCGCAGTATTGACGTACTTTGGATAGATGAAAAAAGCGCTATTCGCATCGTTAGGTATTGCCGCCATCCTGTTAGGTGTCTACACTCAATTGCCAGAGGCAAATACCGACCTGCCAAAACCAGAGATGAAGAAGGGCTTGTACCCTAACGAGTGGGCGTACAATCAGCGGGCTTATCCGCACCAAGTGATTGATAAGAAGGAGGCGAAAAAAGCGCTCGATGATTTTCAAATTTTAAAAACAGCCAAGTCTGGTTCTGTCGGAGAATGGGAAAATCACGGACCAGAAAACATTGGTGGACGCATCACAGATATTTCTATCTCACCAACAGACGACAACACGTTTTATGTCGGAACTGCCCAGGGAGGTGTTTTTAAAACCACCGATGCGGGAGAAAATTGGAGCACCGTATTTGATGGTGTTACGCGCGGTATGATTGGAGATGTGACTGTGGCTCCGAGCAATGACCAGCGCATTTATGTAGGAACAGGAGAAGCAAACGCATCAGGTACTTCTGGTGCTTTTTTTGGTGACGGTGTCTGGACTTCTGCAGATGCTGGCGCCACATGGACAAACATTGGTTTGGAAAACAGCCAGCACATTGCCCGTATATTGGTTGACCCAGAAGATGAAGACCGACTCTTTGTCGCGGCAACTGGAACGCTCTATGGCACAGGCACTAATCGTGGAGTCTATAAAACTGAAGACGGTGGCAGCAACTGGGAGCAGATGCTTTTTGTGACTGACAGCACTGCGTGCACAGATTTAATCATGCATCCCACAGACCATGACACACTCTACGCGGCCATGTGGGAGCGCAGAAGATATCCTTGGCAGAGAGATTATGCGGGAGTAAGCTCAGGTGTCTACAGAACCTATGATGGCGGAGAAAACTGGGAGCTACTCACCAACGGCATTCCAAATAATGATGAAAACCTGGGCCGCATAGGACTCGCACTTTCTGAGTCTGAGCCTAATGTGATTTATGCCACGGTGGCCCTTGACCCCATCACCAATCAGTTTGGAGGACTCTACCGCAGCACCGATTTTGGTGACTCTTGGGACTTGGTGATCCTTGATGATCTGATAAATGTGTACTCCAGTTTTGGTTGGTACTTCGGTAATTTGCGCGTGCACCCAGAGGTATGGGATGATGTGCATGTACTTGGCCAATCATATGTGCGCGTCACCGACAACGCCACGTCATGGACTGCTGATGGGCAGATGCACGTAGATTTTCACGCCATGGAGTTTGGCAATCAAAACACAGACATGATCCTCTGCGGTAATGATGGCGGCCTCTACATCTCCATGGACAATGGCGAGAACTGGAGCCACTTTCAGAATATGCCCATCACACAGTTTTATCAAATAGAAGTGAGCGAGTCAGCACCTGAAGTATTACTCGGTGGCACGCAAGATAACAACACGCTCACCAATCAGTTTGATCCAGAAGAGTACACACCAATACTTGGAGGCGATGGTTTTCATGTCGAGGTTGATCCGATTGATGCGAACTATGTGTATGCAGAATATCAGTGGGGAAATTTCTTTCGCTCAGAAGACGGAGGACTCTATATGAGTTATGCTACACCCTACCTTGATGAGACCGACCGCACGAATTGGAACACGCCATTCATAGTCTCAAAAGAGAACAGCGAAGTGCTGTACTATGGCTCAAACAGAGTGTGGAGAAGTGATGACCGAGCAGTGACTTGGTATCCCATTAGCGATGACTTAAGCGATGGCCCCCACCCTAGCGGCTCTTTAAGCTACGGCACCTTGACTACGCTTGCTGCTTCTGAGCAGACTGACGGTGTGGTTTACACGGGCACGGATGATGGAAATGTCCATGTCACGTTTGACAATGGCGCCTCGTGGAGCAACATCTCAAACGGACTCCCTGATCGGTATGTGACAGGACTGGCTATTGACCCCGCTGACGACATGACCGCTTATGTGACTTTTTCTGGTTATGGGTTTTTGGACTTTAACTCACACATTTTTAAGACGACTGATGGCGGGCAAAACTGGGTGGGCATTGCTGGTAACCTTCCTGCTGTTCCCATCAATGATGTGCTGATACAGGCCAATCCGTTTAGACTATTTATTACCACTGATGTGTCGGTCTTTTTCTCTGATGACGATGGCCTGAACTGGGATATACTCGGTACAAATCTGCCTATACTAAGTATGACACATCTGCAATATCACGAAGGAGAAAATAAAATCTACACAGGTACTTTTGGCCGATCCATATTCAGTTATGACCTAGGGCAACTCCCTGTGGTAGGCATAGCAGAATATGACGAAGAGCTTGTATCGCTCTACCCCAACCCTGCGCAAGACGTGCTAAATCTGGAGTCTAAATACTCTATAGAAAGCTACACTATCTATAACGACAAGGGACAGCAAGTGATGACTCAGCGCACTCAGCAGGCTCGATTTGTGCAGATTGATGTGCGCACACTACCTAGTGGTCGCTATACCATCGTGACTGAAGGAGACGCGAAAGAGCGGACACAGTCTTTTATTAAAATTCATTGATAGGCGCATGACTCGACTACTTTTTCTTTTTTGCATCATACTTACTGGCCTCAGTGTTTCTGCTCAAGACCGAGGTCTGACCATCGTAGATGTGAACTATTCTCTTGGTTTTGGCGGCAGTCTCTCGGGCGACTTGACAGAAGAAGACCACACCTTGCTCATACAAGACAGTGAACTCTACCAGACCTACAAAGATTCATTTCCATTTGTGCCGAACATCTTTTACGGCAGCTCCTATAACTTCTCAGGATCACTGGGACTTCAATCAAAGAAGCGTCAGAATGACAGAGCGAGCACCGCTCCGCTATTAAGAGTCGGTCTCTCGTATACGTCAAGTAGAAATAGAATTGACTTTTATACTAGTGATACTTATGCCCATGACACGCTTGTTTCTGTTCATACTGGCACCGTCATATTCGTAGACTCCATAGTGTCAGGGACGCTGCAGTCTAGTTACATCAGTGATGTTATACGATTGCACGCGGCTTACCTTTTTAGCACAGAGCGTGACAATGCCGTGTCATTATATGGTGGAGTCGCAGCCTCTGTGGGTGTGGGATTCAGCAACAGAAATGAACTAACTTATATGACAACCAATTATTTTTCAGAACCAACTATCGTTGGAAATAGACCTACCGTATCATTTGAAAAAGAAAGGCTTAGACAGAATACATCCACCTTTTCCTCGGTTAATTTTCCGGTGGGAATAAGTTTTTCTTCTGTGACAAAGCATAGTTACCTGAGCAGATTTAATTTTTACATGGAATTGAGGCCCGGTTTATCCATTTACAACGCCCCAAAAATTGAGTCTAACCTTCAAGGCAATGTTGACTTTTCTTTTGGCATTCGTGTAGACATCAGAGAGAAGGAAGCACTGGTCACTGACCGCAAAAGATGGGTAGACAGGTACTTGGAAAAAAGACAAGCGAAAAACAACTAGGTGACACCTGTAAACTCAAATGTTTTGGCTTTTGATTGACTGAAAAATTAGTTTCCAGTCAACTCGCCATACAAATCATAGGCTGTGGTCTCGGTGATACGCACTTCATGAAAGGTGCCAACAGCCACATGAATGTCATCCGTCTTTTTGACCAAAATCTCATTGTCCACTTCAGGCGAATCGTGCTCTGAGCGGCCCACATAGTAACCGCCCTCTACCCTGTCAAACAAGACCTTGTATACCTTCCCCACTTTCTGATGATTAAGCTCTGCAGAAATACCACTCTGGATTTCCATCACCTCATCAGCTCGCGACTTCTTGACTTCTTCTGGCACATCATCTTCGAAATCATAAGCGTGCGTGTTTTCTTCGTGGCTATAAGTAAAGATGCCGAGTCGATCAAACTTGACCTCTTGCACCCACTCTTTCATTTCTTCAAAGTCAGCCTCTGTCTCACCAGGGTAACCAGCAATCAAGGTGGTGCGAATGGCAATACCCGGCACACGCTCTCTAAACTTTTTAATCAGGTCATAGGTCTTCTCTCTGGTGATTCCTCTGCGCATGGCCTTGAGCATATTGGTGCTTGCATGTTGTAGCGGGATGTCAATGTAGTTGCAGATATTCTTACGCTCTTTCATCACGTCAAGCACGTCTTCTGGAAACCCTGCTGGAAAAGCATAATGAAGCCTAATCCACTCTATGCCATCTACATCACTGAGTTGCCTTAACAAATCGGCCAGCGCTCTCTTTTTGTAGATGTCCAAGCCATAATACGTCAAGTCCTGCGCGATGAGAATAAGTTCTTTGACACCTTTTGCAGCAAGTCCCTTGGTCTGCTCCACGAGTTGTTCTATGGGCGTACTTCTATGCTTACCCCTCATGAGCGGAATGGCGCAGAATGAACAGGGACGATCACAGCCCTCTGCAATTTTTAAGTAGGCATAATGAAAAGGAGTAGTGAGCATACGCTCACCGACCAACTCTTTTTTATAGTCGGCCTTCATGGTTTTGAGCAGACGAGGCAAGTCTCTGGTACCAAACCACGCGTCAACATTTGGAATTTCTTTTTCCAAATCACCTTGATAGCGCTCAGAGAGGCAGCCCGTCACGTAGACTTTCTCTACTCCGCCTTCTTCTTTCAAGTCGGCATAATGCAGAATGGTATTAATGCTCTCCTCTTTGGCATTGTCAATGAATCCGCAGGTATTGATGATGACAATCTCCGCATCTTCTTCTTCACTCTCATGCTCTACGTCAAACTTATTGCCCTTCAGCTGCGCCATGAGCACCTCTGAGTCAAAAATGTTTTTGGAGCAACCAAGGGTCACTACATTGACCTTGTTTTTCTTTAATGTCTTTGTTCTCACTGGCGCGAAGGTAGGTCTTTGTGCGCTGTGTTCTTTCATAGATTTAAAAGGAAAAGGCGCCTCGTGTAAAACGAGACGCCTTTTTAATCTAAAAACTTCTTTTTCGTCTTAGCGACTGACCGTCACCTGCATGTCAAAGTATCGCTTTCCGCTTCTAATGAGCAGCGAATACTGACCAGCAGCCATGGCAGACACATCTATAGTATGCTGAATGTCGGTTCCTGCTTGACCTATAAACTCGCTATATACTGTCTTACCGATTGCATTGACAAGCAACACTTCATCAACCACATCAGTACCACCTGAGACAGACAGGGTCAGCACATCACTACTTGGATTAGGAAATGAGCGCAAGTCCCATGGAGCAGTTAATTCGTATACAGAATTGGGACTAAAGAACAATTCATCAGACACGCCATAGCATCCTTCTGGAGAAGTAAACTCAACCATGTATAGCCCTTCCTCTGTCGCGTTAAGAACATTACCCGTCTCGTCCGGAATCAAATTTCCATCAAGGTACCAAGACACGGTGGTCATGTCTAAAGCGCCATCTACAGCAAGCTCATTCGCGCCTATGGCAATGTTAATCGAAGGTTCAAAGTTCAAACAATCTTCATCTATCAAGTGATATACAGTTCCCCCTTGCTGGTTGACCACATACATTTCTCCATTTACATCATGTCCGAATGTGCTCCAACCAAATCCTTCTGTGCCAGACACCTCATCAATCACCCACTGATTAGAGTCATCTTCTTCTACTGACCAAAACTGACCTGAGCAATAATCTACAGCAAAGTATTTTCCTACCATGTCTGCATTGGCCACGCCTCGGTATACTTCTCCACCTGTGATGGAGCAGTGCCCTTGACTATGGCTAAACTCGGCAACGGCCTCCACATAGGTAGACTGGCCAGCGCAACCAGAGGTGTTAAATGAGTTATTTCCTTCATAGCATCTCCATCCGTAATTCTCCCCTCCGACACTTGAGCTAGGCTGAAAATCAATCTCCTCCCACTGATTTTGTCCCACATCGGCAATCCACATGTCGGCAGTCACGGCATCAAAGGCAAACTTCCAAGGGTTACGCAATCCGATGGCCCAAATCTCATCTTCAGTAGTAGAGTTTCCTACAAAAGGATTGTCAGAAGGCACGGTGTAAGGAAGGCCATTGTCCACATCTATACGCAGCATCTTACCGAGTAGCGAAGTGGTGTTTTGCGCTAGATTTTGCGGGTCGTTGGCAGAACCACCATCACCCGTGCCGATGTAGAGGTAACCGTCAGGACCAAACCTTAGGCAGCCACCATTGTGATTTCCAAATGGCTGGCTAATGTCTATGATGTCTTCTCTTGAATTGATGTCAGCCACATCAGGGTCAGAAGACACGGAAAAGCGCGACACACGCGTGTCTCCGTTTACACGAGTGTAATTGACATAGAAGAATCCGTTTGTATCGTAATCTGGATGAAAGGCTAAACCGAGGCATCCTTGCTCAGAGTTGTTACCACCTGTGTCAGTCAGTGACTGCATGTTTAAAAATGGCGTAGCGTCTATCGTTCCGTCTGGACGAAGGATTCTAATCTGGCCGTCTTTTTCTACCACAAAGAGTCGGTCGTCTCCTGCATTAACCAAGTCTACTGGTTTGTCAAATCCATCAGCAAACTCAACTAGTTCTACTGTGACAGGTACTTGAGCCTGAAGGGTTGTAATCGCAAAAAGCGCGATGATGCTTGTAAAAAGATATTTCATAGTCATTCAAAATTTTCAGAGCGAAAATAAGGCTTAAGGCAGAGAATGAGTCAATCAATATTTGACGAACCGTTGGGTTCGCTCAACACCGTCTATTTCGCTCATCAGAAAGTACATGCCTGAGTTCAGCGCACTCAGATCCACGCGCTGATAGTTGAGCCCAAACTGACTTTGACTAATCGTGTTGTGCACCATTTTACCATTCATGTCGAGCACAGTATGCGCAGCTCGCCCTCCCTCTGCATGGTATCTCAACTCAAGGAATTGACTTAGCGGATTACCTAAAATATCTACCCCCTCAGTCACGGGAGCTTCTGGATGCTTCACGATTACGTGCTGCATATCTTCGTCATCAAAACCGCTAAGATCGAGATGACCACCGAGCATGTTAAACTGCACTTTTGAGGCCTGATTTCTCGACATATTCTCTATGTAGGCATGCTCAGAAAAGACAATACTGGTGAAGGGCAGCACATCAATCTCAATGAGTTTTCCTGCTTCTTGCCAGGCATTATCCAAAATGACGAGTCGCCCTTGAAAGTCTAAGTATGCTCCAGTTTTCAGTAAGGTGTTGCTGCCTGGAAGAAGCGCCAAGGTGCCTTGTCCACGCTTGCCATAGGTCATCTGTGTTCCTTCTCCGATGACAAACGAGGCTCCTTCATTAAAGCGCAGGCAACTCAACTTGCCTCTAAAATCAAGCTTTCCACCATTGTGCACATAGGCGTCTTTGGAGTCAAACACAAGTTCTACTATACCCGAAATGAGGCAAAAATCAGCACCATTATTAACCAGTTCAAGCGCATGTCTGATTGAGTCTGACCCTGCGATAAGTCCGCCTCTAAAATCTGTGAACGGTTGAAAAATCAGGTGCGTATACTCGTCAATGGTGAGTGTCACTGTAGAGACAGTATCTACATTGGGCGATGGGACAAGGTCTATGTACTCTACATGATCCGGATATTCTGATTCTGGAAATTCAACTACAACACTTAGAGGTGCGCCTCCTCCCCAAGAGTCAGTCGTGATATCAAACTGGTCGGTATAAGTGACCACATCTTCAAAGTTGAATGAATCGTATTGCTGTTCAAATCCGAAGTTGGAAATATCAAGTTCTCCATTAGCGGTCTCGTCAAACACAAATTTCAAGATGATTTCTTTCAGGACATTGCCCTCGTCAAAATATTCTGTGGGAATACAGTGAGTATATGACAAGCCCAAATAGTTATACGTATTAGTGATGATATCAAATTGAGAATTATACCATCTCACGTCCGTAGCCGCGGCAGAGTCTGGATGAGCCGGAATTTCAATACCAATAAGTGATCCATGACAAAAATCAGCATTGCAAAAGTCCGTATTGTCAAAATCAAGCATGTTTCCATAAGATGCCGAGCTAAACCTTAACATATAAAGGGCATCATCATTGAGGGCTACTTCTTCTCCGCGGTATCTAAAAAACACAGGCCTAGAGGCATCCACTTCATCCAACTGAATGCTCGCTACAAACGAAAGTAGAGCGATATTAATACAGACTGTTGAGTCTCGCTCCCCTTGCCAAGTATTATCCAAAGTCTGGTAGGCCTCCCAATTTTGATAGGTCTCTATGGTATTCCCATTGCAATCTTCTTGAGTGATGGTTCCGAGGCCGACAAATTGGGCTTGGCAACATATCGTAAGAAGTAGAAAGTAGGCGGTGAGTTGTAAGGTTTTCATATTGATGGTTTTGATCCTTCAAGGTACGGTTTCATATATCTTTGAGTAGGTAAAAAAGTACAAGGATTGCACTCTCATTTGATTGAGATTGGGCATATTAAACACTACCTTCGACAGACAATCTGTACGCACAATATATGTCCAAAGCGACTCTCAAGAAAAAGACACCGACACTCAGTAAAGAAACCGCTCTCAAAGGATTTGAGCTCATGGCCACCGCGCGTGCCATGTCTGACATCTACGAAGAGAATGCCAAATTGACCAGCAAGTATGTGCATGCCACTTCGCGCGGTCATGAAGCCATTCAGCTGGCGCTGGGCATGCAGCTCAAGCCACAAGACTGGGTGGCACCATACTACAGAGACGACTCCATTCTGCTCGGTATAGGCATGACGCCCTGTGAACTGATGCTTCAGGTTTTTGCGAAAAAAGACGACCCTTTTAGTGGTGGACGCACGTACTACTCTCATCCAAGTTTGAGAAGAGATGACATGCCGAAAATTCCGCATCAGTCTTCTGCCACCGGCATGCAGGCCATTCCGACTACTGGTGTGGCTATGGGCATACAGTACCTTGAAGAGAAGGGATTAGGAAAAGATTTTGGAAATGAGAAGCCAATTGTGGTGTGCTCACTTGGCGATGCTTCGGTCACTGAAGGTGAAGTTTCTGAAGCCTTTCACATGGCTACGCTCAAGCAAATGCCCATCCTATTTCTGGTGCAAGACAATGAGTGGGATATCTCTGCGCATGCGGATGAGATAAGAGCCAATGACGTATCATACTACGCCCGTGGATTTAAAGGGCTGGACTGCGTCACGATACTTGGAGGCAATGATTTTGAGAAGTGCTACACACAATTAGAACAAGTGATTAGCACCATGCGCGCAGAGCGCAGGCCATTTATAGTTCACGCCAAAGTGCCATTGCTAGGCCATCACACCAGTGGCGTGCGAAAAGAATGGTACCGCCACGACCTTAAAGAGCATGAAAAACGAGATCCATATCCACTTTTTTTCAATCATTTAAAGACAGATGGAATTAGTGAAAAAGAACTTCTGCAGCTGGAGCGAAAGGTATGTAGAAGAAGAATTTCAGATTGCCGCAAACGCGGTGGAGCCTGAGGTCAACTCCATTCATGACCACA
Source organism: uncultured Flavobacteriales bacterium (assembly GCA_964429805.1). Taxonomy (GTDB): domain Bacteria; phylum Bacteroidota; class Bacteroidia; order Flavobacteriales_D; family JABDKJ01; genus CAYSDH01. Next base: position 15,289 of record CAYSDH010000032.1, read on the forward strand.
TCTTTGCTCCTAGCCCGATTACCGAAGAAAAAGGACAGCGCGAAGGAGAGGGAAAGGAAGAAACATTGATGGTAGACTGCGCGCTGTTTGCAGTCGAAGAGATATTGAGAGACCATCCGGAAGCGCTGTTATACGGACAAGATGTGGGTGCCCGGCTTGGTGGTGTATTTAGAGAAGCGGCAACATTGGCGCAAAAGTTTGGCGATGAGCGCGTGTTTAATACGCCCATCCAAGAAGCGTTTATAATAGGAAGCACGGTGGGTATGTCTGCCGCTGGATGCAAACCGATTGTCGAGGTGCAGTTTGCTGATTATATCTGGCCAGGTTTGAATCAGCTCTTCACAGAGGTGAGTCGATCGTGCTATCTCTCAAATGGAAAGTGGCCAGTAAGCTCGGTAATACGAGTGCCTATTGGTGCGTACGGTTCTGGTGGCCCTTATCACTCTAGTAGTGTCGAGTCTGTGTTGAGCAATATTCGAGGAGTCAAAGTGGCTTATCCGTCTAATGGTGCAGACTTAAAAGGACTCATGAAGTCTGCCTTTTACGACCCAAATCCTGTGGTGATGTTGGAGCACAAAGGCCTATACTGGAGTAAACTCCCAGGTACAGAAGGAGCTAAATGCATTGAGCCTGATAGTGATTATGTCATTCCGTTTGGAAAAGGGCGCATCGCACTTGAGGCAGATGAATCGACTATGGAACAAGGGAACAGCTGCGCCATAATCACCTACGGTATGGGCGTGTACTGGGCTCAAACGGCAGCCAAAGATTATCCTGGTCAAGTAGAAATAATCGACCTCCGCACCATTAATCCGGTAGACGAGGAGCTGGTATTTGAGCGAGCAAGTGCGCATGGCAAGTGCCTGGTAGTGACTGAAGAGCCTGAGACAAACACATTTGCGCAGGCGCTGGCGGGGCGTATTCAAAAAGCGTGCTTCCATCACCTCGATGCTCCTGTAGATGTGATTGGTTCGGCCGATGTGCCAGCCATACCACTGAATAGCATTCTTGAGAAAGAGGTGATTCCTAATGCTGAGAAAGTGAGCGAGAGACTAGGTTCTATTCTGGCCTATTAATTGATGTAATTGACTCAAAAAAACTCAACATGATAAAGCAACTAGTATTCAGCATTTTTTTAGTGAGTACCGTATTCTCTTGCGCACAGGAAAACAGTGAGGGGACTGAACAGGAATATCCGGTGGTTAAGACCGCAGCAGAATGGAAAGCCGAGTTAAGTGCCGATGAGTATTATGTGATCAGAGAAAAAGGCACGGAGCGCCCTTTTACTGGCGACCTACTGGACAATAAAGCAGAAGGAACCTACACATGCAGAGCCTGCGAGCATCCACTTTTTGAGTCTGACACCAAGTTTAAATCAGGCACAGGGTGGCCAAGTTTCTTTGAGGCCATTAAAGGAAATGTAGTTGAAGATGAAGACAGTACTCTAGGCATGAGAAGGGTAGAAATACTCTGCCAACAGTGTGGCGGACACTTAGGCCATGTCTTTAATGACGGACCGGAGCCGACTGGTCTGCGCTATTGCGTCAATTCTGCCTCGCTTGATTTTGTGCCGAAGCCTTAATCCTTTTTCACGAATTTTCTGACTCCTACACCAGACTCGGTTTGGACCTTAATGAGGTATACCCCATTATTAAGTGCAGACAGGTCTAGCTTGTATTGACCAGTCTCATCAATGCTGATGACATTGCCAAGCATGTCAATAACCTCTGTACGGTCTATCTGACCAGCTATCTCAATGCTGAGCAGATCTTCTGCCGGGTTAGGATACAGGGCAAAGTTGAGTTCTTGATCTTCCACGCCTGAGACAAAGTCCCACGCGATGCCTAACAGTTCGGGCATGGACACATAAGGGTTGTAGTTACCCTGTACTTCCTGTATCTCTTCGTTGCGCTCTATCTCCAAGTCATCTGGCGGATCCATGACGTGCCAGTCATAGAGCTGATTTAAGTTTCCGATTTCTGAAATGTCACCCGCCTGACTAGGGTACATGGTGTAGAAATAAAATATGGCCCGTGCCGTGTTGCCCTTGTGCTCTTCACGCGGTTCGAAATTGACGTTATACCTCACCTCACTGTACAGCTCGATATCAGCGCTTGGCGTGTTTGAACTAGTTGTCAATCCTGACCCACCGTTGCCCGTCATCCAGACATCAACAGTGTTGTCATTTACCTCGGCAAAAGGGAGACTGCCGCGTGCCGTGTTGGCATCCATGTGCGTAGGAAAAATATGATGGATGTCACTGCGCATAGGCAGTTGACTGTTAAACCACGACTGAGGCACAGTGTGTTCTGTATTAATCGGGTCAGGAAATGTCACTTGTCCAGCCGGCTGAAAAAAACCAGTGTAGATGCAGTATATATTACCGCCTTCATTGTCAATAGTGCCATACATGGCCTCTCTTGCCTCATCATAACTCAACTCGTCATGCCATGGCAAGAACCAGTTACTGCGCAACCATGTTCGTAGATCCTGATCAGAAAGTCCAGAAGGTGGAGTTGGGTCCTGTGCTGTTAATGACGCTGAGCAGAATACGAAGAGTGCCAGTAGAAGTTTGTTTAACATAGCCTCAAAATTAACCATTCGTATGAGGGTGGCCTAGTGGCTTTGGCAATACAGGCTTCGTCACTTTTCATTTGATGACCTATTTAAGAAGCCAGTACATTCATTCCAAATTATCTACATCCATGAAACCCCTTTTTCTCCTTACCCTTTCTGTGCTATTCTCCATTTCTAGTATGGCAGATGCTGAACTGACTTCCAAGGCTTCAAAAGTGACTATCTATCACAACGGAGCCTTGGTGGAGAGGATGGCTGCCGTTGATTTGGTTGCTGGTACTCATGACTTAACTTTTCCTGGCGTTTCTTCAAAAATTGCGCTGAAGAGTCTCAAACTGAAAAACAAGGAGTTAACCATTCTGCACACTGCACTGATACGAAAGTCTACCGCTGAGCAAAAGGAACAGCTGTCAGACAGAAAGGCCGCTCTGTCCTCTCAACTCACCTTGCTGGAAAGCAAATACAGTGAAACGGGCTTTATTAAAGAAGTGGACCATCTCGAAAAAATGATGCAGTTCTATGGCCTCAAAATTGTCGAGATAAAAAAAGAGATGCGCATGGTGACTAAAGAGATTGAGGCCGCCCATGCGCTTGATGACATCAAGATGGACAACGAAGATGCTGGGATTTTGAAGCTCACAATCTCTTCTCCATCGCCTATCAGTGGCAACATCATATTGAGTTATGTGGTGGGTGGAATCGGTTGGAGCCCGTCATACGAGATTCAAGTAGACAACTCTTCAAAAAGCGAACTGAGCATGAAGTACATGGCCAAGATGATGAATCAGACTGGCGAAGACTGGACAGAAGTGGCGCTTCAGCTTTCATCTGCCTCACCGATTGGCGAACCTATCGTGCTGCCCAGACCAAACAACCCATGGGTGCTTGACAATAAGCGAGCCGCCAAATCAGCCATGAATTATGAAAATGCCGGAGTGCAAGGAGTGTATCAAAGCTCTTGGGGTGTGGAAGACGATATTGAAAAACTAAAAGGCGTGAACTACGAGAACATCAGTGTGCCCTCGTTTCTGAAGGCAAGAGAACTGCAAGGGCGCTACTCTATACCTTCTAACGGAACCATATTTACGCTCCCCATACTGAGTCAGAATATTTCTGCCGACTTCTACTATTACGGCTACCCGAGTCTTGACCCTGAGGTGTTTTTGGTGGCTGAGTTGTCAGGCTGGAGTTCTTTGGGCCTTATTGACGGAGTTGCTGATATCAGCTATGGCGGAAACGAAATAGGCCGATCACTAATCCGCTGGAGTGAAGTTCAAGACACGCTGATGCTGCCAATAGGGCTAGATAACAGTGTGTTTATGGAACGGGCAGAGATGGCTGACCAGAAGTATTTTAAAGAAACATGGAGCTCTCGAAAGAGAAAAAGCACACTGGCCTTTGAGTTTACAATCAAGAACAACAACCCCTTCCCTATCGATTTTCAGCTGTATGACCAAATACCACTTTCACAGACCAGATCAGCCGATGTGGATATAGAAACTCTGAGCAAAGGAAAACTAGACGACAGCAGCGGAGAAGTGTTGTGGGAAATCAACTTGGCCCAGAATGAAAGTAGCGTCAAGCAGCTGATTTACACTATTGACATGGATGCTGGCTACAGCTACTCTAGAAGTGGATATGGGTCAAAAGCGTTTAGAACTATCTCTTGTCCAAGTTTCTAAGTGTAACATCAGTTGATTCTTTGGACCCAAATTGCCGGGCAAAAAGGCTTGAGAATGAGGCAGAATAACATAATCACCTCTGATTGACACATTTGATATTAAAAAGTCCTAATTTTGCGCTCCTTTTCTAAACGAAGAAAGGTTAACGGGGTGTAGCTTAGTCCGGTTAAAGTGCACGTCTGGGGGGCGTGAGATCGGAGGTTCGAATCCTCTCACCCCGACAAACGTATTTTTTTGGTCGCGTAGCTCAGCTGGATAGAGCATCTGCCTTCTAAGCAGACGGTCCCAGGTTCGAATCCTGGCGCGATCACTTGATGATCGAAAGATCCAAAGAAGTAAGAACGAAGAAATGAGCCAAGTCCCAGAGGGCTTGAGCTGATTTCGCAGAGATTGCTTCGATCTTTTCGATCCATTGCACGGATTAGCCTGGAACACCGGAGGTAATCCTGGCGCGATCACTTGATGATCGTAAAGATCCAAAGAAGTAAGAACGAAGAAATGAGCCAAGTCCCAGAGGGCTTGAGC
>CAYSDH010000032.1:20172-30544 GCA_964429805.1 uncultured Flavobacteriales bacterium
TTTTCGATCCATTGCACGGATTAGCCTGGAACACCGGAGGTAATCCTGGCGCGATTACAACTTATAAAAGAGCCCTGAGCGCTTTGCGCTCAGGGCTCTTTTGTTTTCAGAACTCTTTCGTCAGATGGCTTATCATGTGCTTATTCGATATCCTCAGCATGGCATTTGAAACTCCGTGTTAAAGGTTTAAGTGAAGCAGCTGATGCCGATACTCAAACATCATGTGTGCTTCGAATCGAAAACTGAAAAGAAGGACACCTATGAAATAACACCTCATTCCCGCCTTTATCATACTTTTGTAATCAGTGGCATTTGCTAATCATGGAGGGGAAATAGATAGAATAAATAAAAAGACCGTTAAGGCCATGACTGAAGAGTTGATGCACGTACGAGCACTTGAGCTCAAAGAGAGTCAGTAAGAATTTAAAACAATCCATTTAGAAGACTTAGTGAAAGCGGAGAAAAAAACGCTAAAAAACGAAATCAGATATATACAAAAAGAAGCGCAAGCCATTAGAGCTGGAGGAATATACATTACGTTTGGCGCCTTGTTGCTCATTGTCATCATCATATTACTCGTCTAATGAAATTGAAAAATATTTTTACGCCCCTCACTCTAACTGCCATGTTTTTGATGCAAAGCTGCTCGTCACCAGACCCAAATTTGGACCGTCAAGGAGAAGACAAGTTGAGTGCTCGCCAGACACCAGTTCAAATCGAAGAAATCAATCTCGACATTCGAGACACCCTTTATGTACCGCTCTATTCAGACATCTATTTGAATAAAGTCGAACAGGAAATGCTTCTTGCAGCTACTCTGAGTCTCCGTAACACTAGTCTCACAGACAGTCTATTCATTGAAGTGATAGACTACTATGACACCAGTGGAGAACTTGTTAGAGAATACATAGAGAGTCCCATTGCGCTGCGCCCCATGGAGTCCATAGACTATGTGATTGAGAAAGAAGATAAGGTTGGTGGTTCAGGTGCAAACTTCATCGTCATCATTGGAGCAGAACGAAAAATATCACCACCAATCATTCAAGCCATAATGCTGGGAAGTCAAGGAAACCATGGCTACGCATTTACCTCAGATGCACGTTCCATTGCCAAAAGGTGATTCGATAAAAGAGTAGTCCTAACGGATTTTTTGGTTGATACAACCATTTTTATCGGAGTAAAGAGCATTGTCCGTGCGCTTTATCTTTTAATAGATGGCTGTTTTTCGCGTTCATTACATCGACTTCTATAAAACGAATTCATACATAATCATCCATACTAGCAGGACGCTATGGCGAGAATAAAATTCGCGCAAGAGAGAATCGCCTAAATCCTATTTCAAGTATTAAATTGCTTTATGATTATCGTAGTGGATGTTTACTATTCTGAGCATGGGGCAAATGCCGCTGCAGTATGTTTTAAAGATTGGGAATCGGAAGAGGTCTTAGATGTCAAATCCACAGTATTGCAATCTACCCCACCTTATGTTCCTGGTGAGTTTTACAAACGAGAATTACCGTGTATAGCCGCAGTACTAAAAGACTATGACCTCCTGAAAACACAGGCCATTATCATTGATGGATATGTCACTTTAAATGCGAATGGAAAACTAGGTCTTGGAGGATATCTATGAGCAACTAAAAGAGAGAATACCAATAATTGGGGTCGCTAAGAAGAGGTTTCATGAGGCAACAAGCAATCAAATAGAAATTACCCGCGGCAAAAGCGCCTCTCCTCTTTTTATTACCTCAAAAGGCATCGATTTAAACGAGGCTGCTTTATTAATTCAGCGCATGCAAGGAGAATTTCGAATTCCAACTCTACTGAAAATGGTCGACCAAAAAAGCAAAGAAAACTTCCTGTCATGATTGAGAGTCTGTTGATAATCTTGGCTCGAATAAGGTTGTCTGGTATTTTGAGTTTGAAGTCGACACAGCGGTAATTTTTCGAGGCGCAGACAATTGTACCTAATTAAGGTTAACTCTTTCATACCATTAACTGGTAGTGATTATAATGAAGGCTTTTCGATGAGCCAATCACACTTCGTGAAAAAGCCGACTCCCCTTCGAGGAGCCGAGCGCATCAGGGTGTTTGGGCATCATCCATTGAGCACATTAAAAGATTACATCGAAACGAGTGAGATTAAAGAAGTAGACCATACTTTCGACAGCTCAAAAATGGTCACGGAGATTCTTCATGACTTTGAGATTATTTTAACTCACTTGGCAGAGGTCCATGACACAGCCGCTAATCTGGAAGATGTTGGTACATTGACCATTATTCAAAATCTGATGGAAGAACTCGAAAAGACATTCTGGATGTACTCAGCCTTCAACGAAAAGTAAAAGCCAGTCGCAATCAATTAAATCAGAAACAGAATAAACAAACGCATGGACAACTTTGCAGAAATAACTAAACAACTCACAGAAAAACTTACCGGATGGTGGGAGACCTTGATTCTAATGCTACCCAATTTTGTCATTGCTGTGGTGGTTGTCCTCGCTTTTGCATTTATGGCCAGGATGGTGAGAAAGGGCATCAGAAAACTGATGGACAGAACCTCTCAAAACAAGGCGATAAATAATCTGCTGAGCACCATCGTTTATGTGGTCATCATTTTGGCGGGTAGCTTTGTAGCCCTTGGTGTGCTGGACTTGCAGAAAACTGTGACTTCGCTCCTGGCCGGTGTAGGTGTGATTGGTTTGGCACTGGGTTTTGCTTTTCAAAACACGGCAACCAACTTTATTTCTGGAATGCTCATGGCCGCTAAATTCCCCATGCGAGTGGGCGATCAAGTTGAGACTAATGGTCACTTTGGTACAGTCCAAGAAATAGGATTGCGCTACACCTCACTTAGATCTTTTCAAGGGCAACACATTGTGATACCTAACAAGCAACTGCTCGAAGACTCACTGGTCAACTACACCATTACTGAGGCACGTAGAGTAGACATGGAGATTGGCGTGGGCTATGAGACAGACCTCGAACTAGCGAGTAAGACGACAATAGAAGCTATCGAGTCGCTCGATGTGACAAATGATGCTATAGAAGTTATCTACCACACATTTGGCGACAGCTCTATCAACTTTACGCTACGCTTTTGGCTCAAAGGTGCCAAGCATGCCGAGTTTTTAACTGCTCGAAGCAAGGCAGTGATTGCCATCAAAAAAGCCTTTGACAAAGAGGAAATCAACATACCTTTCCCCATACGTACTTTGCAATTTGGAAAAGGACAATTAGAAAAGTTGACCAGCTCACAAGAGGATTAACATCTCAACACAAACACCTAACAAGCATAAGCCATGACAACAACGGAGAAACTGCAAGCGTCATTTAGTGAGTATTACGAGAGTCTCATTGCCAAAGTGCCAGAACTTGTAGAAGGAGCCCTCGTACTGATACTCTTTATGCTCCTAGCCGCGGTGGTGAGGCGCATCACAAGTAAGCGACTTGAGTCGCGCACAGAGGATGTGCTCAGAGCACGGTTCATAGCACGTGTTGTCCGCACGGCCATTATTCTGCTCGGACTTACCCTAGCCATGAAAGCAGCTGGCTACGGTGAGATAGCCGCAGGCCTGATGGCTGGTGCAGGAGTATCGGCCTTCGTTATCGGTTTTGCGTTAAAAGACATAGGGGAGAATTTCTTGGCTGGTTTCTTACTTTCTTTTTCCAGACCATTTCGTGTCAATGACATCATAGAGGTCGATGGATTCAAAGGCAAGGTTAAAGCACTCAATTTGCGGAATACTCACATCAAAACCTTTGATGGAAAAGACATTTTCATGCCCAATGCAACCCTCATTAAAAACCCCTTGCAGAACTATACTTTAGACGGCTATTTGAGACAGGAATTCACTATAGGAGTGGATTACAGCACCGACTTTGCCAAGGCAAGAGAAGTGCTGCAAGAAGTGATAGATCAGAATCATGCCATTGCGAAAAATCATGCCGCTAGCTCGATTAGCTATGCTTCACTTGGGGCAAGCTCTTATAACATCAAAATACAATACTGGCAAGACATGTTTGACTCTCCAGTGGCCGGCTCTGTACTAAAGACTAGTCTGGTAGAGGAATGCCTTGCCGCCCTGGCCGACAATGATATAGGCACACCTGGCGATATTATAGAACTGCGTCCATTACCAAAAATCGTGACGTCTGACGCATAAGTGAGGCGGTGGCTCGTGAAAATCACGAGCTGTAGATTATCCTACTTTTTCTTCTGGAAGCTCTACTGATATGCTTACCGGAAAGTGATCAGAGCCACACTTGTCAAGCACTTTCATATCGACTACTTTGAGCTTTGTGCTCATGAAAAAATGATCGATAGGATATCGGAAGAAGGGAATGTGCGCATTGTAGGTATTGAAAAAACCTCGCCCTATACGCGGGTCTTCGAGCATGGTCTGCTGACACATATGACGACTCGCATACGACCAACCCACATCATTAAGGTCTCCACAAAGTATAGTAGGTATATCAGTCTCATCAGCCTCTATGGTGACCATGAGTATCTCCAAATCTTTCTCTCTCAATCGCTTAAAGTCAAGAGGCGGCTCTGGATGAATGAGCATCAGATGAATGGGCTGTCCCTTTACGTTTAAACGCACATGAATAGAAGGAATCTCATCATTGACGAGATACTTCAAGGACTGTTTGACTATTTCGTATTTCGAATAGAGCATCATACCATAGGTATTATCCAATGGTACTTTGACATGGTGAGCATAGTCGCTGTCGAGTGAACTCAGCGCTTCAGCCCATGGGCCGTGTGTTTCGGTCAAGACTAGTATGTCGGCCTCCTCACTATTGATAAGGTCCAAGGCACGGTCGTAGGCATCGTTTTTCTGACGCACGTTCAGCGCAAGCAGTTTCAAGTCTGCGCGACTTCCAGTAGCGATGCGCTTAGGGTAAAAGGGCAGATACCTTCTTAGGCTCAAGCCATTATTAAGGATTACAAAAAGCGACATGGCTATGGCCGTGTAAAACAGCATAGTGCCATAGTCTGCGAGCGCCAGTGTCAACGCTAGACCTATCAGCGCGCCCCACCATTGGTGCAACTTACTGACGGTGCAGACCCGTCTAAACCAATTGCGCTTTGGCAGAATATCTGTCACGCTCAGCACAAAGCAAAAGCAAATAAGCCCATAGGCCGTATAGAGAATAGTTGTCATAGAAAGTAAGTGAGCAAAGATGTGGAATAGATTTGATAGCAGCATTCAAAGTAATCATGCTCAATCGCAATACCCGGTGAATATCAGTTCTGCTAATGTGATGAATTGTCCATTAAAACTCCATGCTGATTAACTAGGATACCAGATTAATGAAAGTGACAATCAGCTTTTATAGCCTCTCATATGTCTATTAGTTGAAGAATTTAGACGATTAGTAACCGCGCACTGATTCTTCATGTGCGTCCAAAAGCCATTCAAGGTGGGGCTCACATTAAAGATGGCTATACTTGCTATTTTAATAGTATTACTATTATATTTGCGTTACACACAAACTTTTCGATATGAAAGCTATACACCTTTTTTTGATTTGTATCACAACATTTCTAGGCATTGCCGGAGCACATGCGCAACTCACAGATCAGGGGGGCATTAATTCTCCACGTGTAGAGGCCACACAGTTGCTTCAAAAAGCAGATTACATTATGCGTTTTGGTCAACAAACAGAGGCCATAGCCATGTACACTAATGCCATAGCGATGGACCCTGGTTTTGCTCAGGCTTACATGAAACGGGCAAGAGTATATCAGTTACTAGGCCAGACTCAGCTCGCCTTAGCAGATTATGACATGGCCATTAAACTCAACCCATATTCTGAAGTTGTTTTTGACAGCAGAGCCGCCCTGCGCATGATTGCAATGGACTACAAAGGCGCCATTGAAGATGGCGATAAGGCTTTGGAAATAAAACCAGGTGATGACGAACTGCGCTCACATCGCTTGGATGTGTTTATCGCTATGGGAGAATACAACCAAGCACTTTCAGAAATTGATACGCTCATAGCGCATGGTTTTGAGCTAGAGCATGAATACGAGAAACAGGCGTTAGTAAACTTCAAGCGCGGTGATTTAAAGGCCGCAGAAAGCAGTGTGCAAAAGGCTTTTGAGGTGAACCCATATTCGGCCATCGCCCATGACTTACAGGGTATGCTCTTGATGCAAAAAGGTGACTATGAGCAAGCTATAGAGTCTTTTGATGAAGCGATAATCTACAACGCGCAATTCGCACTTGCCTATTACAATAGGGCAGTCGCAAACAAACATCTCGGTCGCTCGGCTGAAGCACTCAGTGATTTAAACACGGCTATTGACATGAGTAATGACATGCCTCATGTATTTTTTGCCAGAGCGCTAGTAAAAAAGAATCTTGGTGACCTCGAAGGAGCTCTTGCCGATTACGATGCTGCTCAAATGGGAGACAGTATTTTCACTCAAGCCATTTACAATCGCAGCTATACCTATCAGATGCTGGGAGACCAGTTAAGTGCCATGGCCGATGCTCGTGCCATACTTAATGTAAATCAAGATGACCCCGCTGCGTGGAACCTTAAAGGAAACGTGCATGTTTTATTTGCAGAATATGATGCCGCAGTGGACGCCTATTCTGAGGCGATTAGAATGAACCCTGAGTTTGCTCGTGCCTATCACAATAGAGGACTAGCGTATCACATGAGTTATCGTCCCATGCAGGGCTGTGACGACTTAGAGCGGGCCATAGAGCTGGGCTATCTTGATAGCAAAGACGCCAATAAATACTTCTGTGGATTTTAAATTATTCTTGCTCGCGTAGCTTGTAATAATGGTTGACGAAAGAACAACTATCTCATCATGCTGCTTGCACAGAGCTCTCCATTCACAGTCAGATGAGGACATATTGATTTCAATAAAATCGTAGATGAAAATCAATTGACTAGCTTGCGTAGCAGAAGCTATTAATCTCATTAAAGATGTCTGAAAACGTTTCATCTCGCGCTGAAAAAAGTGGACTACCTCCTGGTAGTCTTATTCATGTTGGTCGAAAACTCCAAGACGAAATAGTCATTAGAACTATCGACTATGACTCTGGAAATTTCTCAGAATCTCGCTTAGACAATATTGAAGAAGCTGGTCAGTTTCGTGACAATAACCGCATGACATGGATAGATCTAGTGGGGCTTCATGACATTGAGAAAATTGCTCAACTCTGCAAGCAATTTGACATAGATGAGCTGCTCATAGAAGATATTCTGAACACGCGTCACCGACCAAAGGTCGAAGAGCATGACTCACACATCTTTCTGACGCTCAAAATGTTGAGTATAAAAGAAGATGGCGTAGGCATCAACTTTGAGCAGGTCAGTTTTGTGCTTGGTGATACATGGATGATTTCGTTTCAAGAGCAAGAGGGAGACGTGTTTGACTTCATCAGAAAGAGAATGCGGGCAGACAAGGGCAACCTGAGAAAAAAGGGAATCGACTTCCTGTTCTACAGACTTATTGATACCGTGGTCGATAATTATTTTAACGTGATGGAGCACGTCAACGAGGCCATGGAAGAGATGGAAGAAAAAGTGCTTCGAGATTTTGAGAAGGAAGATCTAGAAACCATTCAACGGTACAAAAAGCAACTCATAGGACTGAGAAGAAATATTGCGCCATTGCGAGAGGCTATGTCGGCCTTGCAACGTGAAGACTCGCCATTCATCTCTGAGTTTACCACTAGGCACTTTCGCGATGTCTATGAGCACACGGTGCAGATTAACGAACTGATAGAAGGGCAGCGAGAAACTGCCTCAGGACTCCGAGACCTTTATATGACTGAGATTAGTAATCGCATGAATCAAATCATGAAAGTGCTCACCATCATCTCGACCATCTTTATTCCCATCACCTTTATAGCGGGTATTTATGGCATGAACTTCGACCACATACCTGAGCTACACTTCACTCACGGTTATGCCATGGTATGGGCACTCATGCTCTTCATCACCATCGCGATGCTGATCTTTTTTAGGCGTAAGAAGTGGTTGTGATTTTGAGTTGCAGCTGCACATTGGTAGCCTTTACGTCCAAGAATAAGAGGACCTACTCCCTTTCCACCTATCATCGTTAACTTAGGTGCAGAACATCCAGTTCACTTGGCCACTAAGCCACTAAAAGCCGAAACACTCTCCTTAAAGAACAGGTCATAATCTGCTGGGCTCAATTCACTGACCGAAAGCATGGCCCCTTTCCAGTCTCCATTCTTCCACTCTCCTTTAGTGAGCGATGAAAGCCCTTCGGTACTTAGCCCTTCATGACCCTTGTATCCTGAGGTGTAGAGGTAATATGAACCGGACATGCTATCAGGAATGGCCAGACCAAATCCAACTCCTATTTCAGAATCAGGAATAGACACATAGGCCCCTGTATCAAAGTGATGTGGCCATGTGCGCACCTCTCCTTTCAGCCCCAAGACATCTAAGGTATTGGCGCAACTCGCAAAGGCGACTGAGCGCATGATGGCTAACTCTTTGCAGCGCTCAGAATCAGCTTGCGTGTAACTGAGGTCATCGCTAAACTCTCCAGAGTCAATGGTATAATGAAGGTCAAACTCGAATGTGGGCAGTCCATTGCTTTTGGCGAGTTGCCCCAGCCATTGCAGAATCTCTGTGTGGCGCGCCCCATTGAGATTTAGTGTACCTCCACTGATTCCATTCCAATTGAGTGTCATCTGACAGACACTCAGCTCTAGCGTATCTCCATTGGAGAATTTATGTGTCACAAAAGATTTCTTTTCATCGACCCAACCCATATTGGTATGGCTGTCGTCCTTTTTATGTGTGACATATTTTTTTCCAGCTGCGGCCAGGTATTGGGCAGCCATGTGTAATTGTTTGTCTGTGTGGTTCATTATTATTCATGTGCTAAATCGAGATTAATAGTACAGTCTACTGGCAGAATCACATCCCTTTTTAGGGAAAGTACTTTTATTGTTTCCAACAAAAAATGAGTCGGTAATGAATTCCTGACTCGAACGCACTTTCTTAAAGAATATTCCGTTCAGGTTCTCTCGAATATGTTACCGAAACTCACAGAAATTGGGCTTTCACATAAAAATAGTACGAACTTCTTAAGCTCTAAAAATCACTTTTCACACCTATTTCAGATGAATCACATTACACTTCTCTTTATTTCTTGTCTTCTCTTTACCTCATGCGGCAGCCCTCAGACTAACACAGAGACGACAGTACAAAGCACTCCAGAATCAAAACAGGCAACAGTCACATATCAAAACAAAGGACATGAAGTGATAGCGAAAATGGTCGAAAAAGTGGGCACGTACCAGATATTGAAAGATAAAAAGGGTGTGATTTACACGTATACGTATACCACCCCAGACGTTAAAACCGACCAATCACCTGAGAAGTATCTATTTGATGGATAGCTGTCTTAAGGGCGCTACATGAAGCACCATCGCACCTTCTCTCAGCTCGAAGGTGAGTTAGAGCAAGGCTATGACGGAATCGAGTATTGGCTCAAATCTGCAGGAAGCTAGTGACCGATACCGCGATTCTGAAGCGAGTCAAATTTAATCGTCCGACTAATTTCTACTGGTTCTGCATGTTCCAGAAATTACTTGATCCTGGGCTAAAGTATGATCACATAGGGCACAATGCGGATTACGACATTGTCAAAGTAAGCTTCAAGTCTTCAGGAGATAATCCTACGGACATTTATCAAGTTCATGTGAACAAGAAGACAAACCTAATAGACCGTTTCCTCTTTACTGTCAAAGACTTTGGCGTGATGGAGACTCCTTTGTTAATAGAGGTGGAGTAGGAAGAAATTGACGGTATGCTCATACCTTCTAAGAGACGATACAAGAAGTCTACATGGTCTGCTGATGTGACTGACAAGCCATGGATTGAGGTGCGCTGGACGGACATCAAGTTTGATATTAAACTGAGCGCTGCGGACTTAAAAAAGTGACTATTCGTCAAGGGCAGAAAAGGAATCGAAATAAAGCGAAACATTGCACAACATTTTTTCGTACACTTGCACTCCTTTTTAAGGAAAACACGCATCAACGGATGCCGCTGATAAAAAAATAAATGCACCGTTCGGGGTGTAGCGTAGCCCGGTCATCGCGCCTCGTTTGGGACGAGGAGGTCGCAGGTTCGAATCCTGCCACCCCGACACTAAGAAAGAGCCACTCATTTGAGTGGCTTTTTTTATGGAATAAGGCGAGCCAAGCCAGTGGCTTGAGTGAAGACTTATGGAATAAAAAAAGGCCATACGGATGTATGGCTTTTTCTATTGTCAACTCCCCCATTAGGAACAGCGAAGCTAATCCTGCCACCCCGACACTAAGAAAGAGCCACTCATTTGAGTGGCTTTTTTTAT
>CAYSDH010000032.1:30644-35478 GCA_964429805.1 uncultured Flavobacteriales bacterium
GAATAAGGCGAGCCAAGCCAGTGGCTTGAGTGAAGACTTATGGAATAAAAAAAGGGCCATACGGATGTATGGCTTTTTCTATTGTCACCTCCCCTACTCAGGAAAGCGCTAAATACGTCAGACTGAAATTAAAATCGCGGAACCGCTTTTTGAGCTTTATTCTCCACATACCAGGCCAGACCGATACCAAATTCACTTCTAGTTACAGGTAGGTTTATCAATTGACCTAGGCGCAAGTCACCTTCTACGGTCTCTACCCTTTTCAGCTTACCGAGCAACAATCTGGCGTTAAAAGCGACTCCCATGCGCTCATTGAGCATCAAATCATGATCAGCTCCTAACTGCACAGCGATAGTCTTTCCTAATTGGCTAATACTTTCGTCACGCTGGCTTCTATTCACATAGAACAAAGCTCCAGGACATAGGCTAAACTCAAGCACGTTTCCTGTTTCTTTAAGGCCCAGCATATAGGCCAACTTTGGGCCAACAAATTGCATGGTGCGCGCATCCTTCCAATCGACTTTGAATTCTTCACCAGAATCATCGTCACGCATCAGTATATCATTAGTAGTATTAGCCGTGCGGAATATGGAGTACGAAAACCCAAGGTCAATTTTCATGGGAGTTTCGATAGTGCATTCTGCACCAAACACCAGCCCAACACCTAGTCCACCGTAATGTTCTTCTACTTGTTTATTGTCATGCTGCTGAGCACCCATTTGATTACCTAAACCAGTTCTGACTAGCATTCGCACGCGTGGTGAAGACCCATCTGTACGTTCATGAATCGGAGGTGTTGTTGTCTTGGGAAAATGATTTTTAGTGACCACAGAAATCATCGACTTTGGCACTGTGAAGGTGGTCTCTATCGAATCCTCTTCGAGTAGTCGGTATACCACCAACTTGTCATTCATCTTTATGACCTTGCAGTCTAGTGAGTCTCCGCGCCAGTTAATCACCAAGTCTTGAGACTTGAGATCAAAAAGTGCTGTACACGCAATGCTTAGCAAAAGCAGACGAAATATCTGTTTACGAATATTTGGCAACATATGGGGCATAGCTGGCTCCTCTGCCTGTAATACGTTAACAGCGAATAAACGGTTACATATCACCTTGGTATTCAAACTACTTCGTTGGGTCGGCCTTCCACTTTAGTCTGGCTTTTCCGTGTTCTATTTCTAATTCATACCTTGAGCACGGCTAACCCACTACACCTCCAGATGAAAAAAAAACTGCTCCTCTTATTGCTCATTCTAATTGGTATAAGCGCCTATTATGGTTGGAATTCATACCACAAAGCGCCAGAACAGATGACTTCTCGCAAGACGGACATGAGTATGAACGCCAATGATCTGCTGGCACGATTTCAGAATGACACTCAAAATGCCATGCTGGACCTTAGTGACAAAAACATAGAAGTGTCTGGAAATGTGAACAATACAAGCATCGAAGGTGGCACGAAAACTGTATATATAAGCACAAATGACGCCATGGCCCTGATCGCTTGCGAAATGGAAGCGAGCGAGGATATTAGTGGTATTTCAGAAGGAGATGCTGTAAACATAAAGGGTCAGTGCACCGGGTACTTGGGTGACGACATGATGGCCGGTGATGTGGTGATGGTGCGTTGCATAATGAAAAAATAATAGTCTAATGAAGAATGTATTACTGATACTAGTGGCCTTGATGTCTATGCAGATGCTGTCTGCACAACGCTACTTCACCAAAACTGCAGAAATCGCCTTTTACTCTGATGCGCCATTAGAAAAAATTGAAGCGATTAATAACAAAGGAACTACTGTCATTGACATTGAAACTGGCGCTGTGCAATGGTCAGCTCTTATCAAAGCGTTTAAGTTTGAGAAGGCACTGATGGAGGAGCACTTCAATGAGAACTACATGGAAAGTACCAAGTTTCCAAAAGCTACTTTTAAGGGAAAGATAGAGGACATAAGCAGCATCGATTTTAATACGAGCGGTGAGTACTCTGCCAAGGCAAAAGGTCAACTCACTATACATGGAGTGAGTAAAGAAATTGAGGCCGATGTACAGTTTATAGTGGCATCAGGCGGAGTGACTGCGGCATCAGCATTTAAAGTAAAACTGGCAGACTTTAATATTGAGGTTCCCTCGGTCGTGTCTGATAACATTAGCGATGTAGTTGATATTACATTAAAAGCAAGCTACCAACCCATGCCTTCTAAGTAATGACTCGATTAATCCTAACCACACTCCTACTCAGCTCTCTGCTCACTGCTCAGGCTCAAGAAGAAGACTTACTTGGCTTGCTTAGCGAAGACCCCGTTACTGACTATGTCTTTGCCAGCTTTAAGGCCAACAGGGTAATCAATCTTCAATCGCTTGAGACAACAAAACACAGGGTCTTGGACGTTAAAATCTCGCACCGACTGGGCTCTGTTCAGGGCGGTATCAGTGAGTTGTTTGGGCTAGACCAGGCCTCTGTGCGACTAGGTGCAGATTATGGTATCACGGACCAACTAATGGTCGGTTTTGGCCGAAGCAGTTTTGAGAAAACACTCGATGGATTTGTGAAGTACAAATTTCTGAGGCAAAGCTCTGGCGCTAAAAACATGCCCATCTCAGCGCTTCTATTGGCCAGCTCTGCGATAAAGACCACACCTTTTGCAGTCACGACTGTTGAGCAGCCGTTTGCTCATAAATTGACATATACCTATCAACTTATATTGGGCAGAAAGTTCTCAGATTCCTTCTCGTTTCAGCTCTCTCCGAGCTTGGTGCATCGCAATTTGGTAGACACACCAGAAGAGTCTAATGACGTGGTAGCCCTCGGATTTGCATCTCGCCTCAAACTGAGCAAGCGGGTGTCTCTCAACCTAGAGTACGTCTATGTACCTGACAATCAACTGGCTGACATTTACGAAAACTCCGCCTCAATCGGATTTGATATAGAGACTGGCGGCCACGTCTTTCAGCTACACTTCACCAATTCAACGGCCATGAATGACAAGGGCTTCATCACCGAAACGACTGATAGTTGGAGTAATGGTGATGCGCACTTTGGCTTTAATGTCTCTCGCGTCTTCAATATCAATAAGAGAAAGAAGTAAGCTTTGTTGTGAGCGCTTGAGAGTAATTGCTCAACACATGAACTCCATAGCACAATATCAACTTCCAGCCGTACAATAGCGCCTACTGATTGTACATAATGATACAAGCGGTCTAGCACAGGAAGGCTATATTTGAGTAATGCAGGGTTTTTCTCCATTAGAAGAAGCCGTTCAGAGCTCCATGCTTGAAGGGCTGCTTAGCGTCAATTTAATTCACTACGCCATTCCGGGCTTTGTGATTCTGATTGTGATCGAGCTGATACTCAGTGAGCGCATGAAGCAAGACAACTATGAGATAAAAGATTCCGCTACGTCAATCACCATGGGTATTGGCAATGTCATTGTCGGTCTGCTCTCTAAAGCTATGGTCTTCGCTGCATTTATGATTTGTTACAGTGCTGTCCCTTGGTCTATTCCAGTGACATGGTGGTCTTGGCTCATACTTATTTTCTTAGAAGATTTCAGTTATTACTGGAGTCACAGAATAAGCCATCGCTCGCGTCTTTTTTGGGCCTCGCATGTGGTGCACCATTCTAGTCAGCGGTACAATTTGAGCACGGCCCTGAGACAGACATGGACGGGGTCGTTTTTCACATTTATTTTCTGGTTGTGGCTGCCCTTACTCGGCTTTCATCCGCTCATGGTGATGGCTCAAATGTCCATCTCGCTGCTCTATCAATTTTGGATTCATACAGAGATGATTAACAAGTTGCCCGCTCCGATTGAGGCCATCTTTAACACGCCTTCTCATCACCGTGTGCACCATGCTGTAAACCCAAAGTATTTGGACAGAAACCATGCTGGCGTCCTTATCATTTGGGATAAACTCTTTGGCACCTTTGAGCAAGAGACTGACGATGAGCCAGCGACTTATGGATTGACAACAAATCTAGATACGTATAACCCGGTCAAAGTGGCTTTTAACGAATGGGCCGATTTGATTAATTCAGTAAAGCAAAAGAACCTCTCTTTGAGTCAGCGCCTGCTGTACCTCATCAAACCACCCGGTTGGCGGCATGATGGAAGCGGAAAACAGTCTGAAGATATTCGGGCAGAATGGGAAGCTAACCGCGACAATCAGAAGTTAGCCGAGTAAACTCCCTCATCAGTCATTTTCTGAAGTGCGGCCATCACATGCTCCTTGTCTTCCTTATAAGTCACCCCTTTCCAGGTAGACTCCGTAGGAATAACCTTCACATCGACTAAGCCTTTTTTCATCATGTCATTGACCACAAACGGAATGAAGTATTCGCTCTTTGGGTCTTCAGTTGTCTCACGTGTAAATCGTATAAAGTCCTTCTCAAGGTAGTTGAGTATGTGATGGTGGAAACCCCAAAAATTCATTGACACCAGACTAGAATCTTCAAGCGGTTCTGGCTTATCATTTGTGTAGTGCATGAGTTCGCCTGACTCATTGTGGCCGATGTTTAGGCCTTCAAAAATATCCACTAAGTTGTTGTCTCCATCTACCTTACACACTCCCCTATTCACGCTTCCGTTTTCACTTAGCGTGTTCTTCAAGGAGTATCCCATCATGGAGTACACTCGCTCGTCAGTTCTGTTATTATTTAAAAATTCTGCCATCTCACCAAAGGCCTCTCGACCATAAAAGTCATCTGCATTAATCGCAGCAAATGGCTCATTGATGACATTTTTTGTAGCCAGTATGGCGTGCGCAGTTCCCCATGGTTTTAGTCTGCGCTCCACCACTTTCTCATCAAGGCCACCTACATAAGAGTCTGGAT
>CAYSDH010000033.1:0-34895 GCA_964429805.1 uncultured Flavobacteriales bacterium
CATCTTATGGGATGGCTTTACCATCTATCACCTCGACCATCTCTTTGGCGCGTTTAGCACCATCAATCCTGATGTGGTCAAGAACATTCAGATCTACAAGAGCTCATACAACGCATCTTATGGAGGGCGCAGCAGCGGAGTGCTTGACATTACTGGTCGCAGTGGCGACAAAGGCAGAGAATCATTGAGCATCTCTGCCGACCTCATCAGTCTGGGTGTTGTAGCTGAAACTCCGTTGATAGAAGACAAAATGAGTCTGCTTTTTTCGGTGCGCAGATCCATGAGTGACATCTGGAATACCGGACTCTATGACGAGCTGTTTAACACCGTTTTTAATGAGAGCACAGGGAGCTTGCCTAACGTTGACATAGAGCGCAGAGATGTCAATCCTGAGTTTTACTTCTATGATGTAAATGCCAAGTTAGACTTAGACTTGGCTGATGGTGACGGACTCAGTTTGAGTTTCTTTCAAGGAGCAGATGTCTACACCAACAATGTGCACAACCAATACATCGACAACACTGGCCCAGAACCTAAACAGCTCAACGATTACATCAATGACGATGCAGACTGGGGTAACACGGGCGCGGGACTCGTCTGGCGAAAAAAATGGACCTCAAGAACACGCTCCTTTACCAGTATTGGAATGTCCGATTATAAAAGCGACTACTTCTTTTCTAGAAGGGAAGAAGACTTCTCTGTGCAAGGAAACGACTTCTCTTATGACAGCGACTTGCAGCGCAACGAACTACTTGACATCACCTTCAAACACGCATTATTCGCGAAGAGTAGAGGCCAAAAAGAACTTGAACTCGGTTATCAATTCACGCATCACCGACTCAGCTATTCTGATTATGTCTTTGCTCCTTTTGACAATTCTAACATCCAAGACTCGCTGGTGTCAAGCAATACGCATACGGTCTATGCCAATAGAAAACGAAACATTGGTAACAGTAGTGAAGTGACTTATGGTGGAAGGTTAAGTGTCAACTCCTACACGGATCGGCTTTACTTGGAGCCTCGATTCTCTTTCATCCATCGTTTTTCTGAATCTCTTTCTGCCTCATTTGCACTCGGCAATTACATACAAATGGTGCGCAGATTAGCCGAGCAAGATGTCATTTTAAAACAGCCAGACCTGTGGGTGTTGAGTGATGGTGACGAGTTTGAAGAGATACGCTCCTTTCAACTCACCACTGGATTGAAGTGGAAAAAATCAGGATGGAATATTGACATGGAGCCTTACTTCAAAAATATAGAAGGCACCATGATTGACCTGTCACAGACAAGGCTGCTTACTGCACTAGATGGCCGTCAACCGAGTAATTTTTTAACTGGCAACACGCAAATAATAGGTCTTGATCTATTTGTGCAGCGCACGTTTAAACGACACAGCGGCTGGCTGGGCTACAGCTACTCTTATTCTCAAAATCGCTTTAACGAAGTCAATGATGGGCTGGCATTTCCAAGCCCTTTTAACAAGCTTCATGACCTTAAAGGAGTCTATACATACAAGATTCAAGACTGGGAAATAGGCAGCACGGCCATCTCATCAACAGGATTTTCTTACACCCCATTGCTCGGCACCTTTTACAACTCTATTACGAACGATTACTTCATACAGTACGGAGATGACTTCAGCGCTCGGCTTCCATCCTACTTTAGATGGGACGTGAATGTGGCACGCAGTTTTCATTGGAAAGATGTTGACATGACCATGAGCGCAGGCGTCTACAACCTGACTGATAAAGTGAACATTAGAGAGCGAGACTATCTGCTCAACCAAGTAAGGCTTGAGCCGGGTGAAGACCTGGTAATCAGCGAGTCAGATTTGGAATTGCTCGGTATTAGACCTAACTTTAGCATTCGCATCACTTTAAAATGATTTGAGAAATCTCTCGTCCATACTGGTTCTTTTCGCTGCACTGCTGATCAGTAGCTGCACACCTGAGCAAAGTATAGATGAGCAACGCGCGGGCTATGTGGCCTTAGATGTATTTTTAAAGAGCGGTCAGAGTATTGATAACATTCATGTGCGCTCACTCACCCATCAGGGTTCGTCATATGGAGTATCAGATTTAGATGTCTACCTAAGATCAGAAGAAAACACCTACAAACTGTCTGAGAATGCTGCCCAACCAGGACACTACTTTTACGATGACAGATTTGAACTAGTTGAAGAAGGTGTAGAGTACAAACTGAGTCTCTATCATGATGGAGAAGTAGTTTCTGCGACCACGACTGCTCCACCGATGATTTCTAACCTTTCGCTGTCAACTGAAGTTTTAGATTCTGAAATAGACGGTGAACTCTTGTCTGTCGATTGGAAAGGAATTAATCAAGGCAGCTTTGCAGAATACTTCTACATTATCAAGATAACACCACTTAGCGAAGAAGAATTTCTTGTGCCACTAGATGACAAGTGTCTGTCTTGTCCAAAGGCCGTGGGTGATGTGATACTCAACTCAGATGCCACCCTGACTATTGACGACTTTAACTATTATGGAGATCACCTTATTGAGGTATTTGCCATATCTAATGAAAACAAAGACCTGTTTGTCAGTCAAACAGACTTAGCTGAGAATGGGCTAAGTAACGTTCAGAATGGAACAGGGTTCTTTGTAGGAGTGAGTGTCTTGTCAGACTACATCAACATTAAATAATTCCTTTTTTCTTTTTCTATGGTAGGGTAAAGTCCTGCCCATCTGTATCTTAATCGTAACAACGCTGATTAAAGTGAGTGACGAGTTGATAAATAAAAGAATAGATGACACCCTTAGAGGCTGGAAATCACCGTTTGAAGTGAAAGAAAAGTCTTGGGATTCTATTTCAGCCCAACTTCAGAAGGAAGAAGTGGTGGGCATCTGGCCAAAAGTGTTTGCTGTGGCAGCCTCAGTGGTCCTACTTCTCGGGCTATTCACTATGCTACAAGATTCTGATGTTAGCTACAACACCTTGGCCTCTCAGCACCAGTCTATAACCTTGCCTGACGGCTCTGTAGTAGTAATGAATGCCGGTTCTAGTATCACATTTGAAGACGAGTGGTCAGATAGCCGTTTGGTCAATCTCGAGGGTGAGGCATTTTTTAAGGTCCAGAAAGGGAGCAAGTTTAGTGTAGTTACCTCAAACGGAACTGTGGAAGTACTCGGTACATCTTTTAATGTATACAGCCGAGACAACGAATTAAAAGTGGTCTGCAAGACTGGTAAAGTAAAAGTGAGCGCTGATGACTCATCTGTATTGCTTACACCAGGTTTGGCAACAGACACAGAGCCTGATGGGCTTAAGAATCCTTATGCAAGGGAAAACGCGAATGGATGGATAATTGGTGAACTCGACTATGAGGATGAGCCAGTAGAAAATGTATTTGCAGAATTGGAACGTCAGTTTGGAATCGGAATAGAGTACACAAAGTCTAGTGATGTGGTATTTAGTGGTCCGGTCAGTCTTGAAAACCTCAACACTGCCCTGTCTATTGTATGCCCAGCCAATGATTTAGCGTATGAAATCCGTGACGAATCTCGTGTAATCATAACCCAAAATTAAGTCTTATGGATAGAGCTGTACATGCAAATGACGATTTCCTTAACCTCTATGAATTCACACCGCTATGGGATTCATACTACGCTAACTCACAGAACAAGAAGTTCAAAAATAAGTGGGAGAAAGTCAAAACTGGCTGGAGACCACGGAAGAGAAACAACGACTAATTACTCGTTGGAAGACACTAATTTCTACTGTTAATTTTCATCTGTTAACTCGAAACGTTAGTTGTATATTTGGTTAAGGACGAAGAGCCGCTGAACATATCAGCGGCTCTTGTCTTTTCAGTTTGTTACTGATTCCAAACTCTTGAGTGGCTCTAATTTGGCGATGGCGTCAGTGATACCACTTACCTCTTGATGCGATAACCTGAGCGTGTCGTTACGCTCATACATTTTATACCCGGCAGGCATCTTCTGTATAAATCTTAATATGGCGGTAAACTGGCTAGTCGAATAAAACGGTGACTCTTGGTCGGCAATGAAGTGGCAAATCATCTTGCCGCCTTTCAAAATAATCTTCTCCATACCAAGCTCCTTACCCATCCACTTTAGGCTGAGTGATGACATGAGTTCTTTAGTCGCTCTAGGAGGCTCACCAAACCTATCAATCAGTCTAGTCACATAAGCATCTAGAGCTTTTTGATCTTTAATGCTCTCAAGCTCTCTGTATAGTTTTAGTCGCTCTGCTGTTCCTTGCACGTAGTCATCTGGCAGCAGAATCTCAAGGTCTGTATCAATGTACACGTCTTGCACGTATTCTTTTCGCTCAGCACGTTCTTGCGCAAAGAGCTCCTTAAACTGCGTCTCTTTTAGTTCGTTCACTGCCTCGTTAAGTATCTTCTGATAGGTGTCAAAACCGATGTCAGAAATAAATCCGCTTTGTTCAGCACCAAGCAAGTCTCCTGCCCCACGTATGTCTAAGTCGCGCATGGCAATGTTGATACCACTGCCCAAATCAGAAAACTGCGTAATGGCCTCAAGTCTCTTTCTAGAGTCTGTTGACAGGTGATGCATGGGCGGGGCAATCAAGTAGCAGTGCGCCTTGCGGTTACTTCTTCCCACTCTACCTCTCAATTGATGCATATCACTCAATCCGTAATTTTGCGCATCATTGATAATCATGGTATTGGCATTAGGGATATCCAACCCAGACTCGATAATGGTGGTGCTCACCAATACATCATACGCTCCGTCAATGAAGTCTAACATGACTTGCTCCAGCTTCTTACCGTCCATCTGACCGTGACCGATACAAATCCTCGATTCTGGACATAAGCGCTGTATCATGCCCGCTATTTCCTCTATGGTCTGTATCCTGTTATGGACAAAAAACACTTGCCCACCACGTTTCAATTCTTCAAAGATGGCATCTCTGATTATCGGTTCACTAAAGGGGATTATTTTAGTCTCTACCGGATAGCGATTTGGCGGAGGCGTCTTGATGATAGACAAGTCACGCGCGCCCATCAGACTAAACTGCAGTGTACGCGGTATAGGCGTAGCAGTCAATGTCAAGGTATCCACATTGGCTTTGAAGTTCTTGAGTTTGTCTTTTGCACCTACACCAAACTTCTGCTCCTCGTCAATGATGAGTAAGCCGAGATCAAAAAACTCGGTCTTCTTGCTCAAGAGCTTATGCGTGCCGATGATGATATCTAATTTGCCTGCGGCCAAGTTTTTGAGCACAGCCGTCTGTTCCTTGGCCGTGCGAAACCTATTGACATAATCTACCGATGCAGGAAAGTCTTTGAGACGTGCCGAAAAACTCTGATAGTGCTGAAAACAGAGCACAGTAGTCGGCACCAAAATAGCCACCTGCTTGTTATCAGCCACTGCTTTGAAGGCAGCTCGAATAGCGATTTCCGTTTTACCAAAACCGACATCACCACAGATGAGTCGATCCATTGGCATCTCGTTTTCCATGTCCTTCTTAAAGTCTATGGTCGCCTTCTCCTGATCTGGCGTGTCTTCATACATGAAGCCCGCCTCTAACTCGGTCTGTAAATACGTGTCAGGCGCATAGGCAAATCCTTTAGCCGCTTTCCTTTTGGCATAAAGCTCAATGAGGTTAAATGCCAACGTTTTGACTCTCGACTTGGTTTTGGCTTTTACCTTTTCCCAGGCGCCACTACCGAGTTTATGAATCTTTGGCACTGTGCCTTCCTTGCCCGTGTACTTGGCAATGCGGTGCAAAGAGTGAATACTGACATAAAGTATATCGTTGTCGCGGTACTTTAACCGAATGGCCTCTTGCAACTTTCCGTTGACATCTATCTTCTCCAGGCCAGAAAACTCACCTATACCATGGTCAATGTGTGTCACATAATCGCCCGGCTTAAGGTCTATAAGGTCTTGTATGGTCAGTGCTTCTTTGGTGCGCTTAAAACCTTCTTTTAGTCTGAATCTGTTGTAGCGCTCAAAAATCTGATGGTCAGTGTATACTGCGGCCTTTACATCCTCATCGACATAGCCTTGTTTTAGACTCATCAAAATGGGACTCATCTCCACCTCTTCACCGATGTCTTGAAATATGTTGTAGAGTCTCTCTATCTGCTTCGCATTGCCAGAGACAATTACATTCTCCAATCCTCGCTTCCTGTTCTCTCTAAAGTTTTCGGTGAGTAGTTCAAACTTCTTATTAAACAGCGGCTGCGGACTGGTTTTAAACGTGACTCGGTCTTCTGCTTCGACCTCACCGCTTCCAAAAAAGACCTGCCTAAACCTGCTAACATCTTTGGCCAGTTCGTCTCCGCTTAAGTAGAGTTCTTCCGGTTTCTTTCTGTCTAAAAGGGACTTTAATTTCTTAAATGCTTTCTCGGCTTTGGCAAGCTCCTTCCCTACTCTGTCCTTGGCAAATTCGAGGTCTTTCATCCACACCACCGAGTTGTCAGGTAGGTATTTGAAAAAGGACTCAAAGCTGTCTACAATCTTGTTGTCCTCAATGTTAGGAACGATAGAAAGTCGCACCATCTTGGTGTCAGATAACTGAGTAATCGGGTCAAACACGCGAATGGACTCCACCTCTTCACCAAACATCTCGATGCGAAATGGTCGCTCATTGACAAATGAAAAAATATCGACAATACCTCCGCGCATGGCAAACTGACCAGGCTCATGGACGTAATCGACTTTTTCAAACTCGAGGTCAATCATCACCTCGTTGATGTAGTCTAAGGAGTACTTTTCTCCGACTTGAACTAAGAATGTGTTTTTCTCTAGTTCCTTTTGAGTAAGTACCCGCTCTGCCAGTGCATCGCCATAGGTGACGATGACCATGTCTTGTTTGGTAGACAGCGCATTTAAAACCTCTGTGCGGATCGAGATGTTAGCGTTTTCTGTCTCCTCAACATCATAAGGCTTTTTGTGTGTCGGTGGCAGGTAATAGACAGGAAGGTCTTTGTTAAGCAGCGCTTGAAAATCATTGACCTGATAAGCGGCAGCTTCTTGGTCATCCATCACCACTAGATGGCACCCCGCTCTGTGCTCCATGCATGCAGCCATGATAAAAGAAATAGCACTACCCACTGCCCCTTGGATTCTGGTGCGCACGTCAGGCTTGGCCAAGTTTGAAATAACTTGCCTTACCTTTTCTGAAGACGCGTATCGGGCTTTTAAGTCATCCCTCTGCATTGTGTGGGCCTCTTGTTCTAGTTATCGTATTGGGCGATGAACTCATGGACCTTTTCCACCATGTCTTTGCTGCCTATAAACAACGGTGTGCGCTCGTGAAGTTCACTCGGCTCCAGCTCCATAATCCGCTTTCGGCCATCTGTAGCCATGCCATTTGCTTGCTCAGCTATAAATGCCAGCGGATTATTCTCGTAGAGCAACCTCAGTTTTCCATTGGGACTTTTCTTGGTAGCAGGGTAGATATAAATTCCTCCTTTGATTAAGTTGCGGTGAAAATCTGCCACCAAAGACCCGATGTATCGCGAAGAATACGGACGCTCATCTTCTTCCTCTTGGCAATACTTGATGTAACGCTTCACTCCTTCAGAGAAGTGCGCATAGTTACCCTCATTGATAGAGTAGATGTTACCACTATCTGGGAATTTCATGTCTGGGTGAGAGAGGCAGAATACACCAATAGACGAGTCAAAAGTGAATCCATTAACTCCATGACCAGTGGTGTAGACCATCATGGTTGACGAACCATAGATGACATAGCCTGCGGCTACTTGTTTCTCTCCAGTCTGAATAAAGTCTTCCAACACCGCCTTCTGACCAATTGGTGAAACTCTTCTGCAGATGGAGAAGATGGTACCGATAGACACGTTGACATCAATATTTGACGAGCCATCTAAGGGATCTATCATCAACACGTACTTTCCGTTTTTACACTCTTCGGTGTCAAAGGCGATGAAGTCATCGTTTTCTTCAGAAGCGATACCACAGATCTCATGCTGGGCCATCATGGCCTCTATGAACTCCGTGTTGGCGTAGTCGTCAAGTTTTTGCTGCGTTTCGCCTTGTATGTTGATATCGCCAGTTGATCCGCGCAGGTCTTTAATCAAGCCTGCCTTATTGACTTCTCGTGACACTATTTTTGCGGCTAAACGCAGTGATGACAGGAGACTAGAAAGCTCCCCTTTGGCGTAAGGGAAATCCTGTTGATTCTTGACGATGAACTGGCTTAGGGTAATTACTTTACTCATGTCACTATTTGAGGTGCGAAAGTTAAGGCTTTAGGTACGGATAGCGAAAGGGCCAATTCATGAACTCATTGTCAAATTCACGGTGTTCGTCTAATAAGTGCGTCAATGAGCGGGTCAGGGAACAATATTTAGACATACTTTCGTTTTTTGGAGACAAAATCTATAGGCGTGGCAAAGAAGAAGACAAAAAAAGAAATTGAGGCAGCAAAAAAGAATAAGCGCAAGTGGTCGCGGCTTCTTTGGCTTGCTGTGCTGTCGCCTATTTTGGGGCTTGGTCTGCTCCTCGCAGCAGCTAGTTTTAGTGATCTTCCCTCCATTGACGAACTGGGTAACCCGAATAGTGAACTGGCTACGGAGATTTTAACTTCTGACAATGTTTTGCTGGGCAAGTACTATAAGAAGAATAGGACCAATGTTGAATACCAAGGCTTAAATGAACATATCATCAATTCACTTCTGTCAACGGAGGATGAGCGATTTCGCGGCCATTCTGGAATAGATGCCCGTGGATTGGCGAGGGCTATTGCCTTTCTGGGCAAACGAGGTGGCGCAAGCACCATTACTCAGCAGCTAGCGAAGATGCAATTTACTGGCCAACGTGATAAGAGTAATATATTGATTGCCATTTGGCAGAAAGCACAAGAGATGATTATCGCCATGCGCCTCGAAAAATCCTACACGAAAGAGGAAATTCTGGCGATGTACTTAAACGAGTATGACTTTCTGAACCAAGCGATTGGCATCAAGTCAGCCGCAAATATCTATTTCAGCAAAGAGCCTAAGAATCTCAACATACAAGAAAGTGCCATGCTCATCGGCATGCTCAAAAACTCTGCACTCTACAATCCATTGAGAAACCCAGAAGGTGTCACAAACAGAAGAGAAGTGGTACTCTCTCAGATGAAAAAAAACGAGGTGATCAATCAGGCCCAATACGATAGCTTGCGTGTATTGCCGCTCGGACTCAATATTAGCAAGCAAGACCACGTAGCTGGATTAGCGCCATACTTTAGAGAAATTCTGCGTTCAGAACTCTCTACTATTCTCAAAGAAAAAGACAAGAACGGTGACTTCAAGTACATCAACCCCGACACAGACAATCCTTATGATCTCTATACAGACGGGTTAAGAATATACACCACCATAGACTCTCGTCTGCAAGAGTATGCCGAGTATGGTGTGCGCACTCACCTGAGTCAGCGCCTGCAAAAGGACTTTGATCGCTTTACGAGTCGCTCGCTTCGCAACCCGCCTTTTTCCAATGACTTGGACAAAAAAACCATTAACAGAGTGATGAATTCTGCCAAGAAAAGAAGCAAGCGCTTCAGAACATTGGAAGGAAAATTATGCGGCAAGTGCGAACGCGTGGGCACCCTGCAAAAAGAAAAAGACACGGACGGTGTGCGCAAGTGGGTTTGCTCAAACAGCGACTGTTTTGCTAGACAGAAAATCTATACCCAAAAAGAAATAGACAAAAACTTTGACACGCCTACAGAGATGAAAGTATTCACCTACAAAGGCATGGTAGACACCGTCATGACGCCACTAGACTCTATCAAATACTACAAAGGGTTTTTACAAGCGGGGCTCATGTCCATGGACCCGACTACAGGATTTGTCAAAGCCTGGGTAGGCGGTATCGACTATAAGAACTTTAAGTATGACCATGTTAAGCAAGGTAAACGACAGGTGGGAAGTACATTTAAACCGATTGTCTATGCTACGGCTATTAGAGAGGGATACTCGCCATGTTATGAGATACCAAAAGTGCCGACCACTTTTGAGAAAGGGACCTTTAACTTGACGGAAGACTACACTCCGCAAGACAGCGACAGAGACTATGGCTACATGGCCTCTCTCAACTGGGGTCTCTCTAACTCGGTTAATACCATGACCGCTTGGGTGATGAAACAATTTGGCCCAGAGGCTGTGGTTAAACTGGCCCAAGACATGGGAATAAAAAGCGAACTGCTTCCAGTACCATCGCTTTGCCTTGGTGTGGCTGACCTATCGGTATATGAGATTACTGCGGCTAATTCTACGTTTGTCAATCATGGTGTGTATGTAGAGCCAATCATCATCACTCGTATCGAAGACAAGGGTGGAAACAGCATTTTTGATGTGGCGCCAAAGACCAAAGAGGCCATGGACCCACGAACAGCAGCCATCATGGTTGAAATGATGAAAGGAACTGCAGATGGAGTCTTTAATGAGCACAAAGAGAAAAGCAGCGGTACAGCCATGCGACTAAGAATGGATCTGCAGAGCAGGAAGTATGATGGCTTCTCAAAAGACATTGAAATAGCCTGCAAAACGGGGACCACTCAAAACCAATCAGATGGATGGTTTATTGGTATGACTCCAGACCTGGTGACAGGTGTGTGGGTGGGCGCAGAAGACCGGGCGGTACGCTTTAGTGACCTTTCACTCGGAATGGGTACAAATATGGCTCTCCCAATCTGGGGACACTTCATGAAAAAAGCTTATGGTGATAAGGACTTGAAACTAACGATGGACGGTTTCGAGCAACCGCCAGGAATCGACATCTCGCATGAGGTAGATTGTAGCAGAGTAAGCGAAGATGACACAGACTCTTTTGACACTGTAGATCCTGACGCTTTCAACACTCCTTAAACTCAATAGATGAGCCTCGGAGGAAAACTGGTGTACTACATACTGTGCGCTGGCCTGTTTATCTACCTCATCGTCAGAAGTGTGCATGTGCCCTTCGTGCATGACGAGTCCATGACTTTTTTCCACTACATCCACACTGGGCAGATATGGCCAGGTACTGGAGTAGAAGACGCCAATAATCACCTGTTAAACAGCTACCTCTCTCACTTTTTCTACCGCATATTTGGCGAGTCAGCTTTGGTACTGCGGCTGCCCAATGTCCTGTCCATACTCGTGCTATTTGTCTACCTAAGACGAATCTCTGATGAGATAAAAAGCAAATCTTTAAGGTGGGCTTTTTTGTTGGGCATACTCTTCGCGCATTACTTCTTTGAGTTCTTTGGACTGTGCAGAGGTTATGGCATGTCCATGGCTTTTATCATTGCGGCTCTCTCGTATTTGATGCGTCACATTAAGACCCACCGCCACATGGACGCCATCTCTTGCTTAATATGGATGAGTCTCGCGCTGCTGGCCAACATGGCCCTCATGAACTCTGTCCTCATCATGCTCACCCTGCTTGCGTTAAGTGCGTACTTCTCAAAACCAAGCCGGAGTGACTTAAAGATTCTTTTGCCTTGGACAGCAGTCTTTGGCCTTTTTCTGACTCTCATGATCTATCACAGCATGGACATGAAAAACAAAGGCCTGCTCTACTACGGTCAGGGAGACGGAATCTGGGATGTGGCCGTGCTGCCCATCTGCGAGTACCTTTTTGGAGATGGACAAATAGGAGGTGTCGTCTCAGTGATAGTCATCTTGATCGCGGTTGGCGCACACCTGGTTGGTCAAGTGAAGTCTCGTCCTACAATTCAAAACCTGCTTTTGTCAGAGCCTTTTACTGTGCTGCTTGCAGGTAATCTTGTAGGCATGGTTTTACTCCATTATTTGCTGGGCGTAAACTACCCCGAAGACAGAGTGGGACTGTATCTATTTCCATTCATGATTGGAGCGCTCATCTTTCAAATAGATAGACAGCGTATCGTCTTTCTTCAACGAGCACTTGCACTGCTTTGTCTCTTCTTCCCTATTGATTTTTTCCTTTCTGCCAACACAGACCACGTGCACCATTGGTACAGAGAACACATCGGTCCGGAAATGATTTCTGCCGTAGAGAAAGAATTTAATGATGTCAATCACCGGCCCACTTTTAATGCCTACCACACACAAATCGGGTCTCACATGATGAGTCAACGATTGATGGACAAGCCACTTGGCACCCTCATGTGGGAAAACCATCCTGATGGTATCTCCGACTTTTTAATGCTACGTGATGACCAAGCGCACCTCGCTCCTGATGGCTACGACCTTCGCTTTACAGATGAAGTAAATAACAACTCGCTCTGGAAGAGAAAGTTACTATTAGATCGGTCGCTCATTGAGTCACAGTCAGACACCTCAATGCGCAGTCATACAGAATACGGAGTGTTACTGGACATCACGATGCCATTGGCACCTGAGCAGAGTCTGCTCATCGAATCTGACATTGATATTGAAAAAGCACCAATGAGCAAAAGGCTACAGCTCATTATTGCAATTAAGGACTCAGCGGGAGAAAACCTGCTATACAGCAATGTCTACCTCAGTAGGCTGCAGATGACGCCAGCATACAGTGCTCGTGTGGCACTTCCCCTATCAAAAATTCCTGAGGGAGCGACAAGACTGAAGGTGTACTTGTGGAGTCCAGATCAGGATTCTTTTGTGATTGCTGCTCAAGAAACTCGCCTATACCGGCTGTCAGAGACGAACTAAAATATGTGATACATTTGACCGAGGCACAAAACCTCTGTTTCACATGAATAAATTAGTAGACAATGCTCAAGCCGCCATCAAAGGCGTCTCGGACAACATGACGCTTATGCTGGGTGGCTTCGGGCTGTGCGGTATACCAGAAAACTGCATCAGCGCGCTGGTAGAGAGTGGAGTGAGTGGACTCACCTGTATCTCAAATAATGCTGGAGTAGATGACTTTGGATTAGGGCTGCTGCTCCAAAAGAAGCAGATTAAAAAGATGATCTCTTCCTATGTGGGAGAAAACGATGAGTTTGAGCGCCAGATGCTCAGCGGTGAATTAGAAGTAGACCTGATTCCGCAAGGTTCACTGGCAGAGAGATGCCGTGCTGGCGGTGCTGGTGTGCCTGCGTTTTACACACCCGCTGGCTATGGCACAGAGGTTGGAGAAGGCAAAGAAGTGAGAGAGTTTAATGGAAAGCCACATATACTTGAGTCTGCGCTGATAGCCGATTTTGCCATAGTCAAAGCATGGAAAGGAGACCGATATGGGAATCTCGTGTTTAAGGGCACAGCGCGTAATTTTAATCCGCTAATGGCCATGGCTGGCAAGATTACTATTGCCGAAGTAGAAGAACTCGTAGAGCCAGGAGAACTGGACCCAAACTTCATCCACACATCAGGTATTTTCGTGCAGCGAATTTTTCAGGGAGTGGGTTATGAAAAGAGAATTGAGCAACGCACCGTAAGGGCAAGAAACTAGAAAGACATGCTGGACAAACAAGGAATAGCAAAGCGAATAGCTCAAGAGCTTCAAAACGGTTGGTATGTAAATCTAGGAATTGGTATTCCGACACTCATCGCCAATTATGTGCCTGAGGGAATTTCTGTTGAGTTTCAGTCAGAGAATGGCATACTCGGCATGGGACCATTTCCGTATGAAGGAGACGAAGACGCAGACCTCATCAATGCAGGAAAGCAAACCGTGACGGCCATGCCCGGAGCAAGTATTTTTGACTCAGCCACGAGCTTTGCCATGATACGCGGACAGCACATACAACTTACGGTGCTTGGCG
Source organism: uncultured Flavobacteriales bacterium (assembly GCA_964429805.1). GTDB lineage: Bacteria > Bacteroidota > Bacteroidia > Flavobacteriales_D > JABDKJ01 > CAYSDH01. Next base: position 13,681 of record CAYSDH010000033.1, read on the forward strand.
CCATGGAAGTCTCTGAAACTGGAGACATCGCTAACTGGAAGATACCAGGGCGCATGGTTAAAGGCATGGGCGGTGCCATGGACTTAGTGGCATCAGCAGACAACATTATTGTGGCCATGATGCACACCAACAAGAGAGGTGAATCAAAACTTCTTCCTTCTTGCTCACTGCCGCTTACAGGTGTGAAGTGCGTGAAGAAAATAGTGACCAATCTAGCAGTACTTGATGTCACAGATGACGGATTTAAACTCATCGAAACGGCACCGGGTGTGAGCGTAGATGAAGTGAAAGCCGCCACCGCAGGAAAACTCATAGTGGATGGCGACATCCCAGAAATGACTATTGCTTAATGGCTTCGCTAATAGAACAAAGACAGGCAGAGTTAATCGAAGAGTTTACCTTTTTCGATGACTGGATGGATCGATATTCTCACATCATAGATATGGGAAAAGAGCTGGGCGCTATGCCGCAAAGCGAAAAGAAAGAAGATAACCTGATCAAGGGCTGCCAAAGCAAGGTGTGGCTGAGCGCCTCAGTAGAAGATGGTCGTGTGAAATTTTTAGCCGACTCTGATGCCATTATCACCAAAGGTCTAGTCGCCATGATGATCAATGTGCTCTCTGATGCACCGGCCCAAGAAATACTGGAAGCTGAGCTTCACTTCATCAAAGAGGTTGGGCTTCAAGAGCACCTGTCTCCTACTCGGAGCAATGGCTTGGCATCTATGGTCAAGCAGATGAGAATGTATGCGCTGGCCCTTCAGGCGGTGTCATAAGGCATTCAACTCCTTACGAATACGCCAGTGCTTTGGGTAGTGGTTTTTCATGCGGCCGGCCGCAATTTTTATCCAGCCTAAAGTCGCCTCTTCGTATCTGGCCAAGTACATGCCGTCTTCTGGTTTACCTACGTCAAAGGTTTCTCTGCGCAAATACCGCAAGGCTTGCTCTTTAGTTAAAGAGATAGACGAAAACGAATCAGGTACAAATTCAGACAACGTAAGTTCATGATCAGGCACGAGCTTGCCCTTCATAAATTCACCAATTCGCACGCCCATTTTAGTGATATAGAGGCTGTCATTCAGCTCTGAAGCCACATCGATGTATGGAGTTGGCAAGGAGAAAATATCTCCATCAGAACTAGTATAACATGCTGCATCGCTTCGCACAAAACCTGTGAGGTCTTCTTTGCTCATTCTAAACTCACTCTTGCCTCTAAATTTCTTTTCGCTGGTCTCAGTCGTCTTTCTCAATACGGCCATGAACAGTCCTTCGCCACTTACTTTGTGCGGGTGAAAAGCCATGCAGCCTTTTGCTACTTGTGTGACTCCCCAGGCCTCTGGAATAGTGATGTCCACGGGCTCAAAACCAAGGTCAATCAAGAAATCGACATTGTGTTGATTCTCTTGCTCCGCATACGTACATGTGGAGTATATCAATAGGCCATCGCTTTTGAGACAGGGTGTAGCATCTGCCAAAATCTTTTTCTGTCGAGACGCACAGAAGTCTACTGCTTCCAGCGACCATTGCTCACAGGCCTTTGGGTCTCTGCGAAACAGCCCCTCTCCAGAACACGGTGCATCTATAACTATACAGTCAAACAAAGGGGGCAGTGAGGAAAAGGCATGCGGCTCATTCATGCTCACCATCACATTTGCAAAGCCCCACTTACTGATGTTCTCTTTGAGAATATTGTTTCTCGAGCGTATTATCTCGTTGCTGACCAGTAGCCCTTGACCATTGAGATGATTTAGGATGTTTAGCGACTTACCGCCAGGAGCAGCACACAGATCGAGCACCACCGATTCGCGATCAGTCAAGCATTGCCTCAGCACCTCGGTGACAAACATGGACGAAGACTCTTGCGAGTAGTAATGACCAGCGTGGTAGTATGGGTCCGCAATAAAAGAGGGTCTCGTTGACAAGTGTCTTCCTAGCTCATTCCAGGCCACTGCGCTAGGCTCTGGCAAGCGGTCTGGCCCAGATTTTCTTGGATGAAGGAGTACAGAAGATTGTGCCTCAGCAGAGAGTGAGTCAATAAAGGTGTCGGAATACGCTGGGAATTGCTCTTTTATGCGCTGTACAAAAGCTGGGGGCAATGCAGAGGCCATAGAGCCTATCAGTTATTGCTAATTATCCTAAACTCTGTGCGCCTGTTGATGGCGTGCTCAGCACCATTACATCTCACTCCGTCAGTGCATAGATTGAGAAGTTTTTTCTCTCCATAACCCACGGCAGTAATTCGCTCAGGGTCGATACCAAAACTAACGATGTACTCAAATGCGCTTCTGGCGCGCTGCTGAGAGAGCTGCTCGTTATAGTCATCATTACCTTGAGAGTCTGTATGAGAACTCAACTCAATGGTCAGTTTGGCGTTATTCTTCATAATGTCTACCAACCTGCTCAGCTCATTTTTAGAACCTTGCTTGAGCTCAGCACTGTTCACATCATACAGAATGTTTGGCAGTGTGATGGCTTCATCTTTCTGCACGGAGATCAACACGTTATCTTCATTAAAAATGGAGATCATGTCTAATTGTTCTTCTTCGGTCTTGTAGTAGAATCGTCCATTTTCTCCGCGCTGCAAAACTTGCACTATCTGGTCACTATTATCTACTATTGCGATTTTGAGGCTAGGGTCTTTGGACAGAATATTAAAGTAATAGTCATTACTCGGCTGCATATTTTCAAGCTCGAAGTATCCATGCTCCATGGTAGTGGCTTCGCCATTGACTATACCATACTCATCCATGCTGACAAGTCCTACTAGATCATTACAATCACCTGGATGCTCTTTGTATATCTGCCCTCTCAGAGTGAGTGAGAATAAACTGTTGTCTTCGAGCTTCATGTAGTCTATGAAGAAGTCATCTACGGCTAGCAGTTCGAAGGTGAAGTTGCCGTTGGCATCTGCCACTAGTTTTTGAGTCTTCTCACCTTCTGTGTCGGTCAAAAAGAGATCGACATTATCGCTCTTGATTTCTTCTTCGGCCACTTTGATGTTAAATGTTCCGCCATCAGGTTTTCTGGAAAAATAAAAGACACCATTGTCATCGGTAAATGCCTGTTCTAAGATGTTGCCTTCTGCATCAGTGAGGAGCATGCGCACATTTCGCTGAGGCATGGCGTTTATTTCAATGATACCAGATATGAGTTCTGGCGCCTCTTTGACCACGATGAGGTCATAGTAGAAAATGTCATCTCCACCTTTTCCGCCTGGTCTGTTGGAGGTGAAATATCCTGCTTCTTTATCAATTATGAAGAGATCAAAATCATCAAAAGGCGAGTTGATAGGTGCGTACATGTTTCGCACATCTTCGTGATACAGGTCATGCGTAACTCGGTAGATATCAAAACCTCCGTAGCCCAAGTGACCGTCAGAGGCAAAGAAGATAGTGTCTGCCCTTAGTCTTGGAAACACTTCATTACCTGGAGTATTGACAGTCGGCCCGAGAGAGATAGGGTCGCTCCATTTTTTACCCGTCCAGAGGCTATAGTACAGATCCATTCCGCCTTCTCCTCCTGGCATGTTACTGGCAAAAATCATTTTCTGGCCATCGTCAGTTAAGGTCGGGTGAGCTATTGAGTATTCGGTAGAGCAAAGATTAATCGGCTCTGACTTTGATACACTTGGGTTTGATATGCTGGTTTCTCTAATGACCAGCTCATTTACTCCAGGAGCCACTTCTTCTGAGAAGGTGAAGTACATCTTCTCGGTGCCCATGTGAAATGGCCCAACATTAAATCGGCCTTTAAACGCGCCCTTGTTAAAGGGAACGTGTTTCTTTTGCTCGTCTTCTAATTTAAAGAGAGCCGTATAATCTAATTTCAAACGGCTCATGTCATCATTCAACTCAGCGATATCAGATGAACAAAACATGATTTGATTGTCGTTCTTGTAAATAGAAAATTCGTTTTTCTCGCTGTTAATGAGAGAATAAGGATTCACTTTTATTCGAGACAAGCGTGACTCCCACTCTGAGAGTAAAGCGGCTTTCTCAAGGTGAATTTTGTAATCAGGAATGGTGGCCGCTTCCTTCGAATATTCTGACAGGAGATAAAATGCTTTGCTGTACTCCCCGTTATAAATCAGTGCCTCTGAGAGTGTGCTAATGGTCACAGGGCTTTCCGGATGACTCCTAAACACATACTCCATGAGGTCAACTGCCTCTTGGATGCGACCTATACGCATCATGGACTTTGCAAACAGTGCTACTTCTGCTTTTGAAACCGTGTTATCACCAAGGGTCGCATAGTAGTTTACCACATCTTTATGGAGGCCCGCATCATACATTTGTTGGACCTTACTATTCTGCCCAAGCACTGTCGTGCACGCCAACAGCATCCCCGCAAGAAGGAATATTCCAAAACGAAAGCGTTCTGAAAAACGGTCAATATGGATGTTAGTCAAATACAAATATCTGATATTGAGAGGTCTAGCAAATTCAAAATCAATCAAGTACCTGTGGCACCTGTGGACTAAAAGTATGGCAGTCTGATGCAATAGAGGGCCTACGGAGCGTGCAGTTTACACAGACTCCTGTTGATTGTTAGGCATAGCGGCTCACATCAATTTCTGACGACAATTTAGACTGGCCTGTCATGTGTTGATGCAGTTCATCAGCCAAGTGCGGTGCCATCATGACAGCCCGTGAACCCATACCGTTAAAAATCATGACGCGCTCGTCTATTGACGAGTACCCGACTATTGGTCTGCGATCTTTGGTGGCCGGCCTCACCCCGGCTTTCTCCTCAACTAATTCAAGGTCTAAGCTGCACACTTCCCTAAATTTCTCAAGAAGCTCATCACGCTTGTCATTTTCAGGTGTTTCGTTAAAATCGGCCCAAGAGTATGTAGAGCCTACTCTAAATAAATGATTGCCTAAGGGCAGAATAAATACGCCTGCGTGAAGCGGACTGTCCAGTTGAAGTTCTGGTACACTCAGAGTTAAGGTTTGTCCCTTGGCCGGGTTAAATGGTATGTGAGGAAAAAAACGACTGTCCGTCAATTCTTTGTAGCCTCTGCACAGCACTATGGACTGGTAGGCTTGATTATCATATACTACAGACTTTTCAGTAAGATCAACTGCTTTATCATCAAAACCTGACTGGACAAAGCGATTACTACCTAGAAAATAGTCTCGACTTGCAGTCAAAAAAGACTTCACATCTAACCATCCTGACTGAGTGACCTCTACAAAACCGATTCCTTTTTTTATGCCATGTATGTCCTTGACTTCAGAATCTGAGAGATAAGGAGAAAACGCCTCAGATGACATCTTCACGTGCCAGTCATTAAGCTCTTGCACCGAGGCCACTCTTCTGAGAATACCAGTCTCAAAAAAGAACTCTTTAGCCAGCGTGCGTTCTATTCTCCTGAAAAAATCTCGCGCTGAAGGAATGAATTCGTCTGCCCGCCAAGTCTTCTTTTGTCTCTTGATAATAAGCGGATTAACCAGCCCAGCAGCAGCTAATGATGAGGCGCTGGCATACGCATTATCAATGATTCTAAAGTCTTTGCCGCGACTGTCAAATGTGTGTGCTAAGATGCTCCCCGAGAGGCCTTGACCAACGATGAGTACGGGTAATTCTGCGCTCATTAATGGGCTGTAGGTGGAAGCTGCTCATCAATGCCGGCATCTTCGGCCAGATCATCGGTGTATTCTTCCAGCTCGTCTCCGAGATCTCCAACTGGGTCTTCGAGCGACAGCTTTTTACCGTACCTGATTAGGGCTGATGTCATGATGAGACTGGTCCCGATAATGGCAAAGAGTAAGATGCCTGGGTTAAAGTCTTGCGAGATTAACTCAGACGGAATGGCAAAGAAGAGAAGTACGGTAATTAACCCTCGTGGCGTAAGGAAGAGCAGCGGGTCAATGTCATTGGCTTTAAATATTTTGATGAGGATATACCGTATCAAGTATGTCGCTGCGATGACGCAGATACTGACGATAACTACCTGCACACTCAACAAACTACTGAGCGCGATGGTCAGACCAAAAATGACGAAGAAGAATGTACGGAGTACAAAGGCAGATTCTAAGGTGATAATGTGAAAGTCTCTGAGCAGCGGTTTTAGTTTTTCTGCATGTATGAGCTTTTTAAATCGACCTCTGAAAAACAGCTCTGGGTTACCGAGCATCAATCCGAATATCAAAATGAGTACTAGCGAACTCAGGTGCGCCACTTTACCAATGGCATAGAGCAGCATGAGTATGGCGATGACCAAGAATAGCTTGACATGACTGGTCATCTTCTGAAAAATGTACACCAGCACACCTGATATGATGATGGAGAGTATGATAATGGTCACGATACCAAGCAGCACGTTTCCAGCCACATCAGCGGCAGACTCTACACCGATGTTTCCCACCAGCGCCTGAAATGCCATAATACCGAGTATGTCTGAAAACGTGCTCTCGTATATCATGAACTCTTTTTTATCTGTGACCATGTTAGTCACAGAGGGTATGACAATGGCCGAACTCATGATAGAGAGCGGTATGGCGTACAAGAAACACTGCACCATACTGTCCATGAATAAGAAGTAGTTAAATATGAATGCAATGGCCGTAGCAGTGACTCCGAGAGACAAAAAGGCCACAACAAACGAACGCCAGATTACGGGCCATTTCTCAGCAGAAAGTTCAAGGTCTAAGGCTGCTTCTAGGACAATAAGAATCAGTCCCATGGTACCGATTACAGGGAGGACATCAAAACGGTCAATGGTCTCCAAGAAGTTATGGATACCCATTATCTCAAAGCCCCATTGCATGGCGATACCTAAAACCAAGAGGAGCAAGACGCTAGGAATATTCGTCTTGTTTGACACCACATTAAACAAATGCGACACGATGATAATCACCGAAAGAGCAATTACAATTAAGTAATCAGTAGGTATTGCGGAAGCGGATAGTAGCATATTCTTATTCTTCTACTGCTTCGTCTACTATTGACTCAACAGTGCCTAAATATACGTAGGCCTCAGAAATGATTTGCGAAGCAATGTTATCAAATGTGCTGTGGGTTAATTGGCGCATGTCTGTCTCAGACTTAGAGAGCCTTTCTGTGACTTTACCTCCGCACAACGGGCTGCCGTCAGACTCAAAAACAGAATAATGCACGGTCACCAAATAATCATAATCACCATAGGCTCCGCTTGCTTTTTCTATGTCTCTTCTTAAGTCAAGCTCATTGATAAAAAGCATGTGACTATGACCAAACTCATCGCGCAAGTACTCTGCCATGCCTTCATTTCCGATGTCTACTGACATAAATCTGTCATAGGATATGTGCTCCTCTTTTAACTGACCTTGGTTGCGCGAGCTTGTTGTGCCGTAGATTTTGTCTTCTTTCTTTTCGAGTTTTCGCTTCAGCCAACTTTTCTCTTCCTGCTTGGGGTCTTGATATTGCTCGTAGTTAAAAGACACTCCGTTGTAGATATAGTCGAGGGTGCTTGTCTCGCCCAAGAGCAGGTTTCGCGTGTCCATGGAGTCGGCAAATTGCTTGTCTAAGGCCTGAGTGAGGTATTGTCTTAGTTTTCTTCTGACCATGATGGCATCTAAGTCAGCCTCACGGGCCAGCAGCGCATCAATCTCTGATATGTAGTAATTGCTGTGAAAAGGGATGATGAGTAGACTCGTCTCTTGCGGAGTCTGCGTATCAGCAAAGCCACCGCTCATGGTGAAGTCTTGTGCACACAGCAAAATTGGAAGACATAGTAAGAGGGCGAAGAGCACTTTTTTCATATGTCGAAAATAATGCTGGGCCCTGCTCAGAAAGCAAAACCCAAAAGGACTTACACTTCCCTATTTGTTGATATCAGCGCCAACCAATCATTCTGGCCACGTCATTTCCATTGGCGTAAAGCATGAGTCCTAAGAGCAGCACTAGGCCAATCAATTGAAGACCTTCTTGAAGTTTCTGATTAGGCTCTCTACCCGTAATCATTTCGTAAAGCAGGAACATGACGTGCCCTCCATCGAGTATGGGAATAGGCAGAAGGTTCATAAATGCTAGAATGATAGATAGGAAGGCCGTCTTGGTCCAGAATGCTTCCCATGCTCCCCACTCGCCAGGGAAAAGTCCTCCGATGGCTCCAAATCCTCCAAGCCCTTTGTGGGCTCCTGATTTAGGATTAAATATCAATGAGAACTGACGCACATAAAATCTCAACTTGTCTTTAGTCACTCGCCAGCCTGCCGGAATTGCTTCTAAGAAGGTAAACGTTCGTGTCTCTATCTCATAGCCGCCTATGTCTTCAAGGTCATACAAGAAGTTGCCACTGCGCGGAAACCTTACTATAACCTCTGCCCTCGCGCTGTCAGAGACAGCGAGATTAATGTCAACGAGTTGACCGTCTCGCATTACCTGAGCAGGCACCGTTTTACTTCGATGTTTTTCTAAAGCCGACTTAAACTGGTCATAGTATTTCACAGATTCTCCAGCTACACCAACCACCTTATCACCTACCATCACGCTGCTTGCATTGACAGAAGAGTCAGGCACTTCCATAATGGACACAGGCATGCGGAGCGAGTAAAACAGTCCTTGGTCTTTGCCACTAGACATCTCTCCAGTCAAGCCTTCTGGCATTGATATATCGACTCTTTGTCCGTCTCTATCTACCGTGATTGTCTTGGCGTAAATGGTCTCTTCAACCATTTGACCCCAGTATTTTTTCTGGACACCGTCCATGGAGATAAACTTGTCTCCGGTTTTAAATCCAAGCTCCTTTCCGTAGTCATTGGTTACCCATATTCCGTCTTTGACATTCTCTAGCGGAAGCAATCGCTCTCCCCAAGTGAACATGACCATGGTGTAAATCAGAATACCCAAAATGAAGTTAACCGTCACTCCACCTAGCATGATAATGAGTCTTTGCCATGCCGGCTTAGATCTAAACTCCCAAGGCTCAGCTGGCTTGGCCATCTGCTCTTTGTCCATACTCTCATCTATCATACCCGAGATTTTGACATAGCCGCCAAGAGGAATCCAACCGATACCCCACTCAGTGCCACCGATGGTTTTCTTAAAAAGAGAGAACTTATAATCGAAAAAGAGGTAGAACTTCTCCACGCGCGTTTTAAACCACCGCGCAGGCAAATAATGGCCAAACTCATGGAGTACGATGAGTAAGGAAAGACTAAGAAGTAAATAGAATGCTTTGATCCAGAACACGTTCGGGTGGATTTTTTAGGTCAGCAAATGTACGAGTTAGCGGCATAATGACAGCCATTCACTTTTTAATTGCTGCTTGTCGCTTTATCAAGGCTTTGAGCTCATTTGACGCGGCTTCAAAGTCGTCTATCATCAGGTAGCTTCCCTTTCCAGCTTTGGCAATTCCCTCCATCTTATCTCTAGACCACTTTGAGCTGCGTATGGCTAATACACTCATATTGGTACCCCTCCTCGCTTCTTGCCTTACTAACCTGGCAATCTTGTCTCCACCCTTGTTAAAGGCTCCATCTGTGGCCAGATACACTTGATTGTTACCTCCATCTATGCGATGGCGCTTGGCCAGTGTGTAAGCCTTTTTGACTCCTGCTTCGCCAGCTGTCAAGCCTTTTCCTTCTAACTCTTCAATTACCTTAATGATACGCTCTGGGTCATCTACATGCTCTCCTGAAATCACCACATCAGTGTTTGACGCATAGGTGATGATGGTCAACACATCTGTGGGTCGCAGCATCTTGGTCAGCTCAATCATAGAGGACTTCAAAATGTCTAACCGGTCTTCTTTTCTCATTGAGGTAGACACATCAATGAGAAAAACCACGTTGTTTGCCTTGTACTCATTGGCTGAAAATTCTGACGGAACTTCTTTTGGCTCAGGCTCAATACTAACTTCCTCTGCCACCTCTTCTGGCTCCTCTCGAACTTCAATCTCTATCTCTGCCACTTCTTCGTCTTCTTTCTCTACTTCCTTAACTGGTCTGTCAGGTCTGACCACTATAGTGCCGCTCATCTCTCCTTTATAAAGCTCTAGCGTGAAGTTCTTGTTGCGCCTGTTGATGTATGACTCCATGTTATACCGACCATAGCCTGCACTCTTTGCGGAGATGTCGTAAAAATCGATTGGTACGCGCGTCACTACTTCACCTTTTCTATTTGTTTTGAGTTCTAAATTGCCTTTTGCTCTGCCTGCTAAAAAAATATCTGCATTGGCTATGGGCTCTCTGCTATCCTTATCAATCACCTTGAAATGGACATCAAAATCTGTGCTGCGGTCACCTTTTGGCTTGTCAAAATCTGGGCAAGGCGTAAAGTCTTCCCACTCCAGATAGTCGACTTTTCCCTTGGCCTTGATTTGAGAACTCATGTCGCTAAAGTGCAGTGTCAAGACATCGCTAAACGACCCTTTTTTCTTTGGGTTATACTTCACGCGCACTAGCCCAGACTCTTGAGGGGCAATCTTCTTTGTAGAAAACCTGACACTATACTCTGCCGAGGGCACAGCCATTTTCAAGACAAGTACTGTGTCTGACGAGACATTGGTCACTTTAAACTCTCTGATACGGTCATCTCCTTTTTTGATGGCTCCATAATCGAGCCAGCGGGCATCAACTTTCATTGATTCTTGTCCCATCAGTATCAATGGGCAACAGAATAAGAGGAGCAACAATCTTTTCATACCTACAATAACGTATTGTTCCTCGGAATAATGCAAATCTCAGGCCATCATTTGATACTGAATTCACTACATTCGCATCCCATTTTACATGGACATTCGCTGTATTTGACTGACGCTTAGCGCAGTTTTCTGGCCAATGTCAATTTAAATCTGGGGCATTAGCTCAGCTGGCTAGAGCGCCACACTGGCAGTGTGGAGGTCAGCGGTTCGACTCCGCTATGCTCCACTGAAGAACGACCTCAATACAGGGGTCGTTCTTTTTTCTACTCGTGAAAGAACTTCTTTACCATATCCAAACCATCGTTGGCGCGGAGATTAGGCTAGTCACTTCTGTAAGCGGAGGGAGTATCAACGAGACTTATCGACTCGAGTGCGACCATGCGGTCTACTTCTTAAAGTCTAACTCGGCCTCCAAGTTTCTCGACATGTTGCAAAAGGAATGTGCCGGACTAAGACTTCTTGATGAGCATAGCCGCTTTCACATGCCGAAAATCATCGCTGTCGGTGAGCATGGTTCGTCTCAGTTTCTATTGCTGGAGTATCTGGCTGAGTCCTCAAAGTCAAGCACGTATTGGCACAGATTTGGGTCAAGACTCCGCGCACTTCATTCTGTTTCGTCAGCTGACAATCAGTACGGTTTGGATATGGATAACTACATGGGCTCGGTCACTCAGCGCAACAAGCCCTGCGCTGACTGGACAGAGTTTTTTATCGAGCATCGCTTAAAGCCGATGGTAAAATCATGTGTGAACAGACAGCAATTAGATGCCTCAGACAGCAGCAGATTTGCATCTCTTTTCTCTCGACTTGAGGATCTCTACCCCAGCGAAAAGCCTGCATTACTGCATGGTGATTTATGGTCTGGCAACGTCATGACTGACAGCCATCAGGCTGCGACTCTGATAGACCCAGCCGTCTATTTTGGTCATAGAGAAGTTGACATAGCCATGACTTGTTTGTTTGGAGGGTTTTCTGAAGAATTCTATCAGAGCTATAATGAAGTACAACCTCTTGAAAGCGGCTGGCAAGAGCGGGTTGACCTTTGGAATTTGTATCCGCTTTTAATTCACCTTCACTTATTTGGAAGTCAATACCTCAGTCAGGTCAAGTCAGCCTTACACAAGTTCACATAAAAAAAGGCCCGACCTATAAAGGTCGAGCCAGTTGAACAGATTTGACTTTGGTCTACAATATTATTTGGTGGCCATGATGACGTTTTCATTGACTACAAACTTGTAGTCCTTCTTATACTTCATGGTATTGGCCCCTGTGAAGTAGATGAAACCAACTGGTGCAGTGTATGTCAACTCACCTTGCTCAGTAGGCTGTGGTAAGAGCAAGACGTCAAACTCGATGGTCTTCTTTGACTCTAAGCGCTCTGGTGTCACCAGGTGAATGGTCTTCGTCACATACCCTTCCTTCTCGTAAGTCAACATATACTCCTCCCCCGCAGCGAAGTATAGTTTATGCTTACCCACTTGCTTTAGCACATTAGGCACACCTTCTCCCCCGAGCTGTGTAATGGTGAGCGTAATGTCATCTGCAAGACCTTTGTCTGTATAGGCATCACATTTTACTTTTAATTCTTGAGCCTGAACCGTCATGCTGAAGCAGACTACTATGATGGCGAACACTTGATTAATTTTCATTTCTATTGGAGTTTATTGTTTCTATTTTCCCGTTGACAGAACAAACCTATGGCGCGTTCTTAGGGTAAATTCGATTTGCTGTACATCAGGGCAGTCTCAATTCATCTTTGCGAGGATGGATCGTGTGAGACAGAGAAGTCACCGATTATGTGTCAGAATGAACCAATGGTGTTGGCGCAGCAGGTTAGGCCATCAATTTGTCGGCTTAAAGCGCTGCTTTATCGAACTATCGGGCAAGAATTCGTCCCCATTGCTGCATTTTTTTGATGCTCGTAGCTCGAAATACGTAAGTTCGACCGCATGGAAAGAGACCAGAAAAGGAAGGAACAGTTAATGTGGATTAAGCCACTTATGATTCTATTAATCATTGCTGGTCTATTTATGGTCTATCAGAAGGTCTCTTATGAAAGCCGAGACTTCTATGCAGAATACTATACGGAGTACCCTCCTTATGTTGTTGCGGGGAGTGAGCAGCGCGTGGGTATGACACTTGCTATGGAACTATATGGCCAACAGGAATATGAGAAGGCCATTCCAGTGCTAGATATGGTAATTAAGAATCCGAGCTACACAGCGACTGCACACGTATATAGGGGTCTGTGCAAACTGAACATGGCTCAACACTGGGAGGCGATACAAGATTTTGAAGCCGCTAAAAAGTCCGAATCCACATTGGAGGCCGCAGAGTGGTACAAGATTCTATCACTCATTGCCTTAGAACCGATTGAGGGAGAAGAACGAAAAAGCGATGCCATTGTATTGCTTGAATACTACGTGTCTACATATACATTCAAAAAAGCTGAAGCGAAGGAGTTGCTGTCCGATTACTGATTTCCTCGCTCTTTCCCAGTATGATTTTCTATTCTACTTTTGTATCAAAGGTTTTTTACTTTTATAAGCTCTTTAAAAGAAATCAACACCCAGTCCTCAGGGACTTAGCAATCAATCAAAGATGAAAAAATTCATATCCTTACTCATTGTCGTTTTACTTGTAAGTTTCTGTAATGGTCAAACTCTTGGAGTGAAAGGAGGACTAAATATTTCTACGCTGCAGACCGTAGAGGATAATGGTTTTGAAAGTGGAGACGAACTGTCAGACAACGTATATGGTTCAGGTTTCAACGCAGGAGTGTATTATATAAAGCACTTGAACAACGAGAAGATGCATGTTAGAGCAGAAATGTTGTACTCAACCATGAATGTGGAGTCGTCAGATTTGTATACTGGTTCTGAAAACCTTGGCAATACCACCTTCACAGAAGGAACGACTAGAGTTGACCTAAAGACTTCAGCCAATTATCTCTCAATTCCAATCTTATTTCAATATGACATAACAGATAAGATTAGTATTCAAGCTGGGCCGGCTGTAAACTATCTCATCAGCTCAAAAGAGGACTCAGAGATAAGTAATGTAACCTTAGCGGGTTCAGAAGGATTTGTAATAGACTCTCAAAGTAATTGTTGTGAATCTCTAAGGTCTGTATTTGCACTGGATTTGCAGGCAGTTATTGGGGTTGAATTTGAGGTGGCTGAGTCTATGACTGTTGGGCTTCGATACAACAAAGGATTCAGTGATTACTACGGACTGTTCAATGATTCTGAGGACTTCTTTGAGGCCGAAGACTTTCAGTTTGTGGAAAATGCTCGATGGAATGCTCTAGGCTTATACATGGGCGTGGACTTAATCAAATTCTCTAAGAAAGAGGCCAAAGCAGAGGGATAATTCAATTGTCTTTTTAGATAGCCCTGTTTCGTCTTTTAGTTCAGACTTCAATTAGTAGATAGCTCATCACTTGATAAATACACCGCGCATGTCGGTGCATGGTATTTCCACAAAGTGTTCTTCTTTGATTGACTCGGCAGCAAAAATGTACTTCTTATCAAACATCTCTGTTCCTAGCTTGAAGCTCACCCAGTATTCGTTAAACAACCCGAATACTTCTTCCACTATCGGTTCGATACGTTTTGCAGCTCTTGCCGGCACGTCATCTAAAAAGTGGCGTAGCACACTTGTATCTCTGCGCTCTTTATCTATCTCTCCATAACCTCTGGATGAAACGAGCACGCCCGTGAGTGACTCGCGGTGCATGTTTACTAAGTAGACATTCCAAACGAGCTGGCCTTCGTCATTCTCTTCACGCACTACAGCCACTCCAACATCAGAAACCTCTGGGTGTACTATGTCTTTCTTCACGGAACCAAACTATTTGCAATGTCTAGAAACTGATAAATATCTCCTGGTGTATGACCATCCTTCTCATTACTGCGTTTGTGTCCCAGCCTCACCACGAGCATTTCTTTTTCAGGAATAATAAGTACGTATTGCCCGAGCATACCCCTCATCATTTGCACTTCCATGCCGTTGATGTTATCCATCCATAGCTGATATCCGTAGTGAGCGGCCACTGTGCCGTCATTAAGGGTAACGGGCGTTGTCATCTCTTCAATAAATGTCGGTGAGATAAGCTGCTCTCCTTTCCAATTACCATGACATAACAGTAACTGTCCAAATCGGGCAAAGTCTCGCGCATTGGAGTAGTAGCAGCAATAGGCACGCTCAGCATTTGAGGTTTCATCATAAGACCAATATGCGGGCTGCTCTGCACCCATTGGTTTCCACAGTTTTTTTGATGCGTATTCAGACACTGTCTTGCCTGTTACTCTATTGACAATGTAGGAGAGCAAAAGTGTGTTACCTCCTAAATATTCCCATTCCGAACCGGGCTCTTTCACCTGCGGGTACTCAAATGTTTTTTCAACTATCTCATCTCCGTAGTAGACTTTAGACATAAACTGAAATGCCCCGCTGCTGCCATACACTTCGTCAAAACCTATTCCGCTTGTCATTTGCAACAAGTGTTTAATCGTCACATGTTCTCGATCTGTACCCTGCAATTCCACCAAGTACTTGCTGGCCTTTTCTTCTACACTGCCTATCAGTCCATCATCTATGGCACAACCCACCAGCATGGCAACTACAGTCTTGGCCATAGAAAACGAATTAGAAAGGCTCTCGGCCGAATAATCTTCCCAGTATTGCTCGCAGACTATTTTTCCTTCTTTAATGACCAAGTAAGCCACCGTCTCATAGCCAGCCAACACTGTGCTGTCGTTTGTTGAAAGCTGAAGCATTTCATCAGCTTGTTTCCATTTCTGTCTTTTGGCTTTGGGTACTTCTCGGTTGGTGAAAAACTTATAGTTGTCAATGTCTGGACCTGTTTTACCTCGAGCATAGGTGCTACGCACCGCTTCAAAAAGGTGCTCGTTGCCAGTAGCATATAGGCCAGCCATCGCAAGCAAAACGAGAAATAAGACGGCACAAATGACTTTAATAAATGTCGGCATAGCTAACTGAAAAAATGACTATTAATTTGGAGGTCAAGTTACGTATTCTGCTAGACCTTATAGTCTAGCTTATCTCGCAGAATCGCCAATGCTTTGCTCATTCTTTTCTCTACTGCTTTGACTGAAATTTCAAGCATTTCAGCGATCTCCCCGTACTTCAAACCATCAATTCTGTTCATCAAAAACACCTCTCTGCTCCCATCTGGAATACTGGCAATAATGGACTCTAACTGGGTTTTAAACTCCTGCTCTTCCAGTATATACTGAGGGTCTTGACTGTCTTGCTTTAACTCAGTTTGAGCCAAAAAATTATACTTCAACTGATTGCGCTTGAGCTTATTAATCGCCAAGTTATTGGCTATGGTAAAAAGGTACGTCTTCACGGTTGCCATGCGCACCTTTGACCTGGTCTCCCAGAGCTTGATAAACGCATCTTGCGCCACATCTTCAGAGAGCTGCGCATCTGAGGTTTTGTAATACATGAAGTTTCGCAGATGGTCAAAATGAAGATCGAAGAGCTTTCTGAACATCTGTTCATCAAGCTTCGAATTTTCATCATCCATATGGACTATGTTAGAAAATAATAGCATCTGCACTGTCTTAATTGACGGTCGAAAATATACCTTTTGCCCTCCGAGTCTCGCGAACCCGAAGCGCTTATTTTAACTATTTTCGCAAGTCTTCAAAATCACAACAGCCCCAAATGGCCGAGAAATACAGTGAATACAAGGGATTGAACCTGCCCAAGGTCGCACAGGAAGTGCTTGAAAAATGGTCTACTGACAACACGTTTGCACAGAGTGTAGATAATCGTAATGGTCAGAAACCGTTCGTTTTTTATGAAGGGCCACCTTCAGCGAATGGAATGCCGGGCATACACCACGTGATGGCCCGTGCCATTAAAGACACATTCTGCCGATACAAGACCCTCAAAGGCTATCAAGTAGAACGCAAAGCAGGCTGGGATACGCATGGTCTGCCTGTAGAGCTTGGGGTAGAAAAAGAACTCGGCATCACCAAAGAAGATATTGGCAAGTCAATCAGCATCGAAGAGTATAACAAAGCCTGCCGAGAGGCCGTGATGCGTTATACTGACGTGTGGAATGACCTCACCATGAAAATGGGCTACTGGGTAGATATGGATGACCCATATGTGACCTACGAGAACAAATACATAGAGACTGTCTGGTGGTTGCTTTCTCAGCTTGAGTCCAAGGGCTTGATGTATAAAGGATATACCATTCAGCCATATTCTCCGGCTGCCGGAACGGGACTATCTACGCACGAACTTAACCAGCCAGGCTGCTACAAGAATGTCAAAGACACCTCTGCCATTGCATTTTTTAATGTGAAGGAAGAGTCTGTCGCGCAAGTGAAAGAACAGTGTTCCAGTGCGCTCTGGGGTAAGCTGGGCATGATTGCTTGGACCACTACTCCTTGGACCTTACCATCAAACACAGCACTCTGTGTAGGTCCAAAAATTGACTATGTCATCATCAACACGTATAACCAATACAGTGGAATAAAAATCAGCCTAGTCATGGCTGAAAACCTTGTCTCTAAGTACTTCAATGCCGAGCATGAAGGAATGATGGACGAGGCCTATGAAGTTGGGGCTAAAGTGAGGCCGTATGAAATTGTAGGTAAAGCAAAAGGTGCAGACTTAGTGGGTGTGAAGTATGAGCAGCTCCTCGCCTATACTCAGCCACATGAAAATCCTGAAGAAGCATTTAGAGTGATCTCTGGAGACTTTGTGACCACTGAAGATGGAACGGGAATAGTGCACATCGCGCCAACATTTGGACAAGATGATGCAATGGTCGCCAAAGCAGCAGGTGTGCCACCCATGCTTGTGCTTGATGAGCATGAAAACTTAGTACCCTTGGTAGATTTGCAAGGAAGGTTTCGCCCAGAGATGGGAGAGCTGGCTGGCAAGTATGTGAAGAACGAGTACTACGCCAAAGGCGAAGCGCCAGACCGCAGCATTGATGTCGAGATTTCTATCAAACTCAAAGAAGAAGACAAGGCTTTTTTAGTAGCCAAATATGAGCACTCATATCCGCACTGCTGGCGCACAGATAAGCCTGTACTTTACTATCCACTAGACTCGTGGTTTATCCGAACTACTGAAGTCAAAGACCGTCTGATAGCGCTAAACAAAACCATAAACTGGAAGCCCAAAGCCACCGGTGAAGGTCGATTTGGAAACTGGCTCGAAAACCTCAACGACTGGAACCTATCGCGCTCAAGATTCTGGGGGATACCCATTCCTATCTGGCGCACAGAAGATGGGTCAGAAATGATCTGCATCGGTTCTGTAGAGCAGCTAAAAAAAGAAATAGGTCGCTCGATAGAAGCTGGCCTTATGATGGAAGACCCGCTGGCTGATTTTGAGCCGGGCAACATGTCAAAAGAAAACTACACTGGATTTGACCTGCACAAAAACCATGTCGATAAAGTCATCTTAGTTTCTGAATCTGGAAAGGCGATGAAACGAGAAAGCGACTTGATTGATGTCTGGTTTGACTCAGGCTCGATGCCCTTTGCTCAGTTGCACTATCCCTTTGAGAATAAGGAATTGGTAGACGAAGGAAAAGCCTTTCCGGCAGACTTTATTGCCGAGGGAGTGGACCAAACTAGAGGATGGTTTTTCACGCTTCACGCTATCGGCACCATGTGCTTTGACAGTGTGGCGTATAAGAATGTGATGTCTAACGGACTTGTTTTGGACAAGAACGGTCAGAAGATGTCTAAGCGTTTAGGCAATGCCGCTGACCCGTTTAAGACACTGGACGAGTATGGCCCCGATGCGACCAGATGGTATATGCTCAGTAATGCCCAACCATGGGACAACCTAAAGTTTGATCTGGACGGCATTACTGAAGTACAACGAAAGTTCTTTGGTACACTTTACAACACCTATGGCTTCTTTAGTCTGTATGCCAATATTGATGGTTTTAAGTATGAAGAAGAAGGTGACGCATCGCAGACAGGTCGTGAGTTAGACCGATGGATTATCTCAAAACTTCACTCACTAATTGCCGAAGTAGATGCTGCCTATGACGATTACGAACCAACTCGTGCTGCGAGAGCTATCCAATCATTTACGGTAGATCAGTTGAGCAACTGGTATGTGCGCTTAAGTCGCAGAATCTTTTGGAAAGGAGAATACACTGCTGAGAAAAAGGCCGCCTACAGAACGCTTTACACGTGTCTGGAGACCATCGCCATACTGTCTTCACCCATTGCTCCTTTTTACATGGACAGACTTTATTCTGACCTAGTAGCGGTGACGGGTCGCGGAAACAGTACTTCTGTGCACCTGACAGACATGCCGCAGAGCAAACCTGAACTCATCGACCCTGAGTTGGAGGCAAAAATGGAAATTGCTCAAAAAGTCTCTTCACTGGTGCTCAGCTTGAGAAAGAAAGAGAAGCTAAAAGTGAGACAACCTCTGCAGAAGATTATGATTCCGCTAATGGACGAGTCTATGGAGGGGAGAATAGAGCACATGAAAGACCTCATCATCTCAGAGGTAAACGTGAAGGAAATTGAGTATCTGGACAAGAACTCCAATACTTTGGTGAAGAATATCAAAGCCGATTTCAAGGCACTCGGACCCCGATTTGGGAAACAAATGAAGGCCGTGGCTGCTCAAATTGCTCAATGTGGTCAAGAAGAAATTTCGCAACTGGAGTCTCAGGGCAGTATAGGCATGGAAGTTGATGGGGAGACGGTGATGATACAGCGAAACGAGGTTGAGATCAGCTCTCAGGACATTCCTGGATGGTTAGTAGCCAGTGATGGCCCGCTGACCGTAGCGCTTGACATTTCGCTGACAGAAGAACTTAAAAACGAAGGGATTGCCAGAGAACTGGTAAACCGAGTACAGAACATTAGAAAAGAAAAGAACTTCGAAGTGACTGACCGCATAAAACTGGCCATTAGTGCTGACGCGGAAATCAGAACTGCGATCAATGAGAATAAAAACTATATTTGCGCGGAAATTCTGGCCGAATCCCTTGATATTGTGGAGAGTATAGCCGGAGAAGAGCCCTTAAGCATTTCACTGCTTGAAGGAGATGAAACCATGATATCTGTGGTCCGCTCAAATTGATAAAACCCATGACACATGGCGAAGAGTAATACAACAAAGAGATTCTCAGAAAGGGATCTCAAGATGTTTGAGAAATTAATTACTGCAAAGTTGGTAACAGCTAAAGAAGACTTAGAGCTTCTGCAGGGAACGCTTTCTCACAAAGACAATAATAGTACGGATGACACGTCACCAACATTTAAAATGATGGAAGACGGTTCTGAGACACTCTCTAGAGAAGAAACAGCGCAGCTAGCTGTACGTCAAGAACGATTCATATCTAACCTTGAGGCGGCTCTTATTCGCATCAAGAATAAGACATACGGAGTGTGCAGAGTAACTGGCAAGTTGATTAATAAAGAAAGACTTAAGCTCGTTCCTCATGCCACATTGAGCATCGAAGCGAAGAATATGCAAGGTTGATTCGTTTAAGACAACCTGAGTGAAAAAAGCAATCTTCACCGTACTGGCGATTTTACTCGCTGATCAATCCCTAAAAATTTGGGTCAAAACCTCCATGACCCTGCGCGAGCAGATTCCACTATTTGGAGAATCGGGTAAGGGTTTTCTATATTTTCTTGAAAACCCTGGAATGGCTTTCGGGATGGAGTTTGGAGGCGAATACGGCAAGATGGCGCTCAGCGTGTTTAGAATCATTGCCGTAGTGGTCATCATCTACTACCTGCGCCACTTAATCAAACAGAAAGTACACTCAGGACTTATCATTTGTGGATCTATGGTGCTTGCTGGAGCCATAGGCAATATCATAGACTCAGCCGTTTACGGACTGATATTTACAGCCAGTGAGGTGGGCGACCCTATACCTGCTCAACTTCTTTCTGGCGGTAAGGGTTATGCTACTTTTTTAATGGGCAATGTGGTAGACATGCTCTACTTCCCGCTTATTGAAGGGTTTTGGCCAGAGTGGGTTCCTCATTTCGGAGGCAGACCCTTCACCTTTTTCGGACCTGTGTTTAACATCGCTGATGCAGCAATCTCCACAGGACTGATTAGCATCTTTGTATTTCAAAAGAGGTTCTTCAAGAAAGAGGAACTTGTTATTCCAGCAACCGTATCGGCCATCCTCTCTGACGAGGAAGAGTAATTAGCTCAGCGCCACTTCCAAGGCCTTACCAAATCGGTATACATCATTAAAAGAATTGTACATCGGGACCGGTGCAATCCTAATTACGTTAGGCTCTCGCCAATCTGCGATGACTCCTTGAGCGGTGAGTCTATCAAACATCATCTTGCCCTGTCCGTGAACTAGTATGCTCAATTGGCAGCCGCGCTCCTTGCCCGCAGGCGTGATGATTTCAAAATCTGCATTATCTGACTTTGCCGACACTTCATTAATCACGTACTCACAGTATGCCGTCAGCACTTTAATCTTGATTCAACTTTCAATGCACTAAATTTACTTAACCAGGTCAGGAGGATTAATTGACGAAAAAACAGCTAAAATATTAGAATTTCTTTTTTTCAAGCATTTTTTG
>CAYSDH010000034.1:0-34042 GCA_964429805.1 uncultured Flavobacteriales bacterium
GCCACACTCGGAAGATTTGTTCCTGTGTTGATCGCAATAGCCAATTTCTCAAAATGCTCTCTATCAATTTGACCGGAGTCAAAGGCCACTTTTACCTCATTGATATACACTGTTGCCACAAACACGTTATCAGAAATCATAGACAAAAAGCCGTTAGCCAAATAGAAGATTGCGGGCTGTTTATCTAGTGATTGTGCCAGTGCCCAGTCTATTATTGGAGTAAACAAGTGCTGGTCGTGAATCATAGCCACCACAACAAAGAATACTACGAGTAGTCCAGTAAAAGGCAGTGCTTCTTCAAATGCATGACCAAGCTGATGCTCATCAGTGATTCCCATAAAGGCGGTTTGTACGATGATTAAACCAAGGCCAATAAATCCGACTGGCGCGATGTGAAGGGCAAGTCCTGCAATTAGCAAGAGGGCGCTAATACCTTGAACCCATAGTCCATACTTCTGTCCTTTGGTCCTCTTTTCATCCTCTTCTTCAGTATACTTTTCAATTATAGTTCGTGCCACATCTGGCAGTTTAGCACCAAACCCAAATGTTTTAGTCAATTCCAGTACTACAGTGGTTAACATTCCACAGAAGAACACCGGGATAGTGACAGGTGCCATGCGCAAAAAGAATCCGATGAATCCCCAGCCGGCTTCTTCACCACCCATTTTTGTTCCAATCAACAGATTTTGAGGCTCACCGACTAAGGTACAGACACCACCAAGTGCCGTTCCTACTGCACCGTGCATGATGAGGCTTCGCAAAAAACTCTTAAATTCTTCAAGCGTTTCTCCGCTTAATTCGTTGCGGTCTAGCTCGCCACTGTCATCATAGTCACTGGTTCCAGAATGAATTTTGTGATACACGCCATAGAAACCTACAGCTACAGAAATCAATACAGCAGTAACGGTAAGTGCATCTAAAAATGCTGAGAGTACAGCCGCCAGAAACACAAAAAGCAGTGAGAGTACCACCTTTGATTTGATTTTCGTGAAGACCTTGCTGAAGATGAACATGAGCAGGGGCTTCATGAAGTAAATACCAGCAACCATAAACACCAGTAGGAGTATGACTTCTAGGTTTTGTACGATCTCGACATACACACCACTTTGCACAGCATTACCAAACTCGTCTAGTACTTTCTTTCCATCATGCATCACATCAGTAGGAAAGGCATTAGTTAAACCTAGCGCAAGAATCTCAATAGCCAGAAGTCCTCCTGACTGAAGCGGGTAGCACTTAAGCGCCATGGCCAAAGTGAAGATAAACTCTCCTATAATTACCCACGAGCAGACCGTGGGATTCATGAAGTACAGAGGAATGTTGATTATCAAAAAAGCAATCATGGTCATCTTGTACCACTTCGGACTATTTCCTAAAAAGTATTTGAACATCTCCTTAACTGAGTTTAAATGAGCTTATTTAATGCTATACCGAATGCTGCATCAGCCAGTAACGTCTTGGATTGGTTTTTTGAGTAGGTGTCTTCCAGTGCCTTCTTGATGATGTCAGACGTATCTTTAAATATGGCTTCGTCATCGATCTCGGCATTTGCAGACATCAGGTATGCAAAGACTCTTGCCATGCCGCAATTTGAAATAAAATCTGGAATCAAGCTGCAGTTCTTGTCTACGTGCTCTGCAATTGGTCCATAAAAGATGGCCTCATCGGCAAAAGGCACATTGGCACCTGATGACACGACCTCTAGTCCTGATGCAATCATTCTGTCTGCCTGCTCTTTGGTAACAAGGCGAGAGGCTGCACAAGGCAAGAATACTTCTGCAGGAATATCCCAAATGTGCGCATTGACTTCATCAAAACTCAGCATGTTATCGGCTGATAATTTGTTTCCATCCTTGGCTTTGAAAAGGGCGATCACTTCTTCTGCGCTAAATCCTTCTTCGTTGATGAGTCCACCTGCTCGGTCTATTATGCCAACTATCGAAGCGCCTGCATGTGCCAAGTAATAAGCCGCTGCTGAGCCAACATTTCCCCAACCTTGTACAATCACTTTCTTCCCTTTGATATCACCTCCATAGATATTGTAGAAGTGAATCACCGATTCGGCAACACCGTAACCTGTCACCAGGTCAGCGACCACATATTTACGACTCGGGTCAGGGGAGTATTGAGGATTTTCAACTATCTTTTTTACTCCCAGCCTTAAGGCACCTATGCGCCTGATTTTCTGCGCTTTGGTAGGTTGAAAATGGCCCTCAAACACACCTTCTTGCGGGTGCCACACACCACAGTCTTCGGTAATGGGAATCACCTCATGTACCTCGTCTATGTTCATGTCGCCACCAGTACCGTAATAGTTGCGCAGCAGCGGGGCCACGGCTTTATACCAGCGTCTGAGCACCTCTTCTTTTCGAGGGTCGTTGGGGTCAAAGTTGATTCCCGACTTGGCGCCACCAATGTCTGGTCCAGACACTGAGAACTTGATCTCCATTGTTTTTGCTAAGGACTCCACTTCGCGCTTGTCTAGGCCGACTCTCATTCGGGTTCCACCGCCTGCAGCGCCTCCTCTCAACGAATTGATGACCACCCATCCGTGGGCGTCAGTTTGACTATCATTCCACTCGAAAACTATTTCAGGTGTCTTTTCTTCAAACTTCTTTAACAGGTCCTTCATCTGAGGCATTTTTTAAGCTGGACAAATGTAGTAAAACGGCATTGTCGTGCAACGGATTAGGGCTTGTGTATCACTCCACTACAGTGATCCTTACTTGCTCCTGTGACAGAAGCTAACACATTTGTCTCGCTGCGCATACGGAGCACTCCCAAAAAACCAAAGATCAATGCTTCCTTAAACTCGATCAGCTGCTTGCCTGGTATGATGACCAGCGCTCTGGTAAGGTGTTGAAGCCGCTCCATCAAGTATCCATTGTAGGTTCCGCCTCCAGTGACAAGCACGCGGTCTCCATCTAGTTCGTTCAGATTATCAGCGATCTGCTGTGCGATGTGCTCTACCAATGTCGACAAAACATCAATCGGTGAAATCCTCTTTTTGTTCAGTGCTTTTTGAAATTCATGGGTATACCATTCCTTACCGAGCGATTTAGGCCCTTTTTCTTGATAGAATTTCAAATCGTTTAAACGTTCTAGCAACGCAATATCAACATCGCCAGATCGTGCCATTAGGCCATCTTGATCATACTCAACTCCAGTGCGTCTCGATATTTCATTGAGTGCCATGTTGACTGGGCAGATGTCATAGGCCAAGCGTTTTCCTTCTCGGACATAAGAGACATTGGCAAAGCCTCCGAGATTGAGGCACGCACTATATTCGTTAAACAGCAAGTGGTCGCCAATCGGCACTAAGGGAGCGCCTTGCCCGCCCATAGACACATCCTTTTTTCTGAAATCGTTGATGACAGGCAGCTTGGTAATGCTCGAGATCATACCTCCACTGCCTATTTGAAGAGAGATGTTTTTACTCGGCTGGTGAAACACGGTATGTCCATGAGAGGAGATAAAATCAGGCACGAGCTGATATTCCTCAATGAAGTTGGCAATGAGTTGGCCATAATATTGACCGAGCTCTATGTGAATCTCATCAATCAGTTTTCGTGGCAGCTCATGAATGTTGCCCAGTATATCTGTCCACTTTTGAGGATAGTCGTACGTGCGCGCATTCAGAATGTTGTACTTCCACTTGTCGTCTTTCGAGAATTGACAAAAAGCGAGGTCCACACCATCTAGCGAAGTACCAGACATCAGACCAATTACATTGTAAACTACCATCAGGTCCAAAAATATCTTTAAGAATCGCCCGATTTTGATGTGATTCTGACTCTTTTGAGGCAATGAGTGTTGGTGGACAAAAGAGCCTTTTAAAAGGTTAAATTTGTGGCGCGAAAGAAAACTACGAGAGATGAATTTTGAACTGACAGAAGAACAAAAATCAGTGCGTGATGCGGCAAGAGAATTTGCCAACACTGTGCTCAAACCTACTGTAATAGAGAGAGATGAGGAGCAGCGCTTCGCCACTGAGGAAATCAAGCAGCTCGCTGAGCTCGGATTTCTAGGAATGATGGTTGACCCAAAGTATGGAGGTGGCGGTATGGACACGGTGTCATACGTGTTGGCCATGGAGGAATTATCAAAGATTGACGCTGGAGTGTCGGTCTTAGTTTCTGTCAATAACTCATTGGTTTGCTGGGGATTAGAAGAATTTGGCACGGAAGAGCAGAAGATGAAGTACTTGGTGCCTCTAGCGAAAGGAGAGAAGATCGGTGCGTTCTGCTTAAGTGAGCCAGAAGCCGGTTCAGATGCGACATCACAGCGCACTACAGCCGAAGATAAAGGTGACCACTATGTACTTAACGGTACCAAGAACTGGATTACTAACGGTAATTCTGCCTCTACATATCTAGTTATCGCGCAGACAGATAGAGACAAAGGGCACAAAGGAATAAACGCCTTTATCGTAGAGCGCGGCATGGAAGGTTTCATTGTTGGGGCCAAAGAAAATAAACTTGGTATCAGAGGTTCTGACACGCACACACTCATGTTTCAGGATGTGAAAGTGCCTAAGGAGAATAGAATAGGAGAGGATGGCTTTGGATTTAAGTTTGCTATGAAGACTCTCTCTGGTGGACGTATCGGAATTGCGGCTCAGGCACTCGGAATAGCTTCTGGAGCCTATGAGTTAGCCATGGCTTATTCTAAAGAGCGAAAAGCGTTTGGTAAGGAGATATCAAGACATCAAGCCATTGCCTTTAAGCTGGCCGACATGGCCACTGAGATTGAAGCAGCAAGGCTACTCTGTCTGAAAGCGGCACATCAAAAAGATCAACACGAAAATTACGACCTCACGGGGTCTATGGCCAAGGTGTTTGCCTCAGAAGTGGCCATGCGCACCACTGTAGAAGCAGTGCAAGTGCACGGTGGATATGGTTTCGTTAAAGAATACCACGTTGAGCGATTGATGCGTGACGCGAAGATTACTCAGATCTATGAAGGAACTTCAGAGATTCAGAGAATGGTTATTTCGAGAACCATACTCAAGGACTGAGACAATTAGATTTTTCTTGAGCTAAATTTCTTTTTGGGTTCATGTGGAAATTGGACTTTATCTGCATCTAACAGATAAATCCGAGCCATGAACGAATCTAAAAGCATACACATTCCTGAACCCTGCCACGAAAACTGGGAGGATATGAGTTTGACCGACAAAGGGCGTCACTGTGATTCCTGCGTCAAAGAAGTGGTCGATTTTTCGGATTGGAATCACAACGACATCATTCACTATTTGGACAATTCTGATGGAATGGTCTGCGGCCGAATCAAGAAGAGCCAACTTGCCTCTCCTGAACCCACACTCATTGATTTAATCCCTAACCCCGCAAAGAATTTTGCACGCGCGGCTGCCATAGCCGCTGTCGCTTTCTTTCATTCGGATGCCACTATGGCTCAAACTTTAGGTCATGAAGAACGAGTGCCTGCGCTAACTGAAGACCGCTTTAACAAAACCAGCACCCTTGTCAAAGGAATAGTGCGAGATGAGCTTAATGAAGCCCTTCCCTTTGCCGCTGTGTACTATGAAAGCGAAAGTGGCGAGTCGCACGGAATCATGACAGATGTGGATGGCAAATTTGAGCTGACTATTCCAGCAGAATACGCGTCTAGCGGCACAGTCGACCTTATAATCAGCTTTATCGGGTACTCAAAAAAAACCTTGAAAGGAGTCTGTCTTGACCGCCCAGTGGTCAGCATCGATTCGGCCTTGAAGTTTGATGAACGTGTTCCGAGGATGGTCGGATTTGTTGTGGTCACTGAAAAGAGAAGCTTTCTCAAAAGACCAGTGAAGACAATCTTAGATAAAATCGGACTACGAAGAGGTAGTAAGAAGATGGCAAGGGATCATGAAAAGAGCCAGAAAAAGGATGAACTGGAGAATACGGTGTACTTTGAATGTGACCCGATAGACGTGCCCGATGTTCCGCCTGCATCTATTCCAGAGGCTAAACCAGAGGAAATCATCTCAAGGGATGAGCCAGAAGTCAGCTTGGAGCATGAGAGCGCTGAGACTGCAGAGCCCGCTCAAATTAGTATAGACTTGCCCATGTTTAGCGTTGTTGCTCGGGCAGAGGAGATAGAACGCGAAAGCACCACGGTTGGCGCTGTTTATATGGTAGGCGGCTTGTCATCATGCTATGTGCGTGCAGAAAATCAGCACGTTGAAGTTAATAAGGACGAAAATCTGGAGCATGATGATTACATGACCATCTTCCCTAATCCGACATCGGATTGGTTGACGATCATGCTCAGTGATAAACAAAATCTAGACTACGTCATCAGCGACTTGTCTGGGTCACTGATTGAAACAGGGCAGATAGTCTTTGGAACTAAGACCGTAGAGACGTCATGGTTATCTCACGGCACATATATCATCAGTCTGTTTGATAAAGAGAGGGTGGTTTCTACCAAGCAGTTTGTGGTCACTCGCTGACTTACAGGCTGTCTACCAATGACTCGAGTTTGATGCCCCTTGATCCTTTAATCAAGATTAATTGATGCTCAGCATCCAAAGCCTGGATTTCTTCTTGGGCCAAGGCCGTGTCCTTGAATGTCCGGTGCTTTGGGTTCTTGAGCGCTTCTGAAAATTCAGCTCCGATAAAGATGCCCTTCAGTCCTAAGTCGCCAGTAAGTGCAGCAATCTCTTGATGGGCAGTCTGACTCTCATCGCCTAGTTCAAGCATGTCACCTAGTATGACCATTTTGCCTGTGCCTTCCATATTGGCGAAGTTCTGCAATGCAGCTTTCATGCTAGTCGGATTGGCATTGTAGGCATCTAAGATGATTCTTCGCCCGTTGCGCTCCATGAGTTGAGAGCGATTATTAGTAGGAGCATAAGCGTCAATGGCGGAAATCATGTCACTCAACGCCACCTGAAAATGCTGACCGATACAGAGCGCAGCCATCACATTTGAGAAATTATAATCACCGACTAGCTGTGTCTTAATTTCTTCGTCATCAGGTCGCACCTCCACAATTAAGTAGGGGTCTGCGCCAGTAATGCGCCCTTGATAATCGAGCAAGGCACCATAGCCATAGGTAACTTGATCTATGTCTGCTGCTTTGTCTAACAACAAGGCATCATCACCATTGACAAACACAAGGCCGTCTGTTGCCCTTAGGTGGTCATAGAGTTCGGACTTGCCTTTGATGATATTCTCAAATCCGCCAAATTCTCCAATGTGGGCTTCACCGATGTTGGTGATGAGCCCATGACTCGGCTTGGCTATGCGACATAAAAACGCAATCTCTTCTACATGATTGGCTCCCATCTCGATAATGGCGACATCATGCGTCTCGTTTACCTCAAGTAGCGTCAAGGGCACACCAATGTGGTTGTTTAGATTTCCTTTTGTAGCCAGCACATTATATCTCTGTGACAAGACATCTCGGATGAGTTCTTTGCTCGTAGTCTTGCCATTACTGCCGGTGATGCCAATAAAAGGGATTTTAAAAGTGCCTCGATGATATGTGGCCAACTCTTGAAGAGTCGAAAGCACATCTAACACAAGTATGCACTTTGGATCGCTGGCATGTTCTGCCTCATCAACTATGGCATACTTAGCTCCTTTTTCTAAGGCTTGCTTGGCAAATTTGTTGCCATTAAAATTGTCTCCCTTGAGGGCAAAAAACAGGCAGTCTTGCTCTATTTTTCGGGTATCTGTGCAGACAAGTGAGCACTCGGAAAAGAGGGCGTGAAGTTCATGGATTTCCATTGCCTTAAATTAAAAAAACCCGACTCCGAATGAACGGAACCGGGTTTTAATTTCTTGCCAGTTAGGTATCAATAACCAAATCCTTTTGGGCTACCGACTCTGTCCATCGCGCATCGGAAACCAATTTTTGCGGTAGACTGACGTTCGTCTAGGTATCTTCTTGTTCCAGGAACCGTGTAGTAGATACGGTCACCCCACGAACCACCTTTGTAGACACGTGCTCTATCATTGATTAAGGTTGTAGAACCCCAGTCATACATGATGTTTCCTTCAGTCTCTTCTTGGTCGTAGAATACGCTAGAGGCCTTGTCACCATCAACGTGGTCTATGTAGTCTGCCTCACGGTAGTTGCGTCTGTCTATAATTTCTTCTACAGTCACGTCTCTCCATCTCAGCTCACCAGGAGCACTCTCAATGTAATCACTGTATCCCTTTATAAGCTTTGAACCTTTTGTGATGTCTTCAGTCGTCTTCACTAACTCGTGAGACTCAGCAACCATTTCATTGGCCGCGTCATACTTTCTGTCATCGTTAAGCGTCTTCGCTTCCTGAATTTTAGTGATGAGGTCAGACACAAGGTTTGCCTCTTCTGGTGACAAGTCACCTTCTGATATTTTTTGGAATGACTCCAAGAAATAGAGGACCCCATCCACATCATAAGCCATGACATCATACTTGTCTTCAATTCCTCCTTCGCTATTTAAAACCTTAGTCTGGTAGACATTACCTCTGTATGGTCTGAATTCAGCTTCGTCTTCAAAACTCAACGGACGGTATACATCCATCACCCACTCACTAACATTTCCAGCCATGTTATACAGACCGTAGTCATTAGGTGGATAGGCGTATACAGGTGCAGTTACATCTGCATTATCGTTTAGGTTTCCAGCAACTCCCATGTAGTCACCTCGACCTCTAATGAAGTTTCCATTAAACGTACCGTAGAGGTTGTCAGAAGGGTCGTCATTTCTAACGTAGTTACCATTCCACGGATATACTTTACGGTTGGTAATCAACTCTTGAAATGAGTTACCGACTAGTCCATATGCAGCAAACTCCCATTCTGCCTCAGTAGGCAGTCTGTAGCGAGGTAAAAGAATACCATCTTCTATCTGCACATTTCTAAACTCGTTGTCTGGATTGAGATCTTCAATTCCTTCCACACGTTTACCACTCTCATATTGTCCGGCCAAGTAGGCATCAGTGGTGAAGTGATCTTCATTCGCCTGTTGCGGGAAGTGATCAAAAAGACCTTCTCTAATCAGGAGGCTCTCATTTACTCTGTCTGTTCTCCAGACACAGTAGTCACTCGCTTGCAGCCAGTTTACACCAACTACAGGGTAGTCCATGTATGCTGGATGACGCAGGTAGTAATCTACATAAGGCTCATTATAGGCCAGTTTAGATCTCCATACCAGTGTATCAGGCAAGGCTTTCTTATATACTTCTGGATAATCTGCACCGTAGATTCTTCTCAACCAGTAGAGGTATTCTCTCCAGTGAAGATTCGTGATTTCAGATTCGTCAATGTAAAAACTAGAGACAGTAACCCTTCTAGGCACATTGTTCCAGTCATAATTTACGTCATCGATTACTCGACCCATAGTAAAGGTACCACCCTCTATAAGCACAAGGCCAGGTCCGGTCTCTTGCTCTACATAAGGCGCCCTTTCAAATCCTCCGTTACGTGTGTCGTTGTAAGCCCAACCTGTGGCACTTGATACGTCACGTCCACAAGAGGATAGAATAAGCAGTGCTCCACCCATCAGGAGCAGTGTCTGTATGTTCTTCAGTGGTTTCATGGTGTTGTGTGTTTCTAAAAATTCCTTTTCTGCAGTGTTCTCTAAACTAGAATGAAGGACAACTTATTGCCCGGAAAGGCTGTCGTGATTTCTTGCACTTCATTTGGAAAGTCATTGTTATCTCGTGACTTCCTCCAGTCTCGGTAGTCAGTTTTGACGTAGTCAGGTCGTAACTATATCCGACTTTAATTACGTCTGTCTGGACTCCAACTAAAGCGATAAACGCATCGTCAAGTCTGTACCATGTTCCAAAGACCAATGGTCCTTTCTTCACATACACTCCCAAGTTAACTTGCTGGAAGTCAGCTTGACGCTGGTACAATACATTTGGCGATACTGACGCTTCAGAAAGACCTTTTCTCTTTCCGTCTATTGGGATAACAGCCCCAAGGTGTCCAGTAAATTTCATTGGTAGCCTACTTGTACCGAGTACTAATGACTCGTTAGGCTGGTTGATGTGATGCACCGCACCACCAATGTAGAATGAGTCGCTAAATCCTAAGATTCCCGCTGAGGCATCGAAAAATCCGACATTTCCTCCTCTCGGAATTTCTTGAGTGGTATAGATAAACCCTCTACGTGGATCAATCTGGTCCCCAAAACTCAACTTATCCCAGTCAAGGGCCTTTTGAGTGTATGTGGCCTGTAGACCAAATTTCAAGGAGAATTTTCTACTTACCGCTTTCTGGTAAGAGTATATCCCACTAAAACTTGTCGTACTCATCACACCTCTTCCTGCTTCATCGCGCATGGCAATAAAACCGATACCACCAGAGATGGTAGGGATGTGTTGATCATATGAGGCACTATAAGTCACAAATGTTCCAGTTAAAGACGGCCACTGATTTCTGTAGGCCAAAATTGTCCGAGGACAACGGGCACTTCCTGCAAAAGCAGGGTTCAGATACAGCGGATTGGCGTAAAACTGAGTGAACTGTGGATCCTGCGCACTGACTTCACTGTCAGGAGAAATCATTCCCAACAGGCCGACCACAGCGCAAGCGATAGCTAGTTTAATCTTCATTATAGATTGTCTTTAAAACCCAAGTTTATAGCCAACAATAATACGACTTTTTCAACAAAAAAGTTTCCACTTTGTGGATAGCGCCACAATATCAGCGATACAATAGACGTTCAATGTGTGCCCTTTTTTCCAATGATGAATGCGTAATTTTGAATTCGTTGCCAATTAGCCACGATTATGACATGTAAACCCCTCTCAAACAGCAGTTTAATGCTGTTGGCCGTCACATTGTTGATGAGCCAGGCTTCCTTGCTAGCACAAGACTACCCCGTGCAGATTCAATGGCAGCAGACTTCCCAGAAAATGGCGGACTCAGAGCCACTTTCCTTTGATGGTGCACAGTTTCTGACCGAAGAGTCTGATGTGCCTTACTTCTGGGCTATGTATCCGCACAGTGCGGGCAATGCCTCTGTAAGTGTAGAGATCAAGAATCCAACGTTTGAAGATTTTAACTGGACTCCAGCGGCTGGGCAGCGACTTGATTTGATCAAGAATAAGCTGGAACCCAAAGCGGGTGTGGGTATTACACGTGGAAATGCCTTTATCGAAGTGTCTTTTGTTCCAATTATTAAGGTTGGTCCAGACAGCTATCAAAAACTGGTCAGTGGCACAGTATCCTTGAAGACAACTCCCCTCGCTAAACCAAAAACCCTGGAGTTTGCAGACCACTCTAAACTGGCCACTGGTCAGTGGATTAAGTTGAGCGTGGCAAAAGATGGTGTGTATCGTATCACGCGCAGCCAACTGCAAGACATGGGAGTAGATGTCGCGTCACTCAACCCCAATGAGATTAATATATATGGTACAGACCAAGGTATGTTGCCATTTAACAATGCGGTAGATCGCCATGACGATTTGCAAGTGAAGGCTATTGACATTGTTGGTGGAAATGATGGCAGTTTTGATGCCGGTGATGAAATCAGGTTTTACGCCCGGGGACCTCAAAAATGGGCGTATAATCAAACCAAGGAAGAGTTTATTCATACCAAGCACTTGTTCACTCAATTGGCTCATGTCTACGTGGGCATAGGTATAGAGCCTGCAGTGCGGGTGTCAGATGCTGTGCTGAGTGATTCGCCAGAGACTATGACCGTCAATAGTTTTGATGACTACTCCTTTCACGAGATAGATGATGACAACATAGTAGAATCTGGTCGTCAACTGCTGGGTGAAGAGTTTGGCTTAGAAAATGAATACTCGTATTCAGGTGGAGCCTTCAGCTTTGAAAATATTGACCTTACCGCCCCTGTAAAGCTGAGTGCGCGTGTGGCTTCGCGTGTGATTAGCCAAAATGTGGCCGATTCGTACACCATTACTTCAGATGGCAACTCGGAAGTTATTAATGTGACGGGCACTAATCAGTCACTTTACCGGCTGCTGAAAGCGGGTGAAACCACCTATAGTTTTTTGCCAAGTTCATCAAACCTAGCCACTACTGTTAGCTACAACCCTGGGGGCCCAGACTCTGAAGGTTGGTTAGATTACATCAGGTTTAATTGCCGCAGAATGTTGACACGAACCTCTAGCCAGTTGATTTATAGAGATGTAGAAAGTGTAGGAGTCGGCAACATCTCAAAGTTTAGCGTCAGTAATATGAATGATGCGCAGACCATTTGGGATGTGACTGACCCGCTTGATCCTCGATTGGTGAATTATGATTTGTCAGGAGATGTGGCAGAATACACAGTGGCTTCAGAGTCGCTCAAAGAATATGCGGTGTTTAGTAATAGCAACTTACTGACTCCAACAATAGTAGGTCCGGTTGAAAATCAAGATTTGCATGGTATGATGGCCCAAGACATGATCATCATCTCGGCAGTTCCTTTCCTATCAACGGCAGAAAAAATAGCCGAGTTGCACAGAGAAGAGGGATTAAACGTAGAAGTCCTCAGACCACAGCAGATTTATGAAGAGTTTTCGTGCGGTATGCAAGACGTGACGGCCATTAAGATGTTTTTTAAAATGTTTTATGACCGTGCCGCAGGAGATGAAAACCTCATGGTCGATTATCTACTCTATCTCGGAGACGGTACGTTTCAGAACTATGGCATAAACCCAGCGACTTCGATATTTATTCCTACCCATCAGTCTTTAAACTCAGAATCGCTCACTCAGTCATACGTTTCTGATGATTATGTGGGGTTTTTGGACGATGATGAAATTGAAGGCGGGAGTGGAAGTAATGACCGAGTGGACCTGGGAATAGGCCGATTACCGGTAAAATCTTTGTCAGAAGCCGAAGGGGTGTATAACAAGATTAGACATTACATGCGCACCAACACGGGCATAGTTAACGGTCACTGTCAGACAGATGAAGGCATTGTGTTTGGAGACTGGCGCACCAAGATTTTGTTGGTCGGAGATGATGAGGATAATAATCAGCACATGGAAGATGCAGAAGAGCTGTGGGACAAAATAGAGCTGGTCAATAATGACTACAACGTGGACAAGGTCTACCTGGACGCGTATCTTCAAGAGTCTACACCAGGCGGGTCGCGTTATCCTGAA
Organism: uncultured Flavobacteriales bacterium; assembly: GCA_964429805.1. GTDB lineage: Bacteria > Bacteroidota > Bacteroidia > Flavobacteriales_D > JABDKJ01 > CAYSDH01. The sequence goes on from CAYSDH010000034.1 coordinate 13,071, forward strand.
GCACAAAAAGACATCAAAGAGGCCATTCAAAATGGCAAATTTATAGTGAGCTATTCTGGCCACGGAGGAGAAGTGGGTTGGGCCCAAGAGCGCATACTTGATGTGCCGACTATACAGGGGTTTACTAACCTTGATCACATGTGCATCATGCTTACTGCCACCTGTGAGTTTAGTCGCTATGATGACCCAGACAGAACCTCAGCAGGAGAGTTTATAGTGCTTAACGAAAACGGTGGGGCCATTGCGCTTCTGACCACCACTAGGTTGGTCTACTCTGGTCCAAACTTGACCCTGAGTAAAAATTTCTACGACATTATTCTGAGAGATGACGAAGCAACATATACCTGTCCAAATGGCGGATTGACCTTCAATCAACCGCACGGCATGCGTTTGGGTGATGTGAGTCGCTTGACTAAAAACTGTACCAATCAGTCTATTAATAACCTCAACTTCTCATTGCTTGGTGATCCAGCATTGCGTCCAAATAAGGCAAGGCAAGTAGTGGTGACTGACAGTATTTTAGACATGTCGGGCAATATGATTAGCGAAATGAATGCGCTGCAAGGAATCAGAGTTGTAGGGCACATCGAAGATGTAAATGGAGCAGCGCTCAATGATTTTAATGGACAGATTGAGCCAGAGGTGTATGACAAATCGATCGACATTGTCTCTCTCCAAAATGACGGAGGTGGCGCCTTTAATTTTGACCTTAGAGGTAACATCATTTATAAAGGAAAAGCGACTGTAGAGGCAGGTCAGTTTGAGTTTAGTTTCATTGTGCCCAAAGACATCAGTTATCAAGATGGAGAGGGTAGGCTGAGTTACTATGCGCTGGGAGACGGCACAGATGCAAAAGGACACCAAGAAGGATTTGGAGTAGGTGGCACAAACGAAAATGCGCCAGAAGATGAGACTGGTCCAGAGGTGTCCATTTATTTGGAGTCAGAGAGCTTCGTGTCAGGCGGACTGACCAATGCCTCACCATTTCTATATGCCGACATCTTTGATGAGCATGGTGTCAATACTGTTGGAAACGGGATAGGGCATGACATCACAGTCACCATTGATGGCAACACGAGTGAGTCAATCGTGCTCAACGACTTTTACGAGTCAGCCCTTAATTCTTTCCAAAAAGGTACTGTGCAGTATCAACTCACTGACCTTGCAGAAGGTGAGCATACGCTCGAGTTTAAGGTCTGGGACATCTACAACAACTCGTCAAAGACAAGCATCGACTTTGTGGTCAGAGATGACCAAGTGATGGTGTTGCAGAATGTGCTGAATTATCCAAACCCGTTTACCACTCATACCGAGTTTATGTTTGAGCATAATCAGTCCTGTGAGTTCTTGGATGTCCAGGTGCAGGTTTTCACTGTTTCTGGGAAACTTGTCAAGACCATTCACCGTACTATAGGAACCGATACCGAATTAGCAGATCCTATAGCGTGGAACGGAAGAGATGACTACGGAGATCGAATCGGTCGAGGAGTATATGTCTACAAGCTAAAAGTGACTACTCCGGATGGTAAAAAAGAAGAACAATTTGAGAAACTAGTTATACTCAATTAATTGCACTGTAAAGCCTTAATTTCCTTATATTTGCAGCCCAAAAATTTCGACATGTCGAACTACATTAAATACGCGATTTCTAGCATTGCAATCGCACTTACTTTAGGCCAGACTTCATTTGCGCAGACTGGTACAGTGACAGACATCACTGGTCAAGAAAACGATTTGAGAACGATTACTACGGCCGTTCCTTTTCTAATCATTGGTCCTGACACGCGCTCAGGTGGTATGGGAGAAGCCGGTGTGGCAATCTCACCTGATGCAAACAGCATTCACTGGAATCCAGCAAAGCTTGCCTTTGCCGAAAATGAAATGGAAGTGTCTCTGTCTTATTCACCATGGCTAAGACAAATCGTAAAAGACATGAACTTGGCTTATCTCTCTGGTTACAAAAAGCTAGATGATAACCAAGCGGTAGGAGCGTCACTGCGCTACTTCTCACTCGGAAGTATTCAGTTTACAGACATTCAGGGTAATGACCTTTTGAGCTTTGAGCCTAGTGAGTTTGCTATTGATGGAGTTTACTCTATCAGATTATCAGACAAATTTTCTGGTGGAATGAGTGCTAGATTCATTTACTCTAACCTAACAGGTAGTATCACCACAAATTCAGGAGCTAACTCAAAGCCTGGAACAGCCTTCGCTGTTGATGTGAGTGCCTACTATCAAAATGACCAGATTAGACTCGGTGATTTTGATGCTGTGCTTGCAGCCGGATTAAACATCTCTAACATTGGTTCAAGAATAGCATATACCGATGCGGCAGAGCGTGACTTTATTCCAATCAACATGAGAATCGGTCCAGCACTTACGCTTCTTCTTGATGATTATAACAGCTTGACATTTACCGTTGATGCCAACAAGCTTCTAGTGCCTTCTGTGCCGCTTTACAACGACAGTAATGAGGTCGCAGCAGGAAGAGACCCTAATGTGGGTGTGGCTTCAGGTATCTTCGGTTCATTTGGAGATGCGCCAGGTTTTGCTGTGCTCAATGATGATGGAACTCCACGTACTGATGCGGACGGAAATTTTGAAATAGAAAGCGGCTCTGTCTTAAAAGAAGAGATGCGTGAGATTAACTATGCAGCAGGATTTGAGTACTGGTACTCTAACCAGTTTGCCTTAAGAGGTGGGTACTTCTATGAGCACCCAACAAAAGGAGACCGTAAATTCTTCACCCTCGGTGCAGGAGTGAAGTATCAGATATTCTCATTTGACTTCAGCTACTTAATCGCAGCGCGTCAGCGAAATCCGTTGGCCAACACGCTTAGATTCACACTCAAGCTCAATTTTGACAAGTCTGCAGCTTCTAGCTCAGACGGAGAGTAAAAATCCAAAGATTTTGGGAGAGCAACGTACCATCACCTTCTCCTACACCGAGTTCAGTAACGATACAGAGCTGGATGCGGAGGACAAAAATCTGCTCGACAGAGCAAGACTTGCCCTCAAGAAGGCCTATGCCCCATACTCAAAGTTTAACGTAGGCGCAGCCTTGTTAATGGAAGATGGGACAATCATTGAAGGAAACAATCAAGAAAATGTGGCTTACCCCTCAGGACTCTGTGCTGAGCGTGTAGCATTGTACTATGCCGGAGCCCAATTTCCAGATCAACATGTGGTAAAAATTGCCATTAGTGCTCAAGCCGAAGAGTTTGATGTGGATTATCCCATTACGCCCTGTGGCGCGTGCAGACAGGCTTTGCTCGAGTACGAGACCAATGCGCATGCCCATATTCAAGTCATTTTGGCGGGTGCTTCGGGCAAAGTAATTAAGGTGCCTTCTGTTAGAAGTATGCTCCCTCTTTCCTTCAATGAGCAGAAATTAAAGAAGTAGACCAACATTTTACTATTTCATATTCTTTAGAATACCGCTATTCGCATATCTTTGCGTTTCATCTAGGCGAAATACTATTATGGCTCCTGCGGTAAAGAAAAAAAGCTCCAATAAGAAAAAAACTCCAAAAAAGAGCGCATCAAAGGCTTCAGCAAAACGTGTGAACGGTAAGACAAAGTCAAGTGCGAAGAAGTCCAGTAGCAAGAAAACCTCTGTGACTAAGAAAGTGGCTAAAAAGAAAGTCAGCTTAAACGGCAGTAGTCCGTTTACCAAAAAAGATTACATCAAGTGGTATGAAGACATGCTCTTGATGAGAAAATTTGAAGAGAAATGCGGACAACTATACATCCAGCAGAAGTTTGGAGGTTTTTGTCACCTATACATCGGTCAAGAGGCCATTCTCTCAGGCATGACTTGGGCCATGGGTAAAGATGACAAGGTGATTACAGCATACAGAGATCATGCTCATCCACTAGCCATGGGTACGCCAGCCACAGAAGTGATGGCCGAGCTCTACGGTAGAAAAACTGGATCATCAAAAGGTAAAGGTGGATCCATGCACATGTTTGATGTCAAGCGTGGCTTGTTTGGTGGCCACGGTATTGTGGGTGCTCAGATACCGCTTGGGGCAGGTATGGCATTTGCTGATAAGTACAATGGCAAGAATGCCGTAACCATGACATTTATGGGTGACGGTGCAGTAAGACAAGGCGCCCTTCATGAGACCTTTAACATGGCTATGACTTGGAAGATACCTGTAGTCTTTGTGATAGAGAATAACAACTACGCTATGGGAACATCTGTAGAGCGTACAACAAATGTGACTGACCTTTCTAAAATAGGATTGAGTTATGACATGCCCGCAGAGACTGTAGACGGCATGAGTTGTGAGCAGACAGGATTGGCATTTAAAAGAGCCATAGAGCACTGCCGCAGTGGCGAAGGACCTTACCTTCTTAACATTGAGACATACAGATACAAAGGACACTCAATGTCTGACCCGCAAAAGTACCGTAGCAAAGAAGAGGTTCAGGAGTACAAAGACCAGGACCCAATTAGCCAAGTACTAAGTACCATCAAGAAGAACAAATACTTGACTGATGCTGGGATTAAGAAAATTCAGGATAAGGTGAAGAAGGATGTGGAGGCTGCTGTGAAGTTTGCAGAAGAGTCGCCAATGCCAGATGCGTCTGAACTCTATGAGGATGTATACATCCAGACAGATTACCCATACGTAAACGACTGATTACACTAGACAATAACACATGGCTGAGATAGTACAAATGCCCAAATTGAGCGACACCATGACCGAAGGTGTAGTGGCTGAATGGCATAAAAAAGTTTGAGATAGCTTTGAATCTGGAGAACTCCTTGCTGAGATCGAAACAGATAAAGCCACAATGGAATTTGAGTCTTTTCAAGACGGGGTTCTGTTGTACATAGGCGTGGAGAAAGGAAAGGCAGCACCAGTTGATTCTGTGCTGTGCATTTTGGGTGAGAAAGGAGAAGACTACAAGGCTTTGCTTGCCGAGACTGAGAAAGCCTCTGCTGAACCGGCAAAAGAAGAAAAGAAAGAAGCAGCAAGCCCTGCTCCTAAAGCCGCGCCAGCACCAGCCGCAAAACCGGCACCTGCGCCTGCTGCCCCAGCTCCTGTAGCGGCACAAGCATCTGTGGCCGTTGCCGCTCCAGTATCTACTAATGGACGAGTAAAAGCCTCACCGTTGGCCAGAAAGCTGGCTACAGAAATGGGTGTAGACATTTCCTTCATCAAAGGTTCAGGTGATAATGGCAGAATTGTCAAAAGAGATGTAGAGTCTTATTCTGGCGGAGGAGCACCTTTCGTAGGAAAAGAGAGCTTCACAGAAGTAGGTATTTCTCAGATGAGAAAAGTGATTGCTTCGAGACTAGCCGAAAGCAAATTTACTGCCCCACATTTTTACTTGACTGTAGAAATGGACATGGACAATGCCATCGCAGCGCGTAAGTCTATCAACGCAGAAATTCACCCAAACAAAGTGTCATTTAATGACCTTGTCGTGAAAGCGGTAGCCATGTCACTCAGGAAGCACCCGGAGGTGAATTCATCATGGTTAGGAGATCGTATCAGGTATAATGACCACATCCACATAGGAGTGGCAGTGGCTGTCGAAGACGGTCTGCTCGTGCCCGTAGTACGATTTGCAGATGGAAAAAGATTGACTCAGATTGGTGCAGAAGTGAAAGAGCTCGCTGGAAAAGCCAAAGCGAAAAAACTTCAGCCAGACGAGTGGGAAGGAAACACCTTCACCATCTCTAATTTGGGAATGTTTGGCATCGAAGAGTTTACGGCCATTATCAATCCGCCAGATGCCTGCATCTTGGCAGTAGGTGGCATCATTGAGAAGCCTGTAGTTAAAAACGGTCAAGTTGTGCCTGGAAACAGAATGAAAGTGACACTCTCTTGTGATCACCGAGTAGTCGATGGTGCCCTTGGCGCTGCCTTCTTAAATGACTTCAAGAACTACATGGAAAACCCAGTACTCTTGCTCGGTGAGCGAAGTATCTGATCACACATAATATTTAAGCAAAAATGAAGGCCAGAGTTACTCTGGCCTTTTTTGTTTGAAAATCATAGATCTTAGTCTGGCACTATAAAGAAGTCAGTTCCAAACCATTTCCTTGAACCACATTTTTAGGTTGATTCGGATTCAAAAAAGAGGCCTTGCCTATCAGTGAATCACAACCTGCTTCGACATCACTCTCTTATTCAAATCAGTATACACATTGACGGTATAGACTCCTTTAGCTTCTCCGCTGATGTCAATTTTATATCGGTCTCTCGATGACAAGAGAGATTGATCACTCAACACCACTCGTCCAGATACATCACGTACTTCAAGTCTATACTTTCCGGCCGCGTCAGTGTCTAAATAAAACATCCCGTCTGACGGATTTGGATAGATGTTAAACTGATCTTCAGTCTGAAAATCTTCTTCCAGTCCGATAATCATATCGATGTTTGCAAAGGTGTATTGCCCTTGAAGCAGACTGTCTACATTCATGGCTCCGTTGCCGTCATCAGCACCACTTAAAAAAGCATAGTACGGATAGATTTCCCAAGGAGTGGCCGCATTTGGTCTCCATACTAGCCCCATTTGTTCTTCAGTAATTCCGGCCAGGTCATTGTCCAACCCTGTGGAGCTTCCACCTTGGAAAATAAATCGTCCGCCCACATGAAGTCCATCTTCCCAGAGGCCACCTACATTCCAGTAGTGAGTTGAAGAAATTTCAATGATGTTATCGCCCAATGCCTCATTATCAGGAGCCACCCATTGATGTTCTATTCTCAACAGCGAAGAGTCTTCCACAGCAGGCACACTCAATAAGAACTGCACATAAGGCATCGAAGACAAGGTGGATGATTGAGTCAATACCCGCTCCACGTCCATTTTCGCTTGATTTAAGCGCGCTTCAGCATTTAAAAAAGTGGCTATCGGTTCAAAGTCTGTGGTTAGCGTAGCGACTGTGTATTGGCCACTGCCATAAACTTGCATCACATGCCTGTTCCAGTCAGCGTCTAAAAACGTGATGTCTAAAGGCACGTTATTATAAAGTGATGGACATTCGCGCAGTTTCTGCTCTAGGAAGAGTGTATGCTCAAACATTCCTCCGCCAAGGTCTGCACTTACTACGGAGTCAATCTCAAACGAACTAAAGCCTGGCTTGTAGACATGGTCATTGATAAAATCATCAAGCGGCACACCTGTAGACCAGCTCAATACGTCTTTAAAAGTCTCTGGGTTTATAGTCTCCAAATAAAAGGAGTCAAGCACGGCTTTACTTCCAACTCTGTACAGACTGTCGCCAAGGTAGGCTCGTAGATTGTGCCAGACAGACGCACCTTTGTTGTATGTGGTGCGCCCGTAAATGTGCTCATCAGGCATGGGTGACATCGGCCAGTAGCCTTCATCATCTATGTGGGCAGACTCAATCACAAAGAGGTGATTGTCTTTTACTTCATCTATAAATGCCTCTTCTCCACTAATGAAATTTCTAGCGAGGTGCTGACTATATTCTGCGCCACCTTCTTTGAGCCACATGTGATTATGGATTTCTGGCGAGACCATGTCTCCCCACCAGTGATGCCCCAGTTCATGCGCATACAGGCCTTCATTGCTGAGCACGCTCTGATTCATCATGCTCTGCGGGTAAGCGATGTTAGTTGGGTGTTCCATGGCGCCTACCGTGGTCATAACATATCCCACGCGGCTCCATGCATGCGGTCCCCACCAGTGCTCTAGTGCATCAATCACGTCACCCATGCTCGCAAAGCGAGCTTCCATAGCCGACACAAAATTACTCTTGCAGTAAAGCTCAACAGGCACTGGACCGTTGGCCCCCATGTGTGTGAATCCTATGCTGTCATAATCTGCACAAGCAAAGTTGGTCAGGTACGTAGGTAGAGGTGTTGTCATGGCATAGCTCCTCGTCAAGGTGTCACCAGCATGATTTACCTGCCCTAAGAAGTCACCTTGACCGCGGTAGTGAAAACCATCGGCAGAAGTAATATGCCACTCATACGTTGCACGTTCTACAAAAGTGTCAAAACAAGGATACCACACTCTACCAAAGTTTGGCGGAATGGTACTCAGACCGATACCCAAATTATAGATGTAATTCTGCTCAAAGTATACCCCACCCCATTGCGGATCTTGGTACGGGTGACCCTGATACCAGACATGTATATCATGCACGTCTCCAATCGCGGTAGGCGCAAAGAAATCGACAAAAATGGACTCTCCCACGTGCGCATACTCCGCACTCATACCATCTAGATGGATGGAGTCTACCGCAAGGTCTTTGAGGTCCAGTCTGATGCTTTCCAGTCCCGCCATTTTTGGAGAGACTGTCACGATGGTGTTTGCCTCGATGTACTCACCGTTATAGTCCGTCACATCCATGTGAATCTCATAGTGCTGAATGTCAAACGTGTCTGAGCGCGCATTGTTTTTTTGAATGAGCGCATGGTCCAAGTCGCTCAACTTTTTAGACTTATGAAAACCATCTACATGGTGACATGTATTTCTGACATACTCATGCTGCGCTTGAAGCATTGCGGCACAGCAGATAACTAGTGTAGAGAGAATAATATTTTTCATAAGTCGTCTATTTATTTGGTCAGCAGATAAGTCTTACTCTTTTACAAATTGAGCTGTGTAGAGTGTGTTGTTACTCGTCAACGTGATGGTGTAAAGTCCTTGAGCCAGTGATTGAACATTGACTGAGAATTGCCCACTGGCATTGTCAAAAGTTCGTGATTCTGTTTGACTTGTCACAATCTGTCCGTGTAGGTTTCTCACCTCTACAGTCAAGGCAGTCGCTGCATCTAGCGGAAGGCTTACCGTCAATTTATTTTGACAAGGTACCGGAAATACAGAAAGAGGCTGGCGCTCAAATTCTGCGATGTTATCAACCACAGTAGCCTTTCTCAGTATGGTGCCACCAGTGCTTCCCGATCCACATACGTATCCTGTTCCGTCAGCGGCAAAGATGATTTCGTAGTACGAAGGGTCAACATCAAGTGGACTGTCAAGAGACCACATCTGGCCACCGTCAGTAGTCTTGTATACCGCTCCTGGAGTGGCGCACACATGTATGTCATCTGCAGAGTCAAAGTGAACGCCTCTCATCAAACCAAATTGATCAGGAATGCTTCCTACTGACCAGTTTGCACCACCGTCAGTGGTATGAAAATACTGCCCATCTTCACTGGTGACTAAACCGTTTTGATCATCAAAAAATGAGATGCCCAGGTTGACCCACATCATTGCTCCATTGGGCCCTTGAAAATTTTCAGTCCAAGTATCTCCGCCATCTGTTGAGCTAAAGATTTTTTGGTCATTACCGCAGGCAAATAAGTTGGAGTTACTGGCATAGGTGATGTCTTGTCCACCAACGTAGTTTTCACTGGCTTGAGTCCATGTAAATCCAGCATCTTGAGTGTAGTACACACCTTCCCATGCCGTAATCATAACACCTACCAGGTCATTGTTAAATTCTAATGCACGAATCTCTCCTTGGTCATTGTTTGGGTCCGGGTCAAAGGGTGCCCAAGATGTGCCACCGTTAGAGGTGAAAAGCAAATCGCCACTGGCTGTTCCGGCAATACCGAGACTGGAGTTAAAAAAGTGCAAGGCAGTCACTCCCGTTCCGCTGTCTGTGTTTTCATAAACCACGGTCCATGTGAGCCCCGCGTCTTCGGTTTTTAAGATGGTGCCCTCACCATTAAAAGTGGAACTCGACCCACCCGTGTAGCCTATGTCTGATTGGCCAGAAGGGAAGTCTATATCAAAGAGTATAAGGTTGCTGTTAACTGGTGTGTCTATGCTCTCCCATGTTTGAGAATGAGCAGTAAAAGCGAGAACAAAAGATAGGGTTAAGAGTACAATTTTTTTCATAGCAATGTTTTGCACGAATTTATGCAAATACGTGTCATTTTGTGGGTCCCGTTAGGGTTCTATCTTTGATTCGTAAATGCCGTTGGACACATCCATAGAATTTCTAAAAGGCGTTGGCCCAAAGCGCGCACAGACCCTGCGAGAGGAGCTGGGAGTCAGAAATTTTGAGGACCTGATTTACCATTTTCCCTTCAGATACATAGACCGCAGTAAGTTTCATCAAGTCAGTGATATAGCCACTGAAGAGGCCTATGTGCAGCTCAAGGTGCGCTGCAATGGGGTCAAAGAAATAAAGCAGAAGAGAGGTTCTCGTCTCGAAGTGCAGGTCTCTGATGATTCTGGACAAATGAAGCTAGTCTGGTTTGCTGGACTAAAATGGATAAAGCCGCAACTGCATGAAGGAAAGCACTATTTGGTGTTCGGACGCCCATCAAATTTTAAAGGGCGCTACAGTATAAATCACCCTGAAATACAGCTTGTGGAGTCTGACCGAGCAGTGCTCAAAGGTGGCTTGCAACCCGTCTATCATTCTTCTGAAAAACTCAGCGCCAAAGGATTAGACAGTCGCGGGATAATGAATGTCCAAAAGACATTGATTCCTAAAATACTGCCTTATGTCTACGAAAATCTACCTGATGAGGTGGTGACCTACCATCGTTTGATGGACAGGAAAACGGCCATTGAGCAGCTGCACTTTCCAGCCGATTTAGAGTCCATGCAAAAGGCGAGATTCAGACTAAAGTTTGAAGAGCTTTTCGTCTTACAACTCAGCTTGCTGCTCAATAAGATGGGGCGCATGGAAAAGAACCAAGGCCATGTGTTCTCAAAAGTCGGCAGCATCTTTAACGATTTTTATACGGATGGGCTACCCTTTGATTTGACCGGAGCGCAAAAGCGGGTGATTAAAGAGATTAGAAAAGACATCGGTTCTGGAAAACAGATGAACAGACTGCTGCAAGGAGATGTAGGAAGTGGAAAGACGATAGTGGCGCTGCTGAGTATGCTCATTGCGCTTGATAACGGTTTTCAAGCCGCACTGATGGCACCTACAGAAATATTGGCTACGCAGCATTATGAGGGATTAAAAGACTTGCTGAAAGGAACCAAAGTGCAAATCTCGTTGTTGACTGGAAGCACCAAAGTAGCTAAGCGCAGAACCCTACATCAGGCATTGGAGATGGGGGAGTTGCACATCTTAATAGGCACGCATGCCTTGATTGAAGACAAGGTGAAGTTTCAGAACTTGGGTCTGGTAATCATTGATGAGCAGCACAGATTTGGGGTGGCGCAACGGGCCAAGCTTTGGCGTAAAAACAAGATTGCTCCGCACATATTAATCATGACAGCCACACCCATTCCGCGTACACTGGCCATGACTTTTTACGGAGAGTTAGACACCTCAGTGATTGACGAACTTCCACCGGGGCGTAAGTTGATTAAGACTATGCATCGCCATGATTCTGCGCGCGACAGGGTGTTTAAGTTTATTGAAGACGAGATAGCAAAGGGAAGACAGGTCTACGTGGTGTACCCACTTATAGAGCAGTCAGAGCAGCTCGATTATAAAGACTTGATGGATGGTTTTGAAAGTCTCAGCAGAAGATTTCCAATGCCCAAGTATCAGATTGGTATTCTGAATGGCAAGATGAAAAGCGATGATAAAGATTTTGAGATGCAGCGCTTTGTCAACGGTGAGACACAGATACTGGTGAGTACTACAGTGATAGAGGTAGGGGTTAATGTGCCCAATGCTTCTGTCATGATTATAGAAAGTGCCGAGCGTTTTGGCTTGTCTCAACTCCACCAGTTGCGAGGGCGAGTGGGGCGAGGAGGAGAGCAGTCATATTGCGTGCTGATGACTGGCTATAAACTTAGTTCAGATGGACGCACCCGCATGGAGACGATGGTGCGCACCAATGATGGTTTTGAAATAGCGGAAGTGGATCTCGAGTTGAGAGGGCCGGGAAATATAATGGGCACCAAGCAAAGCGGACTGCCAGACATGCGGGTGGCTGACTTGGCCAAAGATGGTCCTATCATGGGTATGGCCAGAGAGGCGGCCTTGAAGCTGATAGCCGATGATCCAAAAATTTCGAAGAGTGAGAACAGGAGATTAATTCCTGATCTGGAGCGAGTAATGGCGACTAAAGAAGAGTGGGCAAAAATTTCGTAATAGGATTAATACAGCGCTTTGAATAAGCCGTATCGAAGGGGCGAGTCAATGCCAATATCAAGCTGTATCCAGTCGATGTTATAGGCCACCTTGCCTTTGTTCCAGAAGTACAGTTTGATGGAGTACTCTTTCACGGTCTTATGCGCTGGAATGACATCACTAAGTCTTATGCCCATCACGCTTATGGCCTGGCCGTCTTTGTAAAACGTATTGCCATTAAAGTCTTCTCCATGCCAGATAGGCGCAGAGCCATCAGTAGGGATCAACTCCATGACTAAGACTCCACTTTCAACCATCTGTTGAGATTGACTCGAGTTACTACCAATCGGAATTTCTGAGGCCATGCTCAAGGTCAGTGTCTGTGACCTGTCCAAAACCAAATCGCGCAACTTAGACTTAAAACTCAAGCCATATTCTGCCCCTTGAGGCATTATTAAATAAGAGCCCTGCACACGCGTGCTGTCATAGTCCCATGACAACATGCTGTGCGTGTCAAAAGACTCTCGTAAGGTCAAGTCAAAGTACTTGTCTTCTGAGGTTCTGTTAGCAGAATACCGAAACAGACTAAAGGCAAAACCCTCTTCGTGAACGACTTCGTTGAGTCGCTGACTGCTCATCCATTCTTGCGAAAGAGGTCTGTTGAGCATAATCACCGGACGGCTGCCTGCGCGAATCAGATGCTGGTCAAGAGCGGCCAACGAGCAGTCTTGTTCCAGTTGCACATAGTCATAATCTAAGCCATCTCTGTCTTTGTAGACGCCTAAAAAATGTGGGTTGCGATCACAGATTACCATCGAACGAACACCCACTTTATTTTCATTTGCAATCATCTCGGCACACTTGTCGTATCCCTGTTGCGCCATCAAATAATAATGTGCCCGGTGCGAAAACAGCGACCATGTATTTAAAAGCATCATAAAGAGTGTCACCACAATTACCCAGCGCTTGCCAAGCTGGCCAGCATAAGAAAAGAGGGCGAGCAGTAGAAATGGAAATCCAAATATGAGTACCGAAAACTGCAAGAGTGGATTTTTGATAACGGAGTACCAATACCCAATCAGAAGAGGCAGCAGGAAGATGGCAATAGACAAGAAGAAGGAACGTAAAAAGTGGCGGTCTTTTTTTCTGAGCTGAATGAGAGCAGCCAACAGCCCGAGTATCACAAAACCGATAACGATGAGGTTGTACTGAAACGCCCACTCAAAAAAATCTCGAAAAAATCGCGGCTCAGGCGCATCTAACCACCCGCCCTTACCTATGCCACCGATGCTCAAATGACCCAGCGTAAGTGGAATGTGAGGCACAAAGAGAAGCACGGAAACAAGTAAGCTGATTAGATAATGTCTCTTCTGATCAGCACCGATAAGTAGCAGACCCCACAGCGCGATGAGCCCAGAAACAAGCATACTGAAGTAATGGGTATAAGCGCTCAGACTAGTCACGAGGATGAGCATGACCCACACTCTGCGCGATGATTTTCCTTCTTTAATGTCGAGTAGATAATTTATCTGAAGCAGACAAAAGAATAGACCGTAGACATATGGTCGAGCAATAGTGCTGTACAACACGGCAAACTGAATGGTTGCTAAAAAGGCCGATGCGAGCAGGCCAGTATTGATGCTAAACAGTCTTTTTCCTGCTTTGAAAAGAAGATAGATGGACGAGATGCCGAGAATGACAGAAGGCAACTTTACCGCTAATTCTGAATTACCAAACAGTCCTGTCCAGAAGTACAGAAAGACGTGGACAAAGGCGGGGTGACCGTCAGGAGCAACACCTTTTTCTATCAGCTCAGAGAAACTATCAAATCGTAAACGAGACAAAGCCGAGATCTCATCAGGCATGAAGGCCCACTCACCGTGAAAGCGCAAGAAGCTGCCTACGGCCAAAATGACCAGCAAAATAATTCGCTCTGAGGTGCTCATTTTCATTTAGGCAAGCATTTCTTCTAGGTGTGTGGCAATGTCTTTTTGCTCCAACATGCTAAACAGTGGGTTGTCTGATACATGGCGTGCAAGATACTCCTGTTCTGTTTGACCAGGAGTGGGGATGAGGATGGCTTTTTTATGCAGCAGTGTTAAGTCCATGATGCTGCTATATCCTGAGCGGCAGATGATGAGTGCGCTGCGTTCTATTAGCACATTTAGCTCCTCGCTTGTTGCATGTCCTCGCAGTTCTAGGTTGCCGCGCTGCTCTGTGTTACTCTCGTTGACTTTGCCTCTGACCAAGACGCAAGTCTTCGATTCATTCATTCGCGGTATGAGGGCTTTTTCAAGGATGCTTCGCTGAGGTTCTGGACCAGACAAAACGACCAGTATGTCGATATCTTGCATTACGCGCATTTTTCTAAATCGCGACAGCGCACCGATGTAAGTCAACTTAAAGGGAGCCGGACCATGACCTAGTTCGCCAGAGAGATTGTCTTTCCCTTCAGAATCTGGCACCCACACTTCGTCAAACTTTGACATGTGAGCGTGGTTTTTTTTATTGACCAGCTGCGGAAACATAGGACTTTGAATAAACACTTGATGCGTCATAAAAACCGTGCGACACTGATCCGTATGCAGACCAAAGCGACTGTCAGAAATCAACAACTCTGCAGGGTGCGCAGACAGATACTCATCCATCACAGTTAGCTCTTCTTTAAACCGCTTGTTGAGCTTAGGTATCTGAGCAAAAATCCGCAGTGCCATGTTGCCCCCAGAGGGGTAGTGTATGTCATAAGCGGGCAGGGTCAAGGTGTTTAGTTGAGGATATTCCTTCTTCCAAAAGGTCAATGCATCTCCGTCTGAGGCCAGAGTGATGGTCTTGCCTTGTGCCAGGTAACGGTCTATAAGCGGCATGCAGCGCGTAGCATGACCAAGGCCCCAGTTGAGCCCCGCGATGACTATATGTCCTTCTCCCTTGATGAAGCGAAGGTACAGAGGATTGGAGGTATTTGGTTACTCAGCACTGGCCTAAGAAGTCAGCGCCTGCTGGCTACATTTTTTTTCTCGCTCCTTATTCCGATTTTCGCTGTGTATGGGAAAAGACAAGTTGAGGAGATTTGCAGAAATCAGTGAGATGGCACACGTCCATCAGCCTGATACGGAAGAGATGCTGAAAGGCTCTCAACGCATGAAGGGAAACTGGGCAAAAGAGTTTTTTAAAAATGATAATCCGATTGTATTGGAACTCGGCTGTGGGAAAGGTGAGTACACACTCGGACAGGCCGAGCGTGACCCAAACAGAAACTACCTTGGAGTAGACATCAAGGGCGCACGAATCTGGAAAGGGGCCAAGACATCAAGAGAAAAAGGAATGGCCAATGTGGGCTTTCTCCGCACCCGAATAGACTTCATTCATAACTTTTTTACTGCCGATGAGGTTAGTGAGATTTGGATCACGTTTCCAGACCCTCAAAAAAAGGACAGACGCTCAAAAAAGAGATTGACCCACCCCCTATTCTTGGACCGATACAGACGAATCTTATCACCCGGTGCCACCATAAACCTTAAAACTGACAGCAGCACTCTTTATGACTACACCATGGATGTAGTGCATGAGCTCAAGCTGACAGTCAATGCCCAGACCATTGATGTTTATAAACTAGGCGCGGCTAAGTTTGACGATGCCCTAAATGAAAAGCTGGCCATCAAGACTTTTTACGAAAAGATGTGGCTGGGCCACGGCAAGAAAATCAAGTACATCCAATTTTCACTTGATGGCTGGTCTGATTAAACTCAGTGAGAAAAACAAAGACTTCTTTCAGCATGTCTATGAAGTGGTGCGCCTCATACCAGAGGGCAGAGTGACTTCGTATGGCGCCATTGCCAAGTATTTGGGGGCCGCTCGAGGCGCGCGCATGGTAGGCTGGGCAATGAATAATAGCATCAAGTCAAGTGATGGACTGCCTGCGCACAGAGTGGTTAATAGACAAGGACTGCTTACAGGCAAGTTTCACTTTCCGACAGAGTCGGCCATGCAAGAACGCTTAGAGGCTGAAGGCTTGAAAATCGAAGGAGATCAGATACTAGAATTTGACCAGCATTTCTGGAATCCGACAGAAGAATTAGCACCCTGATTGACAGGCCGATATTGACTATCTTTGGCCCGTGGAAACGATGGATAAAAGAGCGATTGAAAATAAGGTTGTAGAAGTACTCAAGGAGATTTATGACCCTGAAATACCGGTCAATATTTATGACCTGGGTCTCATCTATGAAGTGACGCCTAAAGAAGACAAAACCTGTCATGTGCTCATGACACTCACCAGTCCAAACTGCCCCGTGGCAGAGTCTCTTCCTGTAGAGGTAGAAGACAAGATTGCCGAGCTCGAAGAGGTGGATAGTTGTCGCGTAGAGATCGTGTTTGACCCACCTTGGGATAAGGAGATGATGAGTGAAGAAGCCAAGTACGAATTAGGAATGCTCTGATGGACGAGATAGTCAACAAAGTAGCCCAGAGTGGCCTGGTGACCATTGACCTTCAAGACTGGAGGCCAGAGGGCGCGCGTGCAGTGGTTGACATCAAAGAAAGGCTGTGGGAAGGAATAGCCCTCAAAGAAAAAGACTTCAGGACCTGGGTGAGTGAATGGGACTGGACAGCTTATGCAGGGCAGCATGTAGCCGTTACCTGCTCAGCAGATGCTATAATCCCTTCATGGGCCTATATGTTGCTGAGTAGCGCATTGACACCTCATGCCAAGACCATCGTATTTGGTGACGCAGATGCCCTAGAGTCCGTCTTGTTTAAATCAAAAATTGATAGCGTGGAGCTGGCTGAGTATACAGATGCGCGTGTCATCGTAAAAGGCTGTGGTCAAGGTGTGCCAACATCTGCCTACCTCTATCTGACACACAAACTTCAGCCAGTGGTCAAGTCATTGATGTTTGGTGAGGCGTGCTCAACAGTGCCTGTGTATAAGGCGCCAAAGAAGGTGGTTTGAATGTGGTGCCTTTAGACAAGCAAACCCTCTCTTATTATACAGTGATACAGCAGACAAAAGGCTCTGTCAATGTCACAATCACATTAATTCATGTACGCTCAATTTGACTAGATAGGAGGCAACACGGCAAAGCATATAATCACACCAATTCTGTCATTAAGCACTGGCAAACCGCTGTGCTTAACATCAATTTTTTACCACTTTTCATAGTGAAGCGCATACTTTTATCAAATGCTTCAATCTTGAGGACAGTAAGTTCCTGACCCAGTGTGATTTCTTGTTCGGTGAGGTAGATGAGCAATTCTGTGGAGCTATCCTTTAGCGCACATACTCTGATGTTGTCTCCTGGCCGCCTGTCTGACAGTGGACTATAATCTTGCTGTTGGACTTTGCCTTCTTTGTCTGGTATTGGTGAGCCATGTGGGTCGACTGAAGGGTAGTTTAACAACTCATCCATGCGGTCGAAGAGTGGAGGCGAATCAATGTGTTCCATTTCCTCTGCAATGTCATGCACCTCTTCCCAACCAAAGCCCATGACTTGGACTAAAAACATCTCCGTCAAGCGATGCCTTCTGATAATCATGGCTGCAGCTCTCTTTCCTTTGGCCGTAATTTTTAGCGGTTTGTACTTCTCGTACTTCACCCACTTGTCAGCTTCGAGCTTCTTGACCATGCTGTTGACTGTCGGTACACTTACTCCCATCTCTCTGCTGAGAGCAGAAAGACTGACGCTTGAGTCTAGCAGTGAGAGCGAATATATCGCCTTGAGGTAGTTTTCTTTAGTCTTTGTTGGCATGTGTTAAAATGGAAGATTAGTGTTGTCTTGGTCTTTCAAATATATAGAATACTGTACAAGTATATGTTAGATAAGTCTAACACTTTATATTTGTCCCATGAAAACTGTTTGTTACGCATGAAGTTGAAGATTTTTTGGCTTGCCGTATTGCTGTCAGTTTCGTTCATGTGCCAGTCACAGTCAGGGTCGATTGATGGACGAGTGCTCAGTGATGGAGCCCCATTAGAGTTTGTCACGGTTCAGATTGAAGGCACTCAAGACGGAGCAGTCTCTGATGCCTTAGGGCGTTTTCAGTTCGACAACATCGCGTATGGTTCTTATGTGCTGCTCTTTCGTTCTGTGGGTTTTATTGATGAGCAAGAGACTGTAGTGGTCGATGCCTCCCACCAATCGGTCGAGATTGATGTTGAGTTGTCGCCATCGCAATTTGTGTTAGAGCAAATGGTCGTTACAGGAACAAAGACTTTTAAAAGACAGACGGACTCTCCGGTAATTGTAAGCGTGCTCGACATAAAAACACTAGAAGGCGTGCAAGCCTGTAATCTGTCTGATGCCTTAAATTTTCAGACTGGTCTGCGTGTAGAAACCGACTGTCAGACGTGCAATTACACGCAACTGCGCATGAATGGACTAGCGGGTGGATACTCGCAAATTCTGATTAACGGGAGGCCTCTTTTTTCTCCACTCACTGGCCTCTATGGCATGGAGCAAATACCCGTCAATATGATTGAGCGCATTGAGACGGTGCGTGGCGGTGGGTCATCTTTATATGGGTCAAGTGCTATCGGTGGCACGGTCAATGTGATAACGAAAATCCCAAAGACCAACGGCTATGATGTGAGCTACACCTTTCAGAACATCAACGGACAGACGAATGACATGGTGTTGAGTGGTAATGCGAATGTGCTGTCTGAAAGTAAAAAGTCAGGGGTCTCGATTTTTATCAATAACCGCAACAGAGGACTGTATGATCACAATGGCGACAATTTTTCTGAATTGCCCTCATTAAAGAATAATTCTTTTGGAACAAATCTCTTTTTCATGCCCAAAAAGAATCACAAGTTAGAAGTCAGTTTGGGTAGCTTGAGCGAGTATCGTTATGGGGGTGAGATTACTGATGCCCCTGCTCACTTGGCCTTGCAGTCAGAAGAAAGGCAGTCAGACATCTACATGGGTAGTGCCGATTATCAAGTCAACTTCAATGATGACAATAGCTCTTTGATCACCTATCTGTCGGCTCAACTGACTGACAGAACACACTATACGGGTATCTTCCCAGACGATAGTTTAGATGTGCTTGCGCATCTAGAAGCTCCTCCATACGGCACCTCAAAAGCAACAACCTATCAATTAGGAGTGCAGGCAAATCATCGTTTACGAAGATTCGTTACTGGTGATAATGTCCTTACGCTGGGTGCAGAATTTGTGGTTGATGATGTGTATGACGACATACCTGCGTACAGATATTTAATTGACCAGCGCACAGAGAATTTTGGTGTGTTTCTGCAAAGTGATTGGGAGTTGAGTTCTTCATTCAATTTGCTTTCTGGAGTGCGGCTTGATCAACACAATCTATTAGACGAGGTAGTGCTTAGTCCGCGTGTTTCGTTGCTGTATAAGTACAAAAGCGAAACTCAGCTGAGGTTGACGTACAGCACTGGTTTTAGAGCGCCACAGGCCTTTGATGCAGACCTGCACATTGCTTTTGCAGGAGGAGGTATTTCGAGAGTGAGTTTGTCTCCTAATCTTGATAAAGAGCGATCTAGTAGTGTCAGTGGTTCGGTCAATTTTGATCGGCCAACTGAACGGATGGTTTATGGGTTTACAGCCGAAGCGTTTTATACTTTTCTTGATGGGGCGTTTTATCTAGAGGGTATTGGAGAAGACGAGTTTGGTGAGCGATTTGAAAAGCGAAATGGAGATGGTGCCACGGTGCAAGGAGTGAGCTTAGAGGCTCGGGCTAACTTTAATCGTAAGTTGCAAATTGAGTCTGGGTTTACTTTTCAGACTAGTCTGTTTGGCACAGCAGTGGAGAATGTCGAAGGCTTATCGGCAGAGACAAAGTTTTTGAGAACACCAAATGACTATGGATTTTTGACGGTTTCTATTCTTCCAGAAAATAAGTTTAGCGCCAATGTAAACCTGGTCTATACTGGAGAGATGCTCTTGGCACATTTTGCTGGCGCACCTGAGCAGCTGACTGATGAATATGTGACCTCCACACCCTTTGCTGAACTGGGACTAAAGACTTCTTATACCATAGAACTGAGAGAGTCAGGCTCTAAGATTGAGATTTTTGGAGGAGCAAAAAATATATTAAACGCCTATCAAAATGACTTTGACAGTGGTAAGAATCGAGACAGTAATTACGTCTACGGACCTGCTGCACCTAGAACCCTGTTTGTTGGACTGAGGCTTCGTTCGTGAGCGATTTGAAGGACCATAGTGAATTGCACATAGTTAACGCTTCGTTTTTTCTGCAATCATCTTTTCTGCTTTTTCCAAGCTCAAACTCTTGGTCTTCTTTGAGAATCTACCCCGTACTATTTCGGTTTTCATATCGACAGACAAGTAGTCGGAATAGCAGCTATAGAGGTCATAATCTCCTTGCGAATCAAGCTGTTCGTTCGCATTGAGTGAGTTCGGAGCCATCAAGTAGTATTCTCCTGATTCGAAGCTTGCTATATACGGTCTGCATTGAGCTCCATCATCTCCCCATATTTTGATTTCTTGTCGTTCCTCTGTTCCAGCATATTTCACAATGATTTCGACTGTCATAGATTGGGGCATTTTCTCATCATGTCCATGGACAGAATATTCGAGAAAGTCGCCATAAGAGAGCACTTTCGCAAGAATAACTAACTCAGCTTCCTCTGCTATAGAAATGAAAGAGCAATCACCTTCGCATTCACAGTCACAACCGCGCACAACATTTATGTTGAACAGAAATACGGGTACAAAAAGCAGTAGTCTCTTCATTTTATTTGAATGTTAGCATCAGTATTCTTTCGTTTGTTTAACTAATTCGTTCTTAGAATCAAGGTCGTAAACAGACTGTTCGACTGATACTTTGTCTATTTTATTTAAGATTACCGGATTCTCGCCAGTAATATACTGCCGATGCTCATTCAGCAAATTACCGAGCCATTCGACAGTCATGAAGTTTGTCCACCTCTTTTCTCCTGTGTCGAACTCGATGGTCACTGTCACACATGAGTTCTTAATATCTCCAATCT
>CAYSDH010000035.1:0-4594 GCA_964429805.1 uncultured Flavobacteriales bacterium
TGAATTATAGTCCGTTTGTCAATCATGAAACCTTCTTTAACATTACGTCTAATAGTCAATATACACACTTTGAAGCATGTGTCGGTCGAATGTCCTCACATTTAAAAAACGAAGGGTGGGCAGCCTTCGCAGCGGGGATATCAGCTTGACTTAAAAGCCGAATCACAGACCCTATGTATTCTACAGCGCAGCATTATAAATGCTGCGCAGCGTAAGATTTAACTGTGGCCTACACATTCACGGAATTTCTCATTGCGGCTTTTATTCACCTGCGCTCTGCGCATCAAACAGATTTCTCCGCGCGGCTGCCGCCTTAGTCGAAATGACGGTTCCAATATAGAAGTCGTCATTTCGAGCGGAACGAAGTGTAGCCGAGAAATCTTTTAAATCTTTAGGAGAGGCCAACACACTCTACACTCGCACGTGGACAACATTCTCAATAATCGAGCGTGAATAGCACTCTATATGCTGACTTTTGAAAATCACACGCATTTCGGCACTTGATTTGCGTTATTACTTAGTATGAAGCATTTATTCTTCTTCTTAGCCTTGGTTTTAGGCCTTTCTGCGCAATCTCAAGACCTTACACGCATCCTATTTGTCTTTGATGCGAGTAACTCGATGAACGGAAAATGGCAGAGTCAAGCCAAAATTGACATTGCCAGAGACCTACTCAACCAGTCGGTAGACAAATTAAAAGGCACGGAAAATCTAGAGTTGGCCTTGAGAGTATATGGTCATCAATCGTCAATCGCCACTGCTGAACAAGACTGCGATGACACTGAACTCGTGGTCCCCTTCGGACGACTAAGGTTTGAACAAATCAAAAAAGCACTGAACGGCATTAGCCCAAAAGGAACCACACCAATCGCCCGTTCGCTCGAGAAAGCTGCTGGCGATTTTCCTGACAACAATGCCAGAAACATCATCATACTTATTACGGATGGTGTAGAGGCTTGTGACGAAGACCCTTGCGCAGTATCATTAGCATTGCAAAGGCGCGGAGTCGTTTTAAAGCCATTCGTGATTGGCATCGGTGCAGACGAGAGCATGAAGTTTGAGTTTGAGTGTATCGGCAATTACTATGATGCAGGAAGTGAAGAAACCTTTGAGCAAGTGCTCAACATCGTTATCTCTCAAGCGCTCAACAACACCACCGTGCAAGTCAACCTACTCAATATCAATGACGAGCCGCTAGAGACCAATATTCCAATGAGTTTTTATGATCATCAGACGGGTTTGCTTCTCTATAATTATGTGCACACCCTAAACCATAAAAACCATCCTGACACCATTCCTATTGACCCTGTGTATGTCTACGACATAGTGGCGCACACCATTCCAGAGCAGCGCGTAGAAGGTGAGCGTATTAACGCAGGTACACATACCATCATTGACATAGCAACCCCACAAGGAGACTTGGAATTGGTGATGGATGGCAGAAATGCATACAAGAACTTAAAATGCCTGATTAAAGACCCTGAAACCGGCAACATCATTCATGTGCAAGACTTTAATAGCACAGAAAAATACATTGTCGGTCAGTATGACCTAGAGATTTTGAGTCTACCGCGCATTCAGGTAAATAAGGTGGACATTACTCAAAACCACACTACGGACATCGCCATACCAACACCTGGCGTGTTAAATGCGGCTTTCCCTTCTGCGGGTTATGGCACAGTCATGCAAGTTAAAGGCGACCAACTGACCTGGGTATGTCAGATTGATGAGCGTGATGCCCAGCAGCAGATTGTTTTACAGCCAGGGTCATACAAATTGATCTACCGATCCAGAAACTCCAAAGAGTCGATTTATACGTTGACCAAAGACTTCAAGATCAAAAGTGGAGAGAGTTCGACTGTTAGGTTTTAACTTCTGACTTTCCAATTCTAACGCCCTCTGACCAGGCTCTCTTGGGCCGCAAAAGGCAGGCTTTTTTGAAATCAGTTGTCTCACCAAATTGTGAGCAAGTGCCAGTCTCATGCTGACAACTTCCGTATCTCTATGGTGCTCATCACATCTTGATTCTTGAATTTTGGATTCTCTAATTAAAGAAGACATGAAGCCCATCGAAGTACTAGACACGAAAGACACGCGCTCAGGATTTGGAGCTGGATTATTGGAAGTTGGAAAGACAAACCCCAATGCCGTAGCACTCTGTGCAGACTTGACTGGCTCACTAAAAATGGGTGACTTCAAAAACGAATTTCCAGAGCGGTTTTTTCAAGTGGGTATCGCTGAGGCCAACATGATGGGCGTTGCTGCTGGAATGGCCATTGGTGGCAAGATTCCATTTACAGGCACATTTGCCAACTTCTCTACGGGGAGGGTATATGATCAGATTAGACAGTCTATCGCGTATTCTGAAAAGAATGTAAAAATCTGTGCCTCTCACGCAGGGCTTACGCTTGGTGAAGATGGTGCTACGCATCAGATACTTGAGGACATAGGCATGATGAAAATGTTGCCAAACATGACCGTAGTTGTGCCTTGCGATTACAACCAAACGCGCCAGGCCACGATGGCTATAGCCGAGCATCATGGGCCAGTGTATTTGAGATTTGGTAGACCAAAGGTGCCGGTGTTTATTAAGCCAGAGCAAGAGTTTATCATCGGGAAAGCACAGAAGATTACCACTGGTGCTGACGTGAGTATTTTTGCTTGCGGACACTTAGTTTGGAAGGCCGTTGAAGCGGGAATGGCTTTAGCCGAAAAAGGAATTTCTGCCGAGATCATTAATATCCATACTATTAAGCCTCTTGATGAAGAAGCCATCATAGAGTCCGTGAAGAAGACTGGATGTGTAGTCACTGCAGAAGAGCACCAGCGCAATGGTGGCCTTGGAGATAGCATCGCTCAGTTACTCGCCAGACACATGCCTACGCCTATGGAAATGGTTGCTGTAGACGATCAGTTTGGTGAAAGCGGCACGCCTGCTCAGCTCATGACCAAGTATGGCATTGACACGGCAGACGTATTGGCTGCTGCCGAGCGTGTGCTAACACGGAAGTAAAACTCCTTCTAATCGAAGAACATAATTTAAGCGGAGCTAAAGAAAATTTGGTTCAGTTTAAACTATTTGCTCCATAGCGAGTCATATATACAGTGGAAGTAGACCAGCACATTGTGGAGCAATTTAAAAATGGGGACAGCGAGGCCTCATTTAGACTTCTCATTTCCACCTATCAATCACGACTCTATCAGCACATCAGGCGCATGGTCGGCAGCCACGCTGACGCTGATGATGTGCTTCAAAACACATTTGTAAAAGCTTGGAAAGGACTACCTAAGTTTCGATCAGAATCGAAACTACACACCTGGATGTACCGCATTGCTACAAATGAGAGCCTGACCTGGATAGAGAAGAACAAGAAAAGAGCGACTGTTGACATTGACTCAACTCACCTTTATGCAGTCAGTGACCAACATGGCCCAAGTGCCGAAGAGATTCAAGCAAAACTCAAAAAGGCCATGGCCCTCTTGCCGCCAAAACAACTTGCCGTGTTTAGTATGAAGTACTTTGAAGAGATGAAGTATGACGACATAGCGCAAGTCACAGGAACTTCTGCTGGAGCCCTAAAAGCCAGCTATCACCACGCAGTAAAGAAAATTGAAGAATTTTTGACACAGAATTAAACCTTTTGGTATTCGCCTAGTCAAAGAAGCAGAACAATGTCAGAGAACAGCTCACATACAGACAAAGAAATTCAGAATCTCGCCCCTACTCTATTCTCATTGAAGAAAGAAAACATGGCGGCACCTGAAGGTTATTTTGAAGGCATGGGTGATGAAGTCATGGAGAAAATCCATGGTTCTCATACGACAGAGCAGGAACCGATAAAGAAAAAAAGCAGACTGGTATGGGCCATTGCAGCCTCTCTGGTTATCCTTTTAGGAATTACAGCTTTGATGCAGCAATCTGCTGTCGAGCCAATACAGATTACTGAAGAGTTTGAACCAGACTTGACTGAAGATGAAGACTACCTTTTGGCCTTTGACGAAAGCCTCATCATCGATGCATACTTGGATGAAATGGATGAACTTGACAATATACAAGAAGCCTACATCGATTATTTGATGGAAGACGAACTAGAACTAGACGACCTAATTAGCGAAATATAAATTCAAAAAAAGCAAAGCATGAAAAAGACAATTGCAGTCATGATGTTCATCGGGATGGTGAGTAGCATATTTGCCCAGGAGGGTGACAAAAGACAAGAACGAAGAGAAATGATTGAGAAGAAGCGTGTCGCCTTCGTGAATGAGCGCGCTGAACTTTCAAAAGATGAAGCTGCTAAGTACTGGCCAATCCAAAACAAGCTGGATGAAGCCAAGAGAAGCTTGAAAAAAGAAGAGCCTAGAAAAAAGGACATGGACATGGAAGCCATGTCTGAGCAAGAAGCTGGAGACTGGCTAAGACAGCGAGGAAAGATCAAGGCTCAAGTGTTGAGACTAGAAAGCGAATACCTCGAGAAGCAGATTGCTGCCATCGGTGCTAAAAAATTGATGGCCGTGCATCGCGCTCAAAAAGACTTTAAGCGCGAAGTCTTAAAAGACCTTAAAGGACACAAGGGGCACGATGGCCCAAAGGGAC
>CAYSDH010000035.1:4604-31510 GCA_964429805.1 uncultured Flavobacteriales bacterium
AAGCAGCGGGACTTTTGTACGTTATAAGATCAACAGAAATTAACATATCTACTGACAATCAGACCAGTAGCCGGTCGTTATATAGCAAACCTATATACCTATGACCTACAAGAAAAAAGCGCTGGCTGTGCTCGTCTGCGCACTCTCATTTACCTTTTTATTTAAATCATATAGCCTCGGATTAAACGTCTTGTTGTTTAATCTGGTGCTGGTCGCCATGGTCTTTATCGCGGCACCTATATCTCGAAAACACCAGGAATTTAAAGTGGCGCTGGGCTGCATGCTACTTAGCGCTGCCGCATTTGTGTATAACGCTAGTACCATTGCGCTAGTGATGAATTTCACATCGGTGTTAATACTAGCAGGTACCGTGGTGCTGCCAGAAGTAAAAAGCGCAACCCTTGGACTAAGTATTGGCATCACATCGGTGTTCTCTGGTCCTGCTGAGTTTGTGACGAGTGCATTTGAGAACAGCAAAGTAGGCGTACGCCTAGCGCCTCTGTTTAAAAGGACAAGCGTCATCATTATTCCTAGTACAGTGATTCTTGTTTTCTTCTTCATCTACCGCGCGTCCAATGACATATTTGATCACGCAGTGTCAGGAGTATTTAATCACATCAGCATGTCATGGACTTTCTTATTGACCTTTTTCGAACCGTTGACCATCTGGTTCATCCTGATTGGTGCAACCATTGCCACCGCGTTTTTATTTGCACGAGTGCCGTCACAAACAATCTCTGTCAACGACTCGCTTGATCAAAAAATAAGCCGCACGCGCAGAAGGCGACATAGCATGCTGAGCATTCACAGCCTGGCATTAAAAGACGAATACCGTTCCGGAATCTTCCTGTTAGCGGCACTCAACATCCTTCTACTTGGACTCAACTTTTCAGACGTATTACTTATCTGGACCGGTTTCGAGTGGAAGGGCGAGTTTCTAAAACCCATGCTTCATGAAGGCACGTATCTACTCATCGCGTCCATTATCATATCCATGGCAGTGGTGCTTTTCTACTTTCGCGACAATCTCAATTTTTACAAGAAAAATGAGACCCTCAAAAAACTGAGTTACCTGTGGCTCATTCAAAATGCGTTTTTGAGTCTGTCTGTCATCATGCGCGTCTACCATTATGTGCAGCATTATAATCTGGCGCATAAACGAATCGGTGTTATCGTGTTTGTCGCACTATGTCTGATTGGACTTTTTCTCATCTACCGGAAAGTCTCGCTCGTGCGAAGCAGTCACTTTTTGGTCAAATACATGTCCATGTCTGCGCTCTGTATCATTACCCTATACAGCTTGCCTAATTGGGACAGA
Source organism: uncultured Flavobacteriales bacterium (assembly GCA_964429805.1). GTDB lineage: Bacteria > Bacteroidota > Bacteroidia > Flavobacteriales_D > JABDKJ01 > CAYSDH01. Next base: position 5,923 of record CAYSDH010000035.1, read on the forward strand.
ATAATTGCCAAGTACAATTTTGAGCATAGCGACACAGCCTTTGTTCATCTCGATTTCTTGAGTGACCTGCGTGATTCTGCACTTCCGTTTTTAGTAAAGTCACCTGAACAACTGGAGAATATCAAACAGACGCAGCGCAAAGTATTTTCCTCTTCGATGGCTGGCAGACATAAGTACATGACTAACGAGCAGTTTGTTTTGAGCACACAAATTCGCGCCAGCAATTTTAAAGACGAATACCCGAGCAGACACTGGCTCGAGTGGACCTATGCCGACTGGAACGCACACAAGGAACTCAGTCAGGTTGATTGAATCTGAGCGCTGAAGCAAAGTACATTCTACCCGAAGCAGCGACTCGGCCCAATCATTACATTTGCGGCATCGACAAGATGACACATAGCGCCCTGGCACAAACTAGCCCCTACCCGCTTCTAATGGACGTAGAGCGTGCAGAAGGCGTGTACATCTATGACACAAACGGAAAGCGATACACTGACCTCATATCGGGCATCGCGGTGAATAATCTTGGTCATCGGCACCCGCGCGTGACGGACGCCATCAAGCAACAAGTCGACAAGTATTTACATGTCATTCCATACGGAGAGTTTGTGCAAGCACCGCAGGTGGCCTTGGCTCAGAAGCTGCAAGAGCTGCTGCCCGATGGATTAGACAGTTCCTATTTTGTTAACTCTGGGACGGAAGCAAATGAAGGCGCGCTTAAACTGGCTAAACGATATACAGGTCGATCAGAATTAATTTCTTGCCAAAAGAGCTATCATGGATCGACTCACGGTGCGCTGAGCGTCAGCGGCAACGAAGAAAAAAAACATCACGTCAGACCCTTACTTCCAGATGTGCACTTCATGCGGTTTGGCGAAGTGGCAGACCTACACATGATTAGCAGCCGCACGGCTGCGGTCATCATCGAGCCGATACAAGGTGATGCGGGAGTACGTATTCCGAGTCAAGCTTACATGAAGGCACTCAGAGAGCGATGCACAGAAACAGGTGCCTTACTCATCTTTGACGAGATACAAACGGGCAGCGGTCGCACAGGTGCGCTCTTTGCTTTTATGGATATGGAGGTCAGGCCTGACATACTCACCACGGCCAAAGCTTTTGGGGGCGGAATGCCCATGGGTGTCTTTATCTCCAGCAAAGAGATAATGCAGAGTCTGAGTCATGACCCTGTACTGGGGCACATCACCACCTTTGGCGGACACCCTGTGTGTTGTGCTGCCGCGCTGGCAAATTTGGAAGTACTCACAGAAGGCGACTTGATAAAGAATGTAGAATCAAAAGGCGCCTTGTTTGAAGAACTCCTCGCCCACTCAAAAGTGAAGGAGATTAGACGCAAAGGAATGATGATGGCCATTGAGCTTGAAAATCCGGAGCAGGTCATTCGCATGGTAGACCGATGCATGGACTTGGGCGTCATTATCTTCTACTTCCTCTCTACCCGAAATGCCTTTCGCGTGCAGCCTCCGCTCACTATTAGCGAGGCCGAGACCAGAGAGGCTTGTGCCGTGATTAGCACTGCGCTTGATGAGCTATGAGATTTCTATTGTCTTTCTTGATATGGCGCTGAATTACTGTGCTTAGACTAGCGACCATCTGTCTGATTGCGCTTATCTGAATAGGCTTATCTTGTTTCATATTGATACTCAAGTGCGAGCTTGAGCGTTATTTACTCAGTCAAGGCTGACTAAGTATTTCACCAAAAATTAAACGACCTTATTCACCTCATGAGCAAGACAAAAGAGAAGAAGCTACTTTCTCAGCGGCATCCTTTGCTTTACTTTATTTCCATCTGGGAAAAGCGAATAAGGCGCAGCTTGACCTGGAGGTTTGATGGTAAAAGCTATTGCTCGTCTTTCTCGGACACCCCTCTGCCATTCAGAGTAAAGAAACATCAGTCTAAGCTGCTCAAAAAACTAGGAGACACTGACATGACCCTGCAGTACAATAAAATTGATAATCTACGCATCGTAGTTGGCAAATTAAATGGACTAATCATCGAGCCTGGTGAGACATTTTCATTCTGCAAAATGGTTGGTTTACCCACCAAGAAAAAAGGCTACAAAGAAGGCATGGAATTGTCTTTTGGAAAACCCAGACCGGGAATAGGTGGTGGCATCTGCCAGAGCACCAACCTGCTGCATTGGTTGGCGCTGCACTCTCCCCTGACCATTAATGAGCGGCACCATCATAGTGTCGATCCTTTTCCTGATGATGGCAGAGTCTTGCCTTGGGCCAGCGGGGCGGCCGTGTTTTACAATTACCTCGACTTTCAACTCAGCAATAACACTCCATGGACTTTTCAATTAAACCTCTGGCTCAGTGAACGACTGTTGGAGGGAGAAATTAGGGTGAGCGAAGAGTTAGAATTCGCCTATCATGTCAAGGAGAAAAACCACCGCTTTATTGAAAAAAACGGGAGCTATTTTAGAAGCAATGAAATATGGCGTAATAAAATTTTGAAGTTCAAAAGTGGCGCCCTCGTACAAGAAGAGCTGATTGCCAAGAACTATGGCAAAGTCATGTATCAGCCCGTCATAGAGTCAGGTGCTGATTAATTCTCCTTCAATCTGAATAGAAAAATGCTCGTGATTGGCTGAGTAAATTCTGCCACTTGGCTTATCATACCTGTGCTCAGGCGGTGGACGCATAATCGATATCCTTTTAATAGATTTGACGCGTGCAGGCCCGCTGTTTTTCAAAGTTGAATATCAATGAATAGGTCTGTAATCAGAACAAGAAACCGGTGGCTGAACGAGTTGCGAAAAGCAAGAATATTGGAGTAGTTGTAGACAACGCTTTTGATGCTGACATACGAGTTCAGAAAGAAGTTAGGCTGCTTATAGAGGAAGGTCACCAGGTGTTTGTCCTTTGTTTTGGTTTTGATGATGAGGAGTATGCGAGTCGCAGTGACTGCACCATCGATCGTATTTCGATATCACGCAAAAAGAAGAATGCGCTGTTTTTCTTCAGCAACACTCTCCCACTTTACGAGCGCCAATGGCAGAAAAGCATCGCCCGATTTGTAAGCGCTCATGCCATCGACATCTTACATGTGCATGACTTGTATATGTCAAAAGCGGCACATCGCGGCATTAAAAATTCTGGTCGTCACATTCCCTTTATCCTAGACCTACACGAGAACTATCCGCATGCGGTGATGTCGTATAACTGGACCAAAGGATTTTTAAGAAGTCTGATCTCGAGGCCTGAGGCATGGTTCAGAAAAGAGGGGGAATACTTGTCTTATCCCTCAAAAATAATTGTGCTGTCAGACAGCTTTGCTCGAGACCTTATGAGTCGATACTCCTTCTTGAAAGCAGAGAATATGGTGGCTTTTCCAAATGTGATTGACCTCCGAAAATTTGAGCAGTTTTTGGTCGATACATCAGTGCAGAAATCAGACAAAGTCACACTAATGTATTTTGGAGCTGTGGCTGAAAGACGAGGCATTTTTGAAACACTAAACGTTTTTAAAAAGGCCCTCAACGAAGAACTAGACGTGGACCTCATGATTATCGGCCCAGTTGATAAGGCTGACCAAGAGCGCTTTGACCATGAGGCGGCAGACTTGATACATGACGGCCACCTGAAGCACGTCTCCTGGATAGGCATCAACGAGCTGCTGACCTATATGCACATCAGTGACGTGCTGCTTTCGCCACTTGTGAAAAACCCCCAGCACGAGTCTGGTGTAGCCAATAAAATATTTCAATACATGTTTGGCAAAAAGCCCATTCTGGCGTCAGATTGTGGTCCTCAAAAAGAACTCATCGAGCAGTTTGACTGTGGACTGGTCTATGCAAATGCCGATGAGTTTTATTCCAGTCTGAAAAAACTGGCACTTGATGAGGCACTGAGAAAGAGAATGGGAGAAAATGGATACAAGGCCTTGTATGCCAATTATGACAACGAAGCACACAAGCAGAAGTTACTGCACCTGTATGATTGATTGTGGATGAATCATGATTAGCGAAAAGAGAAACAAACGCATCAGCAAGTTTTTAAGCCTCGTGCTGAGACATGAGCCCGAAAAGATAGGACTCGACCTTGACGAGGCTGGATGGGCCAATGTCAAAGAACTGATTCGCAAGTGCAATACCCGTGACTTTAAGCTGACTAACGAGATACTTGAGGAAGTGGTCAGAACGAACGCTAAGAAACGTTTTGCGTTGAGCGAAGACGGGCAGAAGATTCGCGCCAATCAAGGACACACTTTCGACATCAGTCATGGCTATGAGCCAAAGCAAGCGCCACGCACGCTTTATCACGGAAGCGCCACGAAAAACATGACTAGTATTTTGGCAGAAGGAATTGATAAGCGCCTGCGGCATCATGTGCACTTAAGCGAAGATCTGAGTACGGCTATAGCTGTTGGAAAAAGACATGGTACACCTGTAGTGTTTGTGATAGACTCAGCAACTATGATGGATGAATGCTACCTCTTCTATCAGTCTGATAATAATGTATGGCTCACAGAATCTGTGCCGGCCAAGTATCTTCGTGTGCTCGATTCAACTAATTCTGAAGAATAAAACATTGAGGTATGTCTAAGGAAGAAGCATTTTTTCAATCAACAGGTGAGCAAATAAATCAGGCGGAATTTGGATCACTTTTTGGCAAACCATGCTTTAAGATTTCCAGCAAAGCGTTTGTCTGTTTCTTTCAAAATGCCATGGTGTTTAAACTTACTGGCGATACACATGGCGAGGCACTATCGCTGGATGGCTCTCAACTATTTGACCCTTCAGGAAAAAAACGACCAATGAAAGAATGGGTTCAGGTTGAGTTTGCGCATAAGGACCGATGGCTTTCGTTCGCGGAGAGTGCTGCGGAATATGTAGGAGGCTAAGTGCCGACAGTTTAAAGACCTTTAGCGCTAAGCCGCAATTCTCATAAATCAAGATATCCTTTTATCGCCTCTACATAGGCCTCAAAAGCCTTGCGACCTTTGGCAGTCACTTTTAGGTTTGTCTTTGGATAGTTCCTCTCAAAACTTTTGAGCACTTCAATATAACCTGCTTCGCTCAGCTTCTTTATGGAGTGACTTAAGTTACCTTGTGTGGCTCCAGTCACTTCTTTAAGATGATTAAAATCGGCAGTTTTCACTTTCATCAATACCGACACAATGGCCAGCTTTACTTGCGAATTAAGCAGATTGTCGAGCTTTTTGAATTCCATTAAGTGGACTTTTTTAGAAGCACACCAGGAATTACAAAACCTACTATGATGGCTACTGCGCACAAGACCAGCGACTCCACACCGTACGTCCAAAGGGCTAACACAGAGCAGACCAGCAAGGCGACTCCACCAATACTCATGGCCTTAAACTTTATAGTTAGTCCAGTAACCAGCGTACCGATACCAGACAAAAGCAAAATAGGCATGACAGGATTATTTTGATACTTAAAGCACATGACGATAACTATGATATAGGCTAGGCCGAGCACTATCCAAAGGTTCTTCATGAACAGGCTCAGATGACTTTGATATGGCTTCTTCTTCTCTTCTCTGTATCCATGCACAGAGCTAATTATTCCACCTCCAATCATGAGCGCAGGCCAAAGTATGTGTGGTTTGGCATCGTAGTGCATTTTAAGGAGTGTATAATGTATGAGGCATGTCACTGAGACAAGTATGCCCCAAAAGATGAAGTACCAGGCGTTCTCTTTGATGTTTTCTTTTGAGCCTTGTATGGCTTCTGTGATGATTTGTAAACTCTGTTGCGGGTCGGATATATTCTGCTCTGTCATAAAAGCAATTCTGTTAACTACATTGCAATTGTAATCTAGTTTGCATTACAAACCTAATTTATTAGACCTGATATTTTATCTTCACGCTCCTATGGACTCAATCAAATTTGAAAAATTAAATGGTGTAGGTCACATCACTCTCAACAGGCCCGATGTACTCAACAGCTTTACCATACCGATGGGCAAAGAAATGAGAGCAGCTCTAGAAGCGTGCCGAGATGATAGCACAGTACGCGCCATATACATCACTGCCGTAGGAAGAGGATTTTGCGCAGGGCAAGACCTGGTAGAGGCCACAGCCGATGACGGGCCGGGCATTGAGACCATTGTCACCGAAACGTATAACCCCATAGTCACACTCATAAGGGAAATAGAGAAGCCCGTAATCTGCGGTGTAAATGGCGTAGCTGCGGGTGCCGGAGCCAACATTGCATTAGCCTGCGACATGACGTTTGCCGTGCGCTCAGCTAGTTTCATTCAGTCCTTTAGCAACATAGGTCTAATACCTGACAGTGGCGGAACGTTTACCCTACCTCGATTAATAGGTATGCAGCGCGCCACAGCCTTGATGTTTCAAGCAGAAAAAATCAAAGCGCCAGAAGCGGAAGCCATGGGCATGATATACAAGTGTGTGGAAGATGACGGACTGCACGTGGCTGTGGAGCTTGCAGAATCACTCGCATCACGACCAACCAGAGGCTTTGGACTAACCAAAAAAGCGCTGAATGCTTCGTTTAGTAATGACTTTTCTGCGCAGTTAGAATTAGAGAAAAAACTGCAAGCAGAAGCGGCAAACACAGCCGACCATAATGAAGGAGTTTCTGCCTTTTTGGAAAAAAGAATCCCTGAATTTAAAGGGTCATGAAGAAGTCAGAGGCCATAGTAGGCCGCATGTTTGACCATGATGCATTCAGCCAGTGGCTGGGCATAGAGCGCGTGTCTGTGTCTGAAGGAAGCTGCGAGTTACGCATGACGGTGAGACCAGAAATGTGCAATGGTTTTGAGGTCTTGCACGGTGGCATCAGTTATTCGTTGGCCGACAGTGCGCTTGCCTTTGCGAGTAATAGTCATGGCCGCAAATCAATGTCTATCGACACCAGTATATCTCATATCGCTACTGGCAAAAGTGGTGACATACTTACTGCCATAGCTAGAGAAGACAGTCTAAAAAACAGAATAGCCATCTACACCGTTGAAGTGACAAATCAGCGAAGTGAACTGGTGGCACTTTTTAAAGGCACAGTCTATCGCTCAGAAAAAGAGTGGGATGTGTGAGTCAACAAAATTTAGGTGCATGTCTCTGTGATAGGCACATATTGAAATTCAAGCGTGATTACTTGAACACAACATTGAAAACAAGAAGATGAGTTACATAATTGACGGTATTAGAACAGCGATAGGAAACTTTACTGGAAGTCTCGCGACTACGAGAGTAGATGATCTGGGCGCTTTGGTAATCAAAGAGCTCATGGACAGAAATAAAAGTGTACCCAAAGAGGCGATTGATGATGTGATAATGGGTTGTGCCAATCAGGCTGGAGAAGACAATCGGAATGTGGCGCGGATGTCATCGCTCTTGGCTGGGCTCCCCTACTCTGTGCCTGGAGAGACTGTAAATAGACTGTGTAGTTCGGGTATGAGTTCAGCCATACATGCGCATCGTGCCATTGCGGCCGGTGATGGTCATGTCTTTGTAACTGGTGGCATGGAGAACATGAGTCGCGGACCGTGGGTGATTTCTAAAGTATCAAAAGCCTTTGGTCGAGATGCGGCCATGCACGATTCGAGTTTTGGTTGGCGGTTTGTAAATCCAGCTTTGCATGAAGTCTATGGTACAGATGGCATGGGTGTTACTGCAGAAAACCTGGTTGAGAAATACGGCATATCTAGAGAAGACCAAGATGCCTTTTCATATTGGTCGCAAATGAAAGCCACAAAGGCCCGTGAATCAGGAAGACTCGCAAAGGAAATAGTTGAGGTGAGCATACCGAAACGAAAAAAAGACTCTATCATCTTTTCTGAAGATGAGTTTATCAGACCGACAACAACTCCTGAAGTGCTCGCCAAATTGCGTCCAGCGTTTAAGAAGGAAGGTGGCTCTGTAACGGCTGGAAATGCCTCTGGTCTCAATGATGGTGCAGCCGCTTTGATGATTGCAAGTAAAGAGGCTGTAGACCAATACGGTCTCTTGCCACTGGCGCGCATAGTCAGTTCGGGTGTGGTTGGGGTTGAGCCGCGCATTATGGGAATAGGTCCGGTGAAGGCGTCTCAGTTGGCGTTAAAGAAAGCTGGATTGAGCTTAGACGATATGGACATCATCGAACTTAATGAGGCATTTGCTGCGCAGGCTTTGGCATGCACCAGAGAGCTAGGACTTAAGGATGACGATCCACGAATAAATCCAAATGGTGGTTCGATTGCCATCGGTCATCCGCTGGGGATGACTGGAGCGCGGTTACTTTTATCTGCGGCACTCGAGCTCAAAGAGCAAAACAAGAAGTATGCGTTGGTGACTATGTGTGTGGGTGTTGGTCAAGGTTATGCCACCATTATTGAGGCCTGCTGATTAGTCCTTTCGCTTGTTCCACGTTTTATAATCCATGCTAATGGACTGCTGCCCCTCTGGTCTTTCGCGCAGTGGCTCGCACTCTTTTAGTGACTCATGAAGGTCAGTGGGCAATTGCTGATATAACGCGGTGCCTTTCGTCTTCCACGCTATGCGCTCTTCGGTCATTTCTTTAACCACTTTCGCAGGATTGCCAACGGCTATGCTGGCTTCAGGAATAATCATTCCGTCAGGCACAAAAGCTAATGCACCAACGAGGGCGTTCTTTCCTACTTCGGCATTGTCCATAATCACGGCATTCATGCCGATAAGACAATTCTCTCTCAGTGTAGCGCCATGTATCACAGCACCATGTCCGACATGCGCTCCGCACTCCAGCAGAACTGTCGTTCCTGGAAACATGTGAATGGTGCAATTCTCTTGCACATTGCAGCCATCTTCGATGATAATCTCACCCCAGTCGCCACGTATGGCGGCTCCTGGGCCTATGTATACATCCTTACCGATGATGACATTTCCAGTCACAGCGGCCAGCGGGTGCACATACGCTGACTCATGCACTACGGGTTTAAATCCTTTGAATTCGTATATCAAGAGTTCTTGTATTTATCGTGTCTACCTTTTCCTTCGGCCATCATGTCAATGGCTTGTAACATTCTTCGTTCGCGCGTCTCTTCTTTCTTGGCTTCGACAATCCACTGCACGTAATCCTTTTTCTTAGAATAGGAGAAGCTCTCATACGTGGCCAAGGCCTTTTTGTTTTTTTGAATACGCTTCATAAAGTAGTCTGGCACCACTAACTCTTTACGCGTTTTCTTATGGTCATATTTCAGTCCTTTTTCATTGACGAACATGGCCTCCTTGGCATATGCACTCAGTGTTTTGGCATCGACATCATCCATAGACTTATAGACTATGCTTCTTAATGCCTTGGTGTTTTCTTGGGCTTGACGGAGTACTTTTTTGGTGTCTTTGAGCATAGCCCCTTGATGAAACCACACCGCCACATGATGTTTAAAAGAGGCCACAGAACAGACTATTCCATGATGACTGTAGCATGGTGCTCCCCATTTGATTTCTTCACGCATCCCCTCTTTTCTCAGCACCTTAATTATTGTCTCACAGATAGGTCTGGACCAATCGGCAGTTTTTTCTGCTAGGTACTGCTCGGCAGTCTCAATTTTCACTTTAGACATAAACCGAATGTAATGGCTTCTCAAGCCAATATCAAGCCTTCAGTTTATCTTTGAATTTTGCTCGAAACTTGTCCAGTTTTGGCTTGACCACAAATCGGCAGTAACCCTGATCAGGATTGTTTTCGTAGTAGTCGTTATGATATTCTTCAGCCGGATAAAAGTCTCCAATCATACTTACTGCAGTGACAATTGGGCTCGGCCAAGTGCCACTTTCTTCAGCTGCACTTAGTGCAACCTGTGCTATCTCCATCTGCTGCTCGCTGTGGCAGAATATTTCAGAACGGTATTGGGTTCCAACGTCTGCTCCTTGTCTGTTAAGTGTGGTTGGATCATGCACGGAGAAGAAGACTTCTAGTATTTCTGAAAACGTCACTTGACTGGGATCAAAAGTCAACTGTGCCACCTCTGCATGCCCAGTGGTACCGTTGCAGACTTCTCTGTATGCAGGGTTTTTAATATGCCCACCAGTATAGCCCGGCTTCACGTCAATCACTCCTGTTAGTTCTTTATACACCGCCTCGATGCACCAAAAACATCCTGCTCCAAGTGTGGCCAATTCAGTCTTGTTCTTTTCTTCTGTCATCACAATATTCTAGACTCTTTGTTGTTCATTCATAGACAAATCGGTGGTCAAAATAGTTGCTTTACTCACCTGATTTGAGCGATATAAAAGTGCCAAATTTGATTCAAAACTAACTCAGTGCTTGATAAACATATACGTTTCAATTTCCTGAAAAAGTTAACTTTGACGTGCAAAACTAACAACAACTAATGGCTGTAACTCATAAACCACAAGGTGGGTCTGGACGAATGTTTGAGAATGATATTCTCGAAGCACTCTCTCGCACTTCTGCTGTGGTGGCTTACACCTACTACCCGGCTGTCGTGTTGGCTTTCTTAGCACTCAACATTTTCTATCACGGACTGTCATGGATGCTGTGCATTGGACTCTTTATATGGGGCACACTCTTTTTTAGCTTCTTTGAATATGTGGTGCATCGTTTCTTGTATCATATTGACGATAGTGGTTCAGATAAGATGAAGCGATTTGCTGAGCGCTACCACGGCATACATCATGACTATCCGCAAGACAAAGAGCGACTCATTATGCCTCCTCTTGTGTGGACCGTGCTAGTGTCTGCACTTTTGGGTCTGGCTTATTTAATTGGTGGTCAAACGGCCTTCTCATTTATCGGAGGTCTCGTTACTGGTTATCTCCTTTATATCTACGTGCATTATCAGGTGCACACGTCCAACCCGCCAAGATGGCTAAAGAAGCAGATGCTACATCACGCGAAGCATCACTTTCAGCATGAAGACAAGGCCTTTGGTGTTAGTAGTCCGCTGTGGGACAAGATTTTTGGCACGATGCCACCGCAATGATACCGTTGCGTTTCGCTCAAGGTGAATGAGTCGGAATCTCACACAGCTCTTCGCAGTCAAGATCCATCCAGTCAATAATTAATTGAAGTAGATGAGCAATGCCTGGCATACACAGTATCCATCCTGCCCAGGCCCAGAGGAGATGCACGTGCCCAAGTCCGTGTCCGAGTGCCCGCACACCTCCGTATCTGTTACCATCTTCATCCACATAGGTCAACTCTGTAAGTCGCTCACCAGCAAAGTCTTCGGCATGAATGAAGGTCAGCCTGAAGGTGTTCTTTCGCTCTAACCAAGACCGAAGCGCTTGGCAATAGGTACAATGTAGCTTGAAGTAAATAGTCGCGTTAGCAATTCCTTTTGGTCGCCAGTGCGTTATCCATGGGCGCACTTCTTTCTGGTAATTATGAAACGATTGCCCAAAGCGTTGCCCCATACGGTCATGCTCAATGAACTTTGCAAATCCAAAAGAGTAAATCAGCGAACCGACTGCAGTGAGCAGAAACACCCAATGCTGAAAAAATACAGACATGGCGACCAGCACTAAAAAAGCACTAATCTGAATGGGATTATTGACATAGGCATAAATACCATTTCTGACCAACCTGCTGGTGACGTCTAACGGATAAGGCGTGCCTCTCCCCTTGCCTTTCAGTGCGAGCACAGCGAGCAGACCGGGCAACGATAGCGGTATGGCGACAGAAATAATAAACAGGAAATACTGGATATTAAAGTCTCGACTCTTCATGAATGGCACGTAGAAATAAGAAGAAAAGATGAGCGGCAAAAAGTAGAATATGACAAGGCCAAATGACAGCACCTGCATGAAATTTCTATAGGCTAGATTCTTATTTTCATAATAGGAATTTGCCCAGATTAATGCGGGTAATGCTACTAAACCGACAACTAGAACTTCGCCCAACAGCCAATTTGATGATAACGTAAACACGCCCATTTTGGCGAGTTGTGGCATGAATGCCAGATCGGCCATAAAGAGCGCTAAGGAAATCATGAGGGCAAATTTTCCTTTAGAAAAAAAGACGACCACTACTCCCCAAATCACAATCCACACGAAGAGTAAATGAAAAGGCAAGCGCCCATCGGCATAAGACCAAAAACCCATGTTCACGCAGACTTCATCAATCACATATAGGCTCAGTGCAACCCAAAAAGTGGAAAAGGTCATGGCCGTGTTGAGCCGCTTGTCTTGTTTCTCTTTGAAGATGAGAAAACTGACAAAACCCATGGCGCACAGCAGCAGCGCATCAATAATTCTGTCTAGGTCAATATCAATTAATTCCATCACCAAAATAGGAGTCCATCAAGTGCTCATTACTCAGCCCTACTGCAAAGCGCTGTGTGGTGCCGAAGTACCAAGATGGACCTAGGTCACATCTAAAGTTACTGGTCCAAGTCAACTGTGTCTGACCATTTTTGAGTTGCTCGGTCTCAATGACAACATCATTCCAGCTCATCCACGTGCCAATGTGCGTGTCATCTTTCACTCTAGAAAATACCATTCTATCCTTTTCGCTCTCGGTAATTTCAAACACGAGTTCACCTTTCCCCTTGGTGCTCGACTCGAAAGTGATGCTTCGCTGGTCACCGACACGCAGGCCTGAACCCGAGTTTGACACAGGCTCAGGAAAACCCATTTGTAGAAAAAATGGTCGCTCATTCATAAAGGCAGGACTCTCGTTGAGTGCGGTAAAATCAAGAGGCGCATCAAATGTTCTGCTGTTAGTAACTGTATAACTTGGACCGGGCTTGCCGACTTCAAATGGACTGGAAAGCAGCAATATGAGCGGTATAATGACTAGTGACTTCAGTTCTCCTCGGTCATTATCATCCATCAATTTATAGACATAAGTGAGTATACCTGCTACTCCATAAAAAATTGGCGCAGCCATGATGACGCAGATCAATCCTTCACCCAGCAGAATACTGCTGATAAGTAAAAACAAGGTGACCGTTCTGAAGACTACCCCGTATAAGTTCTTTGGCTTTGATGAGAACCGCACTATCATCATACTCAAGAGAGCGGGTATGCCTACAAAGAGCAGAGAAGAATGGTCATAATCAGCAAATCCGAGCAACCTGTAGGTGATACTTCCGATACTGAGCACGACAATGAGCAAGAGAAGTTGTTTCTTGGCGCTTTGGCTTTTTTGATTTGCTTCCATGGTTATGTGTTAAAGGTATTATTGATTTTTTCAATTCTTCTTAACTCGTACAGAGTTCTTTCAAGGCCGCATCCGGATGTCTGTATTTAAATTTAAATCCGGCTTGCACCAATTTTTCTGGAAGCACCCACCTACTCTTTAACAGCAGTTCAGTTTCAGTCTGAAGGAAAAAAGCGCCTAGCTCCAGTATTAATTTAGGCGCAGGCAAACCAAGAGGCATAGAAAGATTGTTTCTCAGTGTCTTCATAAACTCTCGGTTCATAACGGGAATGGGAGCAGTGACGTTTACCTCCGCATTGCAGGAGTCATGGTCAATTATAAAGTCTATGGCCGCACAGAAATCGTCAATATGAATCCAACTGACCATCTGCTTTCCATTTCCCTGTCTTCCTCCGAGCCCCAGTTTGGTCATGGACTTCATTTTTGGAAATGCCCCTCCTTTATTACCCAACACGATACTTGTGCGCAGCGATGCTTTTCTCACATTGGGCAGCTCGGCATTCAAGAACAATTCCTCCCAGTCTTTTACCACGTTCATAGAAAAGTCATCTCCAATTTCTCCATTACTCTCAGTCATTGAGCGATCTTCTGCATGTCTATATATTGTTGCTGAAGAAGCATTTAACCAGATGCGTGGGCTGTTTTCTACTTGACGCATAGCCTCAGCGAGGGCATGAGTACTGTTCATTCTAGAGTTGATGATTTCCTTTTTGTTCTTCTCGTTGTAGCGACAATCCACAGACTTACCGACTAAGTTTAGCAAGAGGTCAGCATCTTCAAGTACCGATGTCCAATCTCCTTGAGTGGCCGCATCCCAATGGATAAAGCTGATGGCACCTTGTCGTTTAGATTGACCTCTAGTCAAAATAGTGACGTTGATTCCACGAGCACTCCACTTGGCCGCCAGTGCTTCACCTAAGAATCCACTACCTCCGGCTATGACATAGTTTAATGGGTTGCTCATAGGATGAAAAGTAAGACGAGTACTCTGTAGAGTATCCACGTGAGTGTGATAAACCAAGGAAGTTGCAAGTACTTCACTCTTCTTAGATGTTCTAAGAACATAACAAACACAGTCATGGCAAAGACCATAAGCGCAATGAGCGGACTGATTTCAAAAACGGTGCTGAGTGCAAGTAGAGGCAAAAATCCGATGGCGCCTAAGGCAGAGATGGTCATCATATTACCGAGATAGTGGATGATTCGTTTACTCCCGATTCCTTTTAGGATACTGGCCTGAAAAAGAATCTGACCACCGCAGATTAAAAACTCTCTGCCAAACCCACTGCCGGGCACTATGGGAAAGAGCAGGTGACTATACATGGTGAGTATGACAGAAGTAATGACCCAAGTGATGAGGATATACGCCACTCGCATACTGATGTTAAAGTCTGGTGTGCAGCTCCCTTCTTCTTCAAATACTTCTGGTGGGCTGATTACTTTTCTGTTGTAAGAGATGAATTTGTATAGGGGCAAAGCCAGAGTCTTAAGTGTTTTGCTTTGGAATACGCGCTGCAATCTTGGCCAGCGACTGGCAAACAGGTGAAGGAAAGAATCCACTCCATAATTGACTCTACCACTGTGCGTGTCTACAAGGGCAATCTCGTTTCGAGCACGGTTGCGGTCTATCCATAAGTCGTCTTTCTCGCTGAGTTCTTGATAGGCTTTTCTCCCCTTCTCTTGCAAGATTCCGCGATTGACCATGGCTCCAGTGTACCATGCACACATCTTACACTCTGGATCGTAATATATTTCTTGCTCTTTCATTTTACTGTATTTTCAATATTTATTGAAAGTTATTAGTCAAAAAAATAGGCTTACTTCATCGCCTTCATCAGTACTTTGAGAAACCAGTTTTTGTCTGAACGGATGAACTTGTCCATCATTTTGTCAGCCAAGCTCCCAAACTCATCTACATCAGCAATGAGTTTTTTAAACTCCTTGGTCTCTTTATCAGTGCCTTTTACTTTTTTCAGTTCTTCGAGCGTATCAATCACAGGCTCCAACTCTCTCTTTCGTCTCACTCTGGCCACTTGTCTGGCCATCTCATCCACATCCTTACCAGCTACAAAGTATTCTTTACGCTCTCCGGCTATAAACTCTTTCTTGACTAGGCCCCAGTCTATAAGTGCTCTGGTGTTCATGTTTACATTGCCCCTACTCACTTTGAGGGCATTCATGATGTCTTCAGCGCTGAGCGGCTCAGAGGTCACAAGAAGAAGTGCGTGAATCTGACTCATGGTTCTGTTAATTCCCCAGCTACTGCCCAAGGCACCCCATGCTTGAATAAACTTATGTTTTCCTTCTTCGACTTTCACGGGACTAAGTTACTACATTTTCTTTTACTTTCAATTATTACTGAAAGTATTTTTAGTTCGTATACGCGAATCCCACTCAGAAGGTTTGTCATTCTTTTATAAAATGCTGACTCACTTGACCCTCAGCACCTGTTAACTCGATGACGTATACACCTGCCGATAGACTTGATACATCAACCTGACCGTGCAGCAGAAGTTCAGATAAGAGAAGGCGACCAGACATGTCAAAGATGTGTATGCGCTGCATAGCTCGACCCACGCCCTGAACAAACAAGGTGTGCGTCACTGGATTGGGAAAGAGCACTAGCCTCTGCCCTCCTTCTTCTTGCAGAGAGGTGACACTTGTTTCATGATAGCCCATGTCAGGCGCACTATCCAAGTAGTCGTCTGTGTCAAGCACGACAACGGTGTCTACTTGGAAAAAATCGATACCTGCATCAATCTGTGCAGAGTTTGCTAACAGTCTATAGTCTCCGTCTGAAACATTTTGAAAGTGCGGGGCCAATTCAATATTACCCGCCTGCCAGGTGATGTCTATCCAATCGGGGTTTTCTATCTCATCATCTAAACCCTGCACAGTGGAATAAGCAATATCATAATGCGAAGTATCAGAAAACGATGACGTATTGCAGAAGATTTCTTCACCGTTTTCATTCCAAAGAATGCTGTTAAGTATGAGTCCTTGATCATCATCTAGCCACAGTGCATTTCCCGCAGGAGCGCTGTTTCCGGCAATAGTGCAGTTTATAATCTCCCAAACCGAACTGGTGGACATGATACCGCCTCCTCGCTCAGACTCGTTATCGCAGATGGCTGTCTCTAGCATATTGATGTGCGAATTGACCGCGTACACACCGCCACCAGAAACTCCGATGTTATCTTTTATAATGAGTGAGTCTAATGTGATAACAGAAGAAGACATCTCCAAAGCTCCGCCTTTACCGTTTGAGCTGGCTGAGACTATGGTATTGTCTTTCATGAGCGTCTGACTAATGACACCTTGGCAACCTTGCAGCTCCATGGCACCAGCATCGCAGGACAGTGATGAGCCTCCTGCGCAAAAATTCTCTGAAAAAGTAGTCGTGCTGACATCAAGTATACAGGAGCTTGCACTCAAGCACGGGGCGTCAAAAGCCGCAGAGTTTGCCGTGAACTCAGAATTAGAAATAGTCAAAATGCTACCGATAAAATGAAAGGTGCCAAATTGATTTCCTTCGTTTTCAGCGAAGAGACAATCGTTTAGTGTGATCAAATTTGAGCTGGAGTTTCCGGCTTGTGCAGTCAGCACGTTTGTAAAACTGGCCACATTACCGGACACCTCACAAGATGTCATTTGCAGGTTACTATTGCCCACCCAGCCCATGACTGAGCCTGAACCTACATTATCTATAAAGTCAGTGTTCTCAAATACCATGTTGCTATTGACCGCATAGACTCCTGCTCCGAGCGCATACCCACCATGGCCTGTGTTTTCTGAAATTTGAGAATCATGCATCATGACTGAGCAATTATAGAAACACATCGCGGCACCTTCTCCCAAAAAGGATTGACCAAAGACTTCATTTGACTCAAACAGGCAGTGGCTAATATCGAGACCAGACATCTCAGCAAAGAGTCCACCTCCGCTGTTGTTGTCGGTCGCGAAGCTATTGTCTTTCACAATGAGGTGATTTAGTCTTACATCCTCAATTCCTGCGAAGTACATTCCAGAGCCATAAAGCATGGTAGTGTCTGGCAAGAGATAATAAGGGTGCTCGGTACCGCCACCATTTTGAATGGTGAGACCAATGAGTTCTAATGCATTTCCATTAGGATTAACACAATGGATAACAGAGGCCGCAGCGCTCCCGTCAATGATGGTTTGCGATATGCTTTGCTCATCTTGACTTATCAGAAAGTCTGAATAGATGGTGAGCTGATGAGTGATTGTTAAATTCTCAGCATATGTGCCTACTGCAATATGGATACTGTCTCCAGGCGTTGACGCATCAATGGCTGCCTGAATAGTGGAATAGTCAGCAGGAACTTGAAGGGGTTGTGCTTGACTATGAATGAGCACAATGAAAGACAAAACTAACAGGCCGAGATACTTCATATTATTGGCTTTAATTCGCTTAATAATACGAAAAGTACAGGCTTCGCTTTTTGCGAAACAGCGATTGGCACTGCTACGAATTTAGCCTTTGAGCACTTTCACACCTTGCTTCGCTGTGAAGACACCAAAGCTCTTGAGATCAAATCCTTTTTCACTCATTGTCTTCTCAAAGTCTGCTGCATGATCACTGTTAACGGCCATCAACAAGCCACCGCTCGTCTGCGGGTCTGCTAAAATGAACCTGTCTTCATCATCCACGATGTCTACTTTGCTTCCATAACTGGCCCAGTTACGATTAGTCCCACCTGGGTGACACTTCAAGTCTAAGTAATGGTCCACAAACGGAAACGTTGGGATTTTCTCATACTCAAGCTGAGCGCCAAGGCCTGAGCCCTGGCACATCTCTATCAAGTGTCCGGCTAGACCAAAACCTGTCACATCGGTAATCGCGTTTACATAAGGTAAATCAGTTACTTGCGCGCCCACATCGTTTAGGGTCATCATGGATTTTTTGGCCATGTCAAGATCTTCTAGTCGCGCTATTCCCTTTTTCTGTGCGGTGGTCACCATCCCAATTCCTAGAGGCTTGGTTAAGTATATCATGTCGCCTGCCTTTGCTCCGCCATTGCGCTTGACTTTTGAAACAGGAACACGTCCTGTAACCGCAAGTCCGAAGATTGGTTCTGGCGAGTCAATACTATGTCCTCCTGCCAAGGCGATGCCGGCCTGTGCGCATACCCTCTTACCTCCTTCTATAACCTGTCCGGCTATTTCTGGCGCTAGCTTGTCGATAGGCCAGCCTAGTATGGCAATGGCCATGATCGGAGTACCGCCCATGGCGTAGATATCTGAAATGGCATTGGTAGCCGCAATGGCACCAAAGTCAAAAGGGTCATCAACAATCGGCATGAAGAAATCAGTAGTACTGACAATGGCCGTCTCTCCATCTAAGTCATAGACCGCGGCATCATCACTTTCTGCATTACCGACTAGTAGGTTTGGAAAGTCCATGCCCGACTCGCCATGTCCCAAAATCTGCTTCAACATGGCTGGTGAAATCTTACATCCACATCCTGCTCCATGACTGTACTCAGTCAGTCTCACCGCTTTCTTTTCTTCAAACTCTATCATATATCAATTTCGCTATTTCCTTAGGCTCTTGGCCTTCAAATACAAATTCTTGTTTTATCAATTCCTTCTTTCGATCCACTGAGTACTGATACTGCCTATCATAGTACTTGAGTGTAATCTCAGCCGCGTCTCTTAAGTTTCCTTCGCGTATCAATTCTATGGCCTTGTCGCAGCGCTCGTGGCCTAGTCGCCTGCGAATTCCATTGCACCCTGCGACTAATTTTTCTACTGACAGCGACCCATAACTCTGCACCAAGTGGTCTAATCGTTGACTCATTGGTATCTCGATGAGTATGTACTTACCTTTTTCTTTTTGATTGAAAAGTGCATCTATGTTTGACACTTTACCAATGACATAGGACTCGTCTTCAATCCAGATTTTTTTCTTGATATCAAAATGGCGCGCCTGCTCATACACCAGATTGTGAAAATGCTCGGTGCTCGGTTGACCTGTGGTCTTTGAGTTACCAAAACTGGACCCTTCGTGATTGGCGGCACCCTCTAGGTCTATCACTTGCTCACCAATGTCTCTAAGTTCTTTGAGTACTTCGGTTTTCATACTTCCTGTATGACCGATCAGGACATGAAGGTCAAGTGACTGCTCAAAGAACTCTCGAATGCCTTTTCTATATCGTTTATAGCCGCCTTCGAGCAAGTGACATTTTATATCGTTTGTTCTCAGCCAATCAACCATTCTTGCTGAGCGCATGCCTCCTCTCCAACAATGTACTCTGAGCTCCTCGCCTAAGTCGCGTGCCTGATCTACAAAGCTCTGCTTCTTTGGCTCGACAATCTCTAGGCCACGACTCAATGCGCGCTCTGGCCCCTTTTGCTTGTAAAGTGTACCTACCTCCACACGCTCTAGATCTGTGAAGAGCGGAAAACTCACTGCTCCAGGAATGTGCCCTGCGGCAAACTCTCCAGGCGACCTTACATCAAGTAAGGGCAAATGGTCTAGTTCATTAAAAAAAGTGGAAAAAGAACTGCTGTTCATGGATGCGCGAATATATCCAGAAGGCGACCGATAATCTAGGGTTTCGGACTTTATTCGCGCATATTAAATTGCTCTGCCAATTCCAACAATTGGCAAAGTCAGCGTCTTCACGTATGACTTAAGCCTTTTTAAATTCCATTAAGGTCTTCTCAATAATGGACACGCAGTCCATTAATTCCGCTTCAGTCATGACGAGTGGCGGTGCAAACCTGATGATGTTACCATGCGTAGGCTTGGCCAACAAACCGTTATCACGCAGCTTTACGCAAATATCCCAAGCGGTAGAGCTGTCTTCTGTATCGTTAATCAAAATGGCGTTGAGCAGGCCTTTTCCTCTGACTGAATTGACCAAGTCCGTATTGCCAATCACTCGGTTCATTTCAGAACGGAAGAGCTTTCCAAGTTTCCTTGCATTCTGCGCAAGGTTCTCATCTTTTACCACATCAAGAGCAGCCATGGCCACTTTGGCAGCTAAAGGGTTTCCTCCAAATGTGCTACCGTGTTGACCGGGCTTGATGACATGCATTATATGGTCATCTGCCAAGACACAACTCACGGGATACACTCCACCTGAAACGGCTTTACCTAAAATGAGAATGTCTGGTTTTCTGTAAGTCGCTTGACGCTCACAGTGGCCTTCACAGGCGCAATCGCCACACATGGCCAACAAGGCACCGGTTCTGGCAATTCCTGTTTGAACTTCATCAGCAATGAAGAGCACACCATGCTCTTTACACAAGGCGTGGGCCGCCTGAAGATATCCTTCGTCTGGCACGTACACACCTGCTTCGCCTTGTATTGGCTCGACCATGAATCCTGCGACATTACCCTCTTTGATGGCTGCTTCTAAGGCTGAAATATCATTATGCGGAATCTTTACGAACCCATCTGTGTATGGGCCAAAGTTTTTGCGCGCATCCGCGTCATTAGAGAATGAGATGATGGTCGTGGTGCGGCCGTGAAAGTTGTTGGTACAGACTATAATCTTGGCCTCATTTTCTGCAATGCCCTTCTCTTCGTAGGCCCATTTTCTGCACAGCTTAATGGCCGTCTCAACTGCTTCAGCTCCCGTGTTCATAGGCAAGACCTTGTCAAAACTAAAGTACTCTGTAATGTACTTTTCATAAGGCCCCAAGACGTCATTATAAAAAGCACGTGAGGTGAGCGTGAGCGTTTCGGCTTGCTCTTTTAAGGCCCCAACTATGCGCGGGTGACAGTGACCTTGATTGACCGCAGAGTATGCAGACAAGAAGTCATAGTATTTTTTTCCTTCAGCATCCCAGACATGAACTCCTTCTCCACGGGCTATCACTACTGGCAGTGGATGATAGTTATGAGCACCATACTTATCTTCCATTTCCATCGCTTCTTTCGAAGTCAGCTTTCTGTCTATTGCTTGCATATTATACTATTAAGATCAGTTTAAAAATGCGGCCATTTGCGCATGACGAAGATAGGAATCGCTAGTCATACTGCGCAATCAATTTTCGCTCTGTGCTCTTGCACATATTTCACTATGCCTAATACTGGCTTCTGGAATTCCACTGAGGCATTTTCTCAAAGTCAGGAAGTGTGGGCGTTCCATTTCCAACACTGGCTGTGTCTGTGAGCGTATGTAAAAACGAAATTATATCGGCCTGCTCTCGGGGAGTGAGATTTAAGTTTGCTGGCGACAATGTCTGATGGTCTACCTCGAGCCCCATGCCTTCTCCCCCACCTTGGTTATAAAACTCAAGCACTTCTCTCAAGGTCTGCAAGGAGCCATTGTGCATGTATGGAGCCGTGAGTGCTGAGTTTCTCACTGTGACTGTTTTCATCGACCCTTCAAAGTGTTGCCTATCATCTAAGACTCGGCCATTTGCCTTTCTGCCTGGATCAGTATCACGTATGGGATTGAGGGTATCTAAAGAAGCAGTTATGCCCAAGACTTCAGATTCTGTCTCAGTATAATATGGTGGCACAGTACCATTAAACACAGGTGCAAAATGACAGGTGCCGCAATTTGCCTTGCCCATAAACAAGTTAAATCCTCTCTTGGCTCCTTCGGGCAACTCCCAATAAGTTGGCGCATCCATGTACTGATCAAACAAACTGTTGAAGGAGACCAAGGAATTGACATAAGCGGCAATGGCATTGCTAATAGACCTTGGATTGATATCTTCTTTACTGATATCTGTGTAGGCCTCATTAAACATCTGCACATAAGTGCGGCTAAGCTTCAAGCGCTCGGCAATGGTGGCAAAGTCAGTATTAAACTCTTCTGTATCAGCAACGACATGAGCCACTTGCCGCTCAAGATCGGTGGACCTCATGTCCCAAAAGTACTTAGTAGCAAAGCCCGAATCGATGAGCGAAGGCACCTCACGCTTTGTCTTGATATCTGTCAGGCCGCTGGCAAAGGCCTTGCTCGGATGGTGACACGAGGCGCATGACATGTCGATATTTTTAGACATGATGGGGTCGTGAAATAGCAGTTCTCCAAGCGCTATACTTTTTTTGTTTTCTAGAGGTAAGTAGGTAAAGTATGAAAACTGACTTCGATCCAGAAAATCACTTGAGAAAATACTGGTCGAGTTGTAATTCTGGGCATGTGATTTGCCTTTCAAATCACCAGTAGCGTAAATTGAACGCAACTCACCAACTGCTTCATATAATGGGTCGGAGACAGACCTATAAAAGGAAAGACGATCAAAAGAGTTGAAGTCTGAGGCCGCTTGCAACTGCCTGCTCCCTTGTTCAAACAAGCCGTGTATTCTATTGGTATACGCTTTGCTCACCGACTCATCGTTTTTGAAAAAAGTAGAGGCATCGCTCAAGGTTTTCCAGGCCACCTTAGACTCTTCGAGCCCATGTGCGGAGCCGGGCGTATCAAAGCCCGTGAGTCCGAGAAATGAAATACGGATAATGCCTGACATCATGGCCTCTATGATTTGCTTTTCACTAAAGAGCGCTTTTGACTCAGACTGAACAATAAAATCTACTGCACTGAAAAGCTCCATAGCCAGCTTTTTTATGTGCTCTCGTTCGTCAGCACCTATGTCTCCATAAGCCATTTCGTCAAGAGTCTGCAATCCGTTTGGCGGAATTAATTCTCCTCCTTCGTTGTTCTTGTCAATCTTGTTGAGCGGAGGTCCGTTTATAAAATGATAGACATACACCGTATTCTGATAGTCAAGCAGATACTCAACTTTTTTATATGCAAAGCGCGCAGCATTTACGCTAGACCGAAGCGTCTTTTGGTCATACTCAGACTGAGTCAGCGTCTTTAACTGCATCACTTTTTCATGAAAACTCCAGAGGTCACTGACATAGGTCCTGGACACATTTTCAGCCGCAGAACGGTCCGACTTGACAGGCCGAAAAGCCATCAACCCGACCATCAGGGCGAGCAGGATAAGTATGCCAGACTTCTTTTTCAAATGCGCGCCAAAAGTAAAACCCCTATGGCTAAAAGCGCAGGAACTGACTGCACAAAAAATATCTTTTTAGAAACCGAATAGGCCCCATACATTCCTGCAATGCTCACACATGACAAGAAAAACAAGGCCACATTAAATGACCAGGCGACATCTTTTATAAAGATTGACCATATCAAGCCTGCTGCGAGAAAACCATTGTAGAGTCCCTGATTTGCCGCCATGGATTTGGTGATTTTATGAAAATCTGGAACCTTGGATCTGAACACTTTTTTGGCTCTTCCTGTCCACAAAAACATCTCGAGTATCATGAAGTAGATGTGCAGCAGGGCGACACCTCCAATCAAGACGAATGCTAGAATTTTCATGCGAGCAATTTAGCTGAATATTCTCAATCAATTGGAATTTCAGATTGCTAGTTCTGTATGGTTTCTTTCACAAAGGGCGGCTATTGGTAGAAGTTTTTTCGTGGGGTTCTTTTTGCAACTTTCACCTTCGGATTTTAAATCCATGTACTGTTTACCTTACGTTCTTCTTTTCCTTGATGAATAGAAGAACCAAGAATAATCAAGAGAGAATAATCCTTCAACACGTCACTTTCCTTCTTGAGGTTTGCAATCATTTGAATACTCCATTCGCATGGAGATGTGCGAAGTGAGTCAGGTCAAGAATGGTGACGCGAAGGAAATTCTCGCCAGCACTGGCCCGGTATTCTCTCCGGCCTGCTCACTTTTTCATCCGACTACAACTTAAAACTTTGTTCTTCAAAATCGCATACTCTGATGATAGCAATGTAATTTACCAGCGCTCGCTTTTTCGTGGGTTGAATTTATGATTCAATTTCAAATCCATCTGCCGTTTACCTTTCGTTCTTATTTTCCTTGATGAATAGAAGAACCAAGAACCGTTAGTGCTCAGCGAAGCCACTCTTCTCTGATACCTTTTTTGGCAACGAGTATGAGTAGAATGGCGATGGTAAGAATCAAGGTAGGCATGATAAAACGCGCGGGACCGACAGCCTCCATGGCGTCAGACATGATGTAACTGTAATAGGAATTGATCATGATGCCGATAATGGATAACAGAAACAACCCGTAGCACCATTTCTTTTTCATGAGTAAACCAATACATCCTAAGAATCCACCAATCGTGGCTAATCCAAAACCTATCCAACTCCAAAGCGGTTGCTCATTGATGATGCGTTGACTCATCTCATCTAACTCAGCGATGGCCTCTGACCCCATTAAAAACGAAGTGGAAAAGTTAAACACTCCAATAGCATTCCAAATCAATGTGATGATGCCAAATGCGATGAGCCAACGTGGATGCTTATTCATGAGATATTGAATTTAAACTTGATGCCTTGAGGCCTCTCCTTTATGGTCAGGCAGACAGTGATGGATGTGAATCTTCTACATTGGCATTGATCCAGACGAGGCAGTCATCAAAGTTATTGAACATCATCTCTTCTGAAATGACGTCTGGTATGATGTCAATACTCTCAAACATATACCGTGGCTGCTTTTGAACATTGACAAAGAGGACTGTGATTCCCTTTTTGTGCAAGTCTAGCAAAACATCTTCCATGGCGTAAAGCCCCGACTGATCGATGTACTGCATCAGCCCCAGTCGAATGACTACATACGAAGCGGTGTCTGGAATTTGTTTGGCCATGGCATTAAAATCGCTTGTCGAGCCAAAGAACAACGGTCCGTTGATGTGTTTGATAAACACTTCTTCTTCGAGTTTTTTCGGAAACTTGGACTCGTCAGGCCAGGCCTCTTCGTTTTCAAACTCTACGAGCTTTGATCGCTTGGCAGTTAGGTCGCCAATCTTTTTCATGAACATCAACGAGGCTATGATTAATCCGATACCTACGGCATAGACCAAGTTCCAGACTGAAGACAGCACCAAGACGATTAACAAAATGATTACCTCTTCGCGTGGCATGTGCGGAATGGCCTTCAGACCTTTATAATCCATCACACCAATTCCTACCGTGATCAAAATACCTGCCAACACAGCGGCTGGAATTTTTGAAGCGGCTGGCGCTAGCAGCATCATGATTAAAAACAAGACCACACCTGCAATCATTCCAGACAGTCTACTTGTACCTCCAGCCTTGATGTTAACCACCGTTCTAATAGTCGCTCCGGCTCCTGGTATACCTCCAAAAATGGCGCCCACCATATTACCTATACCCTGACCAACAAGTTCTTTTTTAGGCTTATGTCTCGTCTTGGTCATGTTATCAGCCACGACAGAGGTGAGTAAGGAATCTATGGCTCCAAGCAGCGCGAGTGTCAGCGCGGTAAAGATGTATGGTGAGACGGTGCTGAGACTAAACTCACTAAATATTCTGAATTCTGGAATGGGCAGTCCATCTGGAATAGACGGAATGGCGCGATAATCAAGATCAAAGCCGATGGCAATAAGCGACATCACGAGCAAGGCCACCAAGGTGCTGGGTATAACGGTGGTGATCCGCTTAAAGCCGTAGATGATGATGATGGTACCTAAAGCAAGCATAAGCTCCAG
>CAYSDH010000036.1:0-9022 GCA_964429805.1 uncultured Flavobacteriales bacterium
CACAGGCACTATCATTGATAATCCAGAAATTGGTGATGCTTGTGATGATGGCGATTCTGCCACATTAAATGACAATTACGTAGACTGTATGACTTGTCTGGGGCAAACTAGTCTTGGTTGTACAGATCCAAATTCGTGTAATTATAATTCAGTGGCCACAGAAGACGATGGCTCATGTGATGGCGGCCCTCAGGGCTGTGATACGTGCTCTGATCAAAACGATGGGTCTGGTATTATCATTGACAATCCAGAAATTGGAACGGCATGTGATGACGGTGACCCCAACACTACCAATGATATCATTCAGTCTGATTGTTCTTGTGCGGGTTTAACTCCAGAAGACCCATGTGCTAATCCAATTCCCTCAGAAGCGGTGGAGTTTGGTACTGCTAATTCATTCATTGAAGCATTCCTGTCAGATGGAGAAGAGCAAGTACTCTGTGACGGAACTACTCGTAACGCGGTTTACTTTAGTTTTGTCGCGCAGCATGAAAACGATCTTATTCAAGCAGGAACTCACCCTCAGCTAACCACTGGTTTTCCTACAGGTTTTGATGCGGTGATACAGGTATGGGAAAATTGTTACGGCAACTTGATAGGCTGCTATGACAACTATGGTCCCAACGAGTTGGAAAGAATAGTTGTGGGTGGGCTTGTGCCTGGCCAAACCTATTATTACTCCGTATCTGATAAAAATCAAGGGACAAGCACTTCGGAAGAATTTGATGTTTCTGTGAAGACTTATGTCAAGCACAAACTCCGATTTAACTCCTGCGAAATATTGAATTTCGAACTCGGTGACCTTGCCTTCTCTGAGAGAGATGATCTTGGTGAGCTGTATGAAAATCCGGCTGTAAACGTCTCAGGCTATGGTTTTGAAGTCAGTTTTAATGGAGACATCGTAGCCTTGGCCACAAATTATTCTTCTTCTGGCTACATGATTATCAATGGGAATAATGGATTTCAGATTAATCAGCAATATGATGTGCGAGTAAGACACCGAGTTCAAATGAATGCAAATGGTGGAACAAATACGTTCTGGAGTGACTACGGTGAGTCTTGTGCCGTTGGGTTGCTTTCTCCAGACGATGTGGTCTTTGGTTGCACAGATCCTATTTCATGCAACTTTAACGAGTTTGCGAACGCAGATGATGGAAGCTGTGATACTGGGCCAATAGGTTGCTCAACCTGCAGTGGAGAGACAGATGGCACGGGTTCACTAATTGAGACTGTGGAGATTGGCTCAGCCTGTGATGACGGGAATCCGTTAACATTCAATGATGTCTTTCAGGTTGACTGTCAATGTGCGGGATTACCACAAGAAGATCCTTGTGCTTTTCCAGCATCGATTAATCTGGTGGAGTTTGGTCCAGCCGTGGGCTATGTAGATTTTGATTTGACCAATGCCAGTTCGCAAGTTATCTGTGATGGCTCGCTGCGTCCTACACACTACTTCAAGTTTACAGCTCAAAGTCCGCGAGACATTATTCAGGCAGGTGTTCACGTAACCTTGACACCTAATTTTCCTACTGAATTTGATGCAGTTATTCAAGTGTGGGATTACTGCTACGGCACGCTCATCGGCTGTTATGACAACTATGGTCCAAATCAACTCGAGCGGGTTATGCCAGGAAATCTAGTTCCTGGTCAACAGTATTATTATTCAGTGTCCGACAAAAATTCTGGTCAAAGTTTGAGTAATCAGTATTCGACAGTAGTCAAAACCTTTGTTAACACATCACTCAACTCAGCCTCATGCGATAGGTATAATTACAGTCTCGGAGACATCGTCACCTCACTGCGAGATGACCTTGGTCAACTCTATGTATGGCCTAGTGTGGTCACCAACGGTTATGGATTTAACATACGCCAAGGCTTAACGAATATCTCTGCAGTATCAAATCAGTCAACCACTGGCTACAATTTGAACTTGAACGCTGCCAATGGGTTTGAAGAAGGTGAGCTTTATGAAGTGAGAGTGCGGCATAGAGTCAAGCTCCATGCGAACGGTGCCCTTGGTAGTTTTTGGAGTTCATACGGGCCGCCATGTGATGTCGGATTCAATAGTAATCTGAATGATTTCGTAAACGAAAACGAGTCAATCGAAAGTGGACCTGATGACTTCTTGATGAAAACTCTTAAAAGTCCAAATCGACTTCAAGTGTACCCAAATCCGAGTGATGGAACAGGTCTCAGTATTCGTGTTCGTGATGATTTGTCAGCTTCTGCATTAAGGACTTTGATGATTACAGACATATCTGGAAGACTGATTTCGTCAAATCTTTATCAGGTTTCAGAGGATGGAAGCGCAGCTACGATTCAGTTTTCAAGAACGCTGAATAAAGGAGTATATCTCATCCAACTTGTCGTTGAAGGAGAATCCTTGAGCAGTCCCTTTGTCGTGCAATGACTAAAGGGATTCATGATAAAATGAGGGATAAACTCTAAAACGAGGCCTCTTTTCAACAAAAAAGCGCCTTTTAGCGCAGATTTGTTGATTATTCGACTGGATTTGATTCAGATTTAACATGAACTTGCACGTGCATTTCTACTTGTGCTGTAGGCTTGTGGATTCAGTAGAACTAAATAATCAAACAATGAAAAAATTAATACTCGGCCTAGTGGCCATTATCTCTTTTGCATTGGTTCAAGCTCAAGTGTTTTGGACTGAAGACTTTGAAGTTGATGGAGACGGTACAACATATTTTACCGGAGCTGGTGACGTATTTGTAGACGGAACAAACGATTTCTTCACGCGAACTGACGGATCAACTACTTCTGGTAATTACTCCGGACAAAGTGGTTCATTTTATTGGGCTGGAGAGGACTTAGACGATGCCGGTTCTGGAAATGGTGTCAATCCAAAAACCATACTCTTCGCACCACAGAATATTACGGGAATGACTAGCGTTCAGTTCTCTGGACTATTTGGTCAAGGAGCTGGTGGATCTGGTGGAGTAGATGTCAGTGACTTTATGCACGTAGAATACTCAGTAGACGGAGGTGCATGGACAAGACTGTTGTACTTCGCTGGAATTAACAATGGCGATACTTCTAATAATGGAGCAGCCCTTGATTCTGACGGTGATGATGTGGGTGATCTTCCATTGCTCACCAATACATTCGCAAGCTTTAATTCTATAATCGCGGTGTCTGGGTCAAGTATTGAGATTAGAATTACCATGTCTGCTAACTCAGGAAATGAGGAGTTAGGATTTGACAACTTCCAGCTCAATGACATCAGTGGAGCAGCCACATGTAGCATTGACGCCATTACAGATGCTGGAAACCAAACAGGATGTGTTGCCTCAAACAATACCTACACGCACGATGTCACAGTGGCATACACAGGAGCTCCAACGAGCGGAACGCTGGATGTAAATGGTCAGTCATTTGCTATTGGAACTAGTCCGCAGACAGTAACCTTAGTAGGTCTTGATTCTGACGGAATGCCTGTTGATGTTAACGCATCATTCTCTGCATTGAGTACCTGTTCATCAGCCGCTACAGGATTGTTTTCGGCACCTGCTTCGTGTTTAGTGTTGCCAAACCTAGTGATCACAGAAATCACATATAACACACCAAGTACAGATGATGAGTGGATAGAGGTATGCAACAATAACGGAGCTGATGTCGATGTCAGTGGTTATGAAATTCTGGATGATGGAAGCTCAACATTTACTTTTCCTGCCGGATCTATTATTGCCGATGGAGCATGTGTAACGGTTTCACTAGGCTCTAACGGAGACGGAATCTACAATAACGCATGTCCTTTTACGCCAGACTATGGTGTTGATGGGGCCACTAATTCAACCAACATATTGAGCAACGGGTCGGGTACCATCACGCTTGTGACTGGAACGAACACTGTAGATGTTGTTACCTATGACGATGCAGACGGTGCTGATGGTAATGGAAACACGCTCCATATTACTGACATAAATGCGGCAAACGATGTGACAGGTTCTAACTGGCAAGAAGTCGTTACTGGAGGTTCACCTGGAGTAAATTCATTGATTTCTAATTGTGCGCCAACCAATACTCAAGTGCAGTTTACTGCAGTGAATACGACAGTTGACGAAGGAGTCATGACGGTTGACGTTTGTGTAGGAATATTAAACGAGTCAGCATTTGATGATATGGAAGCGGTGCTCAATATCTCAACATCTTCATCTGCGACTAACGGAGCAGATTATGACGATGGAACTGGCAACCCTTACCCGTTGCAAAGCCTCGTATTCTTTGAAGCAGGTAATGCGGCAGACCAGTGCTTTACATTCAGCATAGTCGATGACATGCTAATTGAAGGAAATGAGTCAATCATCCTATTCCTATCAGAACCGTCAGGTGGAAATGCGGGTGACCTTGGCACAATCACTCAGCACACCATAACGATAGAAGACAATGACGTGCCTGCTGCAATGCCTTGTACAGATCTCTTTATATCAGAGTATGTAGAAGGAAGTGGAAACAACAAGTGTATTGAAGTGTACAATCCGGCCGCGGCTCCTATTGACATGGCTGCTGCAGGTTACGCGCTTTACAAGTACAACAACGGATCAACTACACCGACAGACACTTTATTCTTGACTGGAACTCTAAATCCAGGAGAAGTGTTTGTGGTCTGTGCAAGTGGGGCAGGAGCGGTCTTTACTGCTGAAGCTGACCTCATAGTCGGATTCCCTTCTGTCACCCATCACAATGGTGATGATGCTATCCAACTCGTGAAAGGAGCTTCGACTTCTGCATTTGGTGTGTCGGTTGATGTCATTGGAGTGCTCGGAGTAGACCCAGGTGCAGGCTGGACTGATGCCGGGTCAACATGCTCGACAGCAAACTTCACACTAGTAAGAAAATCGACTATCCAACTCGGAGATACTGATGGCAATGACGTCTTTGACCCAACTGTTGAGTGGGATTGCTTTCCGCTGAATACGGACTCAGAAATTGGTGGACACATTTCAGATTGTATCGTATCTACTTGCGTGATTACAGCCATCGCAGATGGTGGTAACCAAAGCGCCTGTGACCCGATGACTAACACCTATTCAAATGATGTGATCGTCACCTTTACAGATGCACCAGCATTTGGAACACTTGATGTCAACGGACAGAGTTTTGCCATCGGTACAAGTCCTCAGACGGTTACTTTAACTGGCTTGAGTGCAGACGGAGCTGCCCTGTCAATCAACGCGCTATTCTCCTCTGATGCAGGATGTACGTTCAGTGCAGCTGATTTATTCTCAGCGCCAGCAAACTGTCTTCCGGTCAACACGCTTCTCATCAATGAGTTTGATTACGACCAGTCTGGTAGTGATACAGAAGAATTCTTAGAGCTTTATAATAGTGGAACTACTGCGCTTGATTTGTCATCATACGAAGTGGTGCTAGTCAACGGTAACGGAAATTCAATTTATGTGACTATTCAGCTACCTGCTGTAAGTTTGGCTGCTGGTGATTATCATGTCATCTGTTTTGGACCAAACTCAAGCGCGTACTGTGACCAAACTGAAAGCGGATTTGCTCCTCAAAATGGACCAGATGCTGTGGGACTATTGTTTGCCGGTAACTTGGTAGATGCATTGAGTTATGAAGGAGTCGTGACAGGATATGCAGAAGGTTCTGCTTCCGTTTCTGACGGAATGGCCAATGGTCTTTCAAGAATTCCAAACGGAACAGATACGGATGATAACAGTGCTGACTTTCAGTCTGTATGCTTAACACCAGGTGCTGCCAACATCACCTGTGTGGCGAATGACATGTGCAGCGGAGCGTTTGATGTTCCTGTAGTGGAGTTTGGCGGGCCAGCCAGCTATGTGCAGACATCTACAGATAACTCCACTGGCGATGTAGTTTGTGCAGGTATTGGCGACCAAGTAGTCTGGTACAGTTTTGTAGCATCAGATGCGAATGACGTGATTCATGCGGGTGTGCATCCTCAACTGTCTACTACATTCCCAACCGGATTTGACGCGGTCATTGAAGTCTGGGATGCGTGTGGAGGAAGCTCATTAGGTTGCTTCAACAATTATGGACCAGACCAACTCGAAAGAGCCTTGGTTGGTGGTCTCGTTCCCGGAAATACGTACTTCTACTCTGTACACACGGCAGGTGGCGCAGGCTCAACGACTACGAATGAGTTCTACACATTGGTCAAGACCTTTGCTGATGCGAAGCTGAGAACACCATGGTGCGGAGCGATTGACCTCGACCTCAATGATGTCATTCAGTCTGAGCGAGATGATGTAAATGAACTCTACACGTTTACGGGAGTTCAAGTTCCAGCTTATGGATTTGAATTCTCACAAAACGGTGCAGTAATCGCTGCGGTAGATAACATGGCCGCTGACGGATTCTACATCAATCTGAGCACCGTTCCTGGATTGCAATACATGCAAACATATGACGTGCGTGTGCGCCACCAAGTAAAGCTTCAGACCAACGGGGCTCTTGGCAACATCTGGTCTGATTATGGTCCAGTATGTAGCATCGCACTAGGAGCGGCACCAACTACGCAGGTCAATGCTGACTGGTGCGCTGGAAGCTCTAATTACTTCTTAGCAGAAAACATTTTGGCTGATCCACTAACTGGAGCGACTAGTTACAGGTTCACATTTGATGACGGGGTGTCGCCAATTGAATACACTTCCAACAACTACTCTGTACAGTTGTATCAAGCTGGGTTAGAATATGCCAAGACATACTCGGTTACTGTTGAGGCCTTGTTGCCAAGTGGATACACGGTGCCAGGACCAGCATGTACATTGAGTACAGCTGTCAAGCCTGAAAGTACAGGTCTACAGATGTCAAGTTGTAACGGCACATATACGTGGCCTTCGTCAGACTTCATACTTTCTGATAACATATTGGGTGCAGAATTTTGGGAGTTCCGCTTCAGTCCACTAGGTGCTGGGGCATCATTCTCTGTGATTAACCCAGACTTGTCATTGACTCTTGATGCCAACATCACCGAGTTTGCGCCAGGCACGACTTATGATGTAGATGTGCGTGTCTATGCCGGTAATGTGTGGGGAGACTTCGCAACAGTGTGCCCGATAACAATTGTGCCAGCGCCAGTCGCTCAGCCAATTGATGATATAGCGGTTAAGGAATTAACTCCTGCATTTGATTTTGTCATCTATCCAAACCCAACAGCGGGTAGAGAGATTATGATAGAAATGAATGCGGATAAAGAGAACGCTTCATACACACTTGAGGTCACTGACATTGCTGGAAAGACTGTCTACACCGAGGTGTTTGCAGCCAAAGGAACGCAGGTGTACAAGAACATCACATTTGATGCTCAACTTGAGTCAGGTCTCTACATTGTGACGCTCTTTGACGGAACATCACAACAAGTGACTAAGTTGAAAGTAGACTAAGTTTACACTCATAAAAGTGACAAAGCTGCCTCCATGTGGGGGCAGCTTTTTTGTTGGCACAGATATCAGGCAGATACAGCTACTATTGGGTCACAGCAGCACCACCAAGTAGCGGCCAGTACAGTATCCATTGTCAAAAGCCCTGTAGACAAATTAGTATTTTGATGAGCACATAAGCGATAAATGCTGTACTATATTAGAATACTCGCTTGTTAGAGACAATTGAATGCTGAGAAGAAAATTTCCTTCGAAACATGGATTGGACTACTTCTCACTGGTAGTTAGCATCTTCATGAGTGCCGTCTTTTTATTGATAGGACTGGCAGTATTCTACTCCATCATTACCGGAACCGGATCAATTGAATTTCCAAATTCTGTGAATGGCGGAAAGGGAAGTTTATCTTGGATATTTTGGCTACTAATCGGTCCAATTGGATTTTATGCCTTCTGGCATTCTGTTGCTCCTTTAACAACACATGAAGTGATGTCGGATGAGCCAATAGAAGGAAAAATGAAATCCCTGAAAAAACTACTTGGCAATCGCCTAGAACTTGAGGCCGAAGAGTCAAATTATATGATTGGCTGGGGAAAAACTGGTTTTCCAATATTTAAAGAAGGAAAAGTAATGATACTTTGTCTCGAAGATAAATATGTATATCGCATAATGACGCACAGTGATGTTTTTCGGACTGGAACTATGGACTTTGGATCTGAGAGAATGTTAGGAAGACGAATAAAAAAGTCTCTGACAACAGGTCACACACTATAACCCCGCAAGCCAACACACGGCCTAAAAAAAATATGCCTTTTCCACGCGCCTCGGCTCAGACGAGAAACCACTGTCCAAACAGTTTGTCTCGAAAGGCGCAGTTTGTAATCAAGAATTACACTCATTTCGTAATTTAAACCCATGGACTACACACGCGTTTTTAAAATGTCAGTTGCTGGTGTTTACCCGCATTACGTCACTAAAGCTGAGAAGAAGGGCAAAACAAAAGAAGATGTCGACACCATCATCTTTTGGTTGACAGGCTATAATGAAGCTGACCTAGAAAAAATCCTTAAGGACAAAACTGATTTTGAGAGCTTCTTTGAAAATGCACCTCAGCTAAACCCCAATGTCTCACTCATAAAAGGCGTAATCTGTGGGTATAGAGTGGAGGAGATAGAAAATGAACTGATGAGAAAAATCAGGTATCTCGATAAGTTGATTGACGAGTTAGCACGCGGAAAATCCATGGATAAGATATTGAGAAAGTAACACGCTCTCAGATGAGCACGCTCAAACTCTCAGGCACAATCGTCACCTCAAACTCATTGCTCACTTCAAAAGGCTCACCATCTACATGACCAAAGTTTGCAGAGTGCTGCAAAGTCAATGATGTGAAACTACTCGAACTCACAATACTGGCATCGTCAATACGCTTACTAAACAATCGAAACACCATTTCAGGGAGTCTCTCAGTAGTCATGTTTGTGATACTCACCATCTCTAACTTACCGTCTGAAAACTCGGCCAGTGGCGCTATGACAGCATTATTACCGTACTGCGTGGTGTTTGCAAAAGCCAGCACAAAAGCCTGCTCAGCTGAGTCACAGTTATTGAGACAGTAATCAAAGGGTTTGTACTGGCAAAACTC
>CAYSDH010000036.1:9032-30964 GCA_964429805.1 uncultured Flavobacteriales bacterium
CCTCTAATCTTACGCTTCACAAATCGCTTGCTAATGTGCGCGTCAAACCCGATGCCCGCGATGCCAATAAATGGTCGGTCATCCATCACACCAGTATCAATCGTGACAGGTTCAAAGGCATTGATTCGCTCGATGGCCTTGCGGTGTTTTAAGGGTATTCCAAAACTCCGCGCGATGCCGTTTCCGCTGCCTCCAGGTATTATGCCGAGGGCCGTGTCAGTGCCAATTAATGTGCGTCCTACTTCATTGATAGACCCATCACCTCCAACTGCCACTACCGCATCACAGCCTTTGTCCAAGGCCTCTTTGGTTAAGTCCACGGCATGTCCAGCTGATTCGGTATAACAGAGGTCGTACTCTATTTTAGACGAGTCGATGAGCTCTTCAAGCAAGACCTGAATTATCTTTTTCCTGCCAACGCCCGAAAAGGGATTGAGAATAAACCGTATGCGTTTCCGATCAGACACTAGTTGTTTTTAGCCGTCATTTTATTGTCAAGTAGACGATTGTTGTACTGCTGTATTATCGCCTTCGTTTTAGTCTCCAGTTGAGATTTTCTCTCTTGTGAGATGCTGACCTTTTTACCCTGCACATCAAGCACAGAGACAATCTGCTCACCATCAAAAGTCATGTGTACTTCTCCGTCACTGATTTGATAGATCTCATTCAAGTACTGAATGCTCCATGGACTTCCATCTCCCAACACACGACCTAAAACTAAGGCATCTACATCCACATCTATAAGGTCCAAGACAGTAGGCATGATGTCAATATGCTGCGCCACTTTCGTATTGATTTGAGAAAGACTGTGACTAGGAGCATAAAAGATAATTGGCACTGAGTAAACCCCAAGAGCAGTCTTTGTGGCTTTACTAAAAGAACTGGGTGTGTGGTCAGCAGTAATCACAAAAAGTGTGCTGTCTAATTCATCATTCTGACCAAGCACTTTAAAAAAATCTCTCAAGGCATCGTCTGCATAACGAATGGTGCGTGGCAAACCCTCTTCAAATTCTGCATACTGAGACTTCTTATCTTCAGGAAGTGAGTACGGGTGATGGCTACTCAAGCTGAACACCGAGGCAAGGTATGGCTCCTCCATTTCTGAAATTTTCTCGGCACTAAAGCGCATAAATGGTCCGTCATAGATGCCCCAGGTTCCGTCATAATCATCTTGGTCAGGATAATCTTCACGCCAGAAAGACTGCTGAAAACCTGCCGATTTGGCAAACACATCAAAGCCCATGGTGCCAGTCGACCCTCCATGAAAAAAGGCGGATGAGTATCCCTTTTCACCTAAGACAAGTGGCAAGGCATCAATGCTCACATTATTAAAGCGAGAGGTAATAAAAGGGTCATTCATCAGTGATGGTATGCCCGCTATGATGGCCGGCATTGCCTCCATGGACTTTCTGCCATTGGCCATGCCCATGTCAACTTTAATGAAGGAACTGTCGCTGAGTGAATTCAAGAACGGTGTGTAAGGCAAGCCTGCCGAGTTCTCTTTTTTGACAAAGTCCATGCTGAAACTCTCCATGATTACAATCACCACATTGTGCCCCGATAGCGCAGCGTCTCCATCTTTTGAAAAGTGTCTTAGCGCAGAATGAGTTGACTCGAGTTCGGCATCACTCATGTACTCTCTCCGTGACATCTGCTGCTTGCCAAATGTTTTCATCATCGAAAACGGTGTGTTCAAGATGAGCGGAATGTCTTGAGCCCGTCCATACTCTATCGCGTTAAGATTATTAATAGGTCTGAGTTGCAGGCCTCCGCGCGAAAAGACCGTGAAGAGTGCCACCATCACAAACAGACCAGCAAACTGCCAAAGTCCATTAAATGAAAGTTCACGAAGTCTCAAACCATCAAACTTCCTCACTCTGCGCGTAAAGTAGACGAGCATCAGCAAGAATATGAAGGCGATATACCAGTAGTCTACAATATAACTTGGCATGGCTTTCCACACATCATTGCTCATGAAGACCATGTCAAAAAAATCGGCTGTGCTGCGTTTTGACGTGAATTTGAAATACTCAATATCCGTCAGATTGAAAAAAAGCGGAAGTGCATTGAGAAGCACAAAGAGCGTGAGCAAGAATTTTTGATAGCCCTCTTTTTGAACAATCTTAAAGGGGAGGAGACTGAGAATTATGAGTGGTGAATTGACAAAGGCCAATGCCGACAAATCAAACCTAATGCCGCCCCAAAATGCACGAAGCAAGTTGGTGTCAGCAAAGTAATTAAAGTTAAAGGCATAGAACAGTAAACGGCACAAAGTGTAGATCATCAGTATGATACCGATGCGCTTTAAAAGCAGAAAAACATGACGAAGTGTGTTATTCACAAGCTGCAAAGATAAGGCTGTTCGGTATCTCTTCCATCTGCAAATACAGCAATAAGAATTAAGTCTATTTTTAGTTCCTAGTTTGAACAAAGTATATGAAGAAAGTATTAGTAGCGAATAGGGGAGAGATTGCACTGAGAGTGATACGCTCCTTAAAAGAAATGGGCATCAAAACGGTGGCTGTTTATTCAGAAGCAGATCGCAATGCGCCATTTGTGTTGGCTGCAGATGAGGCCGTTTTGTTAGGCCCTCCGCCATCATCCGAATCCTATTTATTAGGAGATAAGATTATTGAGAAATCATTGGAACTTGGCGTAGAAGGAATACATCCGGGCTACGGGTTTTTGTCAGAAAATGCAGACTTTGCCACTAAGGTAGACAAGGCGGGTATCCGCTTTATTGGCCCTTCGCCAGAGGCCATAACACTCATGGGCTCAAAGCTGGCTGCAAAAGCTACCGTGGCCAAATATGACATACCCATGGTGCCCGGCACCGACTCGCCTGTCAAAGATTTGGCAGACGGAGTGCAGGCGGCCAAAAACATCGGAATCCCGGTACTCATCAAAGCCTCTGCTGGAGGTGGAGGAAAGGGGATGCGCATCGTTATGGAACAGTCAGAGTTTGAAGAACAACTCGAGCGCGCCATCTCAGAGGCCGAGTCTTCTTTTGGAGATGGCTCAGTCTTTATCGAGCGATTTGTGACATCTCCAAGGCACATTGAAATACAAGTCTTGGCTGATGACCACGGCAATGTGGTGCATCTCTTTGAGCGAGAATGCTCTATACAACGAAGGCATCAAAAAGTAGTTGAAGAAGCGCCTTCTGCTGCCGTGAGTCAAGATCTCAGAGATCGTATGGGTAAGGCGGCCATTGATGTGGCCAGATCATGTAATTATTCTGGTGCAGGCACAGTCGAGTTTTTGCTCGATGAGCACGGTGACTTCTTTTTCTTAGAGATGAATACCAGACTGCAAGTTGAGCATCCGGTGACTGAGTGTATTACAGGAATTGACTTGGTCAAGGAGCAGGTGAGAGTGGCGCGTGGAGAGACACTTCGGTTTACTCAAGAAGACCTCAGTATAAGTGGTCATGCCATCGAGCTACGCGTCTATGCCGAAGACCCTGACAGCGGGTTTTTGCCCGATATCGGTACCCTAAAAGTGTATTCTGCACCTAAGGGACCAGGAATTAGAGTCGATGACGGATTTAGACAGGGCATGGACGTGCCGGTGTATTATGACCCGATGATATCAAAACTGACCGTGCATGCAGAAAACAGAGAAGCGGCCATAGAGCGAATGAAACTTGCTATTTCGGCCTATAAAATAGTGGGCATACGCACCACGCTTCCCTTTGGCGCCTATGTCATGGAGCACGAAGCCTTTAAGTCGGGCAATTTTGACACAAACTTTGTGAAACACCACTTCACACCTAATCAGCAGAAGGAGCTAGACCCATCTGAAACAAAGGCCGTGTTGGCCATGGCATCTTATTTGTTTGATACTGAAACAAGTAGTAATACTCAAGTGGACACATCTGAAGTTGAATCTGTATCTTCTTGGGTGAAAAACCGTATACAGTAGGTGATGATCGGACCTTACGGACATAGTAGTCTAATTTTCAGTAGAATAACGATTCCGCTGTTGCTTTGCGTATTCAGCCTTGTACTCACAAGTACATCGCTCTGTGCGCAAGATGAGGAGCCTATATATGTGGTAAGAGCTGTTGTTATTGAAGGTGACACCATTCCAATGGTCTTCTTATCTGAGTTTAGCATTTCTGACAGAAGAAGCGCTAAGAGCAGGAGGGAGCAAAGACGCTATGACCGTATTAAGAAGAAAGTGCTTAAAGCCTATCCTTACGCAGTTGTGACCCGCGATCTGCTTGAAGAGTTTGATAGAGAACTGCTCTCACTTACTTCAGAAAAAGAGAAGAAGAAATTTGTAGACAAGGCAGAAGTTGAACTCAAAGAAGAGTTTGAAGGTGAATTGAAAAACCTTACGATGAGTGAGGGGCGTATTCTCATTAAACTCATTGACCGCGAAACGGGCAACACTTCGTTTGAACTAATCAAGCAACTTAAAGGAGGGTTTAATGCGTTTATGTGGCAATCAGTGGCCAAAATATTTGGCTCAGACTTAAAGTCAGAGTATGATCCAGGTGGCAAAGATGCCGCCATAGAGGGCATCGTCCAGGCCATAGAGCGAGGCGAGTTAAAAGTACCGCCTAGAGAGGCTGTGTCAACCAAAGCCCAAAAGCGCCTAGACCGAAAAAAGAAAAGAGAGAAAAAAAAGGAAAAGAAGAACGCCTGACCTAAGAATCAGGACTTTTCCAATGTCTATATTTGGGCACTCTTTTCTCCGACTCACTTGATTTTTACCCACATATTGTTTTGGACCACTGCGCTTGTGATACTTCACACGTATGTGTTCTATCCCTTGATTTTAGAGTATTTGTACAAAGAAGACAAAGGACGCTTGCGTAAATCTGCCGCGCATGATGTCACCATTGTCATTGCTGCGTATAATGAAGAAGTTGTCTTAGAAGAAAAGATACGTTCTGTCTATTCTGGATCTTACCCATTAGACCGTATTAAAGTACTAGTAGGTTCCGATGGGTCAACTGATGCAACACATGACATTGTAGAACGACTATCGCAAGAGTTTCCTTCACTGAA
This sequence comes from uncultured Flavobacteriales bacterium, assembly GCA_964429805.1. Classification (GTDB taxonomy): domain Bacteria; phylum Bacteroidota; class Bacteroidia; order Flavobacteriales_D; family JABDKJ01; genus CAYSDH01. The sequence goes on from CAYSDH010000036.1 coordinate 14,051, forward strand.
GCTGCACAAGTTTGACCGTCAAGGAAAGACCAGTGTCATCAATAGTCTCATGGCCAAAGTAGATACAGAGATCACCTTGTTCACAGACGCTAATGTCATCTTCACAAAAGACTTGGTGAAACAACTTGTGCAATCGTTTGATTCCGATGAAATAGGCCTAGTTGGGGCCACCATTCAGCCTAGAAATGAGCTCAAAAAGGGAATCAGTCTTCAAGAGTCGGCTTATCTCAAAAGAGAAAATAGGATAAAGTACTTTGAAGGGGAATTGTGGGGCACCATGATGGGCGCATTTGGTGGCTGTTATGCCATCAGAACAAAGCTCTTTCTGCCCATTCCAAGGCACCATCTTGTTGATGATTTTTACATCACCATGAATGTACTTGAGGCGGGAAAGTCAGCCGTGCTCAGTATCAATGCAATCTGTTTGGAAGATGTGTCTACTAAGCTCTCAGAAGAGTTTAGACGTAAGGTCAGAATGTCTCAAGGAAACTTCCAAAACTTAGAGCGATTTTCTCACTTGATGACGAGCAAAAGAAAGGGCCTTGCCTTCAGTTTTATCTCGCATAAAGTCTTTAGATGGATAACTCCGATAGCCATCATCTTTAATATGTTTACGGCTTACGCGCTCATACCCGCGGGTGTCATCTACATCTGGATGTTTTGGTTGCACATGGGCTTAATGTCGGTGGCCATTTTCGAATCGAGCATCGTCAAGAAACTGGGAGGTAATATCAAACTGCTGCGCTTCATCAGTTACTTTTATAATATGAACATGGCCCTGCTGGTGGGCTTGTTTCGATTTGCCACAGGCAAGGGAAGCGGAACATGGGAACCGACAGAACGAAATCAATGAGATTACTTGCGCTCTTCATCATACTGTTGGTCTCTGACGCTGCGGTGGCACAGTTTCCAAATGTCAAAATCGGAGATCAAGGCTATGCCTGTGAGCCTTCTATTATGATAGACCCTAATAATCCTGCTCGTGTCATGGCCGCCTCAGTGCTCAATAATTACTACTACAGTGCAGATACTGGTAGAACCTGGACGCCAGCACTTTTAAATAGTAAATGGGGAGTGTGGGGAGACCCTGTGCTTGATATAGATGAGCAAGGGAGCTTTTACTTTTTTCATCTTTCTAACTACAAAAAAGGAAGCTGGATAGACAGAATAGTCTGCCAGCGCACCGATGATAACGGACTGACTTGGCCAGTTGATACATTCACAGGTCTCAATGACACCAAGGCGCAAGACAAACACTGGACAGTGATAGACCGCAAATCAGGAACGATTCACATGACCTGGACTCAGTTTGATGTCTATGACAGTCATGATCCAAAAGACAGGTCAAACATTATGTATGCTCAATCTAAAGACCGAGGAGAAACCTGGTCAGAGCCATTGGTCATCTCGACTACGACAGGAGACTGCGTAGATGATGATGAAACCGTAGAAGGTGCCACACCTGCCATAGGGCCAAATGGAGAAATCTATGTCAGTTGGTCAGGGCCAGAAGGACTTGTATTTAAGTCATCGCTTGACAATGGGCTGAGCTGGCAAGATGATGAGATACGTGTCTCCGATTTACCGGGCGGATGGGCTTTTGACATTCCAGGCATATTTCGGTGCAACGGCATGCCGGTGACCAAGTGTGACCTCAGTGGCGGTGAGAATCACGGCACTATATACATCAATTGGTCTGACCAGCTTAATGGTGAGGACGACACTGACATCTGGTTAACCAAATCAACTGATGGGGGACAAACATGGACGGACAGAATAAAGGTCAATGAAGCCAAAGAAAACTCTCAGCAATTTTTTACGTGGATGGACATTGACCAAACCACTGGCTATTTATACTTCATCTATTATGACAGAGATGAGGAGTCTCAAAAAACAAGAGTAAAGCTAAGCCTGTCAAAAGACGGTGGGCAGCACTTCTTTCACTTCCTTGTGTCAGACAGTGAGTTCCTTCCCACCAAGGAGGTCTTTTTTGGTGACTACAACAACATCTCAGCCCATGACGGAATAGTCCGACCAATTTGGACGGAGATGGAGAATAAAAAACTCAGCGTATGGACGGCATTGATTGATTCAGATCTGTCTGATAAGTGTGTGCTGCAAACTGAAGAAAAACAGCTTCTTACGTTTAACTTGATTAAGCCGAGCACAGTGAAGTTTTATTGGGGAGACATGAAGCGTAAAAGATTCAAAAAGAAGTTTCCGGCTGGAGAGCATCACATTCCTTTACCACAAGGAAAGTTCGATTTCGGTGAAATGAAATACGCTGTAAAAGTCAAAAGAAGAGTAATTACTGAAGGAGTCTACTACATCAATAATTGATATGGAAAGTACTGACAAGCCAGGAATAAGACACTTAGTAGAACTGTGTGCTCAGAAGCATGTGAGGCGAGTCATCGTGTCACCAGGGTCGAGAAATGCTCCATTGACTATTGCTTTTCATCGTCACCCAAACATTGAGACGTATGTGATACCTGATGAGCGAGTATCTGGATTTATTGCCATGGGCATGTCGCAAGCTGACGGGGCCACCACGGCATTGCTCTGTACTTCTGGTTCCGCTCTTTTAAATTATGCGCCAGCAGTGGCTGAGGCCTATTATCAAGGCATTCCTTTATTAGTGATTAGTGCTGACAGACCGCAAGAGTGGATAGACCAGATGGAAGGGCAGACCATGCATCAGGAAAATAGCTTGGCCAACTTCACTAATTATGAAATCACCCTGCCTCAAGAAGCGCGTAATGGAGATGACCTATGGTATTCTGATCGCTGTGTAAACGAGGCCATTGACATGACTCAGAGTCCAAGCAGAGGACCCGTGCACATCAATGTGCCGCTAAAAGAGCCGCTCTACGGCTTATCTAAAGAATCAAGCCAGCCCAAAGAGATTGAGACGACCTACGCTCAAGAGATGCCACTTGACACAAATCAGATTGCCGAGCTGACAGCTGAGATGAGCCGCTATAAGCGGGTGATGATTATCATGGGAGTCATGACCAAGGAGCACATATATGACGATGTGCTAAGGCGACTGACAGAAGATAAAAATGTGGTGGTACTCTGTGAAAGCACCTCTAACCTTACTGGCAAAAAAGTGGTCACATGCATAGACCGCAGCCTTGAGGCAATGACTGAACAAAGTCAGTCTGACTTCTTGCCAGAGTTGGTCATCACTTTTGGTGGTCCTTTGATATCAAAAAAGATAAAGAGACTGCTTCGTGAGCACAAGCCAAAAGCTCATTGGCATATTGATAGAGTGAAGGCCCACATTGATTCATATAAAGCCTTGACAAGAGCCATCATGGCCGAACCAAGTTCAGTGTTGAAGGCCGTAGAGAAAAATCTACCCGTTTTAGATAGCTCCTTCTCTCAGTTGTGGACAGCATTAGACCAAAAAGCGGAGCAGGTGCATCAACAGTATCTAGGTCAGGCAAACTGGTCTGATTTGAAGGCTTTTGATACTGTGCTCAAGAATATCCCAGAGAAGAGTATTCTGCAGATGGCGAGCTCTAGCCCAGTGAGGTATGTCCAACTTTTCAAGGCTAACTCGCACATCAAGTATTACAGTAACAGAGGCGTGAGCGGCATTGATGGATGCACCAGCACCGCTGTCGGTATGGCCATGAATACTGACGACATCGTTACGCTGGTGACAGGAGACATGTCCTTCTACTACGATTCAAACGCACTCTGGCACAAGTATCTGCCTTCCAACTTGCGCATCATCGTTATAAATAATGGGGGTGGAGGTATCTTCAGAATTATTCCAGGACCTTCAGGGGCGGCAGAACTTGAAGATTTCTTTGAGGCGCACATGGAAAACAGGGTAGAAAAACTGGCTAAAGTCTTTGATGTTGACTATGTGTCGGTAGACTCAGACGAATCTCTTCAATCTGCATTTCAACAATTCTACCAAGGTGAATCAGCAAAGATTCTTGAAGTGTTTACGCCTCGACTTAAAAATGCCGAAGTGCTGGCAGCGTATTTCAAGCAGCTGAAACAGTGAGTCGGGAGCAGCATATTTTAAAGACTGAGCTGCCCATAAGACCAGTCGACACACTCATTGGTCTTGACAATCCGGTCACAATGATTGGAAGTTGCTTTGCAGAAAACATGGGTGGTAAAATGACTCAAGAGCAATTTCCGGGTTTCTGTGTGAATCCCTTTGGCATCTTGTATAACCCCATCTCTATCGCGCGATGCATCAATCACGTTGTCGAAGAGAAAACCTACGGCCCAAGGGATCTTCACGAATACAAAGGACTTTGGCACTCATGGGATCATCACGGGAGTTTTAAGGATACTAAGCAAGAGAGCATTCTTCTTCATATCAACTCAAGAGTAAAGGAAGCGCTCCAAGCCCTTAAAAAGTCTAGTCACCTGCTCATCACGCTCGGCACAACTCATGCGTTTAGACTCAAGAGCACGAGCGCTGTAGTTGCCAATTGTCATAAAGTACCGCAAGCAGAGTTTGACAAAGTAGAGCTAGGAGTGGAGCAAGGTGTTGATGCGCTAAAGACTGCGATACAGAAGCTTAGAGCCATAAACCCTAACATTCATATAGCCTACACATTGAGCCCAGTGAGGCATTTAAAAGATGGTCTCCAAGAAAGCTTCAAGTCAAAAGCGAAGCTGCGCGTGATGATTGACATGTTATGTGATACTGATACCAACGAATCATATTTTCCAGCTTACGAGATCATGATGGATGAGTTGAGAGATTATCGCTACTACGGAGACGACATGCTGCACCCGAGTCCACTGGCTCAAGAGATAATCTGGAGCAAATTTAAGCAGGGGTATTTCAGCCAAGAGGCCAAAGTGTTTTCCAAAGAAATGGCGGAATGGATTAAAATGGACAGCCACCGTTTGCTGCACCCAGAGACGGAAGAAAGCCTAAAGTTTATCTCTTCAAAAGAGAAGAAAAAAGATGAGCTCAACAGGAAGTATCCTTTTTTAAGCAGCCAAGATTAGCATCAGAAAATCATCTCAACCAAGCTGCTCAATAGATAGAAACCTAAATAAGCCACAGCTAGAATGATGACAAAAAAGACAGACACGGCTCCAATAAAAAGAGGCAGTGTACTTTCTCGGTGCATCCCTTCTTCATGATATTCTTTAAACAGTTTTAGGTTGCGTTCGTTGGCCTTATAGGCGAAGTCAAAAATGGTTCCCACTATCGGGATAATTCCAATTGTTGCATCAAGTGCAGTGTTGCCCAGCATCTTCATCAGCACACGCTTACTCGCACCATGCTTAATGGAGTAATATATGAGCATGACGCTAAACGCATACCCCGCCAAATCACCCACCACGGGTATGAGCCCAATGATTGGGTCTATACCAATACTTTTTTCCGTGCCAGGTATTTTGATACTCGAATCAAGCACTTTCGAATATTTCTCCAGCATTTTAAACTCCGGCACTGCTTCTCCAGACTCATTGACAACTTCCATGTAGCGGCATTTATATTGTGTAACGAAGATATCTGAATTAGATTCTATCACTCTATAAGACAAACAAAAAGGGCATCAACTCTTAAACCTTGATGCCCTTTAAATAAGTGAGAAAACACGTTACTTTCTTGAAATAATCTCGTCCATTTCTGAGTAAAACTTAGCCCAAGCTGATGGCGTCATCGTCATTCTGCTAAATCTATTTGTCCAGATAGCATAGCGCTCTGAGTTGTAGGCCTTCGTGACTTCAAGCGTAATGTTCTCGTTTAGCCTCATGACTCTGTGCTCACTATGCTTCAAGTCTTCTTGGCCAGTGTAGAAGTCATTCATTTTAGTTAGGTCGTTGATGGGAAGGTGCACATTATTAAAGTTATAGGTCCCATTCTCATTCATATCAAAAGTGGAGAATGAACTACAGACTACACCAGTGGTTCCATTATAGTTATATGCCATCAAGCGGAACATGGATCCGCCCCACGTGTCGGCACGGGTATATAGGTCATTTGTATGGACGGTATGCTTTTCTAAATTTTCAATTTTGAGTACCTCATGCAGCAAATGGTGCATACTCTCATACTCAATGGCCGATTTGTATGCCGAGTAATTGTCTTCTAGGTTGGTTTGGTCTTTCGTAACCACACATGAGCTCATTAAGAGTGCTAGTGCAGCTAGAACAAATAGATTTTTCATAATAGTTAAGATTGTTTCGTCCTTCCACACAAAAACTGTGCAAAAAACATGTTTCATCGAAATTAGAGTATTAGCCTGTACTTTCGCGGTCAAATGAAGGCAGAAATCATTACGATAGGCGATGAGCTTCTCATCGGTCAAACAATAGACACCAACAGTGCATGGATGGGCAGTACGCTTAATGCTATTGGTATCAGAGTGAACAGAATCACGAGTATTTCTGATGAAAAATCGGAGATACTAAGTGCCATTGATACTGCCTTTGACAGAGCCAACCTCATACTAGTAACCGGTGGGCTGGGTCCTACAAATGACGACATCACCAAGGCGACATTGGCCGAGTACTTTGACTCAGAGATGGAGATTAATGACGCAGTATTGGTAGATATAGAGTCTTACTTTAAACGAAAAGGCAAAGAGACATTAGAGGTAAATCGACTTCAGGCTAGTTTGCCAAGTAAGGCTCGTATAGTCAGAAACTTGAAGGGGACTGCCTCAGGTATGTGGTTCGACCATAAAGGCAAAGTGCTCATCTCCATGCCCGGAGTGCCTTATGAGATGAAACACTTGATGGAAGACGGTTTCATTCCTATGATTAGTGCCCACTTTAATACCACGCCAGTGTACCATCATACTGTGCTGACCATGGGCATGGGAGAATCGCACTTATCCATGAAAATCAAGAATTGGGAAGACTCACTGGCCGAAAGTGACTTAAAGTTGGCCTACTTGCCCTCACCGGGTATTGTCAAGTTGCGCCTGACCGCTCATGGGCCAGACAAAGCTGAGCTCAAAGTGCGCGTGGACAAGAAAGTAAAGGAACTTGAGGCGCTCATACCAGACTTGGTCTATGGTTATAATACAGATAGACTAGAAGAGTTGGTAGGAGACTTACTCTCTATTAAAGGAAAGAAAGTGGCCACGGCTGAAAGCTGCACAGGAGGGTATATTGCTCATCTCATCACAACAGTGCCAGGTAGTTCGCAGTATTACGAGGGCTCCTTTGCTACATATAGCTACACTTCTAAAACAGACATATTAGGAGTAGACGCTGAGCTAATAAAAGAGGAGGGAGCCGTCAGTGGAGAAGTGGTAAAGTCAATGGCATTGGGCCTTTTTGACCGTTTTGAGGTAGATTATGCCATTGCCGTTTCGGGCATAGCTGGGCCATCTGGCGGTACAGAAGACAAACCAGTTGGTACAGTCTGGATGGCTGTCGGCACGAAGGAAAAGATGGAGGTGAAACGCTTCCAATTTGGTAATCACAGAGTTAATAACATTAGAATGACGGCCTTGAATGCCCTAAATACCTTGAGAAAGCAGCTATTGATGCTGAATTGAGCGATATGTGAAAAACTTCCAAAGAGGTTTGCTCCAACGGGTATTTATTGTTTTCTTTGCACACTCTAAAAAATCAAGACACTATGTCACGGATTTGTCAATTGACAGGAAAAAAAGCGATGACGGGGAATAACGTCTCTTTCTCGCAACGTAAGACGAAAAGGAAATTTGATGTGAATCTCATTAAAAAGAGATTCTGGATTCCTGAAGAAAGTAAATGGGTAACCTTAAAGGTCTCTACATCAGCACTCAAGACTGTCAATAAGATTGGCATTTCTGAGGCTATTAAGAGAGCTAAAGAACAAGGCTTCTACAAATAATAACGAACGATGGCCAGAAAAGGTAACAGAGTACAAGTTATACTGGAATGCACTGAGCACAAGGAGTCAGGGCAACCAGGTACATCACGATACGTGACGACTAAGAATAAAAAGAATAGTCCTGACAGAATGGAAATCAAGAAGTACAACCCTATCTTGAGGAAAATGACCGTTCACAAGGAAATAAAGTAAGTAAGAAATGGCAAAGAAAACAGTAGCAACGCTGCAGACAGGAGGTGGAAAGAATTTCACCAAAGTCATTAAGGTCGTTAGATCAGAAAAGACTGGAGCTTATTCTTTCAGAGAGAAGATAGTTCATAATGATGATGTGAAAAGCTGGTTGGCCAGTTAAGCATCATTCAAGAATGATATTAGGCCTCCCGCTGTTTAGTTGGAAGGCCTTTTTTTTTGCCTATTATTATCAGACATCTAGACACTAGACATGGCATTATTTAACCTGTTCTCAAAAGACAAAAAAAAGACACTCGACAAAGGCTTGGAGAAAACCAGATCTGGAGTGTTTTCTAAGTTATCTCGAGCCATTGCCGGTAAGTCAACTGTAGATGCCGCAGTGCTTGACGACCTCGAAGAGATTTTAGTCACGTCAGATGTGGGAGTTAACACCACACTAAAAATCATAGACCGTATAGAAGAGCGAGTGGCAAAAGACAAGTATGTCGGAGCCGCAGAACTCAATACATTGCTCAAAGAAGAGATAGCAAATCTCTTAATGGAAAACGGCAATAAAGATTTAGAAGACTTCTCTATACCAACAGGAGCAGCACCTTATGTCATTATGGTGGTTGGCGTAAATGGTGTGGGTAAGACGACTACTATAGGTAAGCTCGCTTCTCAATTTAAAAAGAAAGGATACTCAGTCACACTTGGTGCGGCTGATACATTTAGAGCAGCGGCCGTAGATCAGTTAAAGATTTGGTCTGAGCGTGTCGGAGTTCCTATAGTCTCGCAAGGCATGGGTGCAGATCCTGCTTCTGTCGCGTTTGACACTGTAGAAAGTGCCGTGGCCAACGGGTCTGATGTGTGCATTATAGACACTGCTGGTAGACTGCATAACAAGGTTAACTTGATGAATGAGCTTACCAAGATTAAAAACGTGATGCAAAAGCACGTGTCGGCTGCACCTCATGAGGTCTTGTTGGTGCTTGATGGCTCGACAGGACAGAACGCCTTTGAACAGGCAAAGCAGTTTTCTGCAGCCACTGACATTACTTCATTAGCAGTGACTAAACTTGATGGCACAGCCAAGGGCGGTGTTGTAATCGGAATCTCCGATCAGTTCAAAATTCCTGTAAAGTACATTGGAGTAGGAGAGGGAATCGATGATCTGCAGGTATTTAATCGCGCAGAGTTTGTTGACTCACTCTTTGGAGAAAGCTGATCAGGCTTCCTCTTTTTCTACAAAACAAATACCCAATTCCTCAAGCTCATCGAGAATGGGGTTGTAAATCTCTGGTATTGTTGGCAAGTGCACGCCAGTCAGCGTCATTGCCCCAGTTAGAATATGCTTAACAGCAATAGCGATAGGTAATCCAACCGTTCGTGCCATTCCTGTATATATCTGGTCTTCACCAATCGAGATCATAGACGAACTGAGTTTTTTATTTTCACCTCCTTGCTTGTACTCAAAGTAGTGATACATGGCAATCATGTCCTTGTCATCTTCTTTGAGCTCCCATTTAGACTCCAGTAGTTTTTGAAGAATTTGCGCGGGTGTAGCATTCTCTAGACCAATGTTTACTGCATCAAATATCCCCACCCATTGGAGTTTTTTCATGATGTCACCTTCTGGATCCAAATCCAAGAAGTCGCATAGTTTTTTCTCTACAGTATCTGTTTCCTCATACCTCAAATAGGTATTGATGAAGTCTCTGTAGGTCATGTTGGCTGAGTCTTCTAGCGTATATGTGTCATCAGTCATTCCTAACTGTACAAATACATTCCAGGCGGCAGAGTATCCTTTTCTGCGCAGTGTACCTCTATATAAAGAGGGGATGTTCTCAAGGCCATACACTTCTCTGTATCCCAATGAGTTTCTATTCGCATAGCCTTCAAAAGCCCCGTATCCTTCAATCTCAATTTCTTCTACTCTAGAGAACAAGCGATGATATGGAATGAACTTGTAGTACCCATTTCTAATAAATTGCACAGCGCCACCCTGTCCAGCCAACACTACGTTACGCGGATTCCATGTGAATTTGTAATTCCATGGATTGTCATCAGACTCTGGGGCAATGAGCCCACCAGTAAATGACTTAAACACTGTCATCTCTCCATTTTGAGATTCGATGTGGTGTATGATTTTCATGGCAGACATGTGGTCTATACCTGGATCGAGTCCCATTTCATTAAGCACCAACACACCGGCCTCTTTGGCCTGGGCATCAAACGATTTAATTTCATCTGTTACATACGAAGGAGTGATGATGTGCTTTTTTAACTCGATACAGTCTTTGACTACTTCGATATGAAATCGTGCTGGAAGCATAGAGATTACAATATCAGCCTCCATTAATTCTGCTCTTCGCGCATCTGGATTGAGGGCGTCAAAGGTCTTTGCTTTGCAATGCGGCAGACCACTGACTCGCTCTTGAGCTGCTTCGGCATCTCTATCTGCTACGGTGATAGTCCAGTCGTGCTCTTCGCTTTTGTTGGCGAGATATTTAATAAGTGCACTGCTTGATCGGCCAGCTCCGATAATCAATATATTTTTCATACTAGATACGAATGTACTTTAGGGTATAGGCTGCGTCAATACTTCGGTCATTCCTTATTAACATATTAATCGTGACTAAAACCCCTTGTGAAGGTTTATATTCGTCCTATGTCGCATCCAAAATATCCGCATCTATTTGAGCCACTTGACTTAGGATTTACCACCTTAAAAAACCGTGTCATAATGGGCAGTATGCACACGGGACTAGAGGAAGAGAAAAATGGATTTGAGCGCATGGCCGCTTATTTCGCTGAGCGAGCTAAGGCAGAGGTTGGACTGATTGTGACAGGAGGCATCGCCCCAAATAGAGCTGGATGGGTCGCTCCATTTGGAGCAAAAATGACTTCTCAAAGAGATGTCAAAAAGCATAGATTAATTACCGAAGCGGTGCATCAGCATGATGGAAAAATATGCATGCAGATACTTCACTCGGGCCGATATGGTTATCACCCTTTTAATGTAGCTCCCTCAAAAATAAAGTCACCCATAACTCCCTTTACTCCAAAGGCGCTGAGTCAAAAAGGAATAGAAAACACCATCAAGGATTTTATCAATTCAGCAGACTTGGCGAAGCAAGCTGGTTATGATGGAGTTGAGATAATGGGCTCAGAAGGATATCTGATTAACCAGTTTATAGTCTCTCGGACAAATAAGCGCACTGATGAGTGGGGCGGCACTTTTGAGAATAGAATAAAACTCGCGCTCAAGATTGTAAGTGGCGTAAGAGAAAAAGTGGGAGAGAAATTCATCATCATCTATCGACTGAGCATGCTCGACTTAGTTGATGACGGAAACTCATGGGAAGAAGTTGTCCTCTTGGCCAAAGAGATTGAAAAAGCGGGGGCTACAATCATCAATACAGGCATAGGCTGGCATGAAGCCCGCATTCCAACTATTGCCACAATGGTGCCGCGGGCAGGGTTTGCCTGGGTGACAAAAAAAATGATGGGTGAGGTTAGCATTCCACTGGTCACTACTAACAGAATCAATGGCCCAGAAACGGCCGAAAAAGTGCTGTCAGAAGGTTGCGCTGATTTGATTTCCATGGCCAGACCATTTCTTGCCGATCCTGAGTTGATGCTTAAGTCGAGAGATGGTAATGAGAACGAGATAAACACCTGCATTGCCTGTAATCAGGCTTGTTTAGATCATGTTTTTGAGAATAAAACGGCATCATGCTTGGTCAACCCGAGAGCCTGTCATGAGACATTGATGACTTCGACTCCTGCTGCATCTGCAAAAAACATAGCCGTTGTTGGTGCCGGGCCAGCGGGTTTGACTTTTGCCATTCACGCGGCAGAGCGCGGACACAAGATCACCTTGTTTGAGAAAAACGACCGTATTGGTGGACAGTTTGACTTGGCTCAGCGCATTCCTGGCAAAGAAGAGTTTAAAGAGACCTTGAGGTACTTTAACACCATGCTCATCAAGCATGATGTGGATGTTAGACTTCACACCGCATTTGAGCAAAACATGATTGAGGACTATGACGAAGTTGTCTTTTCAACTGGAGTAAGTCCACGGTCACCTAAAATTGAAGGGCTTGATCACGCCTCTGTCTTGTCATACCCAGATGCTATAATGCACCCAGAGAAGATAGGAGAGAAGGTGGCCATTATTGGGGCAGGTGGTATTGGTTTTGACACGGCCACCATGATTAGTCAGCTCGATGCCGATGAAGACTACTTTAAGTTTTGGGGAATTGATAAAGACATAACTGAACGAGGCGGCATGATGAGTCCATCTCATGCTCCAAGTCCCCGTCAGATTACAGTGCTCAAACGCTCTCCTGGAAAAGCAGGGAAAAACATGGGTAAGACCACTGGTTGGGCGCACCGCGCAGGCTTAAAGAAACACGGGGTAACTTTTCTCTCTAGTGTCACCTATCAAAAAATTGATGATGAGGGCATACACTTTGAGCGCAAAGGGGTATTAGAAGTATTAGAAGTAGATAGTATAATAGTGTGCGCTGGCCAAGTAAGCAACAGGACACTTTATGACCTAGTACAAGGCAAAGACAACTGTCACTTAATAGGTGGTGCGCATGAAGCTAAGGGGATAGACGCTAAAAGAGCAATTGCCCAAGCGTATGCGCTGGCACTGAAAATTTGAGCTGCTCAACAGTATCAATCTCCTACATCGTCAAAGTTCACGTCAATGAATTCTTCTTCATTAACGTTGTCTTTTTCCGACCGATTATCAATAAATCGAGAGTCTGTTTCTTTCAGATTATCAATCTTACCCAAAGCATCGTCTAGTCCGTCAGTAAACTTGTCGAAATCCTCTTTGTACAAGAATATTTTATGCTTTTCATAAAATGAATCCCCGTCATCCTTGATTCGCTTTTTACTTTCAGTAATAGTCAAATATAAATCGTTGCCTCGTGTAGATTTGACATCAAAGAAATAAGTCCGTTTTCCGGCCCTTACTACCTTCGAATATATTTCATCCTTCTCGTAATTGTCGTGTCCTCCCTCCATTCCGTTCAGCTTTAGGTTACTTATAAAAAGATGGTTAGCTGGGGTTAAATATATAAGAAAATTAAAATGAAACGTCCTTGTAGTTAATTATTTACACGCATTTCAAGCGACTGCTTTTCGTGCATAGAACGGTAGAAACCCACTCTAGATAACAGCTCTTCGTGGGTTCCCATATCTGCAATACGGCCATTATCGAGAACCATTATTTTCTTTGCTCTCGCCACCGTGCTTACTCGATGAGAAACTAAAATAGTGGTCACATTTTCCATCACCGTATCGAGGCCTCTAAGTATAGATTCTTCTGTCTCGGTATCAACCGCAGAGAGGCTGTCATCAAAAATCAACACCTTAGGATGTCTGATAATTGCTCTGGCAATAGATACCCGCTGTTTTTGACCTCCAGAAAGCGATATACCCCATTCTCCAAGCACTGTATCATACTTGTCTGGAAATGCCATAATATTCTCTTTTACTTGCGCTAGAGAGGCGGCTTTGTCTATCTCGTCTAGATTAGCCTCGCTTTCTTTTCCAAATGCGATGTTGTTTTTGATTGTATCAGAAAACAAGAACACATCTTGAGGCACATAACCTATGGTTCCTCTCAATGCTGACAAATCAAACGACTTGATGTCTTTATTATCAAAGGCTATGCTGCCCTCATCTGGGTCATACTGTCTGGTCAGAAGCTCCACAATGGTTGACTTACCTGAGCCCGTTCGCCCAAAAAGGGCAAAACTCTCTCCTGGGTTTACCTCAAACGAAATGGATGTAAGCGCCTCGGTGCCTGACTCCTTGTATGTGAAGCTGACATCATTAAAAGTGATTCGGCCCTCAAAATTGTCGATAGGCTGAGTTCCACTATTAATTTCTGGTTCCAATTGCAAAAACTCATTGATTCGAGCTTGAGAAGCCGATGCACGCTGCACAAGTGAGGTCACCCAGCCAATAGATGCGAATGGCCAAGTCAACATGTTTACATAAATAACAAAGGCCACCATGTCGCCAATTGTCAGGCCATCTTCTCCGCGTATCACCATCGTGCCACCCACATAAATAGATAGAAGCGTACTCGCGCCTATGAGCAGAATGATGGTTGGCATGAAAAGCGCATTCACCTTTACTAGAGAAAGCTGCTTTTCTTTATACAACTCAGTCTCTTTGGCAAACATATCGGCAAATCCATCGAGTCGACAGTAAGCTTTTAAGACGCGTATACCCGAAAAGGCCTCTTGCACAAATGTGCTTAAGTTAGATTGTTGCTCTTGCACAAGTTCGCTGCGCTTATTCATAATAGAACTCACCACATAAATAAGCACTGACATGATGGGCAGCGGTGCCAATGAGACAAGAGTCAGTTTTGGTGAAATCTGAATCATCGCCCAAATAGCCATGACAGAGAGCACAATCAAATTGATGGTATACATCACAGCCGGACCAAAGTACATGCGCACTTTACCCACGTCTTCAGAGATGCGGTTCATCAGGTCGCCAGTATTGTTCTTCTTATAAAACGACCTGCTCAGTGCTTGATACTGATCGTAGATTTCATTTTTAAGGTCATACTCGATGTAGCGCGACATAACAATGATGGTCTGTCGGGTCATAAACAAAAACAGTCCTTTAATAAGCGCGATAACGATGTAGAGCACACAGAGAAGAATACCCGTCTTAATGGCCAGCTTGGTCAGTTCTGATAAGCTACTCACGCTGTGCTCTGTATCCATGCCTAGCCATGACAGCACCATTGACAGACCTTCTGGCTCGGAGATGACCTTTGTCTGTTCAGAATCTCTAAACTCAGGAATACTGCGGCCTATTGACTCGAGATGGTCCACGGCCTCCTTTACAATAATGGGGTGGGTGATGTTAAAGAGATTTGTGACCACGATAAACAACATACCGAGCAAGAGTTTGCCTCGATATTTATAGAAAAATTTATTGAGATAAAGTAAGTTTCTCATTGATTAATGCTGTGGTCAGCACGCCATATTTACTTAATTTTGGGCCTTCTTTGAAATAGACGACAAAACTAATCGAAAAGTACATCAAGCATGATAGAGGCATCAGTAAAGTATGATAAAAAAGAGCTAGGAGTTCTATCAAGTATGGCCGACATGGACCATGAGCAGTTATTGTTTTGCAATGACAAAGCGACTGGACTGAAAGCCATCATTGCAGTGCACAACACGGTGCTAGGGCCAAGTTTAGGAGGCACGCGTATGTGGTCTTATGCCTCTGAGGCTGACGCGTTGCAAGATGTGTTGAGACTCTCTAGAGGAATGACATACAAGTCGGCTATTTCAGGCATCAACCTCGGAGGAGGAAAGGCCGTTATCATAGGAAATGCTAGAACAGACAAAAGTGAAGCCCTCTTTAGAAGGTTTGGTAAATTTGTAGAAAGCCTCAATGGTAAGTATATCACCGCTGAAGATGTAGGGATAAACCCCAAAGACATTTCATACATGGCCATGGAGACTGATTACGTGGCCGGTTTGCCAAAGGCTCAAGGTGGAAGTGGAGATCCCTCTCCAGTAACCGCTTTTGGTGTGTACATGGGCATGAAAGGTGCCGCGAAATTTGCTTATGGAAGCGAATCTCTCGAAGGACGAAAAATTGCCGTGCAAGGTGTTGGCCATGTTGGTAGTTACTTGGTAGACAGCCTAGTGAAGGAAGGTGCCAAAGTGGTCATTACTGACATACATGAAGAACTCATTAACGCGGTGACTACCAAGCACTCACAAGTAGAGGTTGTCTCAGTAGATGACATCTATGACGTGGAGATGGATATCTACGCGCCATGTGCACTAGGTGCCACTGTAAATGACGACACGCTTAATAGGCTGAAGTGCTCAGTAATCTGTGGTGCCGCTAATAACCAGTTAGAGAACGAACAGACGCACGGTAAGGCGCTACTTGATAAAGGAGTGGTCTATGCGCCAGACTTTTTGGTCAATGCTGGTGGCGTAATGAATTGTTACGCAGAAGTAGCTGGTCATGCACAAGACTGGGCAATGGCCGAAACAGAAAATATTTATCATACTACAATCGCCATTTTAGAACACTCAAGGAGTAAAGGGATTCCTGTTCAAGAAGCTGCAATTGCCATGGCAAAAGATAGAATCAATAAAATAGGACAGGTCAAACTGCCGCTTTAGACACACAAAAAAACACATGTTAAACAGGAGACATCTCCGCATTAAAGTGCTTCATTCACTTTACGCCTTTTATCAATCTGAAGAACAAAACCTACCCAAGACTGAGAAGCAACTCTTGGTCAGTGTAGACAAGTTCTATGAGATGTACATTCATCTCTTGTCCATCATACAGCGCTTGCACGGCATGCGCGTAGAAAAAATAGAGCAGCGAAAGGCACGTATCATGGCCACCGAAGAGGACAAAAGTCCGAGCACGCGCTTTATTGACAATCCTATTCTCACTGAGCTCGTGGAAAACGTGCACCTCAATAAAGCGATTGAGAAGTATAAGATAGTCTGGGATGATAACCGTCTAGATATAATCAGAGAGCTTAATCAGCGTATTCTGCGCAACGAAGATTACATCAACTACATGGCTGCCGAAGAGGTCACTGACGCTGACCACATGAAGGTAATCGTACAGATATTTAAAAAGTGCGTGGCTAATAACGACTTGGTAGAGCACTACCTTGATGAGATGAGCATACTCTGGGCTGATGATTTAGACTTGGCTGCCGGTATGTGCATCAAGACCATCAAAGGCTTTGCAACTGTGGAAACAAAAGGTCATGGAAAACTACTCGGACTCTTTAAAGAAGAGAAGGAAGAGAGAGATTTCATAAAAGACCTGTTTAGACAGACCATTCTGCAGGATGAAGAGAATGAGAAGCTCATTGATGA
>CAYSDH010000037.1:0-6096 GCA_964429805.1 uncultured Flavobacteriales bacterium
AAGAGTGTGAATGATTCGCCAATACCATAGCTCCATGCCGTAGCATAGTCTTTGTCGAGACCAGAAGTCTTGTTCTCCTCATTGCCTGACAATTCTGACGGGCCACGCACTGTACTAGGCGCATACTCCATATTGGTCATCAACCTAGACGATGCCGTACCGAGGGCCAACAACGATGCCAATGTGAAAATCCCCAAGCCTTTGAGCACATGCATGAACTCTCCTTTCATTCCTGCCTCAACAGCATAGGCTATACCGACTAAGACCAACATGAGCAGCATG
Source organism: uncultured Flavobacteriales bacterium (assembly GCA_964429805.1). Lineage (GTDB taxonomy): Bacteria > Bacteroidota > Bacteroidia > Flavobacteriales_D > JABDKJ01 > CAYSDH01. The sequence continues at coordinate 283 of CAYSDH010000037.1, forward strand.
TAGTAGGTCATTTGCGGGTGGTTACTAAGAAGTTGTAGTCCCAGAAATAAGGAGGTGATTAAGGCTCCAATCAAGTATTTTTTTCGTTTGAAAATCAATAGGAATCCAGCCACCACTCCAGGGAGATAACCAAGTGCAAGCGCCTTGGCATTATGCCCCGCTTCGAGTATGATGAGGTGATAAGAAGACAAACCAAAAGCAATGGCACCGAGCACACCCAGCCAAGGGTCAAGCCTTAGTGCCATACACAGAATGTAGAATGAAATCATGTACAGAAATACTTTACCAAATCCGCCTCTAGACCCGAGTAGCATGGACGTATTTACTGGGTTGAGCACCGGGTTAGGGTAGCGCACAGAAATCTGATAAGCGGGCATTCCTCCAAACATGGAGTTGGTCCACAAGGGCTCATCTCCTGTCTTTTCGCGGTAGTCTTTGATCTCTTTTGACATCCCTTGAAACTGAACAATGTCACTTTGTTTCATTTTCTTTCCAGAGAATTCTGCGTTGAAATACACTCCAGAAATAATCATGAAAATCACGATAGCTATGACGTGCGGCAGGAGTGAGGTGAGTTCAAATTTTTTCATAGTCAAGGTTAATCGTTGAGTGTCAGGTTTAGCATGACGGGCAGGTGGTCAGAGTATCCGCCATAATATTTGTTTCCATACGTGCGGTTCGGCTTTTTATTGCCAGAGCGCTTGTCAAAGTACATGATGAAGTCTTCATCAAATATTTCCATTCCTTTTTTTGTGACGTCAAATCCCTTGTCATCAAGCAAAGCGCCTGAGCAAATGATTTGGTCATACATGTTCCAATCACCTTTATATACTGCCGTGCCGAGACCTCTTTTTTCAAAGGCATAGGCCAGGTTGTTTAGGTCGTTTTTAGAGGAAGGCTTGGTGGCAGCATTGAGCTCATTGACAATGCTCTTGTTTTCTGGAAAGTCATTGAAGTCTCCCATAATTACGATATGTGCCTGCGGGTCATCATCCAAGATGTCGTCTACTTCACTCTTGAGCACACGGGCTGCATCAATGCGCTTGGGTTCACTTTTTTGCACTCCCTCTCTGCGCGATGGCCAGTGATTGACAAAAACATGAAGGTCTTCGCGTCCACCTATGCGCGCCTTCATCTGCAGTATGTCTCTCGACTTCACGTCTCGGTTTGAAAAGCGGATGGTGTGAAAATCAGAATCAATGTCACTCACGTAGGCTTTGTCATAAAGCAGTCCGACATCAACGCCACGCACATCACGACTATCCTTGTGGACTATGCCGTAATCTTGGCCACTCTTGAGTAGCTTGTCTCTCAGATCTTCAAGCACGCCTTCATTCTCTATTTCAGCGAGACCAATGATGGCAGGTAAGTGACCGTCAATTTTCATGGCTTCGATCACTTCTGTGATACGGTTCAGCTTTTTCTGATATCGAGATCCGGTCCATTCTTTGCGCCCATCAGGAGTGAAGTCATCGTCTTTTTTTTTAGGGTCATCATGGGTGTCAAAGAGATTCTCGACATTATAAAAAACAACACGAAACTCATCAGGCACTTCCGTCTTTACTTGAGACCCTTTTTTGCTCTTTGAGTTGCTTGAGCTGACGCTCTGTTGGCCGCAAGAGGTGGCAGAGATTAAGATGAGAAGGAGCCAGAAAAAACGATTCATATTCTGATACTATTTTCGGAACGCGCCAAGCAGACCACGCGTCAGTTCTCTAAGTACTGTGCGTCCAAGCTGTCTCACCATGGTGTTTTTAGACATCTCTTCTAACATAGAAGGGTCAGCTTTCTTAGCCTTGCTGACTTTCTTTTTGGCTGTACTTTTCTTGTCCTCTTTTTCCTGCGCCTTGGCCACTTCGTCCATTTTCTTTGACAGTAACTCAAAGGCACTCTCGCTGTCTATCTCCTCGTTGTACTTTTCTATAATGTCTGACTCATCAAGTACTGCTCTTATCTCCTTTTTGGTCAGTACATCCATTCTGGTCTTTGGCGCTCTCAGCAGAGTTGCGGCCAGGGGAGTAGGGATACCTTTTTCATTAAGCGCGGTAACCAGCGCTTCACCGATACCAAGGCTGGTCAACACTTCATCAGTCTTGTACCAATCAGTCAGCGGATAGTTTTCGGCCGTCTTCTTAATGTTCTTTCTGTCTTTGGCAGTAAAGGCACGAAGTGCGTGCTGCACTTTTAGTCCGAGTTGACTCAAGACAGCGTCAGGCACATCTGTAGGGTTTTGTGTCACGAAAAACACGCCCACTGCCTTTGATCTTATAAGCTTCACTATAGACTCTATCTGATCAAGCAACGCATCACTGGCATTGTTAAATATCAAGTGCGCCTCATCAATAAATACACAGAGCTTAGGCTTGTCCGCATCACCTTCTTCTGGAAAAGTAGAATAAATCTCAGCCAGCAAACTCAGCATGAACGTAGAGAAGAGCTTAGGCTTGTCTTGTATATCAGTCAATCTGATGATAGAGAGGATTCCATTTCCCTCTTTGTTGGTACGACAAAGGTCTTTGACATCAAAAGATCGCTCGCCAAAAAAGTTGTCAGCGCCTTGCTGCTCCAGTTCTATAATCTTTCGCATGATGGTCGACACAGAAGCAGATGACACGCGGCCATACTCAGCTTCTATTTCTTTTTTCCCATCACCGATTATGTATTGAAGTACCTTCTTGAGGTCCTTTAAATCGAGCAGTCCGTAGCCATTGTCATCGCAGTATTTAAATACGAGTGAGATGATACCTGACTGAGTAGAATTTAGTTCCAGAATTTTTGAGAACAATACTGGGCCAAACTCCGTGACCGTAGCGCGCAGTTTGACGCCCGGCTCTTTTGAAAGAGTCATGAGCTCTACAGGCATTTCTTCAGCCTCGTATGGCGTGTCAATCACGCCATGTCTCCACACAATGTGGTCATTACTTTCTCCAGCCCTGGCTAGTCCAGAAAGGTCACCCTTCAAGTCCATGAGCAAACAAGGCACTCCTTTCTCAGAAAGTTGCTCGGCAATGACTTGCAGCGTTTTAGTTTTTCCAGTACCCGTGGCACCAGCAATCAGACCGTGTCTGTTTAGCGAGCGGAGTGGTATCTTAACATGCGCTCCTTGCACACCTTCGCCATCAAGCATGGCGGCTCCGAGTATGAAGCTGTCTTTTTTAAAGGTGAATCCTTTCTCAATGAACTCTTTGAATTCTTCTGCGTTATCCGCCATTTCAATATTTATTACTTACACGATTATGATGAGGAGAATAGCTGGTCACCGTGCTTGAGCACTCACGTAGTTAGAAGGACAGGTTTTGGTCGGCTAAATCAGCTGTATACTGCAAAGGTGATTTTTACATTTACTCTGTACTCATCTACCTCACCGTCTTTTACTGTGCAGTTCATGTCATTGACATAGACAGATCTGATGTCTTTTACAGTCTTTGATGCTTCTTTTACAGCATTATTTGTTGCGTCTTCCCAACTCGTCTTTGAATTAGAGAGGATTTCAATCACTTTTAAAATTGCCATGTCTAATGGGGTTTTAAGTAAAAATTAGGTTTCATCTACACAAAACGTAGACGACCAAAAGTAGCAATTTGTTTGGGGGTCTAGGAGTTTTAACAATAATGAAGAGTTATTGTTAAATAACCCCATCGGGTGTTTCGGCCTAACTCAGAAATATCTTATTTTGCTCTTTCAACTCAACTTACTATTTCAATGAAGTATCTCGTTCCTTTTGATTTTACGAAAATCACCGAGTCAGCCTTAAATCATGCGTTATGCCTGAGTAAAGTGACCAAGGCTGAGATAGAATTGCTTCATGTGGTTTCTTCTGAGACTAAGTCTGACAAAGCCATGGCTGATCTTGAAGCCGTAAAAGCTTCTCTTGATTCAGATACTCACGCAAAAGTGTCATGTGTCGTGCGTGTCGGGGACATTTTTGAAGACATAAGTTCGCAGGCGACAGAAAGCGAGGCCGATTTGATGGTCATGGGTACACACGGTGCCAAAGGATTTCAAAAGCTCAGAGGCAGTCATGCACTTAGAGTGATTACGAGTTCAGAAGTGCCTTTTATCATCACACAAGAAAAAGGCCCCTCTGATGCCATTGACAGAATTGTGGTGCCGGTTGATTTGACAAAAGAGAGTATACAGGTGATTGACTTTGCAGGTGAGTTAGCCAAGACTTTTGGAGCAGAAATACGCTTGGTGTTTTCACCAGAGAAAGACGAGTGGTTAGCAAAGAAGCTGAAGGTAAACACCGGAGCAGCGCGCATCAGATTAAGCAAGTTTGACGTAAAGTTTGAAGTTGATGAGTTGCCGGGCAAAGATTCCTTGCAGAAAGAGGTGATAGAATATGGTGCCAAGCACAGGGCAGATATGTTTGCCATTGCCCATTTTAGCGACAGTATACTTCCTCAATTTGACTCGTTTTCACAAGACATGATTACCAATAAGTTTGAGATTCCTGTCTTAATCGTGACTGCGCAGATGGTGAAAGACATTCAGGCGAATTATGCCTTCATGACCATCTAAGACCTAGAACAATTTCTCTCGCAGGTCGATGAGTCGCTGAAGGACTTCTGATTTTTTTTCTTCTCGGTGCGTCTTGGCATAGTCAGTGAAGTAGCGCTGATTTTTTAAGAAGTCTATCTGAATGTTGAGCCAGTTCTCTTTATCGAGATCAACTCCGTTTTCAATCAACTCTTTGCGAAGATCTTCTGAAATGCGATCATAACTTCCATCGCCTTTGCCCAGGTAGTCGAGGTCCGCATCACAGAGTATTTGAGCCAATTGACTCTCGGCCATTTGAGGGATTTTGGTACTCATGATCAGATTTTGGATAGTGTCAATGTCTGAAGGCGAGTAGCCAAATTCTGGCAGCGTGCTAGCCACATATTCGCAGCCACGTTGTTCATGGTCATTATACGTCCACAGAAAGCCGCAGTCGTGATAGGCCGCTGCGGTGTCGACCAACAACTGGTCTGACTCGCTAATATCTTCAGAAGCGCAAATCTCCCTCACACACTGCATGACGTTGAGGGTGTGCTCTAAGCAATGGTAATGAAGGCTTGGCGACAGCTCCTTACGCAGTCGCTCAACTATATGATTTATGGCTTCATGAAATCTCATTGGTCTATAGTCTTGGTTTATATCATGAAGTAAACGACAACCACAAGTAAGAGCAGGCTCAACGAAATGACCAGGAACCTGACTGCTGATCTAACATTCTTAAATTTTGAATCAGCAATAAAGGACAGTGTATGAATCTGTTCGGCAATCTGTAGCTCCATTTCACTGCCTGAAGTGCATGCCTGAGATAAGAATGTGGAGTACTCATGATAGTCTTTGTACTGCTCTTTTATGTCGCCATAATAGATGAGCGAGCGCGGGTTTTTGTCCATAAACCGAGGAAAGAAGGCTCTCACACTAAAAAAGAATGAGATAGAAATGATAATGGCAAACACGCTAATCAAGACCAAAAACAAGAGAGACTCTTCCATCTTCGCTTTGATTAATTTTTCTGCACCAAAGATGAGAGTGAGCAGCACACTAAACAGCGTAATGACCATGCCAGCCTTGATCTCACTAAACCTAATCATCTGATGAATTAGCCCAATGATGCGCCAGTGCTGCTCAAGCCGCTCATACTCGTTCATTTTAGTTGTATTCGCTTCCATACTGCATCAAGACTCAATAAGTTCCAGTTCGTTAGTCTCCACCGACATCTCCACATTGACAAAGTACATGTCGATGTTACCAATGTTTTTTGCCCAAATCTTACCTCTGTGTTCACAAGGAAATTCGTCTTTCACGATGTTATACGTG
>CAYSDH010000037.1:6106-30489 GCA_964429805.1 uncultured Flavobacteriales bacterium
GTTTGAGATGTTTACCCTGCCTGGTTCTCCATTACTCTCCATGCGGCTTGCGGTGTTGACCGTAGAGCCCCAGATATCATAAGCGTATTTTTTCTTTCCTACTACGCCTGCCACCACGGGTCCAGTATGGATTCCTACTCTGAGTTCCCAAGCGGGTAGGCCAGACTTGGCTCTTTTTATATTCACTTTTTTCATGAACGACTGTATTTCCAGCCCAGCCATGATGATGTTTTTCGGATGGTCAGGATCCGGATTTGGAATTCCTCCTGCACACATATACGCATCTCCGATGGTCTTGATTTTTTCAATTCCATACTTGCCCATGATGTCGTCAAATGCGGTAAAAAACAAAGTCAACTCTTCCACTAGCTCAGTAGGACTGAGGTCTGCAGCCAGTTTCGTAAATCCCTTAAAGTCGGTGAAGAGTACTGATACGCTGTTGTATTCTTTAGGTTTTGACACTCCGTGTTCTTCAAGTTCTTTGACCACATCTGCCGGAAGAGTGTTGAGCAGTAGTGTCTCAATTTGATCTTTCTGCTCATCCAAGATCTTGTTTGTTTTGACCTTGTCTCGATACATTCTCATGAGAATAAATGCAATGGAGAGGATCAAGCCTAAGCCAACCAACGAGGCGTTTTTTGCGAGTTTCTGTCGGTCGGTTTCTGCTTCTTGTAGCGCGATTTCACCATCCTTTGCTTCGATGTCATACTTGAAGACAAGACCATTAATCTTCTGTCTACTCGTCTCGTCATAGAGTGTGTCTCGCCATTCTGTTGAGCGCTTTTGATAGCGATATGCCTCTCCATATGAGCCGAGCTTTTCATAGCATTCACTCATTCCTTCCCAGGTAATCTTGACATCTTCTTTGAAGTTGAAGTCTTCACTTTCATGAAGTTTCTCTGCACGCTTATAGAAGCTCAATGCCTGCGCATAGTCACTTTTCGCTTGATAAGCCGAGCCCAGATGATTAAGGGACTGCACGATGTCTACAGACTGTCCGGTTAGTTCTGCCAGCTGCAGTGACTCGTTAAAAATGACAATGGCGGTATCAGTCATTTGCCAGTCTTTGTAGACTTTGCCAATTCCGCGCAAGGCAAAATTGATGTTGATTTCCTTTCCGCCTTTGAAATAACCCAAGGCTTGGTTGTAATAATCAAGCGCTAAGGAATCATTCTTTACTGCTTGAAATAACGTGTCTGCATACTCACGCTGATCACTGGTCCGATTATACACTATGTCGAGGTAGCCAGTGGAGTCGGCATGATTTCTCAGCACATCATCTTTGTCGAGCAGAATCTCGGCCAGGTTAGCGGCTATTGTTCCTTTTACTTGGTCGTTGTCAACGTCTTTGCCAATTTCTAGTGCCAATTGATAATACTCTAGCGCCTTCGGATATTCCTGTCGCTTCACACCATGAAGTGCGCCCAGGTTTTGCAGCACTTCGATTAGCCTCGCTTTATCTCCAATCTGTTCGGCTAGTTTTCGTGACTTCAAGTAATACTTTACGGCAGTGACATTTGCCCCTTGATTATAATACACCGCACCAATGTTAGAGTAGAGGCGAGCGACATTAGAAAGGTCATTGAGCTCCTCGTATTTTTCTAAGCACATGCGCCAGTTTTCTACGGCCACATCATCATGAAAACCATAGTAGTTTGCCAGACCAATCCATCTGTAGGCTTTGGCTTCACCACGGGTGAATTTGTTTTGCTGACTAATGGCCAAGGCAAGTCGGGCGATACTGTCTGCGGCAGACAGGTCAACGTTGAGGTACTCATTACTCAGTTCAATGAGATTGTTGACTCTCGCGGTGTCCGTACTCGAAGCACTGAGCACTGAAACAAGACTGTCAATTTTGCTTTGTTCTTCTTGCGCAAAACTTGGATGAACCTGAAACAAGAAGAAGGCGAACAATAAAGTCCACCTTCTGCTTAATAGTTCATATCCATTGCTAGTACTCATCAAATACGGGTCGGTTGTTTTATTTGAATCAACATGACAGATGTATTTAGAGTCTTTTATTCTTTCAATAATTGAAGAAGATACTCTTGCTCAGGACTAATGATTTTCACCAGATAGATACCCGCCTGCAGTTGTTCGAAATCCAAAGTAATCATTTCGCCAGAGTAATTATTGGACTGAGGAATGTCTTGTATTCTACCCATCATGTCCATCACCTGCACAGACTCAATCGTCACACCCAGTTCTGTTGGAGAAAGAGTCACAATGTCTTGAGCCGGATTTGGGAATAGACCAAACGGAACAGCAGCGTTCTTTGACTGTGTAGTCAAATGGTCTAAGAAAAAGATGTTGTTACACGTTGTATTATACTGATCCATCTGAACTTGATCAGCACTGAAGATCAATAGGTCCCAAGACTTTACTGTCCACGTTAATGGGTCACCGTCAAAGTATACTTCGATGTCATGTATGCCCGGCAGAAATACTTCTACTGGATTCCATTGTGATTGGCCTACAGAGCTCATATCATTATTAGGCCCTACAGGAATGTAGACAGGAACACTGTTTAGATTCTTGTACTGAATACGAGCCATATAATTAAAGCCATTGACTGGCGAGTCGAGCACTTCCAGGCATTCTGAACCAATAGAAATTGGCTGGGCACCTGGGCCTTTTGGATTGACATAAAGCGTACCGTCAACATACTCTATCAAGTAAGGATGGTCAGCTGGCGCCAATTCTAATCCAGAAGCGGTGATGGTGTAAGCACCAGGCATACAAGGCGAGGCAGACTCATCATAAGCAGGGTCCATGGTCAGTGTTGGGTTAACTGCGATGGACGTGTTCTGGTCATTTGAGCTAATTCCAGAGACAGTATATGTCATTGGCGGAGCCGGGTCACCACAGTCTGTCGTGATGATGTCTGCCGTGACCGTAACAACAGCATCTGTTACACTGAGCGTACCGTCTTCTATAAACAGCACATAGTTAGACGGGCTCACCAAGGTCAACCCACTCACCTGAACTGAATACTCTCCAACTGGATAAATGGGGCCAGCGATCAGCACATTATTGTGGTCAAAGACTTGATATACCGGAGTGCCCGTGACAATGACCTGTGTGCTATCATCATATTTGAGACCTTCTAAGTTGTAATCAAATACAGGTGTCTCACCATCGAACACGCTTAGGTCAACAGGACTTAGTGTCAGCGGAGCTTCTTCAATAACGAAGTCACCAACACTATTACTAATCTCAAAGTTGGCACTGAGCAAGGCTGCGGACACCACTAGGTGACTGTCCACATGTAAACCGGTGATGAGGTTGAGCGAGTGAAAAGTGAACAAGGTGTCATTTGCCGGAGCCGACTCATCATTTTCATCAAGCACGACCACAATGTCTGAAGCACCTGAAGCACTTGGAGAGGCACTGTTTAACACAGTCGATCCGCTCACTACTGCACGCTGACTGACCTTAGCAGATCCAGATACCACTGCGCGCTGACTAACTGCCGCTCGCTCTCTGTTGAGGAGCGGTCCTGTAGCAAACAGGTCTACCTCGGCAGAGTCTAATTGATATTCGAAAATGGAAGCGGGAGAGAGGTCAACCACATAAGTCGTGTCAAGTTCGTATGTCGTGGTGCCACCACTAACCACGGCACGCTGACTCACTTTAGACCCAGCACTAACTACTGCACGCTGCGATGCACTAAAGGCCAGATTGATAAAATCTTGCTCAACCACTTGACGACCATCAATCTCAATACTGTCTTCAACAAGTATTACTTCTTTGGCCATGTACAGTTTGTGCTCCGCTTCTATGTCTGCTTTAAAAGCCATGAGTTCTGAAGCTGGGACAATAGCCTCATCAAACTCGTAGTCAAATTTAAACTCACGGCCATCTACTTTGGCACCGTAAGTCATGGTCGTGTCTTTGGGCGTAATGAGCAGCGACATCTTATCTACGCTGAGTAGCCCATTGACTGTTTGATAATCAAATTGATTTTCAAAAGAAGGATCGGTGAGCGTATACACCGGCTCGATGGAGTAGAAGTCAACATTGGTGTTGAAGTCGGCAATACTGTTGTAGGTAATTGACGCGATGCCCACATCAGCCAATGATAATCCGAGGCTTGAAATTTCCACGCCATTGAGTGTCACTACAGAAGAGAATGATGGGAGTGATTCTCCAAATATTTTTTCTTCGTCATTTGCAGTGATTTCTATAAGAGGTTCTGCCAAGTCACCGAAGTTTAAGGTGTCAGAATATCCTCCATCAGAGAGGGCAGGAGTCAAGGGTGGGTTATAGACATAGACATCAGGTATTCCTGCAAAAACAGGAACGCTTGCGGTCAGTGCATTGCCACTCACAAATGTGGTTGGGAGTTCTACTCCATCCATAACAAGTACTGATTGAGTAGTATAGAATTCTCCTTCTACCGTCACCTCAAAAGTTGAAACGCCCAGCTCAGCTCCGAGCTCAGGAATGAGTGAGTTTAAGGTAGGTATTGGGGCTGCCAAAGAAAGCATGGCGGAGTCTGCTTGGACTAGTCCTGCGCCAGCCAAGAAGTCCCAAGAGCCTCCTGAGTTCATGCCTTGCGCTGTGGTCATGAGTAGTTCTTTCAAGTCGGCAGGACTCAAGGTTTGTCCATAAAACTCATCGGTGGCATGAATCAATAATGCTGCGGCACCTGCTGCGTGTGGCGCGGCTGCACTAGTTCCGTAAAAGTCAGGAAGTCCATCTCCGTCAATGTCTCCAGCACCAAGGTCGACTGTTGTGCTGCCTCCATTTGGCGCAACGATATCTGGCTTATTTCTGAGTGTGCCAGAAACAATTGAACCACCTTCAGAGCTGAATACAGACACAACAGGCGGGTCAATACCAAAGGCTGGTGTCTGATCAAAATTCACCGCGCCAACCGTTATGGCACTTTCTGTATTAGCCTGTCCAACTATGGTTGATGTACCAGTAGCGAATTCGTTAAACAACGGGTCTCCTCTAAATGCGATAAACTTAAACTTGGCCGCTTGTGAACCAGCAGCTCGCGTAATCATAATGTTGGCCTGCACAGAACCACCACCTTCTGGCACGATGAATGGCATGACCTCTATCGGGTCACCGCCAAGGTTGTCTCTGTTAAAACCAAAGTATTCTGTTCCAAACTCGTTGTTTAAATAGATGTCAAAGTCATTGACTGTTCCGCCAGTAGGATCGCCAAGCGAATAAATTTCATCTTCCCATTGCAACACGAATGTGTAGACACCGGGAGAAAGCGTCATGCTTTGCAGAAAGTCGCCACCGCCAAAGTCATGGGCTGAACCAATAAACCCTGTTGGCGCTGGAATAGGATTGAAATCTGCGGCATAAGAGAAGTCTTCAAAGTTTCCGGCAGCCACCATATATGATACACCTTGGCCCACCACTGAGTCCACAGCCTGAGCGATGACACCATCTTGATAAAACGGTGAAGTGAGGAAGGTCACATCATCTACGATCATGTCACAGCCGTTGTCCATGCAGTCAATAACACCCATGGCCAAATCACCTTCAGAGACGATTCCCGTTCTGAATCCAAGCTCGGCACCTGGAGCAATGTCATGAACAATCTGCAACATGGCACGCCCTTCGTCAGTCGCCTGACCAAAAGGATACTCTTGAATAATATCAACTGGAGTCATATACGCTGCGTTGCCGGCACCAGGAAGATCACCTTGCGCAACATTGTTAGTTGCTGGACTTCCTAAGACCGTATTATAGCTGTCAGAAAGCACACATACTTTAACACCAGAACCATCTATGTCAAATCCGTTTCTGGCGTAATCAGAACCTTGTGCCACATCACCTTGGGTATAGGCCACTCCGCTACTCGTTAAGGCAGGGAAGAGTGGTCTGACATAATTGATCAGCGGAGCAATAGGGTCTAGCTCTAAATTTGGAAGATTGGCGATAGGAAACTTACCCGTAATGATTCGAGGGTTTAGTCCATTTGGGATAAAGTCTGTCATGCCAAGAACTGCACTGGTAGTGAGCATGTTTAGGGCTGTTGCAGTCTGTCCTTCAAAGGTGATTACTTCAATAAACACACTGTCTCCAAAAATCTTAAATATGTCTGAAATGGTGTCTGTACCATTTACTTGATAATGGTCATAGAGCGAAGTAAGCTCAGAGCCTAGTATGTTAAAACTCTTACCATCTGGCAGGGGTTCATAGTAAGGAATGATACATGGTGCTTGAAATATCTCGACAGAGTCCATGCCTGAGCATCCACTGTCTAGGTCAGTGACTGTGAGGTAATACTTGCCTACTCCACTAACAACAGGGTTCTCGGTGTTGGGACCTAAATCAATCACAGCACCTGGGCCTGCAGTCCACTCATAGGCTGGGTTAGTAGCAGAGGTCGTTGGCGACAATTGGGTTTGAGGATTGCTGCAGCTCACTGCATCAGGCGATCCTGCATCAACTATGGTGATGGACATGTTTTCTGTCACAGTGATGGCCTGTATGGTCTCACACTCATCTTCAGAAAAGACGAAGACGTATGTTCCTGGTGCGTCAATGTCTACGCTAAATTGATTGGTAGCTGGCAGGGTTACGAAATTGCCATCTGAGGTTTGCCATGATACATTCACTCCATAGGCCTCTAGAGGCTCGTCATAGTTTGTGCTTCCGGTTAACGTGATGACCGAATCAGTACAATTTAGTTCAGCACTGAGCGGACTGATGTCAACAGACCAGAAATTAGGATTAGTAAATATGTTGACCGTATCCTGCGCAACACAAAATGAGCCTACAGACGCGGTAACGATATACTGTCCTTGAGCCAATCCGAAATATTGTTCTTCTTTATAGTCATTGACAAAGCTTTGCGTAAATCCACCATTGATGGCATGCCACGTCAAATCAGCCGATGAGTTAGACACCTCTGCGTTGAGCGGTATAAACTGCTGGCAGACAAATTGGAACATGGTGTCGTCCATGGCAGTGACACTAAGCGGAGGACCGACTAAATCTACATGCACAACATCTGAAGAGGAGCAGCCCTCATCGTCATACACGGTGAGTGTATAATCACCTGGCGCATCTACATATACCTGCGGTGAAAATTGTCCAAATGCAATGTTGCCATTATCCGTAGACCATTCGTACTCCACATATGGCGAGAAACCAATGGTCTCTTGGCCGTTTAATTCGAGATAACCCGTGTTGCACGAGAAGGTCGTGTCTTCTCCGGCATAAGCGTTGACCGTCTGAGGTCCATCTATAACTTGTATGGTGTCAGTGACGGCACACAGTCCATTTTCAGAAATAAAGGAGAGCACATATTCTCCAGGAGAGCTGGCACATGTAAAGGAGTAATTGCCGCCTCCTAAGAGCATATTCATTGGAGTTGGCGGGCTAGTCGGCAATCCTTTTTCCATGCAGTCTACTATGCTACCGTCAGTAGTTGACCAAGTGATTGTGCCCGGAAAAAAGGCAAAGCCATCTATAATTGTTAGGTATTCACCACATTCTATTGTGGCCGTATCACCGTATGTCTGTGCGATGGTCTGACCAGCATCTAAGTAGACGTTAACCGTATCGGTGGCTGAGCAACCAGCACCATAATTGATGGTCACCACATAGTTTCCAGGTGAAGTGACTGTTGGAGTCTCGCTGTTTGCTCCGTCTGAAATGTTGCCACCATTCAGTGCTTCCCAACTATATGTCACAGTTGACGGAGGCGTCACGGTCACTTCTTCTAGCACAATACTTGACGAGTAACAGAATATAGGGCTGTCTTCTCCCGCATCGACAGAGACAACCATACTTGGAGGATTGATTTCCATTGTGTCCGTGCTGACGCATTGTCCGTTGCGCTCAACAGAGAACTCATAGGCTCCACTACCTGCGGCTTGAGCCGAGAGCATGTTATTGTCTCCTACAATAAATCCATTTCCGATGGCTGTCCACGTGACAGAGGCATTGACTGTGCTGGTCGAACCAACGACTGATACTACTTCTGATTCACACATCAAGTTGATGTCAGGTCCGGCAGAGGCCGAGGCAGTCGATTCATCAAAAGACACGATTAGAGTGTCAGTGGCTGTGCAGCCATTTGTTCCAGTTGCCGTGACTACAAATGTTCCCGCTTGGTTGAACAGGGCACCGCCACTTGAGGCATCAAAACTTACTATACCTTCTCCGTTTTCGCTTGCCCACGAGTACTCTATTGTTGCCGAGAAGGGGAAGGTGTTTACCGATTCACCAAACTGAAAAAGGGATTCATCTTGACAGGACATCACCAGGTCTTCTCCTGCACTGACCGTAAAGGTCTGCGCTTCTGTGACCACAACAGTATCTGTGGCCATGCACGAACCAACAGTTGCCGTCAGCACGTATGTGCCTGCTTGGTCAACGATGGCCATTGAGCCTGATTGACCAAATATGTTGCCGTTATTCAGCGCTGTCCACATGGGCAGGGCTCCGGTTTCAACATCACCATTAAGGGCGACTGTTCCAACACAAGGCAGCACGACATCTGGTCCTGCTGTTACACTGGGCGTTGTACATTCTGTATCTTCCTCAAAGGGAAATGCCTCGTAGTCTATAACCACTGCTTGCCCCACACTCACCTGACCAGCTGCCCAAAAGGCCCCGACATGATGACTCTCGCCAATGCCTTCACCTATGGAGATACCAGCATTTGGCGTGAAAATACTTCCTTGCCATGCTGACATATAAGCAGGTGAGTTAGAGCCATTCTCTATCACACAGGCATGATGACCAGAAGGTGAACTAAATCCATTTCCTTGCACTTCAAGAAGAACTTGAGTAGCTGTACCGCCTTCCAATAGGTCAACTACAATCTTTCCTAGCATGGCATCGTCATGCACATTGAGCACAAATTGGCCCTCGGCATTATCAGTAAAATCGAACTTGAAGCGATTCGTTTTTCCAGAATTCTGAATACTCTGGAAAGTATATTCCCCTGGCTCACTGAACGTGATGACCTGATTTCCTTGCAGAATCATGTCGCCATAACTCCCCGGAGAAATGGATGTAGACTCTGTGACATTGACAGAAGAACTACTTGAGAAAATTGACGCGCCAGGTATGATTGGCAGGCTTGGTAATTCTGGTGCAGTATAAAATATTGACCCAAGAGGAGCAGGGCCATTAAATTCGAATCCTTCTGGAATGGTTACGCTACCCTCAACCATACCGTCAACCGTGGACATAAATGCGTTTCCATTGACATGAATGTCACCGAATAATTCGGAGTAAGCATCAACAATCAGCACGTTTGTGCTAATCTCATCTGCGTTTGCTGCCGTCAAGTCTCCTGAGACAAGGTTGCTTTGCCCCATATCAATTTTTCCTCCGGCATGAATAGAGGCGTTGAATTTTACTCCGTCTTGAGACTGAAAGAGCGCAGCCGCTCCGACCGTACCATTAAGCTGAGCGTTAGGCCCGATGATGGTCGAGTAGCCGGGAGAGGAGGGAGTTGTGGCACCATTACTTTCACTACCTGAGTAAATCATGAATTCGGTTAAATCCATGGGTAAATCGTCAGCCCCAGTTTGGGCGATGACAGGCTGAAATTGAAAGATGATAACAAAAAACAAGGCAAGAGCCTTTGCTGAATAGAAGGGTGAATTAATCATGTCGGTGTGGTCTTAAGTTGGTTGTGCACCGGCCTCAATGAATATACTAGACAGATTCCAGATACACGACTGCAAGGTACAACTCAAGTAGTCGCTGGGCCTCACCCTTCTAGGTGAAATGAAAGCTGGATTATAACCGGTCGATTTCGGCTCTAGACTATAAAAAGTCGGGTAGCAGAAGGCAGATTGCCTTAAAGACAATCTGCTTCACTTTAATTAAAATCAGTCAAATTATGCCACCCGCAGCGGGTTGTGCACCTTCTCTTTTAATAGGGCCAGATTAATCACATCCAGCATGTCTTCCACATAGTGAAACTTCAATCCTTTGAGGTACTTCTGGTCGATGTCTTCGATGTCTTTTTTGTTGCTTTTACACAAGATTATTTCCTTGATGTTCGCACGTTTAGCAGCAAGTATCTTTTCTTTAATTCCACCTACTGGTAGGACTTTTCCTCTGAGCGTAATCTCACCAGTCATAGCCAGATACTTCTTTACTTTCTTTTGGGTAAATGCCGAGGCGAGGGCCGTCATCATGGTGATACCTGCAGAAGGGCCATCTTTTGGAGTGGCGCCTGCGGGCACGTGAATGTGTACATCCCAGTTTTCAAAAACTTCTGGCGTTAAGCTGAGGGCATCACTATTTGCTTTCAAGAATTTCAGCGCGAGCGTGGCTGATTCCTTCATCACATTTCCGAGATTTCCGGTTAAGCTAAGTTTCCCTTTTCCTTTGGTTAGACTCGTCTCAATAAAGAGTACATCACCGCCTACTGAGGTCCAGGCTAGTCCAGTGACAACACCTGCCACTTCATTGCCCTCATACTTGTCCTTCTCATGAGAGATGCCAAGTACTTTGGTGAGTTCGTCAGCCTTGTACATGACTTCATAACTCTCCTCCATGGCCAACTGCTTGGCGCGATTTCTTACCAGTTTTGAGATTTTCTTTTCCAGCCCACGCACTCCTGACTCACGCGTGTAGTCTTCAATTATAGACTCTAGGAGCCCTTTTTCAAACTTCACTTCTTTGGCCGGTACTCCTGTTTCTTTGAGTTGTTTTGGCAACAAGTGTTTTTTCGCGATTTGCACTTTTTCTTCAACCGTGTAGCCATTTACTTCTATAATCTCCATTCGGTCGCGAAGGGCCGGGTGAATGGTGCTCAACGAATTGGCTGTGGCTACAAACATGACTTTGCTCAAGTCATAATCAAGCTCTACGTAGTTGTCATTAAAGGCTTCGTTTTGTTCTGGGTCTAGCACTTCTAGAAGGGCAGAGGCGGGGTCACCTTGGTGGTGGCTACCTATTTTGTCAATCTCATCCAACACAAATAGCGGATTACTCGTTCCTGCCTTTTTAAGGTTCTGGATTATCCGTCCAGGCATGGCACCGATGTAGGTTTTTCGGTGTCCTCTTATTTCGGCTTCATCTCGAAGTCCACCCACAGACATACGCACGTACTTTCTTCCTATCGACTCAGCAATTGATTTTCCTAGTGAGGTTTTACCAACTCCCGGAGGTCCGTATAGACATAAGATAGGGGCCTTCATGTTCTTCTTTAACTTAAGCACAGCCAAGTATTCTATGATTCTTTCCTTCACCTTTTCTAGACCATAGTGGTCTCTGTCCAGTACTTTTTGAGCGCGCTTCAAATCAAACTTGTCTTCAGAAAATTCATTCCAAGGTAGGTCGAGCAGCACTTCGCAGTAGTTAAGTTGTACAGAGTATTCGGCCCCAGCAGGGTTCATGCGCTCTAGCTTGTGCATCTCTTTCTCAAAAGCCTTTTGAGTAATCTCGTCCCACTTTTTTGACTCACCTCTCTTTCGCATCTCTGCGATTTCTTCCTCATGCGGATTGTCACCAAGCTCGTCTTGTATAGTCTTCATCTGCTGATGCAAGAAGTACTCTCTCTGCTGACGGTCTATATCCAACTTCACCTTTGACTGGATGTCGTTTTTCAACTTCAGTATTTCCTTCTCTTTGGTCAGTTGAGTAAGAACCAATTCAGCGCGCTTCATCAAGTCGGCTTCTTCTAGCATTTTCTGCTTCTCGACTAGGTCAGCATTCATGTTTGAAGAGATGAAGTTTACTAGGTAGCTGTAGCTCTCAATATTTTTGATTGCAAAACTCGCTTCACTCGGAATGTTAGGTGACAGACTGATGATCTCTAAACTCAGGTCTTTGAGAGAATCCATGAGCGCACGCATCGACTCGTTTTTCTTGTCATACCTCACCTCTGGAAACTCCCTCACCTTTGCCTTAAAGTAAGGCTCAGATTGAGTCATGTTGAGCATTTCAAATCTCTTCTTTCCTTGTATGATAGCGGTAGTGCTGCCATCAGGCATTTTTAGCACGCGCATCACTTGGGCCACTGTTCCTATAGAGTAAAGGTCTTCGGCAGTCGGATCTTCCAACTCAGCGTCTTTCTGAGATATGACGCCTATGAGCTGCTTCTTTTTATTCGCCTCTTGAATGAGTTTGATTGACTTGTCTCGACCAACGGTAATGGGAAGCACTACACCTGGAAAAAGAACAGTATTTCTTAGCGGCAGAATGCCAAGCTCATCTGGCGTTTTTTCAGCCTCAAACTGCTCTTCGTCTTCTGGTGTTATTAAGGGTATAAATTCCGTTTCGTTCTCTAGCATATCTGTCAAATCGAGTTGTTCTATGATACTTTCCTTCATCACAATATTTTTTTACGTCAAAATGACAGTTAGGGTGCCAGTTGGCTTTCCTTAATATCACTCTGTATAGGTAGTTTCTTCTGCAGGCCAGTATATACGGCCTGTTTCACTTTAATAAGTCAATAGATGTGCCAAGGAGATTAATCGGACATCATGTCCTAAATTCCTTCGTCATGTCAAAGATGCTCTGCATGATGTCTTGGTCTTGTTTGCCAAAATCAACATCTCTGCGTGTCGTCACGGCCTTGGCTACTTCAAATGATTTGTCCAGATCATAAGTAGTCATCTTTGTAGCTCCTCCCCATGAAAAGGAAGGCACGAACTTAGGAGGGAAATCAGCACCAAAAATATTGGCATTTACACCAACCACGGTGCCTGTATTAAACATGGTGTTGATGCTGCACTTAGAGTGATCTCCCATCACAAGGCCATGAAATATCTTACCAGACTTAATCAGCTCTTTTGCTCTGTAGCTCCAGACTTTGACTTCACCGTAGTTGTTTTTCAAATTAGACGTGTTGCTGTCTGCGCCAAGATTGCACCACTCACCAAGCACGGAGTTGCCCAAGAAGCCGTCATGACCTTTGTTCGAATATCCTTGTATCACCGAGTTGCTCACCTCTCCACTAACCTTGCTAAACGGGCCAATGGTAGTCGGGCCATATATTTTTGCGCCCATTTTTAAAGTGGCGCCTTCACACAAAGCAAAGGGTCCTCTAATGGTACAGCCTTCTTCAACTATGGCATTCTTGCCTATGTATACAGGGCCAGTCTCTGTGTTAATGGTTGAGGCCATTATTCTAGCTCCTTCATCTACATAGAGGTTTGAGCCAAATATGATGTTACTATCATCAAGCTCAGCGGGCAGGTGCATGAGATGCTCTAGGTCTTGCTCAAGCGCAAATCCGTTGAGTGAAAAGATGTCAGCCGGAGTGTTTATTTCGACAATCAGCCCAGCATCAATTTCACTGGTCACAAAATTTTTATAGGAGCCATCTTCGAGCTGGGCCACCGTGCCTTTGAATGCCACAAATTGACCTGCTGAAGTGATGGCTTCTCCAGCACCAAGCTCATAGCAAAGCTGAATAAATGTGGCCGTGGGTAGCACAGAGCCATCCACAAAAAGACCGGTATCAGTCGGTAGGTCTGACTGAAATTTCTCTTTAAGATGAGGTCGAGTATGGATGAAGACTTCTCCAGAAACGTGATTGGACCATTTTTCGGCAATGGTGTAGATGCCAATTCGCAGATGGCACACAGGCCTTGTAAAAGTTAATGGTTGAAGGTCCAGTGCTGCTGGGCCATCAAAGAGAACAATGCTTGCCATGTTAGAGTGTTTGTTTGCCCCTAAATGTAAGCGAAAAGGGCAAAAAAAATGCTCCCTTCATAGCAAGGGAGCACAATTAACAGATTAGATCCGGACATTATTCCCCTTCAGTAGCTGGGGTGTCGTTGGTCGTAGTTTCTTTCTTCTTATTGAACTTGGCGTACTTGTTCTTGAACTTGTCAATTCGTCCAGCAGTATCTACCAATTGGTCCTTACCAGTAAAGAACGGGTGAGACTTGTAGCTGATTTCCAATTTAACAACTGGATAATCGTTTCCGTCAGTCCACTTCTCAGTATCTTCAGTCTTCGCTGTAGAGCGTGATAACCACATTTCTCCGTTAGTCATGTCCTTAAAAATGACTTCTCTGTAGTTTTCTGGATGTATTCCGTTCTGCATCTTTTTGCTTTTTGGGAGCGCAAATGTAAGGTAATATTGGTCAACAAGGAACTTTTATGTGGCCTTTTTTCAATGTCCTCAATTCAGTTTTTGAAGGAAGTCTAGACTGTCTACACCGTCTGCATAGTCGCTTAGGGCGGGGTTTTGTGTCTGGCCAAATGCCAAGTCCTTGTGAGACACGATACATTGTATTTCATCTGCGCGTGCAGAAAGTTCCTTTCTCAACTCCTGTTCGTCATCATATCGCTCATAAAGCAGAGTCGCTACTGGAGAGGCGATTTGATCTTTTACTTCCTTCATCAACATGAAGCCATTCTCTATAATGTCATCTTCGTTGAGCATATATATAGCCTTGTGGTAATCGTAGTTGTTGGCGTACTTGTTATGATTAATCACCTCGCTGTATGGAAACAAGCCTTTAAAAATTCGGTCTAGGTCAAAGTCTCTCGGTATGTACACTTTTGACACGTTGCGGCATCCCAGTCCGTAGAAGTCAAACACGTCTTTGCCAAGCAATACCATTTCCTCCTCAGTTTCTTGGCCATCGAGCAGTGCCACACCATTGCGATTCTTTCTGATGATGTGCGGCTTGTCGCTGAAATATTGCTCAAAATACCGTGCAGAATTATTAGATCCTGTAGCAATCACGGCTCCATAATCAGTCAGTTTTCCATCGGCCCAGCGTATTCTGTCATTCCAGACTTCATTGAGTTTGACGAGTGTGTTTCCAAGCGCTCTCATCAGCAAGGTGTCGTCTGATGAGGTTTTGGCGAGTAGTCTTTTACCCGAAATAAGTACAGAAAGCATGTCGTGAAATCCAACCATGGGTATGTTGCCTGCCATGATAACGGCCACGCTTGTGTCTGACCAAATAAGGTCTGGATAATCTGCGGTCCACGTGCTAAGGGTTGATACGGTGAGTGCTTCAGACCAACTGTTAAGTGCTTGGCAAACAGACTCTTCAGTAAACCAGCCATTATGGCTTTTACATGATTTGACAAGGTTTGTCAGGTCATCATATTCTTCTTCAGTCAGCCCAACCTCTATTCCTGGCCATGATTTTTGACCACCTAAGGCAGCTAATATTTCGCCCAATTTGGCAAAGTCTTGTATTCGTTGATTAATCTCCATGTAGCCTTTCTTTATTCGCGACTGTCTATTGTTTACTTTTGCAAAGCTAAAATTCAGAAGAAGACGATGGCAATCATCATTACAGACGAGTGTATTAATTGTGGAGCTTGCGAGCCAGAATGTCCTAATAACGCCATCTATGAAGGTGGTGCAGAATGGAAGTTTTCTGACGGTACATCCTTAAAGGGAGAGCACACAGGCTTTAATTCTAAACTCACCGTAGACGCCAACGAGGCAAATGCACCAGTTGATTTAGACGTGTATTATATCGTGCCAGATAAGTGTACCGAGTGCAAAGGCTTTCATGATGAGCCGCAGTGTGCCGCAGTATGTCCAGTTGACTGTTGTGTCGATGATGAGGACTGGAGAGAGACTGATGCCGACCTACTTTTGAAAAAGGATGGACTCCATCTCTGATTGATTTCGAGCGTTTTTTCAACTTCTCAATACTCTACTTTTTGAAAATCACCTCAGTTTGATGTGTGCAGACGCACGTTAGGCCCCATCTTTGCGTTATTATGCGCATGAGGTTTCTCATCCTATTTGTTTTCAGCATCGCTGGTGGTTCGTTTTGGGCTCAATCTTTTCCTATAGAAAAAGAAAAGGAGCTCACAGACATGTATTTATCTATCATGCAGACGGATGTGGATGATGAGCGACTAAAGAGAAATCAACTTTTTCTCGATAACCTGAGGCAGAGTCTATACACAGCGGGTGCATTTGAGCATCCATTTAGCGGATTAAATATGTGTACCAAGACTTCTCCAGACAAGTCCTTTAGGCTCTTTAACTGGAATGTGCCCATGAGAAACGGAGCTGAGCGATATTTCTGTCTGGTCATGAGGTGGAACAAATCCAAGAAAATGGCTACGGTCCTGCAGCTCGAAGATTTATCAGAAGAAATAGACAAGCCAGAAACAAAAACCCTGAACCCGCAGAAGTGGTATGGCGCCCTTTATTATGACATCGTGCCGTTTAAAAAGGGTGGGAAGAAGCATTATCTTCTGCTCGGTTGGGACGGCTACAGCAACATCATGAATAGAAAAATGGTGGATGTGATGAGTTTTACTTCTAAGAGCATCAAGTTTGGTGCACCGGTATTTAAGCTTAACAAGACCACTCAGCGAAGGCTGATATACAGTTATGCCGAAGACTTGACCATGACGCTTAAGTATCAGGAAAAAAACAAACGCTTTGTCTTAGATCACCTCGCGCCCAAAAATCCGACTCTTGAGGGGCAATTTCAGTTCTACATGCCTGACGCCTCTTTTGACGCCTTCAACTTTAAGAAGGGAAAATGGATTCTAGAGAAGAACATCAACTTTCAGCGCAGAAAGACTGAGAAGGACAGAGACTTCAAAGATCCGCGTAAAAAGTGAGGGATGAAGGAGAGTTTCTTCTCCATGCGCGACTTTCTCACAAGCCCCCTTACTTAATCAACAGTTAATCTTCCAGCATTGCCTTATTCTTAACTTCGCGCCATGATTTCAGATGCACCAGTTATGGCAAAAAAGCACAATTACAGCGCAGGACCATGTATACTTCCAAAAGAAGTGATGGCAAAAGCGGCAGAAGCCGTAGTAGAATATAAGGGGACAGGACTTTCTCTTATCGAAATGTCACACCGCAGCAGCGAGTTTGTGGAGGTGATGGAAAATGCCCGCAAGCTTGTCAAAGATGCGCTGCAAGTTCCTGCTGGATATCAAGTGCTCTTTTTGGCTGGAGGTGCAAGTCTTGGGTTTTATATCTCAGCCTTAAACTTTATGAAGGCTGGCGGTAAAGGCGCGTACATTAATACCGGTACATGGTCAAAGAAAGCCATCAAAGAGGCGAAGCTGCTAGGTGGAGTTGAGGTGATTGCAAGTTCTGAGGATGCGCAGTTTAATTATATCCCAACAGGATATGAGATACCGACTGACGTAGACTTCTTGCACATCACAACTAATAACACCATCTCTGGAACCCAGTTTCACGAGATTCCAGATTGTGATGTGCCGCTTATCGCTGACATGTCTTCAGACATCTTTAGCAAGCAAATAGACGTGTCAAAATTTGCTATGATCTATGCTGGAGCTCAAAAAAATATGGGTCCCGCTGGAACAACTCTGTACATCGTTAAAGAAGAGCTTTTAGGGCACACAGGTAGAGAGATCACTTCCATGCTAGACTTGCAGGTGCACATCGGAAAAGACTCCATGTTTAACACGCCACCAGTATTTCCTATTTATGTATCAATGCTCAATCTTGAGTGGTTGACAGAGCTAGGAGGTGTGCCAGAGATACAAAAGCGCAATGAGGCCAAAGCCGAGATGTTGTACGCTGAGATAGAACGAAACTCCTTGTTTAAAGCCTTGGCTCGTGAGGATAGTCGCTCAAAGATGAATGTCACATTTGATCTTGTCGATGAGGCTCACAAAGAGCGTTGGGATGCCTCATGGAATGCGGCAGGAATAAGTGGTCTCAAAGGGCATCGTTCTGTAGGCGGCTACAGAGCGTCTATGTATAATGCCTTGCCGCTGGAAAGTGTGGAAGTGCTTGTGAAGTGCATGAGAGACCTTGAGCAGTCGGCCTAATTTTTAGATCATAAATGCTCACCACCGCACTATACCGACCTGTCAATGATGTAGAGTTATCCTTGATTAAGGAGCTGAATTACAAGGCCTTTCCCGCGCGACTGCCTGAGCAACCGATATTTTATCCGGTCATGAATGAAGGGTATGCCGAACAGATTACCCGCGAATGGAATGTTCCGGCATATGGAGTGGGTTATGTTACCCGGTTTGAGGTTGAAACGGAGTACTTGAAAAAATTTAAAGTGGAAAATGTTGGAGGAGAGGGGCATGACGAATTATGGGTGCCCAGTGAAGAGTTAGAGGAATTCAATATGCACATTGAAGGCCCGATTGAGGTAATCAGCGAGTTTAAAAAGTAGAACAGTAGAGCATTAGAAAATGAAGATACTAGCAAATGACGGTATATCCGCCTCTGGGGTTGAGAAGCTCCAAGCGAATGGATTTGAAGTAATCACTCAAAAAATTGAGCAGGACGATTTAGAAAAAGAGATTAATGCTCAGGGCATCGCAGGATTGCTCGTGCGTTCTGCAACTACTGTCAGAAAAGACTTGATTGACGCCTGTCCAGGGCTCAAGTTTATAGGTCGAGGCGGAGTAGGAATGGACAATATTGACGTGTCTTATGCCAGAGATATAGGCCGCAGTGTCAACAATACTCCAGCTGCTTCAAGCCAATCAGTGGCTGAGTTAGTGATGGGGCACATGTTCTCTATGGCACGTCACCTGCATGATAGCAACAGACAGATGCCTGGACATGGTGCTAGTGAATTTAAAGCCCTCAAAAAGAAATACGCCAAGGGTATTGAGTTAAGAGGCAAGACGCTCGGTATTATCGGTTTTGGACGAATCGGTCAAGCATTAGCCAAATATGCCTTAGGTGCTGGTATGCATGTTATCGCCAATGACGGCTATAATGATGTGCAGACTGTAGAACTGGAGATCTCAGGAGTAGACAGTCCGGTGACCGTCAATATAAAGAGGCTCTCAATAGACGAATTGCTGAAGACGTCTGACTTTGTTTCTCTTCATGTACCTAAGCAGGCCGATGGCTCTGCGGTCATTGGTGCATCAGAGTTTGACATGATGAAAGACGGTGCGTTTTTAGTCAATGCTGCCCGTGGTGGAGTGGTTGATGAAAACGCACTGATTGCTGCGCTAGACAGTTCAAAACTTGCCTATGCAGCTCTCGATGTATTTGATAATGAGCCAACTCCAAGGCATGACCTGATGGTACATGAGCGTATAGCTCTTACTCCGCATATCGGTGCGGCCACTGTAGAGGCGCAAGACCGAATTGGAACAGAATTGGCCGATAAAATAATCGAGTACTTCAAGTAAAATTGCTCCGAGAACCCTGCTGAATGGTACATTTGGCGGAGGAAGACCATATGTCAATTAACGATTCTTCAACACGATGGCGGTAGTCAGACCCTTCAAAGCGATCAGACCAGTGCGAGACAAAGTGCACCTGGTGGTCTCTCGTTCATATATTTCATATGAACCGGCTGCGCTTTCTCAAAAACTAGACTCTAATCCGTATTCGTTTATCCATATCATCAATCCGGATCATGGGCAGATGGTCAAGTCTCCTGCAAACTCGCCAGAGCTTTTCAAGCGCATAAAAGGCAAGTTTGAAGAGTTTATAGATCAAGGGGTGTTTATCAAAGATGAGCAAGCTGCCTTTTACCTCTATGAGCAAGCCAATGAGGATATCACCTTCAGGGGCATCGTTTGTGCTACTAGTGCAAAAGACTACGAGTCCGGTGTGATTAAGCGGCATGAACACACCATTGCTGCGAGAGAAGAAATATTTAAGCAGTACCTCGATGTGTGTGATATCAATGCAGAGCCTGTGTTGCTCACCTATCAAGATGAAGACAAGGTCACTGAAATACAAGACCGAGTAGGGCAGCGCGATCCAGTCTATGATTTTTCAACCACAGATAGAACTCGGCATCGGGTGTGGAAAATTGAAGAGCAGGCCGAGATTAACGAGTTAACGGCTGCCTTTGGCGATATAGAATCGCTGTATATCGCAGACGGCCACCATCGCTCAGCATCAAGCAGTCGGCTGGCTAAAGACTATGCTGACGCACCAGCAGATGATCCGCATCATTTTTTTATGTCCTATCTCATTCCGCAGAGCCAACTCAGAGTGCTGGAATTTAACAGGCTGGTGACAGACCTTAATGGCCTAGAGATCAGTGACTTTTTGGGGCAATTGCAGCGTAGTTTTATAATCGAGCAATGTGAAAAGGCACAAGCCAAGCCTCGCTGTAAAGGAGAGATGGCCCTCTATGTAGATGGCTGCTGGTATGGCATGAAACTTAAAGAGTCCTATGCTGGACTGGACACTCAGCTTTGTACTGATGTCATTTTAGAACCGATTCTAGGTCTATCAGATTTACGGACCGATAAGAGGGTAGGCTTTATAGGAGGGCAAGAAGGGCTTGACGGCATAGAGCGAAAAGTCAACCGTGGTAAATATGTGCTCGGCTTGGCGCTCTTTCCAGTGAGTATCACAGAATTAAAGCAGGTAGCCGATAACAACGAGGTCATGCCACCAAAATCTACGTGGATTGAGCCAAAGTTGAGGAGTGGTTTAACTGTGTATAGTTTGAGTAGTAGTTGAGATGAGTGAGGTAGGGGAGAGAACTAAAATGGTATTGGCTGAGCTACCTGACCATGTGACTTTAGTAGCCGTTTCGAAGACCAAGCCACTCGATTTAATATTGGAGTCCTACGCAGTTGGTCAGCGGCATTTCGGAGAAAATAGACCTCAAGAAATGAGGGCCAAATGGGAGGAGGCTCCTAAGGATATTCACTGGCACATGATTGGCCATCTCCAGACGAATAAGGTCAAGATGATTATAGACTTTGTAGACCTCATTCATTCCGTAGACAGCATCAAGCTCTTGGCTGAAATAGACCGCAGAGCATCGGCAATAGGTCGGGTGGTAAATGTGCTTTTGCAGGTTCATATTGCCCAAGAAGAGCATAAGTATGGATTTGGTGTAGAAGAGCTTAAAACCTTCTTTGAGGAGTCAAAATGGCAGGAGTATACATCCGTCAATATTCAAGGACTTATGGGCATGGCTAGCTTCACGGCCAATGAATCACAGCTTAAAAATGAGTTCGCTGACTTAAAAACCCTATTTGATTCAATACTTCAAAAGGACAGTGATAAAAAACTGGTTATGAACGAATTGTCAATGGGTATGAGTGGCGATTACCACTTGGCCATTGACCAAGGCTCAACCATGGTGAGAGTGGGCAGTAAAATTTTTGGAACACGTTAAGATCAGACAAATTGACATGGACGATAAGAAAAAGCGGATCAAGATAAAAGAGGCCATCGTAGATTTGTTCTCTAGTGATGACTCAATCATCATGAAGGGGCTCAAGTCCATTAAAGAAGATGGTGATGTGTCAACCATCAGGCCGATGCTTGATGTCTACCTATCTAGTAGCAATGAGTCGATAAAAAGTGAAGTCATTTCAATTTTTAATTCGCTTAAAACGGAGTCGGTGATTGATGAGATGGTCGCCTGTATGAAAGATGAAAAGTACGGTGCTGCGCAGACGATGTTGTTGGCAGGATTGTGGAATTCTGGTTTGTTTCCTAACGAGCATATTGACACTATTTCTAAGGTCGGGATACAAGGTGACTTTATGACAGCAGTTGAGGCCATTACCGTAATAGAAAACATGGAGGCACCCTTTGAGATGGAGTCTTTGCAGGAAGCCTCGTTGCTAGTTGCTGAGTATTTAGATGAAGAGCCGCAAGATGAAAAGGTGGAGCTGATACGAAGCCTTCAAGAGGTGCTCAGAAACTTTGAGTCGACTGTAGATTTCTAATAAAAGAATGGTCACTGGAGTGTATTTCCAATGACCATTCAAGATATTCGCTTGCCGAGATTCAGTCACTCTTTATCACAAGCCACGAGTTACTTTGATTGCCATCAGCAGTTGTCAATCGTACAATGTATTGTCCTGCTGCTAAGTGAGCGATAGAAAATACCACGCGCTGCTGACTCTGATTATTGAGTGATCTCGTTTCTACTGTCATCCCCGTTTGGTCGATGAGGTCTAGTTGATACGACTCGTTGATTTCAGAGGGAAACTCTAGTCGAAAGTAGTCACTGCTTGGATTTGGGTAAACCAGTAAGTCAATGTCTAACTCATTGTTTTCCAGTCCGGTGACCACGCTGGCACCTTGGTGAAATCCTTGAGTCAAGGTAAGATCTCCATTAGTCAGCTCTGTTGAGCTCATCTGACCAACGGTCCACTCAATGCTCAAGTCACCATTGCTGCCGTGAGTTCCGCCATTTGTTACGACTTGCTTCTCAATGCTCACCTGGGCCTGCATCATCCCGATGCATAGTATGCCCAGTACGGATAGTAAAAGCCTCATTATTTAGCGAGTTGATTGATCTGAGACTGAAGGTCAGATATTATTGCCTTAAGCTCATCTATCTCCGTCTGCTGCTCTTGGATGGCAGCAACGGCTATGATACCAAATCCGCTATAGTCCATGGTCAACGTGCTTCCTTCATCTTCTCTGTTTTCTTGCTCAAACACTAGTTCTGGCAGTACCTGCTGTACATCTTGAGCAATGAATCCCAATGATTTTCTTTTGGTCGGATTGTTCTTTATGAATTCATAACTCATTGGCTGCAGTAGCATTACCTTGTCTAACGCACTGCTGAGTGGCTGAATATTCTGCTTGGTGCTTCTATCTGAAATAGATGTGTAGGCCCCAGTGCTTAAGTCAAAACTTCCTACAAAAGAGTTGTCCGCATAAAGTGAAAACGTGCCATTATTAAACGCGACCATCTCCCAGCTATGGCTAAAATTTGATGATCTATTTATAATGCCGTAACTTCCTGGAGCTGTGGTTACATCCAAGGCCTGTAAACCAAAGTCTAAATCATTATCCCCAATTTTCACCTGGCTACCTTTAATTTCTAGTCTTCCATTACCACCGTCATTACTAACGTCAAAAAGTGTTTTGTTAGTCGCTGTGCTTCCGCCTACGCGTATGTTTGAGAAGCTGTCCTCATTTCCAACCAGCACATTTCCGCCTTCTGTGCCGATGCCACCTACTGTCAATGTTGGAAAACTGGTCAGTACTAAGAATGGGTCACCGACATAGATATACGTGTTATCTAAACTCCGTGCCACTTGTGAGCGTGCTGTGGAACCTAGTTCACTTGAGCCCATAGATACCCAGCCTGAACCTGTGTTGAGCTCAACTTCCATCTCGTCACTGCTTCCAAAAGCAAAGGTGCTTCCTTCTTCGACTGTGCCTGTGCCGATAAGGGTGGAGAACATACCGTGAGCGTTAGTGGTCACTGTTTGCGATTCTTGGTAAGAAATATCGCCAGTCGAGGCGCTATAAAAGATAAAGCGAACTTGAATAATTGTGTTTTCCAGCAGCTCACCAGACTCTCGCACAGAGGCTTGGTAATTCATGCTGTCAAAATAAGATGCCTGTCCAATGCTTGTGAGTGAACAGAGAAGAAATAAGAAGATATAGATATGTTTCATAACGAATTTGTTTTTGTTTTCGATTACAAAACACGGTCGTCATACTTTTGGGTTATCACGACATTTTATAAAACCGACATTCTGAATTACAAGTCGCAGTTTGAACCGTGTTAACCGCTTGTGAATCAGATGCGACAAGTGATTCTAGTTCTGTGAGAATCATACGTCAATTCAGACTGATTATACAGCGAGACATTCATGAATATGCTTTTTTGGGTCTATCTACTCATCAAGATGTCTTGTGTCTAGAATGACAATAGGACGTTCAAGCAAAAAAAAATGTGCGCCTGTAGGGCGCACATTTGCATAAGATCAATACGTATAAAAGAATCAAGCTTCTCCAGCCGGACCACCGAAGTTCATCGGCATATTTATTTCTGGTGCTGCCGCTTCTTTGATTGGGCCATGCTGCTTTTCATAGCGCTTCACATTGTCATTGAGTGCTCTAAGTAGGCGCTTGGCATGCTGCGGAGTAAGTATGATTCTGGATTTTACTTGTGCCTTAGGCATGCCAGGCATGACGCGCACATAGTCAAGCACAAACTCTGAGTTGGAGTGCGTGATGATGCAGAGGTTCGAGTAAATACCGCTCGCTACATCCTCATTTAGTTCTATGTTCAACTGCCCTTGCTTCGGTTTTTTCTCTTCTGCCATGATTATAATTTTGGGTAAAAATAATGAACTAGATACGCTCTTCTGATAATAAATACTAAATCACATTCACTTCACGCTCCAGTCTCACACCAAACAGCTCGTCAACAGAATTGATGATATCGGTAGATAATTGAAGTATGTCTTGTCCCTTCGCTCCACCATGATTAACCAAGACCAAAGCCTGCTTATCATGCACTCCGTAGTTGTCAATTTTCTTTCCTTTCCATCCCGCTTTTTCGATCAGCCAACCTGCAGCAATCTTTCTTGAAGACTCTGTAGCGGGGTAGTTTGGCACATCTGGAAATTGCTCGTGGAGCGCATTAAACTGTGTAGCGCTGATAATGGGGTTCTTGAAAAACGAACCAGAATTGCCTATTTCCTTTGGGTCAGGCAGCTTGCTTTGTCTGATTTTAACCACCGCATCTGAAATCGCTTTAATGCTCAGGTCTTGCACGCCCGCGCGCTCCAGC
>CAYSDH010000038.1:0-15231 GCA_964429805.1 uncultured Flavobacteriales bacterium
CAGCCTTTTTTTAACGGAGCACATATGCTCCGTGCTATTAATTGACCATTAAAAATCAAATTATCATGGCCACTACATACACATGGGCTAATGAGTACATAAAAGTGATAGACCGCCTCTGGGAAGAGGATGCGTATGACGAGGGAAAACAAGTCTTGGACAGCATTTTGCTTGAAGAGCCTGACTTTGCAAAGGCACATGCCTATGCCGGTTGGTACGCACATTATCAAAGCAAGGATAGGAAGTTGGCAAGGTTGCACTACGAGCTCGCCTTGAAGTTCGAACCTAGTTTGGGCTATACCTATTATCACTTTGCAGAATTACTCATTGAGCAAAAAGACGAAGCAAGAATGAAGCAACTTTTGGACCTTGGAATGGACCAAGAAGATGCGGACAAGGCAAATTTGTACAATGACTTTGGAAGAGTGCTTGAGATGAACGGAAAGTTTGAGCAGGCTTCCGCATTCTACAAAGAAGGACTAAAGTTTACCATGAACTATTTCACTATGCAGAATATGAAAGCGAATAGGAAGAGGGTAAGATCTAAGTATCACTTGTTTGGAAGATGGTATTCATTCTTACTGTAAAACACAGGCCCATTTGATTTTTCAAATGGGCCTTTTTGTGTTCCGCTTCAAAAGAGTTCATGAGTGAATTCTTTTTTTATGTCGAAAAGCCGTTATAAAATGAAAGCAAAGTCAACACTCCTTCTATATTTGATATATGGATATGAAAGGAAAAAAAGTACTCATCACTGGTGGTAGTTCTGGCATAGGCAAAGCAACAGCCATCGAGATGATTAAAGAAGGGGCCAAGGTCGTAATCACAGGTAGGAATGAGGATAAACTCAATCAGGTGGCACAAGAAATAATGGCCACACCATTACACTTTGATGTCAGTGACTATGACAAGATTGAAGAAAAGACGGCTGAGGTAATCGCCACTCTAGGTGGCCTAGACGTGCTGATAAACAACGCGGGCATAGGAGATTTTAATCTACTTGAAGAAGTAACCATACAGCAATTTCAAAACGTATTTTCTGTCAACGTATTTGGATTGGCGCTGCTCACTCAAGAGGTGGCCAAATACTTTAAAGCGCAAAGTAGGGGAGATGTGGTCAACATTGCTTCCACTGCTGCGACAAGTGGTTTTTCTCATGGTACCGTATATGCCTCGTCTAAATTTGCTTTGCGTGGCATGACAAAATGTTGGCAAGCAGAACTGCGTCCGCATAATATTAGAGTGATGCTAATCAACCCTTCTGAGGTTCCTACTGCGTTTAATAGAGAAGATCGAAGCGAGCGTGAAGATGAAAAAGGAAAATTAACGGCCTTTGAGATTGCGCACAGTATTATGCATGCGCTAAAGATGGATCCTCGAGGCTTTATCCCAGAACTTACTGTTTGGGCAACTAACCCCGCGGCAAACTAAGACTGCGTTTAGTACAGGTCTTCTCCATTGAGGTCGGTGGTGAGGTACATGCTCATGACATCAAAAAAGGGACGCATGGCTTTAAACGTGGCGTTTATCTCTTTGGCGAAATCTGGACTAGTGACTTGGGCATCGCTCAGCGGTTTCCAAATGATAAACTGTTTGTGGTTTAACAAGTCTATACTCTCATGTTCTTTGTCCCAACCTTTTGGCGCAGTCTTGAGCTTCTCACCCCGCAGTTCTTCAAACTGGGAGATAAATTTCTTTGAGCGTAACACTTTTCTTAAAGGCGAATCGTCTAGCGAAATCTGGTCGCGAATCAATTTTAGATCCTCTTTATTTGGACCCCAAAAACCTCCGCCTACCATCGAAGCCCCAGGTTCGATTTTAAAATAGTAGCCTCCTCTGAGTTTATTTGTCGCTCTGCGAAAGTATCCGGCAAAGTGCTTTTTGTATGGTGACTTGTCTTTAGAAAATCGCACATCGCGGTATATCCTGTAGATGGCTTTTTTGCCACTAGCCGTATCGATGTGGTCATGCTTGCTCAGCAGCGATAAAATGTCCTGTGCTGAGTCTTCTACATTCTTCTTTGCCACTTCATAACTGCTCTTGTTATTGGTGAACCAATTTCGGTCATTGTTCTTGGCTAATTTTTTCAGAAATCCTAGAGTGCTCTTATCTATCTGGCTCATGTATGCGAAAATAGCATCTGTGGTTTTTTCAGCAAAAGCGGTTTTAGTAGAGTATTTTCTGTGAATAAAATGTGGAAAAGGTAGATGGCCTCACCCTATGGGGTGATTTTATGTGCTTTGTGTGATAATTTATCTCAAAAGACTTGACAATTCATGGAGCAAATAGCTAGGTTCGTCTTGTATTTGAAATAATTGGTCTTGAATTCAACAAATGATGTATCCAAACCGACCATCTAAAGAGAAGCGAATCAATACTTCAAGTACAACCAACAAACCTCGAAACAACTATTTAATATCTAAGAAAGCGATTAACACGCAATAGAACCAAAAACCACTACCAACTGTCCCAGTGTATGTCACTGAGTTAGTTACCTAAGTTTTAAGATTTTTTCCGCACTAGCGACTTGCTGTGTACAGCCATTTTTTGGCCTCAACACAGACTTGTTCTCTGGTGGTCCTCCTTGACTTTAAAAAACAAGATAAGTTGAGGAAGGTCTTGCGGGCATTATAAACAGTAGATAAATAAACAATTCAAAAATTATGAAACATTTAATACCAAATGTATCATATATGAAAGGCAGGCAAGTTCCTTTCACATCATTCTTCGACAGTTGTCGTAAGAATATTGTGACGGCTCTCGTTGCTCTTGTCCTCATATTTGGTACGAGCGCCTTGAGTGCGCAATCGCAGGATTTAGATACTCCTGCATCATGTGAAACGGGTTTAGTCGCCTTTCCAGACCTCTCCACCACAGCGGGTGCAGTGAATCAGGGGCAAGGAGATGATGCCTTGTTCACTGTCACGTTGCCATTTACCTACAGTTTTGCTGGAGGTGCGGAATCAACGACTGCGGTCATTTCCACTAATGGACATGTAGGTTCGTCTGGTAATCCCAGTGATTTTTCAAATTCTTGTCCAGCCCCTGACGTTTCTTTTACAGATGGTCGGTTAGGACTCTATCATGACGATCTTGATATGGAGCTTGGTTCGGCTAGTTTTGTCTGGACCATGTCATGGGCAGCTGGAGATGCTGGTCATCCTGGTCACCCGACAGAGGGTACTTCCTTGGCCGCCTACATGGTGCATTGGGATGATGCCCAAGATTGGCCTGGATTTGTAGCTCCTGCAGCATCGGATGTTTTTGACTTTGCAGTGCTCTTGTACGAAGATGGTTCGGCAGCAATGCTCTACGGACCAAATATGGTCAATGCCGATCAAGCTGGCGCATCTGTCTATGCCGATGGCCCAGCAGGAACGCAAAACATGTTCAGCTGTAATACTGCTGCGCAGGTCAACTGTGATGTGTTGTTTGTAGCAAAGAGTACAGAATGTGACATCACTTTGTTCAATTGCCCTTTGACTACTGCGCTCAATGTCGATCTCGATTGTTCAGACAATTTGATTGCAGATTATACTGGCGCTGTCCAATTGGACAACCCATGTGGTCGAGTACTGACTTTTACTCAGTCGCCAGCGGCTGCTACTACTATTGATGCGCATCCAGATGCGCCTTTTGCAGATGGAGACGTAATGACTGTGACAGTGACTGTGACAGACGAAGACCTCAATACCTATGACTGTCTTGTAGATGTGACCTTGAATGACTCGGAGTTCACTCCGATTCAGTGTCTTGATAGTCAGGTGCAAGAGATTGCAGCTGATTGTGGCAATGCCGTTGTCCCTGATTTCAGACTAATGGCCGGTGTAAACAATGGGTGTAACAGCATAGCCGACTACACGCAGACTCCTGCACCAGGAACACTTTTGAGTACTATAGCCGGATTGACCCCAGCAGATGGAGAGTCATACATGGTAGATATAACAGTGACTGGAAATCCA
The DNA here is from genome assembly GCA_964429805.1 of uncultured Flavobacteriales bacterium. Classification (GTDB taxonomy): domain Bacteria; phylum Bacteroidota; class Bacteroidia; order Flavobacteriales_D; family JABDKJ01; genus CAYSDH01. The sequence continues at coordinate 3,963 of CAYSDH010000038.1, forward strand.
CTTCCTTGTGATCCTTTTGCAGTGACACTCGATGTCACTCAGCCATTTACGCTTACTGGTTGCCCAACTGATATCGCGGCAACAACTGATGGTGGCGATTGCACGGCTACTGTAACATGGACTGCTCCAACGGCTGCACCAGCCTGTGGGTCGGCTGTAAGTATGGTCGCTTCACACATGTCTGGAGAATCTTTCCCGATCGGATCGACTCAAGTGACATTGAAGTACTATGATGACAATGGAAATATCGAAAACTGTTTCTTTGATGTCATCGTTACTGATGACGATGCACCAACTGTTGATTCATGTCCTGGTGACATGACACTCACTACTGATGCTGATGATTGCAATGTCAATCACTCATACGCTATCCCTACTTTCTCAGACAACTGCGCGGTTTCAAGCGTAGCATTGATTTCAGGACTCGCTCCTGATTCTGACTTTCCAGTAGGAACGACAACAGTGATTTGGAGAGCATCTGATGCTTTCGGAAATACTACTGACTGCACATTTGATGTCACTGTGACTGATGATGATGCACCACTTGCACTTAACTGTGCTGCTGCTGTCGAGTTGAGCTTCAACCTCGATTGTGACAATGTGAACACACCTTCTTTACCAGACTACTCTGGTCTACCACAATTCGTAGACAATTGCGGAATCGTATCAGTGGCTCAGTCACCTGCTGCAGGTACTGCATTGAACACATTGACTGCATCCCCATTTGTTGATGGAGCTACGTTTATGGTAACTATTACAGCGACAGATGCTGCTGGACTCTCAGTTGATTGTGACATTACTGTGACACTTAATGATGAGATTGGACCGCACATCGCTTGTCCTGGTGATCAGACTTCACTTTCGTCAGTAGACGGAAATGGAATGTGTGATTTCACTCTTCCTGATTATACTGCTTCTTCTGCGGCAGGAGTACTTTGTGGAAACGAATCTGCAACAGTTACTCAAAGCCCATTAGCTGGAACAGTGTTCCCAAATGCGAATGGTACTACACAGACTATTACACTCACTGCGACTGATGGTTCTGGTAACACAGAGTCTTGCACATTTGTTGTGAGCTTTGTTGATGACACAAAGCCGGTACTTGGTGCTGGTGTTTGTAATGACCCAGCCCCATTCTTGTTGGCTCCTGGAGATTGCATCGCGTCTATCACATTGACTCCTCCTGTAACGGAAGACAACTGTGATACTGATCCATTAGAGTTTGGTGTGCGTGCAGATGGAGGTCCAGACCTTACTGCAGCTAACGCTTACACAGGAGACTTCTCTCCATGTGATACTGAGGTAACATGGTTCTCTACTGATGAAAACGGCAACGTGAGCGATGCGCTATGCACTGTCAACGTGACAGTGACTGAGCCAGACAATCAGCAGAATCAGCCAAACGCTTTATGCAAAGGAGTAATCAACCTTGGTCTTGATGACGAAGGAAAAGTAACGCTTTGCGCGACAGACGTAAATGACGGAAGTTCTGACGCCTGTACTACTGATTTGACATTTAACATCGTTCGTTCTGATGCTTCTGGTGCAGACCTTCCTGGTGAAGTGAGAGCAGAGTGCATCACATTTGGATGTGATGATATAGGAGATAATTGGGTATGCTTGAAAGTGACTGATTGTAGTGGAAACGAAAGTTTCTGTACTACTCAAGTGGTCATTGAAGAGAAGCGTTTCCCGTATATCGAATGCCCCGGAGAAATCCAGATCGAATGCGATATGGACAATGATGGAGATCCTCTACCATTTGCAGTAGGTAATTTACCTGCTCACTTGCCGAACTACCCTCAGGCTAACACGCCTGTGGACCTTGCCGTCCTCCAAGCGTGGGCAGCTGCAGGATACGGACTTGGGACTCCTTCACCGGGGCAGAATGCTGCAACGGGAATCACAGGATTGCCATTGGCGTATGATAACTGTGGAGCAACAGTAACTTATGAAAACGAGTACTTCCTAGTGGATGGAACTGGTCCATTAAGTTATACTTCTGACCTCCCTATTAATGATCCACATGAGTGTGATCATCACAACTATGACATCAAGCGTACATGGACAGTGACTGACAACTTTGGTCGTTCTGCTTCATGCGAGCAGTGGATCAGAGTAAGAGATACAACCGACCCAGTAATTGCCGCTAATGGTATTGCAGATGCAACACTTGAGTGCTCTGATGCTGCTGGTCTTGCTGCTGCATTGGCTCCTGAGCCAACTGCATCAGATAACTGCTGGTTGTCTTACTTCGAGCTTGAAGAAGATAATTCTGACGCACCAGAGATGCTTGATTGTATCGCAACTGGATTCCACTCACGTATTACACGTACGTGGAGAGCTGAAGATGCATGTGGTAATGAGTCTATGTTGACTCAGGTCATCAACTTCGTTGATACAACTGACCCACTTCTTACAGTATCTCATGATGGAACTGATTACACCGGAGTAGTTGGAAATGCATTCACGGTCAATACTGACCCAGGATTGTGCAACGCTGTAGTGAGCTTCTCACTAACATCATCTGACAATTGTGATGCTGATCTTTTAGACGGTTATTCACTAGATGTAAATGGTGTTCCTGGTAATATCGTATTCCTTAATGGTACCACTACCTTCTCTCAAGTTCTTGATAAAGGACTTAACGAGCTTGGTTTCGGTGTTATTGATGATTGTGGTAACCAGACTTTTGTGACTATTGATGTTACTGTACTTGACAATGAGGCTCCTGCCTTTGCAGATTGTACAGAAGACACATATACATTCTTTACATCTAACGCTGATGTGCCAGTAGGAGAAGGAAACATTACTGACTGTCAAGCGACTGTTCAGATTCAGGTTCCTCCATTCCAAGACAACTGTCCGTTTACTATGGGCGCCATGTCTGGTTCTGTTGAAATGATGATCACACCACAAGTTGGTACGATGATTCTTGCTGGAACTAACTTTTCACCATTTGTTGGTGCTTGGGTTGATGTTTCAGGAGATCCTAATAATCAGCTTCAAGGTAGAATGCCAATCGGAACTCACATTGTTGAGTTCAGAATGACTGATGCTGCTGGTAACATGTCAGTGTCTAACTGTATGTATACCATCATTGTCACTGACGATCAGAATCCTACTATTACTTGTCCTGGTGCATTTAATGCCCTCTTGTCTGATGACGTTGCTGCCGATGGAGATTGCACATTCACATTTACAGATGGTTTGAACGGACTTGCCTCTATCATTCCAACTATTGATGATAACTGTGAGTACACATTTGATGTGGCTTACTCAGGTGCAACTACAGGTACTCTGTCTGACATAGACAATGCGAATGGACTTGATATCACACTTAATGAGGGTAACACGTCATTCCTTTACACAGCTACTGATGATGCAGGTAACACGGTTCAGTGTTCTTTCTCAGTAACTGTTATTGATGACATCAATCCTACAATCACTTGTCCAGCTGGACCATTTGTTGGTTCTACGGATCCAGGTATGTGCACGTATACTTTAGATGTCTCACCAGTTGTTTCTGATAACTGTGCTGTAGACTACGTAGAGTATACCATGACTGGTGGAACTGCTGCAAGCGGTACAATCCTCTTTGCAGATTTAGCTGCTGAGTTAGCGGCTTATCCATTCCAGGTTGGTACTACTAATGTAACGTACAGAGTATTTGACACGAGTGGAAACTCTGACATGTGCTCATATACAGTTACAGTTACTGATGACGAAGACCCAGTTGCCGCTTGCCCAGGTGACTATGTGGTTGGTACATCAGGTACAATCTATACCAATGGAGAGACTGGCGCGACTATCGCTATTCCAGTATTGCCTTCTGGTGGATTGACTGACACTGGTGCAGATTGTAAGACTACAATTGCTGGTCTTAATGTCTTGACTACTGACAACTGTTGTGTGTCAAGTGTTCAGTATCGTATTCAGAATGCTGATGGAACGACATTCCAAGATTGGATAGTCGAAGCGAATGACCCACAAGTGGTGAATGCTGAGCTCGACTTAGATCTTAGTACACAGGATTTCCCGAAAGGAGATTACACTGTTGAGATCCGTACTTGGGACTGTTACATGAATGAAGGACTGTGCAGCTTTGACGTCTCAATCTTTGATGATGAGAAGCCAGCATTTACAGATTGTCCTGCAAGTCAGTCTGTCAACTCTATTGATACAGATTGTCATCAGACAGTATTCTGGACACAGCCTATAGATGCAAACATCGTTGACAACTGCCTCGCAGATTGTGGTGTTGATGCGATTGTTGGACCATGGGTTTCTACAGATGCTGATCAAGATGAAGCTGACGTAGATGCTGATGTTGTAATCATCGAGCAGTCTAACGGAAACGCAAATGCTGACTTCCCAGTTGGAGACAGATTTGTGAAGTACTATGTAGAAGATGCCTCAGGTAACCGTGAGTACTGCATATTCAAAGTGACTGTTAATGACGTAACTCCTCCAACTGTAGCAAACTGCGCAGCAACTCAGGAGTTAAACTTTAACGTTGACTGTGCTCAAGGAATGCCGGTTCTACCGAACTACACAGGTCTTCCACAGTTTGACGACAACTGTTCTATTACTTCTGTTACTCAGTCACCAGCTATCGGAGCTGACCTTTCTACTGTCTTTGCGAGCATCGCTGATGGAGAAAGTGCTACGATTACTGTGACTGGAACTGACACAGGTGGACAGACTGTTAGCTGTATGATTACAGTAACGCTTAATGATAATGTTGGACCGCACATTGCTTGTCCTGGTGACCAGACAGTCTTCTCGGCTGACGCTGGAGACGGGTCTTGCATATTGACGCTTCCTGATTTCACTGGTCTTGCTACTGCAGGTGTCTTATGTGGAAACGAACAAGCGACTGTGACTCAGTCACCGATTGCTGGAACAACGTATGACGCGTCTGCTACTGGTTCAGTAATGGTAACGTTAACTGCTGCTGATGCTTCAGGTAACACTGAAGACTGCACCTTTGAAGTAACGTTTGAAGACAATTCAGCACCAACACTTCTAGATCCTGCTACATGTGTGGACCCTGCAGAAGTACTACTTGCTGCTGGTGATTGTGAAGCAACTATCGTTGTGACTCCACCTGTTGTGATTGATAACTGTGATGCTGCTCCTGCAGTAATCGGTCTTCGAGATGACGGAGGTGCTCCATTGACAGCTGAGAATTTCTACACAGGAGTATTCTCTCCATGTGACACGGAGATTTCTTGGTACGCTATTGATGTTGACGGAAACGAGTCTGAGATTCTGTGCACTGTTACAGTTACTGTAACTGAGCCGTTGAATCAGCTCAATCAGCCTAATGCTATCTGTTCTGATGTAACAGCAAACTTGACTGACAATGGTACAGTTGAAGTATGTGTTGCTTCGCTAGGTGTAACGTCTAACGATGCATGTACTGATGACATTGAGATATTCATGTCTCTTGCTGATGACAATGGAAACCACATTATTGGTGCTCCTGAATTTGACTGCATCACATTTACGTGTGATGATCTTGGAAACAACTTCATCTGCGTTCGCGTAGTAGATTGTTCTGGAAACCAGTCATTCTGTACATCAGCTGTGAATGTCCAAGACAAGGCGATACCTTACATCGCATGTCCTGCAGACATCACTATAGAGTGTGACAATGACAACGGAGGTGACCCATTAGCATTTGACGGAACTCTACCTGCTCACGCAGCTGGATTCCCTGCAGCTAATACACCATCTGACCTAGCGGCTCACGCTAACTGGTTGGCGAACTTTACAGTAACGTCTCCAGGTCAAGATGCTGCAAACGGTATCACTGGATTGCCATTGGCTCAAGACAATTGTGAAGCAACTGTTTCATATGTAAATGAGTACTTCTACTTTGACGGAGCAACAAGAGTTGGTCCTGTTGATTACAACTCAACATTGCCGATTAATGATCCGCATGAGTGTGAGCATCACAACTATGAGATAGAGCGTACATGGACTGTTGTCGATGCACAAGGTCTGTCTGTGTCTTGTACACAGTTGATTACAGTGCAAGACACTGAAGCTCCAGTAATCTCTCCAAATGGAATTGCGGATGCAACACTTGAGTGTAGTGACGCTGTTGGTATTGCTGCCGCATTGGCACCAGAGCCTACAGCAGATGATAACTGTTACTTGGCTTCATTCGAGATGACTTTCGACAACTCAGGTTCTCCTGAAATGCTCGATTGTATCGCGACTGGATTCACATCACGTATCACTCGTGAGTGGACGGCTATAGATGCATGTGGTAACACAGAAGTATTGACTCAGATCATCAATCTACAGGATACGACAGATCCTACCTTGACAGTTACTGCTGCTGGTAGTTCGTTCTCTGCTGTTGGTGGTACAGTATTCGTTGACACTGACCCAGGATTGTGTACTGCTTCAGTAGACTTCTCTTTGGCCATGAGCGACAACTGTGATGCTGACTTGATGAGCGGTATGACTGTTACGCATAACGGTTCACTACTTCAGAACTTGAACTTCAATAATCCTACAACTCTTGAGATAGTTCTTGAGAAAGGAGATAACACATTGAGCTTCCAAGTTGCTGATGACTGTGATAACTCTACTCAGGTAGCATTCATTGTTACTGTTATGGATAATGAAGATCCGGCATTTGCTGACTGTACAGAAGGCACTTACACATTCTTTACTTCTGACGCTGATGTGCCAGTGAGTGAAAGTGATGTGACTGATTGTGCTGCGCTTGTTGGTATTGATGTGCCACCATTCCAAGACAACTGTCCACAGGGAGCAGGTGCTGTATTTATGCAGCTAACGCTTGATGCTGGAACTACTTTGGATGCTGCTGATGCATTAAACATCTACACACTTGGATTTGTTCAAGTTGATGCTGTTGTATCTAGTCAGATCTTCGGAACATTGCCAGTTGGAACGCACACTGTTGAATTCCAAATGACTGATGACTCAGGTAACAACTCGTCAATCTGCTCATACACGTATGACGTAATTGATGACCAGACTCCTATGCTTACATGTCCAGGTAACGTAGTCGTAAATCTTTCAGAAGATGCGATTAACGATCTTGATTGTGTGTTCAGTTTCATGAACGGTAGCAATGGAGCATCTGCAATCATTCCTGTCATTAGCGATAACTGTGAGTTTACGTTTGACGCTGAATTCTCTGGAGCAACTTCTGCTACATTGAGCGGTATTGATAATCCACTTGGATTAGACATCGACCTTAATGTTGGAACTACTTCAGTAGTATACACAGCAACTGATGATGAAGGAAACAGCATTCAGTGCTCATTTGCAATTGTTGTAATTGATGACATTGATCCTACTATCACATGTCCATCTGACATCGTTGACGTAGCTGATCTAGATGTATGCTTCAAGACTGTTGACATCACGCCAGCTATCACAGACAACTGTGAAGGTGGATACGTGGAGTACAACTTGAGCGGTGCTACTGTATTGACAGGTACTATTCCTGTTGATGCTGGAGGATTGACTTCTGCTGTTCTTGCATCTGTGCAAGCTAACGTAGGTCTCACGTATGTGAACTACACGTACTTCGATGCTGAAGGAAACAGTCAAGACTGTTCATTCACTATCGACATTGCTGATGATCAGATGCCTGAGCTTTCTTGCCCAGCGCATAGCATCATTGGTACAAGTGGTGCAGTGTACAAGGATCCAGTTTCAGGTGTGATTAACGCTGTTGCGTCATTCCCATATGATCCAGCTGGAGACTGTGAGTCTACTATTCCGTGGTTGTCAATTGACGCTACAGATAACTGCTGTGTGTCTAGTATTCAGTATCAGATTCTTGACGGTACAACTGGAGAGATCCTAACTGACTGGACTGCTGAGATGAACGTACCGCTTCCTGCAGACGGAACTCAGACGCTTGACCTTACCGGTATCTCTTGGGATAAAGGAAGCTATGACGTCAACATCCGTACTTGGGATTGTCACATGAATGAAGGTGTATGCAGCATGATAGTACTTGTACTTGATGATGAGCAGCCAGCCTTTACAGACTGTCCTGGTGATATTGTTGAGAATACACTGGCAACATCATGTAGTCAATTAATTACATGGACTGAGCCTGCTCAAGACAATGTGATTGACAACTGTTCTGCTGACTGTCCTATTCAAGACATCGTTGGTCCTTGGGCTTCAACGAATCCTAACGAAGACATGACAGGAATCGATAACGATATCAATATCGTTTCGCAGTCTAATGGAGATGCATTCAGCATATTCCCAGTTGGTAAGCGTTATGTGAAGTACTATGTTGAAGACGAGGCTGGAAACAGAACGTGGTGTGTCTTCAGTGTTGAGGTACTTGATAACCTTGCTCCACAGCTAGTCTCTTGTCCTGCAGGAAACTTGATGTTGACTATGGATCTTGATTGTGATAACACATTGAACTTGTCAGACTACACTGGTCTTCCAGTATTCTCTGATAACTGTGGTGTGAGCACTGTCACGCAGACTATCTTTAATGACCCATCTAGCCCACAAGCGTTCGTAAACGGAGGTACTGTGGTTGATGGTCAGATGATCCAATTGATTATTACTGCTGCTGATGAAGCTGGTCAAACAGCTGAGTGTATGGTTAACCTAGTTGTTGATGACAACGTAGGTCCTTACATCTCTTGTCCTGCTAACCAGGTGCTTCTTGCATCTGACCCAGGTGTTGTCAATGCAGACTGTAGCATCAACCTTCCTGACTTTACAGGAATGGCAACTGCTGGTGTGCTTTGTAACAACGAAGACGCTGCTGTGACTCAGAGTCCTGCAAGTGGTACATCATATAGTAGCTTCCAGTTCCCAATGATCGTGACACTCACGGCTACAGACGGATCAGGAAACACTACTGATTGTAACTTCCTTGTTGGTTATGCTGACGATGTTGCGCCTACGCTAGTTACTTGTGGTCCAGATCCACTTGATGGTATGGCTGCAATTGGAGGATGTAATGCGAGTGTTACACTCACTGCGCCTTCAGTTGAAGACTGTGCAGTAGCTGCGCCAATGGTATATGGTATGTCTGATACAGGAGTGATGCTCACTGCTGGAAATGGATATACTGGATCATTCCCAGCATGTACTTCTGTAGTAACATGGTACGCTGTCGATATGTTTGGTAACTCTGCTGAAGTGTGCACGAATACTGTAACAGTATATGAGCCACTAAACGAGTCAAACGAGCCTACTGCTGCCTGTCAAGGTGGAATAGTGCTTGGACTGAAGAATGACGGTACCGTTACTCTTTATGCTGACATGTACGGACAGAATAGCTTCGATAACTGCTTCAATGCTGATCTATCTATGGAGATTCACATTATAGGTGAGGCGCCAACAAGTGAAATCGTATTCGATTGCTCACATGTTGGAACTCAAGATATCTGCTTGATCGTTACTGATTGTTCAGGTAATCAAGACCTATGCTTCTCTACGGTAACTATCCAAGACAAGCGTGATCCATTCATCATCTGTCCAGCTGACATTACGATAGCTTGTCATGTTGATAATGGTGGTGCTCCTGATCATGGAGGTATACCAATGGTATTGACTCCATTCGTTCAGACTGATTTTGACATGTATGACAATACGACTGGTCAAGATGCAAGTGCTGGTATCACGGGTGCTGCTCAAGGATGGGACAACTGTAACGGTACAGTTTCATTTAGCGATGTATCTACTCAAGGTACAGACCCTGCTATGTGTGACTTCTACTCATACACAGTGACTCGTACATGGACAGTGACTGATGCTGGAGGAAATGACTTTGACCTAGATGGTAATGACTGCACGCAGATTATTACTGTTGAAGACGTTGAAGCACCATTCTTCTCAGAGACTGCTGGTGATCTTGATCACTTCATTAACTGTGATGATCCTAACTACGCTGCACGTGTCAACTTGGCTATGGCTGAAGTGCCAACTCCAAATGACCTGTGTTATGTAACAATGGAAGAGCTACCACAGCAGACTGTTGACGCTGGATGTATGACTATTGATGGTCAGACAAATGTGTTTGAGCAGACTGTGAGAACATGGAGAGCGACTGATGCATGTGGAAACTTTACTGACTACGTTCAGTATATCAACTTCTACGATGTAGCTGCTCCTGCTATCTCATGTCCACTTGATGGAGTACCTGGTGTATTCTACACAAGTAACGGAGCATCTGCTACAGACTGTCTAGCTGAAGTAAATCTGATTGCTACTGCAAGTGATTGTCAAGCTATCTCATGGAGTCATCAAATCTTCGACCTCGGTGGTGGAAGCACAATGGTGTTCTCAGGAGGCGCTTATCAGTTTACTAGTACTGTAGGACCAGGTTCATACTGTGCCAAGTTCATTGCAACTGACCCATGTGGTAACGAGTCTGAGTGCTTGTACCTATTCTCTGTAGTTGACGATTCTGCACCAAGCTTAGCTTGTGACGGATTGCCAGATGCAGATGGAGATGCGACTAACGGAAACGCTGTATCTATATCAAGTGACCTTGGAGTATGTGGAGCAACTTACGCATGGACTCACCCTGTATTAGGTGACAACTGTGGAGCTGATCTATACTGCGACCTAGGTGATGGAAACGGAGCAACAGTTGTGGCTGGAGGATCTGCAGCAAGTGCATATTTCCCAGTAGGAACAACTACTGTGACTTATTACGCTTCTGATGATGTAGGATTGACATCTGCCATGTGCTCATTTGATGTTACAGTAACTGACGGTGAAAACCCATCAATAGACTGTACTACATTCTCTGATGTTACATTGTTTACGTCTCAAGACGGATTTGCAAACTATAACTGTGATGTGCTTTACAACTGGAAGTCGCCAATGGCTGACGACAACTGTGAAGTAGATACATATACTATGCAGATCGGAACTGAAGCAGCAACTGCTACATACTTCGAAGAGTCTCATAACTATGAGTTCCCACTTGGAACTACACTAGTAGTGTGGACTGCGACTGATGCAGCGGGTAACTCAACAACATGTTCATTTAACGTAACAGTTGAAGATGACGAAGACCCAGTTACACTATGTCAGGATGCAACAGTTGAACTTGATGCCGCTGGTATCGCGACTGTACTTCCTGCTGATGTTGATGGTGGTTCGTTTGATAACTGCAGCATGACTATGACTGTTTCTCCTTCTACATTCACATGTGCTGAACTCGGTGACAACACCGTGACTCTTACTGTGACTGATGCAGCGGGTAACAGCTTCTGGTGTGACG
>CAYSDH010000038.1:15241-17412 GCA_964429805.1 uncultured Flavobacteriales bacterium
ACGCGACAGTGACTGTGCAAGACAACCTTGCACCGACTATTGATAACTGTGCAGATCAGTCTGCTGATGCTATTGATGGTACGTGTGAGTATATCGTTTCAGGTTCTGCTTGGGACGCGACTGCAACTGACGCTTGTACGTTAACATTGACAAATGATTACACAGGAACAGAGACACTTGATGGAGCGTCATTCCCAACAGGAACGACAACTGTTACGTGGACTGCAACTGATGAAGCTGGTAACACAGCCACTTGTTCTCATGATGTAGTGATCAGCAATGCTGACCTCGCTGCTGACTGTAGAAGCTATATCAACACAAACACATTGACTCTTGGAGACGATGGTACGTTGACTATGGTTGGTGCTGACTTCAATGATGCATCTGGTTCGGCTTGTGATGACTTGTCATACACATTCAGTGTAGATGGTGGAGCTTCGTTTGTTGCTGCCAATACATTTACATGTGCTGATCTAACGTTTGGTACACCGATGACTATCGTGCTACTTGCAACTGATAATGCAACAGGTGAAACTGACGCATGCATCGCTCAGCTATCGTTGACAGATACTCCGGTATTGGTTGACTTTGGTGGGTGTCCATCAGATGTGACTACTGCCGCTGGTGCTGGTCTATGTGGAGCTGACGTATCACTTCCTCTACCTATTGTAGATGGAGCGTGCCCAGTTATCTCATACAGTGTTGATGGAGGTGCAAGCATCGTTGCTGATGGCTCTGATGTGTACTTCGGTATCGGAACACACACAGTTGATTTCTCAATCACGAATGCGTCTGGTGATGCAGCCATCGTACTTGGAGGACCATGTTCTATCATTGTTACAGTGACAGGAGATGCGTCTAACCCACTTGGATGTACTGACCCACTCGCTGCTAACTTTGACCCAGTTGCAGTATGTGATGACAACTCATGTATCTACGGTCCAGCTGCCTGTATTACTGTCAATGACTTACCATACGGTGAGGACTTTGAAGGGACAACAGGTCAGTGGTCACAGGAAGCAAGTGCTGACGACATCGATTGGGATCTGAATACTGGTGCTACACCAACTGACGGAACTGGTCCAGACGCAGCGTCTTCTGGAGATCAGTACCTATACGTTGAGGCATCGTATCCGAACTACAGTTCTACTGCAATCATTAATTCTCCATGTTTCGACTTGTTGGAGTCTAATGAAAGTAGCTTCTCATTTGCCTATAACATGAATGGTGAAGGTGTTGGATCACTTGATCTTGAGTTATCTGTAAACGGAACGGACTACGTGTCAGTATGGAATCAGACTGGTGACCAAGGTTCAGAGTGGCAAGAGGCTACTGTAGACCTAAGTAACTATGATGATGAGATGCTTGTTCTCCGATTTAATGGAGAAACTACGAATGAGTATGACGGAGATATCGCCATTGACCAATTTGGTTTCAATGCACAAGATGCTCCTGAAACGTGTGGAGGTGACATCACTGGAAACGGTGTTGTAGACATCAACGACTTCGTAGCGCTTAACTCTGTGTTTGGAACATCATGTGAAGATTGTCCTGAGGACATCAACAATGATGGTCAGGTAGATGTAAATGACTTCTTAGCATTCAACTCACAGTTTGGCTCTACATGTGGCGAAACTGTTGATGGACCAGTCGCTTCACTTGCTCAGCAAGTATTTGACTTTCCTGGTATCGAGTTGAACAAAGACCTCGAGGAAATCTTGAGAGACATGGCTGAGTTAAACTTCATCGTTTACCCTAACCCAACAGCAGGTGAGAACATCAATATCCACATCAATGACTTTGTAGGTCAAGATGAGGTAGCGATTGTTTCTGTGAAGGATGTGTCTGGTAGAGTGCTCACTGCTGAGCGTCTAATCGGTACACAGACTGGTATCACGCATCAAGTAACATTCACTGACCAATTGGCCAGCGGAGTATACATGATGGTTGTTGAGTCTAACGGAAAAGTGAAAACGAAGCGTTTCATTGTTGAATAACAAAAACTAAACGACTTATTGTAAGTCTAGTATAATTAAGCCCCCGATTCATAAATTGAATCGGGGGCTTTTTCATTTTACCTTTGTACAATGCCACATAGATTAAGAGAGAATATCAAGCCCGGTGCACTCGTCAATATTGTACTCAAGAAGCATCAGCGCAGTGGAGAGCTG
>CAYSDH010000038.1:17422-19989 GCA_964429805.1 uncultured Flavobacteriales bacterium
TAGAAGGAGGTGAGATAGGGAGAGTCCAGGAAATACTGGAAGAATAGTTACTCTGGGAAGTACTTGATCAAGCTGGCCCATGACCCGCCATTATATACTTGGTCATACCCCATGCCTTTCATTACTCTCTTTGCAGCACCGCTGCGGATGCCACTAGCACACACAACAATGACGGGTTTAGACTTGTCAAATTTCAAATCGCCAGCGCGTAAGGCATTGATGGTGACATGATGACTACCTGGGAGTGCGCCTGAGTCATATTCGCCTTTTGTGCGCACATCAATAATTGGAGCGCCTTCAGCAATAAGCATTGCGAAATCCGCCTTTGGTCCAAATAGTCTTTGAAAAATTCCCATGCCGCGAACTTAGAGAAATTGAAAAAAATGGAGAATGCAAGGCATTTAAATTTCCACGCCCGTGTTCACGATTACTTTCCTTCCTTTTTTGAGCATTTCTTTTGGAAGACATTCTTTCATGGTCTTCGAAAAAAGCTGAATCAACTTCATTTTGGGCTGGCCATTCGCATGCACCAAGCTAATCTCACGAGACAGCTTTGGGCCCTTGAGTTCCATCACCAACTCTTCGCAATCAGGAGGCACACTCATGGCTGATAATTCTGGAATGAATGTCAGTCCTCCGCTATGCTCCACGATGCCGCGCAGTGAGTCTATAGAGTCTGTGCCATAGGTCAAGCCTTGTTTGCTTTGATTGGGTTTAAATCGGCAAATGTCTGCCACCTGATCGGCAAGACAGTTCCCATTGTTGAGAAGCCAGAGGTCAGCATTGTCGACTTTCTTGAGGTCAATTTTTTGCTCTTTTGAGAGCGCATGTTTGTCAGACACATAGGCATAAAATCTTTCGTAGAATAGCTTCTCGTAATTGAGCTTTAAGCGAGTCTTTATCGGAGTGGCAAAGAGGCCCGCATTCATTTCGCCAGAGAGTATCCCTTCTACAATTTCTTCAGTCAATGACTCCTTGATGGTCAGCTGTAAGTCCGGAAATTTCTTGTTAAGCGTATTAATGAAAAGCGGGGTGATGTACGGTGCAAGCGTAGGCATGATGCCAATAGTGAGCTCACCCTTTATCTCAGACTCTAGCTGAGAGGCAAAGTCTTTGAGCTGATGTATTTCGCGTACAGCATTCGCGGCTCTATCTAAGAATTTCTCGCCATCTGAGGTAAGCTTAATCGGCTTTGACTGACGATTAAAAATGAGGATGCCAACCTCTTGTTCGAGTTTGGCAATCTGTTGTGAAATGGCTGACTGAGTGAGACCAGAAAGACGAGCACAATGACTAAAGGATCCTGATTTTCTCAGTAGCAATGCGTATTCTAGAGATTGTATATTCATTATTAGTAAAAATAATACAATAATTAATTCTATTAGAATTCAACTGTGTAGTTTTGACTGGGTCAAGGAATAGAATTGTGTCAATTTATTTTGTTCTCTTGAGAAGAGTTTAAGTACGAATAGGTTAAACGAACCTTTTTTCATAGCACGAAAAGGAGTGATGACTGGTAACGGTAATCACTCCTTTTTTAATGTCAAAATTATCAGGGTATGGATGTGATGAGCGCAATTCAATCAGGGGACTTAGTGGCCATTAAAAGCATGGTTGAGCAATCGCCAGCGATGTTAACAGATGTCGGTCCTAATGGGTTTACGGCCCTTATAATGGCCACCTATTTTGGTCACGTTGAGATTAGTGATTACATCATAGAGCAAGGTGTAGATGTAAATGTCCAAGACTCTTCAGGTAACTCAGCGCTCATGGGTGTGTCGTTTAAGGGCTATATTGAGATTGCTCAAAAACTCATTGCAAAAGGAGCTGATGTCAATCTGACGAATGGTAAAGGTTTCACAGCCTTGATATTTGCAGCTATGTATGGTCAAAAAGAAATGGTCGAGATTTTGTTGTCGGCTGGAGCTGATAAAGATATGACTGATGCCGAGGGGAAAACTGCTTTGTCGCATGCCTTGACTAACGAGCATACTGAACTCGTAAAAATTCTCTCCGCTTAAGTAGACTTTAGTTTTTTAAGACTGTCGGCATGTGCCTCAGCAAATCGAATTTCCTCATAGCTGTAGCGATCTTTCAAATGCTCTTTTACCACCTTTAGTCCAAGTCCTGGGTAGAGTTCAAAAATGGGGAGTATAGTCTCAAGACTTTTCTCGTCAATAAACTCAGTGGCTTTCGCCTCTCCATGGAGCACGCACTGGGCCAAGTGCCTACTGATGGTCTGAGCCGTAAAGTCACGGTCTGCTGCTACTGACTCAATGTCTTTGCATTCACGCCACAAGGCCAGACTGTCGCGGGCGGTGTCTGGGAGTCGTGGCTCTCTTTTTTTCTTTTTGCCAGCGCGACCACTACTTGATTTGCGTGATGAGACTTCGTTCATTTTCGAACTCAGTCCGTGCTCTTCGAGGTGCTCAAGAATGACACGTAAAAACCTGTTGCCAAATCGCTGAACTTTCACCTTACCAAATCCACTTATGCGCAGCAGGTTTTCGGCCGAGTCTGGAAAATAGGTAGACAGCTCTACCAGACTTTTGTCAGAGACCACCGTA
>CAYSDH010000038.1:19999-29713 GCA_964429805.1 uncultured Flavobacteriales bacterium
GTTTTTCAAAGAGCTCTTTGTCATAAGACTTTTCTTCTGCTTTCGTTGACACTGTCTCAATGGCCACTTTGGTCAGCTCCACACGTTGATTTCCCTTGAGTACTTTCCAGCTCTCGGCATTCAAGCTAATAGTTGGAAACTGACCAACACTCTGCGTGATGAGTCCGCGCTGAATCATCTCCTTACCGATTCCAGTCCATTTCTTTTTACTGTGCTCCTTGCCAATACCGTAGGTGCTCAGGGCACGCTGGGCGCTCAGTATTTTTTCTGACTGTGATCCTCTGAGTATGTCTATGATGTGAGAGAGGCCATAAGACCTGTCAAGTCGCGCCACGGTAGACAAAAGTTTCTGAGCCTCTATAGTCGCGTCAAACAGCTCTCTTTCGGTGAGGCAGATATCACAATTGCCACAGTTACCTGAGTGCTCTTCGGCAAAGTAGTTCAGGAGATTCTTTCTTCTGCAGACATACGAATCCGCAAAGTCAACCATGCGTCTCAGCTTGTTGAGTAGTATCTGACTCTGCTCAGGATTGCCTTCTACTTCACAAAATCGGCTCAACTTGAAGTAATCTCCAGCACCGTAAAAAAGCAGTGCCTCACTAGGGAGTCCGTCTCGTCCTGCGCGACCTGTCTCTTGGTAATACCCTTCTATGTTTTTGGGCAAGTCAGCGTGCACCACAAAGCGGACATTGCTTTTGTCTATTCCCATACCAAATGCGATGGTGGCCACCACAATATTTACTTCGTCTTTCAAGAACTTTTCTTGATGCGAATTTCGCTGCGCGGCAGGCAGGCCGGCATGATAGGGGAGAGCATTAAAACCTTCGTCTCTCAAGTCTTGGGCAAGCTCTTCTGTGCTCTTTCTGCTGAGACAGTAGATGATGCCATACTCGTTTTTGTAACCGTTGAGAAAGTCGCAAAGGGACTCAAACCACTGAGTCTTGGGCTTGACCGTGTAGCGAATGTTTGGACGGTCAAAACTGGAAAGAAACACTTTCGCATGTGGCATTTTTAACTGACACAGAATGTCGCTCCTTGTTTGCTCATCGGCAGTGGCGGTCAGCGCAATCATTGGTGTGTCAGGAAACCGTTGTTTTAGTTGCCCAAGCATCACGTAGTCTGGCCTAAAGTCATGTCCCCACTGAGAGACACAGTGCGATTCATCAACCGCTATGAGCGAGATGTCCATCTTGTCGAGTTCATTGAGAAAAATACCCGATTGATGAAACAATCTTTCTGGAGCGAGGTACAGGAGGTCGAGCTGACCTTTTCTAAACAAATCTAATGTCCATCTTTCCTGGTCTGGGTCCAGACTGCTGTTGAGATAGGCCGCCTCAATGCCGTTTAGTTTGAGTGCGTCAACTTGGTCTTTCATCAACGCGATAAGCGGAGAGATGACGATGGCCGTGCCCTTTAAGCAGAGTGCTGGAAACTGATAACACAGCGACTTCCCGCCACCCGTGGGCATGAGCACAAATGAGTCATTGCCCTGTAATATGTGGTCGATGACAGGAGCCTGCGCATCGCGCAATTCAGAAAAACCGAAGCGGTCTTGGAGAATGGATTTGTGTTCTTGAGCCAACATGATGGGTGTCCTGATTGTTGATGTATTGAAGAACGAACTTAGTGATTAGTATTTCTCACCGCCTTGGTTTTATGCAACAAAAAAGGTGGCTCTTTTTGAGAGCCACCTTTCAACTTTATGTTACCTCAATTTACTTGAGGTCAAATCGGTCAAGGTTCATCACTTTGTGCCATGCGGCAACGAAGTCCTTCACAAATTTTTCTTCTCCGTCAGCACAACCGTAGACTTCGGCCAACGCTCGAAGTTCAGTGTTAGAGCCAAAGATGAGGTCAGCGCGAGTGGCCGTCCATTTTTTGTCTCCAGTCTTTCTGTTAGTTCCTTCAAAAGTCTTCTGGTCATCAGAAGTGGCTTTCCAAGAAGTGCTCAGGTCAAGAAGGTTGACGAAGTAGTCAGTAGTCAATGCTTCCTTGCGGTTTGTAAATACACCGTGGTTTGAGCCGTCAAAGTTTGTGTCTAGGACTCTCATACCACCCATGAGCGCAGTCATTTCTGGTAAACTCAGTGTAAGTAGTTGCGACTTGTCTACAAGCATCTCTTCACCAGAGGTCTTGTGCTTGGCTGCAAAGTAGTTTCTAAATCCGTCAGCAAGTGGCTCAAGCGCGGCAAAAGATTCTACGTCTGTCTGATCTTGACTCGCGTCAGTTCTTCCAGCATCAAATGGCACTGTCACATCATGACCAGCATTTTTAGCGGCTTTTTCTATGGCCGCAGATCCTGCTAGTACAATCATATCAGCCATGGAAATGTGCTTGCTACCACTGTTAAAATCAGCGCGCACCGCCTCAAGACCATCTAGCACTTTTGACAGTTGACTTGGATTATTGACCGCCCAGTCCTTTTGAGGAGACAGTCTGATGCGAGCACCATTGGCACCACCTCTCATGTCTGAACCTCTGAAGGTAGAGGCAGAGGCCCATGCAGTTGATACCAGTTCAGAAACGGATAATCCTGAAGCGAGCACCTTTTCTTTTAGCGTAGCAATGTCACTAGCGTCTACTTGTCCGCCTTCAGCGGCAGGCAGCGGGTCTTGCCAGATGAGTACCTCACTTGGTACTTCTGATCCAAGATATCTGTTTCTTGGTCCCATGTCTCGGTGAGTGAGCTTAAACCATGCTCTGGCAAAAGCGTCTTCAAAGTCTTTCGGGTTTTCAAGAAAGTGTCTTGAGATTTTCTCGTAGGCCGGGTCCATCTTCAGGGCCATGTCAGCAGTGGTCATCATCAACGCCTCAGAACTTGATGAGTCGTGTGCAGCAGGTGCCATGCGCGCTGATGATGCAGCAGTAGGAGTCCACTGGTTTGCTCCAGCCGGACTTTTTGTTAATTCCCACTCGTAGTCAAAGAGCACTTTGAAGTAGTCATGGTCCCACGTAGTTGGGTTTGGAGTCCATGCACCTTCTATACCACTAGTTATAGTGTCTCCGCCATGCCCTGTGCCGAATGAGTTTTTCCAACCCATGCTTTGCTCTTCTATTGTGGCTCCAGCCGGTTCAGCGGCTACATATTTATCTGGATCGGCAGCACCGTGTGCTTTTCCAAAGGTGTGACCACCAGCTACAAGGGCTACAGTCTCTTTATCATTCATGGCCATTCGACCAAAAGTTTCTCTGATGTCAACCGCAGATTTTAGAGGTTCTGGATTTCCATTAGGCCCTTCAGGGTTGACATATATAAGTCCCATCTGAACAGCTGCCAGCGGATTTTCAAGGTCTCTCTCTCCAGTGTATCGCTTATCGTCTAGCCATTCTCCTTCAGAACCCCAGTAGATGTCTTGCTCCGGCTCCCAAATGTCAGCTCTTCCTCCGGCAAAGCCAAAGGTTTCAAAGCCCATAGATTCGAGGGCACAGTTTCCAGCCAAAATCATCAGGTCAGCCCACGATATTTTTTTACCGTACTTCTGCTTCACTGGCCATAGAAGAAGACGTGCCTTATCTAAGTTTCCATTATCAGGCCAGCTATTTAGTGGCGCAAATCTCTGGCTTCCAGATCCAGCACCACCTCTTCCGTCAGTGACGCGGTAGGTTCCTGCGCTGTGCCAGGCCATACGTATGAAGAATGGGCCATAATGACCATAATCTGCTGGCCACCAGTCTTGAGAGTCTGTCATCAGTTTGACTAGGTCTCCTTTTACGGCTGTTAGGTCTAGACTTTTAAATTCTTTGGCGTAGTCAAAATCGGCATCCATCGGGTCTGAAAGTGTTGAATGCTGACGGAGTATATTAAGGTTGAGTTGGTTCGGCCACCAGTCTCGGTTAGATGTGCCGCCTCCGGCACTTTGTTTTACTGGGCCGTTAAGAAAAGGGCATTTGGTTGCATCATTGGCAGATGCATTGCTTAAATCTTTCATTGTTGAATTTTTTTAGGTGCTTCTATGCTTCAAAACTGCGATAAATAATATTTATAAAAATAAAGGTGGTATTAGCGTAGCTAATGATTAGTTGAGTCGGTATTAGTGAAGGGTGGAGTAGGGGTTGTGCTGGCTGTATCTGGCCTTGGCTCATGTAATATTTGTCCTGGTTTGATTGCCTCAGAAAGTGCGCTCAGATAGTTGCTGACAGTCTTGATTATGCTGGCTAGTAAGAGTAGTGCACCTTTTGACAGGGGCTCAGATAGAATCATATTTAAAACGGGTTTGGATAGTTCATGGTTTCCTTATTGGTTCGGATGTTATTGCGTATTATTGACACAATATGTCGCACACGAATCAGAAAATAAAAGTGGCGGTAGATGCTGTTGTCTTCGGTTATGAGAATCAGGTGTTACACGTGCTTCTTATTCAACAGCGCTACGGTCAGATGAAAGATCGTTGGGCTTTGCCTGGCGGATTTGTTTTAAATAACGAAACGCTGAGAGACGCAGTGAAGCGAGAGTTAAAAGAGGAGACAGGAGTGTCCACTTCTCACCTAGAGCAACTCTACACATTTGGAGATGATGTCAACCGTGATTCTCGGGCTCAAGTGATTTCGGTAAGCTACTTTGGGGTGGTGCGTCCGAATGCCTTGAAGTTGAAGGCATCTGGTGATGCGCAAGATGCTAGATGGTTTAGGTTAGATGAAACACCAGACTTGGCATTTGACCATAATAGGATATTGAAGGTTGCTCTGCAGCGATTAAGGGCGCAAATGCATTACCAGCCTATTGGATTCAGCCTACTCAAGCGTGAATTTCCATTCTCAGATTTAGAAAATTTGTACAGTACTATTCTTGGCTATGACATAGAGAGGCGCAATTTTAGAAAGCGTATGCTGGCACTCGAAATCGTAGAAGAAACAGATAAGAAAGTGAGTATAGGTCGAGGGCGGCCAGCCTTTCTGTTCAAGTTTAATAAAGCTAAATATGATGCGCTAAAAAAGAGTGGGGCTATTCTAAATCTTCATTTAGCGTAAAAAAGACGCAAATAATTTGTACGCATGATAAAGCTGCTTTACATTTGCGTCATAAATACGCAATTATGATTCTCAACTTAGATACACAGTTTCGACCAATTCCTGATTTGGAAGAGGTGCAATTTGAGGCGTTCACTTTTGCAGGAGGTGAGCCTCACATTAAAATCACAACAGACTTAAGTAAAGTGGCAGCCGTGCATGTCAGCCAGCGCCTTCGCTCGTTTAATGATATTGGTCTGCTGCTACTCGCAGTAGATGCCTTGAGAAGATGCGGAGTGAACACTATCAAGGCTATAATTCCTTATGTGCCTGCAGCACGACAAGACAGACTGATGATGGCCGGAGAGCCTCTCTCTATTAAAGTAATTGCGGACATACTAAACTCGTGTAATTTTGACTCGCTGCAAGTTTTTGATGTCCATTCAGACGTTGCGCCAGCGTTGCTAAACAACTGTGATGCCCGAACAAATCATCAGTTTATTTCTGAAGTGGTAAAGGTTTTACCGCAGAGACTCCTACTCGTATCTCCTGATGGAGGAGCGCTCAAGAAAATTGGGAGATTAGCTACGGAACTAAAAAACTATGAGGTGCTCGAGTGCTCGAAGTCAAGGGATGTCAAAACTGGAACTCTTTCGGGTTTTAAAGTTCCTGTAGAAGATCTTCAAGGCGCTGATTGCCTTTTAGTCGATGACATCTGCGATGGGGGCGGCACGTTTCTTGGGCTTGCAGCTGAGCTAAAGAAGAAAAATGCAGGGAAGCTATTTCTTGCCGTAAGTCACGGTATATTCAGCAGAGGGCTCGATGAGCTAAAGCAGTCTTTTGACAAAATATTTACCACAGACAGCTTCAGCAGCCTAGAGTCTGACGAGCAGCTAGTACAAATCAAACTCCGTTCTGGAAAAACATTTTAATCATACAACTATGAACACCTTACTCTATACAGACGGATATAAAGTCGATCACAGAAGGCAATACCCAAAAGGCACGGGCTTAGTGTATTCAAACTGGACTCCTCGTAAAAGCCGTATTGATGGTGTCGAAGAAGTAGTCCTGTTTGGCTTACAGTACTTTATTAAAAAGTACATACTTGAGGAGTTTAACACCTCATTTTACGGGAGGCCAAAGGGTGAAGTCGTTGCTGAATACAAACGAAGAATTGACAACTATCTGGGGCCTAATCAAGTTGGAACGGAGCATATTGCGGCTTTGCACGACTTAGGTTACATACCAATGGTGATTAAGGCATTGCCTGAGGGGTCTACCGTGCCAATTAAGGTGCCCATGTTTACCATGTATAACACCTTGCCACAGTTTTTTTGGCTGACTAATTATTTTGAAACGCTAGTTTCCACAACAGTATGGCTTCCTTGTAACTCAGCCACCTTAGCAGCAAAGTACAGGGACATACTTGATCGGTATGCCGGGGAGACTTCTTCGGTGCCAGAGTTTGTAGACTGGCAAGGGCATGACTTTTCTATGCGCGGAATGGCCGGGCTTGAGGCAGCCATGATGAGCGCAGCCGGACACTTGACTTCCTTTACTGGAACAGACACCATACCAGCCATCGATTTTCTCGAACAGTATTATAATGCGCATGCAGACCAAGAGTTGATCGGTGGCTCAGTTGCGGCAACAGAGCATTCGGTGATGAGCATGGGTACCAATGCAGAAGAGCAGAAAACCTTCGAAAGGTTAATCACTGATGTCTATCCAAATGGCATTGTGTCAATCGTTTCTGATACCTGGAACCTTTGGACTGTGCTTGAAGAGTATCTACCTAACCTCAAAGAGGCGGTCATGGCGCGTGATGGTAAAGTTGTAATTCGTCCAGATAGTGGAGACCCGGTAGATATAATTTGTGGTAACCCAAATGGGACAACTGAAAGCGAACGACTTGGAGTGGTTCAGTTGCTGTGGAATACCTTTGGCGGTGCTGTCAATAGTAAAGGGTTTAAGGAATTGGATCCGCATATTGGAGCGATCTATGGCGATAGTATTACGCTAGAAAGAGCCGAGAATATGTGCGCGCGTCTCAAGCAAAATGGGTTTGCTTCTACAAATGTGGTGCTCGGAATAGGTTCATTCACCTATCAGTACAACACGCGTGACACCTTTGGTTTTGCCATGAAGGTGACCTATGGCGAGGTTGATGGGCAAGGAAGAGAGATTTACAAAGACCCCATCACAGATGATGGAACAAAGAAGTCGGCAAAGGGTCTGATGAAGGTTACTCGTCAAGATGGGAAGTACACGCTTCAAGATCAAGTCTCATGGAGCGAAGAACAAGAGGGCGAACTGAAAGAAGTGTTTCGAGATGGAAAGCTCCTCATTGACCAATCTTTGAGTGAGATACGAAGCAGAATGAAAAGCGCTGAGTAGGGCGCAGGGTGCACTACAAAGTGAGGTGCTATGTCACATTTTCACCCTGTAGCACTCGGGATTCACTCAAAACATATAGGTAATCTTCCCACTTAAAAAGAAAGGAGTTCCTGGAGTGAAATGAATCTCTGTGGTGGATGTGGGTTCATCAAGTAATCTTGATTCTGTGGCAAACTGTGTTTCGTTCCACTCTGTGTCTAAGAGATTTTGCACGCGGGCGCTCACGTCAACACGTTTGGCACTGTAGCCTACATTCATATCAACCACTACATAACCCTCGGCAATGATGGACCGATCCTCCGTAGCTGCTCTGTCACCCAGGAAGCGCACGTCAAAGCCACCGTAGAGCCCAGAATTCTGCGTGGCATGAAGACCAGCTACCAGCGATTGTTCAGGTGCCAATGGTATGTAGTTTTCACCTTCTGGCGAGTCAATGCTTCTTGCCAACGTATAATTTGCATCTATGCTACCATAAAGCCAATCAGTGGCCTGAAACCTGACACTCAAATCGACTCCTTGACGTTCGGTCTGTCCGCTTGGTTCGACTATACCTTCATCTCCTACATAGACAAACTCCTGTTCCAAGTGCAGCTGCCAAAGGGCTGCGTTAATCAGGACTCGTGGGCTTGCTTTCCAGTTGACGCCAAGGTCAACACCATACGCTGATGGTAGCACTCTGTCAACCTGATTTTGAACCACTACTCGGCTGTCATTTGAGTGAAAACCTTTGCCTGATTTTACATAGAGTTGCATCCGTTCATTGGCATTGTACAGCACGTTAAACTTTGGGCTGAGTATAAAGAGTTCTCGAGAGTCGTTGGTATAGGTAGTCGCCAGTTTGTTGGTGTACTGGAAGTCTATGAGGTCAGCTCGAATGGCTGGTGCCAATGTGAATGCGCCAAGATCTATTGTCAATGCTGAGTACATCGCCATATTTGATTCGGCAATGTCGCCAAGCTGGAGGTTTTCCAGTGTCTCACTTCGGTTGCGCGAATGTGATAACTCGGTATCAACTGTCTTATCATTGCGCAACTCAACACCTAGTTTCCAGAGTCCGGACCATTTTTGCTTCTCAAAGCTGTGCCCATATTCACTGGTTAAGCCCAAGCCTTTTCGTTCTTCCACCTGTCTGATCTGATCTCCATTTACTGAGTCATTGAGAAAGAATGTGAAGTTTGAGTACAGTTCAAATTCAGAGGCATACATGTACACTGTGCTCTTGACATACGACTGCTGATCGATGCTTCGGTCAAAAGTGAGAATGAGATTGCTGCGACTTGTTTCGCCTCCTTCGGTGTCATCAATTGCGCCAAATCTGCTAATCGTTCCGTCATCAACTTTGCGCTGAGGAATTTGTCCAGATGCGTCCCATTTACTTGAAAACGTAGAGGCTGATAGTGAAATGCGGTCACGCGCAGAAACGGCACCAGCGTATTTAGCCATCAGGTTAGTCCGATTGAAATTTTGCGGACTTTCAAATGGTCCATCCGAATCAAGAGATTCTGCAGCGATATAAAAATTCTGCTTTTCGCGGTCCAATAAGTTGAACATACCGAGTATTCTTCTTGTCGAAAACTGACCGCCCTCAATACTCACAGAGCTGTTAGCTAGACGGTCTTTGGTGTGAAGGTCCACATGTCCAGCCGTTGCAAAATTACCTCTGTCACTATTATAAGGACCTTTACCTAGCTCGACTCGCTCTATGGTTTCTGGAATAAGAAAGTGCAAGTCTGCATAACCCTGGCCATGGGCGTGTGACACTAAGTTGACAGGCATGCCATCTACCGCTATACGCACATCTGTGCCATGGTCCACATCAAATCCACGTAAGAAAATCTGCTCTGCCTTGCCACCTCCAGCATGCTGACCGATGAACAAACCAGGTACTTGTCTCAACACCTCTTGCGAGGAATTGACCGGACTTACCTTCAGGTCGATTTCTGTAAATACGTTTAAGGCATCAAGCCCAGATGAAATGACTACTTCGTCTAGTGAGTATGAATTTTGTTTCAGCTCCACGAGCACTGGGCTAGTGAGCTGCGTAACAATAATTACAGCAGTCTCATAACCGATGACCGACACCTGAATGCTGTCAGAAATTGATGTTGATTCTAAAATGAATTCACCTCGGTCGTTCGTATGCGTATGGGCTCCGCTTTGCAAGTTGAGTATGTTAACTCCAGGCATGGACTCTGAATTTGGTCCGAGCACTGTACCCTGAAGACTTTGCGATTGCCCTGCAATAGACAATGCAATCAGATTAAGAACAAGGCTTAGAATGTAAAAACGGGTCATAGAAAAGTCTTGGAAAAACAAATATCGTGACTTTAGCCTAAGACTCAGAGACTTTCTCTGCTCAAAGGATGT
>CAYSDH010000039.1:0-2431 GCA_964429805.1 uncultured Flavobacteriales bacterium
GGCTTCAGCTATTTCCATGCACGTCACCGTACCTGAACCATCATCATCTGCGCCATTGAACACCTCTTCACCTTCTACACCTATGTGGTCATAATGCGCACTGATTACGATTACTTCTTCTTTCTTATCCGTCCCTTCTATATAGGCCATGACATTGGTAGAAGTAAGCTTCTCTGTCTTACGCTCAAAAGCAATCTTCAGATCCCCACAAGCAACTTTATCTACATCTAGTTTTTCACGTTGCTTTTTAGCCTTTTTCATCTCCTTTTCGCCCATCAGACTCGTGGCCATTTTCTCAGAAATATGGAGCACTGGCATGTTCATTTCAACCTTGCCTTCTTTTCCTGCGAGTGACATTCCTTTGTGAGAAAAATACTTCTTCAGACTCTCTTTCTTATCGTCATAGTTTTTCTTGATAACAAGTAGGGCTTTGGCTCCGGCCTCTTCACAAACTGTTCTTTTCTTGTCAGACCCAGAACCCCATTCGCTAGGGTCTTCAGAACGGCTGATTTTAAACTTTCCATCCTCTCTCTTTGGCTCTCCTTCCCAGACCATCACCACTTTTCCTTCAATGTCAAATATGTCTAGGTCAGTGTATTTTTTATCTGTGATGCCATAACCGCTGTACACTAGCTCTCCTTCTATTACCCTGTCTCCCGTTCCTGGGTAGTAATAGTAATCTTCCAAGAAACTATACTCTGCATCAGCGGTACTCACCTTTACACGGCTCGGATCATTGACATTTAAATCAAAGGCCTGCGTGTAACTTCCTTTCACTGGTGGAAGCCCGATAGATTTATAAAAATCCACCATGTATTTCTCACACATTTGTTGACCCTTGTATCCAGTTTCGCGTCCTTCATATTCATCAGAAGAAATCTCGTATAAGTGCTCCTTCAGCTCTTCTACGGTGATTGTTTTAGCATACTTTTCTGCTACTTCTTTTTGGGCGCTTATACCTAAAGCGACACCATTAATAAGGAGGAGTATTATTAGTTTTTTCATATACAGTTTATCTTATTCACTCTACGTTGGTGTCTTCCACCTTCAAACTCGGTGTGCAAAAAGGAGTCCACAATTTTAATAGCCTCTTCACTGCTGATGTATCGTGCTGGCAATGACAATACATTAGCATCATTATGTTCTCTGCTCAATCTGGCTAATTCTTCATTCCACGCTATTGCAGCTCGTACATTTTCGTGCTTATTTGCCGCCATACTCACTCCATTGGCCGAGCCACAGATGAGTATTCCTATTCCTTCGCCTTCTTCAACCTTTATTGCCAGTGGATGTGCATAGTCCGGATAATCGGTACTCTCCTCGCTGTCTGTTCCTACGTCTTCCAGCGTCCAGCCTGCATCTTCAAGAGAATTTTTGAGTTCTTCTTTGAGCTTATATCCTGCATGGTCACTGCCTATAATTATTTTCTTTTTCATGCCGTTAATTCACTAAAGCGTATTCATTTATTCACGTTGATTTCTTTCAATATCACTAAGTGATTGATTTTCTGACTTTTAAAAAGACTATTTAACACCGATCTTTTTGTGAATTAGAAAATAAATCTGTGTAAAACTTCGTCAGAATTTGGGGCTAATGTTCATTTCTATGATCGCTATACAAAAAGCTGAAATAGCCACTATCTCATGTGGCCAAACTTACTCTAAACTGTTCAAAGATCTATACCCCAAATCTTCAATAGTTTTAAAATTTCTTCTCATCAACTGACTTTATCCACAACTAGTTAAAAACACACTAAAAATCATGTTTCCAACTTATTACAAACTATTATCTCTGTTAATAAACCAGTACATAATGTGACAAGTGTGTTCATCCATATCTTTAGCCATTATTAATCAACCGATCTAACAGCATAATAACAACAATAATATTTCTTTTAAAATATCTATTATTACTATTATATAGTTTGAGTGTAGTGAAGATGAAGAAAGTATCGATTACCGCTTTTCTGTTGTTCTTTTGTCTGGCCGCAGCGTCACAGACCGAACTGGAACCAACAGAGTACAGATATCCCTCTGGAAAATTGTCTAGTGAGGGATTTATGAAAAATGGCAAACCAGAAGGATATTGGAAAACGTATTTTGAAAATGGACAGGTAAAAACTGAAGGTAATCGTTTGAATCATCAATTGGATGGACTGTGGAAATTTTACACTTCCTCGGGCGCCTTGAAAGAGATGATTACTTACGTGAATGGTAAACGTAGCGGCATGACAAGCCTGTTTCAAGACAGTCTGCTGTATCAAGAAATCAGTTATGTAGAAGATATTAAGACCGGGCTTTTATTTCAGTATGATGAAAAAGGCCGTGTCAGAAAAGAAATACCGTTTGAAGAAGATTTAGAAAATGGTAGGGGTTACGAGTTCTCCAAAGACGGAGATATTACCGTAATCATGACATATAAAGATGGCTTT
>CAYSDH010000039.1:2441-29308 GCA_964429805.1 uncultured Flavobacteriales bacterium
GCGCTGAGCGATTAAACAGGACAGATAAACTCTCCAGAAAACAAGGTCTTTGGAAGGAGTTTTATGATGACAGAAAGGTGAAAAGTGAAGGCGTTTATGTCGATGATTTGAAAAACGGTCTATTTAAAACCTACGATGAAGAAGGAAAACTCATCAGTCTGGAAAAGTATGTCAACGGAGTATTAGACACAGAAGCTGCGGAGACTACAGTACTAGACATCAGAAACGAATACTACCCAGGAGGAAAAATAAAATCATCAGGCAGTTATAAATATGGAAAAAAGCATGGCGTACACCGTGATTATGATGAAGAAGGAAGTATCGTAGGCTCAACAGTGTATGAGAATGGTGAGTCAATATCTACTGGAATAATTGGTAAGTCCGGGTCTTTTGAAGGTGAGTGGAAAACCTATCATGACAACGGAAATATCAAGGCCGAAGGTGTCTTTGAAAATGGTTTGCGCGTGAAGCAATGGAAGTTTTTTCACGAGAATGGACAGCTGTCTCAAAAGGGAAATTACAAGAAAGGTAAACCAAATGGTGAGTGGGAGTGGTACTATGAAGACGGCAGCGTAAAGCGTAATGAGTACTACAGAAAGGGAAGAGAAGATGGAGAGTCAGTAGAGTATGATGCGCTTGGAAATGTGGTTTCAAAAGGATCATACATAGATGGTTTAAAAGACGGTGAATGGTATTATCACATCGGAGACCATACAGTCACCGGATCATACATAGACGGTGAAAAACATGGTAAATGGGCTGGTTTTTATGAAAATGGTAAGAAGCAGTTTAAAGGAGAATTTACAAATGGACTAGCCATAGGGAAACAGCGATTTTACTTTGCTAATGGACTAGTGAAGCAGCAGGGAAAATACAACTCAGGGCGTAGAAATGGTGACTGGACCTTGTTTACAGAAGACGGAGACGTGCTTATAACTGTGCGATTTAGAAACGGAATAGAAACCCACCTTGAAGGAGAAAAGATTATTCCAACCTACCAAGAATTAGACATAGACTAATCGGATCAGCTGCTACTTTGTAGCTGAATGCAGAAGCCTTATTACAAGCTTAATACAATGTCAAAATCTCAAGAAATACAGCGCAGTACACAGTTATTTCTTCTGGTTGATGAGCGGATGGAAAATGTCCTGGAGTACACCGAAGGAATAGGTGAAGAAATACGCGAAGGAAATCTCTTTAGCACAGAAGAGAAGAAAGAAATTCTGGGAGAGTTAGAGGAAAAAGGAATAGTCTTTAAAACAACCCTGGGCAGAGAATGGGTGTTTACTCGATTAGGTAGTAAAACGCGCAATGGTATACTCATCACATTCTCTCCACTTGCTGGAATAGAGTCAGAAGAAAAGGTCAAAATTGCTGGCGAACTTGATACAGTGCTTAAAAGAGAGATAGAAAAGCACAAAAACACACAGGTCATTTTAAAAGACCAAACGGCCAAGATGAAGGCCATTTTTGACAGTACAGCTCTCTTTATTTGGACCGTAGAAAAAGGCAATATTATTACGTCATATAACGAGCGATTTGAGAAAAATATGCTCAGGTGGTTTGATAAAAAAGTAGAACTAGGCATGCTTTTTTTCGAAGAGCCATTTGCAGAAAACATGAATGCAGCCGGCAGTTTTGAGTATTATGTTAAAAAGGCATTCAACGGAAATCAAGAGCATTTTGAAGTAGAATTGTACACTGCGCAAGAAGACTATGTGTGGGTGGAGATATTTATAGAACCTATAATTGGTGAAGACAAGACAGTTAAAGAAGTGTCGTTTATCGCCTTTGAAACCACTGAGAAAAAGCAAGTTGAAAGACAAATAGCCAGCTCACTTCAAGAAAAGGAAACACTGTTGCAAGAAGTGCATCACCGGGTAAAGAATAATCTTCAAATAATTTCAAGTATTCTAAATCTGCAGTCTTCATACGTGAAAGATGAAAACTCATTGATCATTCTAAAGGAAAGTCAAAACAGAATCAAGTCCATGAGTTTTATTCATGAGACTCTGTACATGAGCAAGAACTTTGGAAGCATTGAAGTTGGAGAATACATCAAGGGTCTAACTAGGAACTTGATACACTCATACAGCATTAATTCAAATGATATCTCACTAGTGCTAGACACAGATGAAGTAGAGCTTAGTCTAGACCAGGCAATACCTTGTGGCTTGATTATAAACGAGATTGTATCTAATGCTTTGAAGTACGCTTTTCCTGAAAACAAAAAGGGAAAAATAGAGGTCAGTGTCAAAGAGGAAGCGGGAGTAATGAAGATTTACATCGCAGATGATGGCATAGGTATGAAAGATGACTTTGACATTGAAGAGTCAGATTCCTTAGGATTACAATTAATCTATACATTGACCGAACAATTGGATGGGGGGATAGAGTTTAGCGGGGAAAAGGGGACTAAATATTTAATTACATTTGAAAAGATCATACAGAAAAGGACATGGCCGGAACCAGTGTACTAGTAGTTGAGGATGAGAAGATTGTTTCTAAGGACATACAAATGAGCCTTAAGAAGCTGGGTTATAATGTGGTGGGCTCTGCTGACACAGGAGAAAAAGCTATCGAAGAGGCGCTTAGTAAGCAGCCTGACATAGTGCTCATGGATATCATGCTTAAAGGCGAGATGAATGGCATACAGGCGGCCACAAAGATCAAAGAGGAGACAAACATCCCTGTAGTCTACCTAACCGCATATGCAGATGAGAGTACTCTTGCACAGGCTAAAGTAACAGAGCCACACGGGTACATCCTCAAGCCTTTTAAGGAAGTCGATATCCATACGACCATAGAAATGGCCATTTACAAGCACGCCAAAGAAAAGGAAGTGCAAAAGGAGCGAGACCTTCTGTATTCTATTGCTGAAGGCAAAGAAGAGGTGGACCATATCTTTGTGAAATCCAACTCACGCCTAGTAAAATTGAGGATTGATGACATCTACTTTGTCGAAGCCCTAAAAGACTATGTGGTCATAAATACACTCGAAAAAAGGTACACTATTCACAGTACCATGAAAGACATTGAGGCAAAACTACGAGGAGACAAGTTTCTTCGAGTTCACCGTTCTTTCATTGTCAATATCGATAGAATTGCGGCTATAGAGCAGCCAAACATTATCATGGAAAATGATAAAAAAGTGATTCCTATCGGTGGCTCCTACAAAGAGTCTCTATCAAAGCGCATCAACTTGATGTAAGCATGCTTGCTAGTTAGGAAACTAGTTCAAGATCAATTTGACGGTTCAAAGGATCCGCATTTAACACACGTACATTAATCTCATCACCGAGTCTGTAGATCTCGTTGCTACGCTGTCCGATAATAGCATACGCTGTCTCGTCAAACGCATAACTATCGCCTTCCATAGACCGAATAGAAACCATGCCCTCGCAGTGGTTGTCTATAAGGACCACAAATAGGCCAAACTTGGTTACACCAGAGACACGCCCGGCAAATTCTTCACCTATGTGCCTTCTCAAGTACAGGGCCTGCATAAACTTCTTACTTGCTCGCTCAGCCTCTACAGCCTTGCGTTCCATCAGTGAAGAGTGTCGTGCCCCATAGTCTATCTGACCCTTATCAGCATCTTTAGACCCCGCCAAGTATTTAGCGAGTAATCTATGCGCAATCACATCAGGATATCGCCTAATAGGAGAGGTGAAGTGTGAGTAGTTTTCAAAAGCTAGACCATAGTGACCTATGTTTTCCATGCCATAATCGGCTTTAGACATAGAGCGTATTACCATCTGTTGTATGGCACCTTGTTGAGGCGTCCCATCAGCTTCTTCTAGGAGGTCACGGAGCTCTTTTCTAATCTTCCCAGACCGAATGTCCAGGTTCATGTCAAACGAGTTCACAAAACGCTTTAGAGAAGCTAGTTTTTCGACATCAGGCTGGTCGTGGTTCCTGTATATAAATGGTGGTGTCGGTTTGATTGTTCCCACCCACTGAGCCACACACTTGTTGGCAAGCAACATGTATTCCTCAATCAGCTCGTTGGCCTCTAAAATCTCTTTTTTCTTTACTCTTATCGGCTCTCCATGCTCATCATACTCAAAACCAATCTCGTCACTACTAAACTCAAAACCACCATGGTCCATTCGTTCTTTGCGCAGTATTCTCGCCACATCGTTGAGCGTCTTGATTTCAGATGACATATCACCCGCTCCGGTTTCAATTACATCTT
Organism: uncultured Flavobacteriales bacterium; assembly: GCA_964429805.1. Taxonomy (GTDB): domain Bacteria; phylum Bacteroidota; class Bacteroidia; order Flavobacteriales_D; family JABDKJ01; genus CAYSDH01. The sequence continues at coordinate 6,640 of CAYSDH010000039.1, forward strand.
GAGCTTCGGCATATGTAAAGCGTCTGTCAGAGTGAATTACTGTTCTACCAATCCATGAGTCATGGACCTTACCAGACCCATCCATGTCAAACACAGCGGCAAAGCATAGTTTCGTCTCATTAGGCCTTAGAGAGCAAAGCACGTTACTCAACACTTCAGGTAGCATAGGCACCACTTGATTGGCCAGATACACTGATGTTGCACGCTTTGATGCCTCCTTGTCTAAAATTGACCCAACAGGCACATAGTGGCTCACATCGGCAATGTGGATGCCCACTCTAAACCGCCCATCTTTAAGTTGCTCAAAGGAGAGTGCATCATCAAAATCTTTGGCATCATGCGGATCGATGGTAAACGTTGATATCTCTCTAAAATCACGTCTTTTCGCGATTTCTTTTTCGCTGATGGCCACGGGTATTTTTTCAGCAGCTTCAAGCACTTCTGGTGGAAACGAAAACGGAAGACCAAACTCATAGAGTATAGACTCCATCTCGACACTTGTTTCGCCTGGCGTACCTATAACCGTGACTACTTCACCAAAAGGACTATCAGCAGTTGCGGGCCATTCTTTTATCTTAACTAGCACCTTTTGACCGTTTGTGGCGCCCATCAACTTGTTTAATGGCACAAAAATGTCAACAGGCATAAACGGGTCATCAGGCTTCAAAAAGGCAAAGCTCTCAGAGACCTCAATTATTCCAACATACGACTTCTCTACTCTATCAACGAGCTGAATAATGCTCGCCATCTCTTTGCCTTTATGGACACTCACCTCAGCAAGTACCACATCACCCTTCAAAAAGCCTTTGCTACTTTTCTTTCTAACGGGTAGGTCATCTTTCAGTAAATCGCTCATAAAAAAGACGCTTCCTCTGCGGGAAATATCTAAAGTACCCTCGATTACTCCAGCGTTTTGAGAGATAAGCTTAAAGCGCCCAGGCTCTACTTCTTTTATTTTCTTTTGTTTGGCCAGGTCCAAGAGAGACTCTGCAATCATCAGTTTTACCTGTGAATCAGACTCTTTTAGTTTAGCGGCAATTTGTTTGTAATTGAGCGTCTTTTTACGCTCCTTCATAAAGACGGAAAGCACTTTGCCTTCAATCTTTTTCTTCAGTTTTTTCTTCTTAGCGGGTTTCATATGTGCACAGAACGTGCCTCTTAAAGTGATATGTTCAGAATTGAACAATGCAAAGGAATGGAAAAATAGCGCCTCAACTCTAAAATTTATGCGGAGAATTAAAAATGAAACGTTAAGAACAACAATTATTAGCCTGTCTAGTCAACGGTTCGGGCGTATCTTTGACTTAAAATAATCACTATGCTATCGTCAAACGTGGAGTCAATCCTCATCAAACAAATTGAAACAGAGGCGTACTCGTCTCAGGTATATCTTGCCATGGCCTCATGGGCTGAGAATAATGGCCTCAATGGAGTGGCTCACTTTTGCTACGGTCATGCAGAAGAGGAAAGGAGCCACATGCTCAAGCTGGTCCGCTATGTCAACGACAGAGGAGGGCACGGAGTGATATCTGCGCTGTCAAAACCACCAGCAAATTATAAGTCTGTACGCGAAGTATTTGAGCAAATCTATGCGCACGAAGTAAAGGTGAGTGCTGAGATTAATAAAGTGGTGGATATCACGCTTGCCGAGAAAGATTACATCACTCACAACTTCATGCAGTGGTATGTGGCCGAGCAAGTGGAAGAAGAGGCGCTAGCAAGTAGTATGCTAGACAAGCTCAATCTAATTAATGAAGATGCCTCTGGACTCTACATGTTTGACAGAGATCTAGAGTCGTTTAAGCACGAAGAATCAGAAGAGTGATCTAAGATAAAAACGGTTACTACCGTAACCTTCTGTTATCAAAACGCGTAAGTGGAAACTGAAGCATGCCGCAGTATTGGTTGCTTCTGCCTAAGTGTAAATTTGAGAATTGAGCAAACTTAGCGCCACAAAAGTGAAAAAAGCATTAGTAATTATATTAGGACTCAGCCTCATGTCCGCCATTTCTGGTGAGCCGCCACAGCTCAAAGAAACGGATACAGTAGCCATGATCAAGGCGAGCTACATCTACAATTTTGCAAAGCTAGTCGGATGGCCTGAAAGCCAAAAGAAAGGCGACTTTCAGATTGGAGTGCTTGGAGACCCCAGCCTCTATCAACAGATGATTACAAAATATTCGGGAAAACAAATTGGCAGTCAAGACATAGAGATTGTCCAGCTTGTGAATACTGAGAAATTAGGCAAGCCGCACATTCTGTTTATCAGCAGAAATAATTCAGAAGCCATTGGTCCAGTGGTCAAGAGTTTGACAAAGTCTAACACTATGGTGATTACTGAAGACGACAAAGGTCTTGATAAAGGCGCGTCATTAAACTTTTTGGTTATCGACAACCTTCTGAAGTTTGAAATTAGTGAAACCAACACAGTACAGCACAAGTTGACAATAGGCTCGACCCTTAAGAGTCTTGCACATAATCGAGGGAAATGAAAAATTTATCGACAAGTATATTGATGGCCATTTTGTGTGCCACAGGTATGGCCCAAATTCCGGAAGCCACCAAAAAAGCAGCGGGTCTGTACCAAGAAAAGAATTATACCGAGGCTCAAAGCTTTATTGATGAAAGCGTGAACGGTGAGGGCGCATCTAGTGCCTACACGTGGCATGTTAGAGGGCACATCTACAAGGAGCTCTACAAGCAGGTTGATAATTTTAACAGAACATCAAACTCAAGAAAAGAAGCAGTAAAGTCTTTTGAGAAATCAATTGAGTTAGATTCTAAAAACGAATACAAGGAGTGGAATAAGACTTCCCTGAAGTACCTCTCTTCCACTTTTTGGAATGATGCTGTGAACCTGATTGAAAACGCTGACGCAGATGACTTGGGTCAAGCAGAAGATGCGTTTGAGTCTTACAAAAACACTTCAGCGATAATTAACAAAGAGCAAGACAATGGAAAAATCTCCATGGATTTCTACAAAGCGTACGCTACTGGAAATAGAATGCTCATTGAAAAGCAAAGAAAAGTAGGAGCAGACCCTGCAAATTATGCCACAGAGTTTGGCAGAATTAAGGACTGTTACACCAAGACATTAGGCATAGACGCTGAAGACTACACGTCTAATTACAACTTCGCCATTACCCTTTATAACGAGGCGGCATACAGAATCGAGAGAATTCCAGCTGACGCTGACCTTACTATTTTGCTCCTAGAGCAAGAAGGTTGTGTGGCTCTATTTAAGCAAGCGTTACCACATGCTAAAAAGGCATATGATGAGCGTCCGGGTCGTATAGAGATTTTGAAAGCGCTTAGAGCGATTTACTTAAGTCTTAGCGAGTACGAGCTCTTTGAGAAGTACGACCTTCTGATAAAAGAGAAGCAAGGAGAGATTGGGGCGCCAAGCAAACCAGATCTCGAAAGCCTAAGAAAGACTGGCATACTTGACCACTGATACCAAAGAGAGGCTCTCTTAAAACCAATATAAAGTGAAAATCTCCATTGGTCGTAGGATTTGGCTGGGTTTCGGAACCCTCATCCTTTTGACCCTTATCGTACTGTACTTGACTAACAAGACTGTGGTCAAGAGTAAGAGAATACACTCTGAGATTAATGAAATCTATAACCCTTCATTAGACATTCTCGAAGAAGTTTCTTCAAAGCTTGAGCAGTCCAAAATTCTTATCAATTATTGGGCTTATGTCGAGAATAAGCCTGACAACCCTGAAAAGCAAAACCTACTTCGCATTATCGAAGAGGATATACCACAGCTTAAGGTTGAGCTAGACAACGTCTCTGTTAACTGGGAATCCGTTAATCAAGACAGAAAAGAGATGGTCTACAAAGAGATAGATCAACTCATGGGGCTTTACTCTGAAGTGATGGCCTACCTTCCAGACTTCGCGAGTTATCAAGAGAATGGAGGTTTTAATTGGTTCATGGCACGTGACATGACTGAAGAAACAGGAGTGATCTATGAGAAAGTAGCCGATATAAACTTCGACCTCAAAAACCTCATAAATCAAAATCGTAAGCAAGAGCAAAAAGCCCTAGACGAGATGGTAGTCTCGTTTCAGCAGCTACAATTTTACTCCACCTACATTGGTGGCTTCCTCATTCTGTTTGGTTTAATCATTGGTTTAGTTACCGCAAGGTCCATTGTTACGCCAGTAAAAAGTCTTAGAGACAAGCTCATGTCAATGAGTAGAGGGGTTCTTCCAGAAATGCAGGAGAAGCCATCTAATGATGAGATTGGTGAGATGAGTATTGCGCTAAACAACCTAATACAGGGTCAGCAGCGCATCAAGAGTTTTGTTAACTCCATTGGATCAGGAGACTTTACAGCCTCTTATGACCCGCTGAGTAGTGAAGATGAGCTAGCCCCAGACTTTATGAAGACGAGAGATGCCCTGGCCGAAAATGAGCGCATTACAGAGCAAAAAATTAAAGAACGGACCCAAGAGCTGCGTGAGAAGAATGAGCAAATCAACGAGCAGTCTAAAAAGGTAACCGAACTGTATCAAGACCTTCGTGACAGTATTGAGTATGCAAAGCGCCTACAAGACGCCATACTTCCAACTCAAGAGCAAGTGGATTATGCGTTTAAAGAGAGCTTTATCCACTTCAAGCCCAAAGACATTGTCTCGGGAGATTTTTACTGGATACACAGAAAAGATAATTTGAGCTACATGGCCGCAGTAGACTGCACCGGACATGGTGTGCCAGGAGCATTTATGAGTCTTGTGGGTCACAACAGCATCAAAATAGCACTAAGTGAGTCTGACCCCACAAGTTCGGCAGACATCATGAACAACCTAAACCTGCATGCTACGCAAAGCATGAACCGCCAGAAAGAGTCTACAGAGGTAAGAGACGGCATGGATGCTGCATTATGCATCTACGACAATGACACCAGAGAGGTGAGGTTTACAGGCGCACTAAGGCCCTTTTTCTTTGTTAGAAAAGGAGAGCTACACACCATGCGTGGAAGTCGTTCATCAATAGGTAGCCCTGACAATGAAAACTTCCAATTTGAGATGGAGACTATACAGATGCAGAAAGACGATGTCTTCTACATTTTCTCAGATGGATACCCAGACCAGTTTGGCGGAACAGAAATAGCAGGACGCAAGTTTAAAATGAAGCGATTTAAAGAGCTTCTGTTAGACATTTCAGACAAACCAATGGCTGAGCAGCTAGAGGCTATAAAGTTCACCATGGCGAAGTGGCAAGGCACCCATGCACAGGTTGATGATATACTTGTGATGGGAGTTAGGGTGAACTAATCACATTCCAAAAATGTCAATATTGGTTCTGGTCATGACAGGATTCATAATCAGCACCGGAATCATACACTCATTAGTGATAATTCGCTGTGTGTAGCCGCCACCCAAGAAGCCCATCAAACTGTTTTCTCGAAGATTCATGATGGCGATCAAGTCAGCAAACTTTGAAGCCGCATAGCGCACTACTGCGTCATCAAAATCTTTACTGCTTTCTTCAGATATTTTAGTGGTACACGTCACACCCTCGCCTGCGAAAAAAGTCTCGGCAAATGTCAGGTTGCGCTGCAGTGTATTTCTCAAGTACTCATCATCCTCACGCGGACTGATGAGGTGTACACGTGAATCAAAGTACTTAGCTAGTCGAGCTACAACATGCAGCTTTTGCTTAGTCTCTTTCTCAAGATCAAGGGGTACTATGATGTCATCATAGCCCTCAGCTCTAATACCTCTCTCCTGCACAATGACTATCGGCACGTCAGAGTTAGACACAATACGAAGCGCATTGCTACCAACAATAAACTGAAGCCCCTTCATGCCGTGAGTTCCCATTATAACCAAGCTAGCATTGATGTCTTTTGACTCATCAGCAATCTCGTCTAAGAAACTTCCCTCGCGCACCTCTGAGCTATACGAAACAGCATCTCCGTATAGCTCATTGGCAGCGGCAATAAAGCCATCCATTTGAGATTGTGCAGACTTCAGTTCTCCCTGCTTAGACACTAAGTGCAAAAAGTGAACTGAGGCACCAATATGGCGCGCAACATTCTCAGCATGATCACGGGCCACTTCTGACACCTTTGTGAAATCAACCGGGACTAAGATTCTTTTATCAGACATGATGTTTCGTTTTCGGGCGCAAAAGTACGATCATGCGCCCTTATATTTTCATTTTTAAAAAGGCGACTTCGTTTTGCTTCAGAATACGTGAGCGGCCGCGCGGCAAATCTTTCTTTGTTAATCCTCCAAACATTACCCTGTCACTTGCCATAACCGTATAGCCAAGAGACTCAAAGCCGGCTGATAATGTGCCCTCGTACCCACTCTGTACCAAGACGCCAAGTTCATTTCCATTGTCAGAATGTTGGACATGACCTATCTCTATTGCTGTTATAGGCTGGTTTAATGCAGAGAGGCGCTCCGCGAGAGAGGCAAGCTCCTGCTTGTCGACTACCTTTCGGAGCGTTATGTGAAAAAGCTCTTCTATTCCTTCAAGAGATTTCTGCGCTAAGTTGTAATCATCGGTAAACAGCACCAACCCACAATCTTTATCGTTTAAGGTTCCTAGCGGATTCAGGTCTGCATCTCGCCTGTTGCGCGCCATGGTGAAGGCGTCTACTTGTTCAGGTTTATCAGAAGGCAGCACGGTAGATGACTTTGGTTTATTGACTAATACAAACACACCTTCAGTGCGCCTAAGCACCTTTCCTTGGTAACTCACCACATCTTCAACAGGGTTGATTTTAATACCGAGTTCAGTGAGTACTTGGCCGTTTACCAAAATTTGAGACGACTTTATTAGCTGGTCAGCTTCTCTGCGGGTACAAACACCGCAGTTGGCGATGTATTTATTTAGTCTAACCTTTTCCATCCTGTCCACATTTAGAGTGTGGGGTAGAAGGCATCTTCAATATGCTCAATCTGCTTTTCATTGGAATTGGAGATAATGCCGATAATGTCAAAGCGGATGGACTCAAACCCATCAAAAATTTTGATGAATTCGTTGGCTGCTCTGAGAATGCGTTTTTGCTTTCCTCTTGAGACGGCTGCCGCTGGCTCACCGGCATACGCATTGGTTCTTGTTTTCACTTCTATAAACACCAAGACACCATCTTTTAGGGCTATAATATCAAGCTCATCACGCTTGTGCCTCCAGTTTTTTTCGATCACGCTGTAACCTTCATCCTTGAGGAACGTAAAAGCTATTAGTTCGCCTTTCTCTCCGATGTCGTTGTGGGAGGCCATAAAAGTAAAATCCAATTAAACGTTGAAAATATGAAAGTATTAAGAATAGCAATCATCGCAGCCCTTGTCCTAACATGCACGGATTATGCCGTAGCACAGAGATTTGAAGGAGAAATAGGCTTTACAAAGACTATTGGCCCAGTTACGGCTGACTACGTGTATTATGTCAAAGAAGACATGATTCGAGTAGAAGAGTTGGACGAAACAGGCACTATTCAGGGAATCATGATTGTGAACACAGCTGAAAACTCTGTTGTCGCTTTGAGCCCTGAGAGAAAAATGTACATCGATGTACCTAACCGTAGAAAAGTGAAGGAAAGTGACATTGAGGTTAACCAAACTGGTAACAAGCAAACCATTAATGGTTATGAGTGTTTCGAGTGGGTAGTTGATAGCAATGAAGATGGAAGAAAAGTATCATACTGGGTTGCTCAAGATGATTTCGACTTCTTTATTCCCATGCTAAAGACACTAAACAGAAAAGACAAGATGGCTTTATACTACATCAACCTTCCTGATGCTAACGGATCATTCCCAATGCGTGGAAGAGAGGTTAAAAGTGACGGTGTAGAGCTGACAAAACTAGAAGTAACGAAGATTGAGAAATCAGCACTTCAAGCCTCATTGTTCGAGATTCCAAAGGGATACTCTAAGTTTGAGAGAGAGTCTAACTAAGAAGAGACAGATTTAATAAGATTTGCTTTTAAAGCCCCGCATTGCGGGGCTTTTTTTATGAATAAGTCAAACTGTTTTCTTGGGCTGTAACGCGCAGATTTACTGTGCTCCCGAGAATAATGGGTGTGTTCTCATGAATATGCCCTGCTGGAAATGACATGGCTACAGGAATGTTCATTCCAGAAAAGTGCTCCGAGACGATTTCTAGGGCAGTTTTACCAAAAGGGTTGTCTGACTTAAAGCCATGAGCCAGAGTGTTGTCTCTCATGTCAGAAAAACCGCCCACAAGCACTCCCCGCAGTCTATCAAAGAGTCTAGCTCTTTTCATGTGAACAAGCATTCGGTCTATGTGGTAGAGCATTTCATCTATATCCTCTATGAACAGAATTTTGCCATCAAATGTTGATGCACCCGGAGTGCACATTTGGGTATGAAGTATACTCAGGTTTCCCCCTACAAGTTCCCCCTCAGCATTGCCCAGAATGTCTAGTGGATGGGTATTAAACCTCACATCAGCCGACTTGCCGCGCAGCACATCAAAAAGTGCAGTGAGACAAAGCGACTCAGTATTTGAATATGTGGAGGGCATGGGCCCATGTATGCTCGGCACTCCGAGCTTATTTACGTGACTATGTATGGCGGTAACATCACTAAAACCCACCAACCACTTTGGTCGTGAGACAAAGCCGCTAAAGTCAATAGAATCAAGGATTCGCTGAGTTCCATACCCACCCCTCATGCACAGCACCGCTTGAGACTCGCCATGGTCTATGGCCGATTGAAAATCAGCAACCCGAGTCGCATCATTGCCCGCAAACTGATATTCAGCCTCCTTTATTCTGGGAGAGTAAACGGCCTCAAACCCTTGTTTGGCAAGTATTTCAACACTTTTATCCAGTAGTGATTGCTCTACTTTTCGAGCAGTAGCAACCAAGTGGACTTTTGAGCCTTTTGTTAAGAAAGGAGGAGTTTTTGACATATTCAAAGCTTCAGATAATTGATGACACGAACAGTGTCATTTCTCTGAGTTTTCACCAACACAATTGTTAATCAAAAATCAAAGTCAGGACCTCTTGCAACCTGTGAGGTATTACGTTCGTACAAATATGACCGGAGTTAGTCATAGACTACGCAATGATTATTAGAGCTAGACGATATAAAGTATTAGTAATGTTGGCCATCCTTATAGGTTTGGTCGGTGGTACAGAGGCAAAAGCACAACTTTTCAAGGGCGACAAATTCTTTGAAAAGCATGATTATGAGCGCGCTTTAGTAGCGTACGAAAAAGCCTATGTAAATAACTTTAGCAACTCCTATCTTACAAGAAAGATTGCCAATTCGTACAGAAACTTAGGTGACGTAGAGACTTCTTTGGTGTGGTTTAAGCGCACACTTGAAATGGACCAGTCTAATCAAGACGATATGCTCTATTATGCTGAGGCACTTAAAACAGTCTCGAAGTATGATGAGTCACAGAAGTGGTACGCCTATTATAACACCCTAAGGCCTGATGACTACAGAGCACTCAGTCACTTAAAAGATTCAGAATACTATAATGCCCTGAGAGCAGACTCAGCAGACTTCAGAGTTGTGAAGCTAGAAATGAACACTCCAATGCCGGAGTTTGGAATCGCCAAGTTTGGTGATAAACTGCTTTTTTCATCTGCAGGAGTCGAAAACCCTGGAATGAAAACTGATTTCGGCCTTGTAGAAAATCCATACATGGATGTCTATGAGTGTACAGCAAATGAAATTGGAGAACTTCAAGGAATTACCAAGCTCGATAAAGAGGTAAACTCAAAGTTTCACGATGGCCCAGTATGGTATGATGAGTCAAACAAAGAACTGTACATCACACGAAACAATGAGAAAAAAGGTAAGGCCGTCTTAGATGAGCAAGGCCGAGTAAATCTGAAGATATACCGCACCCGACTACAAGACGGAAAATGGTCCAAATCAGAAGAGCTTTCTCTAAATAGTAACGACTACAGTAGCGCGCACCCGACATTAACTATGGACGGCAAGACGATGTACTTTAGTTCAAACAGAGATGGTGGAATTGGTGGAAACGACATTTACATGTGCAAGCGTATTGGTGACGACTGGTCTATACCAGTAAATGTCGGCAGGCCAATAAACACAGAGGGAGACGAAATGTTCCCGTCAATAGGTCAAGACGGTAAGCTATACTTTGCTTCAGATGGGCACGTTGGACTTGGTGCCATGGACATCTTTTACTCAGAAGAGAATGACAATACCTGGTTGATACCACAGAATCTAGGCTACCCTATAAATTCAAACAAAGATGATTTCGGCTATTTGCCAGATGCTACGGGAAAAGCAGGATATTTCAGTTCAAACAGAGGAGCATCTGACGTTCAAGATGATTTGTACAGATTTGTAGAAAGAAATAACATACGAATCAGAGCTTCAGTGTATGACTCGAACGAACTTTCTGGTATCGATGATGTGCTGATGAGAATGGAGGATGAAGATGGCTTCATGATCGGACACTTGTCAAAAGATGAAAATGGCGAAGCCTACTTTAACTTAGATTCTAAACCGGGCAAGTATAATGTCATCTTATCTGGAGACGGAGTTCGAAGTGATACCTTATCATTTGTGGTTGACTCCAACACAGGCTCTGAGCTCATGATTGGAGAAATTAGAGTTGAACCCAAAGACCCATCAGGCTTGATGGCCAACTCTGATGTAGAAAACAACGTACCTGACGAAAGCAAGACTACTTCAGCCACAACCCTAAAGGCCACGGCCTTTGAACGAAGCACAGGTACAGAGTTGTCTGACATGACTGTTAGATTGTTTAACTCAGTAACTGGTGAGCTTGTAGCAACCAAAACCACAGGAGTGTTTGGAGACGTTGACTTTGTAGCAGAACCGGGCACATCATACAGAATGGACTTTGACAAAGCAGAGTGGACCAAAAAATCTATCACCATTGTCGCTCCAGAAACACCTGGCACGCTTAACGTGAATGATGAGCATGAGCTTCGATTCAGCAGACAAGGCCTAGTAGGTGAGAAGCTAGACATCAACAACATTTATTACGATTTTGATAAGTCAAACATTAGAAATGACGCCATTCCTGAGCTGCAGAAAGTGCTCGTGATTTTGGAGGCCAATCCAACAATGAACTTGACTATCAACAGTCACACCGACTCTAGAGGTGCCGCATCATATAACCAGTGGTTGAGTGAGCAACGCGCAAAGTCTGTTGTGAAATACTTAGTCTCTAAAGGAGTATCGTCAGATAGATTGATAGCCCGAGGATTTGGAGAGTCCGCCTTGACCAACGGTTGTGATGATTACATACGTTGTGGATCTACAGCGCATCAAGACAACAGGAGAACAGAATTTGTGATTACTGGAATCTAAGACTCTCACCACCATCATCTGAACTATATTTGTCGCTCAAAAAAGAAATCGTTGAGCGAAAAGAAACGACACCTCATTACGTCCGCATTACCTTATGCTAATGGCCCCTTGCACATTGGACATTTGGCAGGCGCATACTTGTCAGCTGATATTTATGCAAGACACTTGCGTGCTCAAGGAGAGAAAGTGTTGTATGTGTGTGGTTCAGATGAGCATGGCGCGGCCATTACGTTGCGAGCCAGAAAAGACGGAGTCAGACCAAAACAGATTGTGGACCGATACCATGACCTCATTGAGGGAAGCTTCAAGAGCTTAAACTTCTCGTTTGACATCTATCACCGCACATCTTCTGAGCTTCACAGAGAAACGGCAGCAGATTATTTTAAAGATCTTGAAGAGAAAGGAGCCTTCACAGAACTGACCACTGAGCAGTACTATGACGAACAAGAGAAACAGTTTTTAGCCGACCGATACATTCAAGGGTCATGCCCCAAGTGTGATAACGAAAAGGCATACGGAGACCAGTGCGAGCAATGCGGCTCAGCTTTAAGTCCTACAGAACTCAAAAACCCAAAGTCAACATTAAGCGGAAGTGTTCCCATTCTGAAAGAGACCACGCATTGGTTTTTACCAATGGACCAGCATGAGGCATGGATTAAAGACTGGTTAGACAAAGGCACCCTCGATGGTAAAACGCTTCATGACCCTAGTAGCTGGAAAAAACATGTGCTAGGCCAATGCCGCGCGTGGATTGACGCGGGCTTGAGGCCTCGAGCCATGACCCGAGATTTAGACTGGGGTGTTCCTGTGCCGCTTGAGAGCGGGAAGAACAAGGTGCTCTATGTTTGGTTAGATGCGCCAATAGGATACATATCTGCGACCAAGCAGTGGGCAAAAGAAAACAATGAGAATTGGGAAGACTGGTGGAAGGGAGAAGACACTAATCTGGTGCATTTTATAGGTAAAGACAACATCGTTTTTCATTGCATAATTTTTCCAATTCTCTTGAAGCTGGGCAATGGGTTTGTATTACCGACAAACGTTCCTGCCAATGAGTTTCTAAACCTTGAAGGCGAAAAGATCTCTACTTCTCGAAATCATGCGGTGTGGCTGCATGAGTACCTAGAGGATTTTCCAGAGAAAAAGGACGAGCTCAGGTATGTCTTGACTTCTTTAATGCCAGAGAAAAAGGACAGCGAGTTTACTTGGTCAGACTATCAAGCCAGAGTCAACAATGAGCTTGTGGCCATTCTCGGTAACTTCATAAACAGGGCGGTAGTGCTCGTGCACAAGTATTTTGACGGGCAGGTGCCAAGCGTGAGCCCGGACTATATACACCCGCCAAGTGTGTTAAAGTGCATAGAGCAAGTGGAGTCAAAAGTGGACACGGCAATTAGAAGCTACAAATTTAGAGAGGCCCTTCAGTATGCCATGGAGCCGGCCAGGTTGGGCAACAAGTTTTTAGCAGATACCGAGCCTTGGAGGCTAATAAAGACTGATGAAAAAGCGGTTGCTGAGATACTTTATTCTGCACTCTGTCTTACGGCCATTTGTGCAAAGGCTCTAGACTCATTTTTACCAGAAACAGCAACAAAAATTATGGCTCAGCTCAATCTGAGCAAATCCTTGTCAATAAAGGATTGCACCTATTTAGAAGTGGGCCAAAGCATTGCGAAACCATCCTTGCTTTTCAAGCGAGTTGAAGATGCTGAAATGGACGCGCAAAGAGCGAAATTGACTAAAAAGGAATCAAGCACCTCAAATGACAAACCAATGATACAATTTGACGACTTCACTAAACTTGACCTACGCACAGGAGAAATCTTAGAGGCCGCCAAGGTCGATGGCGCAGACAAGCTGTTGCAGCTAAAGGTGTCAATTGGTAGCGAGACTAGGCAGGTAGTGTCAGGTATCGCAGAGCACTACGCTGTAGACGAATTGGTCGGTAAAAAAGTAAGTCTCCTGCTCAACTTAGCGCCAAGAAAAATTAGAGGAGTAGAGTCTCAAGGAATGATACTCATGGCTGAAGACTCAGAGGGTAGACTCTCATTCGTGTCTCCTGAAAAGGAGATTGAGGTAGGTAGCGTTATCAGGTAATTATTCGAACTCTAAGAGAAGGTCATTTTTCTCAAGAGACTTCGACACTTCGACATGGATTTTACTAATGCGCCCATCAACGGGTGACTTTAGCACATTTTCCATTTTCATAGCTTCTAGTATAATCAGTTTGTCACCGACCTTGACCTCTTGGCCAGCCTCTACAAGTATCTCAAGCACCAAGCCAGGCATGGGCGCTTTGATAGAGCTAATTGTCTTTTCTGTCATGGATGACATTCCGAGCGACTCGAGTAGTTTGGCGTAACGGTCTTTACCTGAAACCAACACTTCTTTGCCAGCAATTGACATTCTAATCTTATGCTCTGCGGCATCAATATCATGGATCAAAATAGTCTGAGACCGGCCATCAATCAACACATGGTACTCACACTCACCGACTTTTAAAATGTCGGCATGTACATCCTCACCATCAATCTCAACCTTCCCATCACTAAATGTCACTTCTTGACCCTTCTTTTCTCCAATCCTTATCTCCATTGAGCTAACCTAATTATTTTCGTCCAAAATCAGCAGGAATTTCCCCCCAGAATTTAGTTTCCCACTTTAAAATGGGGTTTGAGTAAGAGTTGTTTTTCAACCAATTCTCAGCACGAGAAATGACGCGAAACAGTTTTTCAGTCTTTGGCTCTCGATTAAGTTTACTTCTCATTTTCTTGGCTCTCACCCAGCCCATCGCGATTTTAGAGTCGGTGTAAATAGTTAGCTCCGGATACTTTTCTGAATAGAGGGCCAGAGCATGTACAATAGCCAAAAACTCCCCAATATTATTGGTGCCCTTGGGGTACACTGGAGATTTAAAAATCTGCTCCTTACTCCATGTTTTCACTCCTCTGTATTCCATCTTGCCCGGGTTGCCAGAACACGCTGCATCAACACAAATACTGTTCTTAATAATTGTGTCTTTATAGTGGTGCATCATCACCACCGTGCCCGTGTCTTTCTTTTTACCCGTGTCAGAATAAAACATCTCCCAAGACTCGCCATAGGCTTTCTCGGCTGCATCTTTCGTGCTAAAAGACTTGTATTTTGCCCCTGGGTAACCAGCCGTTTGTTTCTGGCAGCTCGCCCAGTCACTATACACACCTGGCTCATGACCCAACCAGACCACATAATATTTTTTCTTCTTGGCGCTCATTGCAGCAAAGCCTTGGCATTGGTGGCAAACAGCTTGACAGCTATGGCCAATAAGATAATACCAAACACTTTTTTCAGAATGGCGATACCACCTGTTCCAAGTACTTTTTCAATCCATTTTGTGCTGCGTAACACCACGTAGACCAATATCATGTTTAAAAAGATGGCGATGACAATACTCAGCCAAGAGAACTCTGCGCGCAAGGCCAAAATAGACGTCATAGTTCCAGCACCGGCTATGACCGGAAAAGCCAACGGAACAATCGAGGCAATGTCAGGACTAAGCCCAACATCTTCTTTAAAAATCCTGATGTTCAAGATCATCTCAAAAGCCAAAAAGAAGAGGATAAATGAACCAGCCACAGCAAACGAATTGATGTCAATACCAATGACATTAATAATGCGCTCACCAACCACCAAAAAGGTAATCATTAGACCAAGGGAAACTAGACTAGCTTTTTCAGCATTGACAGACCCGTTTTTAGTCTTCAGGTCAATAATGATGGGAATGGACCCGATGATATCTATTACCGCAAAGAGGACCAGTGATGCTGTAAGTATTTCAGAAAGATTTAGTATCATGTCAGTAATTCTTCAATGGCTAAAGGAAAATATTTATGCTCCAATGCCCTCACCTTTTTAGTAAGACTTTCAACAGTGTCATCAACCGAAACAGGGCAGCGGTGTTGCTGCAGAACACGACCTTTATCAAACTCATTATTCACCAAGTGTATGCTGATTCCAGTTTCCGGTTCTTGACTGTCTAGCACAGCTTTAATAACGCGCTCACCATACATCCCTTTTCCGCCATATTTTGGCAGCAAAGAGGGGTGGAGATTCACTATTTTTTCTGGAAAAGCGTCAACCACTTCTTCAGGGACTTTTAAAAGATACCCTGCCAGAACTACAAGAGTAGGACTCAGATTATTGAGCTTGTCCAGCAGCGCTCCAGTCACAACAGATTGTTTGTCTAACACAGAGTGGTTAATGTTTTCAGACCGAGCCACATCAAGCACTCCAGCACTTTCTTTATTGCTGATTATGTGGCTAACATGTATCTGTTCTGAGCTCAGAAAATGATCAATTATTCGCTTCGTATTGCTGCCTTTTCCCGAGGCCAGAATAACAATATTCTTAGTCATGTTTACGTGTAAAGCGCCAAAGGTATGCTTAGTATTAGATTGAAGATTCTGCAAATAGAGATATCTTTGAAAACATGAAGGCAGTGATGAAACCCTACACGACTAATCAGTTGTCGGAAGACAAAATGGTTGAAACCTCGAAAGAGATTTATTCGTTCGCAAATTCGCGCAGAAGTGTGCGAGAATATTCGGATAGAACAGTACCCATAGAGGTGATAGAAAACGCCATCTTAACCGCAGGAACGGCACCTTCTGGCGCCAACAAGCAACCGTGGACTTACTGCGTAGTGACCTCCCCAGAGTTGAAAAAGAAAATTAGAGTTGAGGCTGAAAAAGAAGAGTTTGTCAACTACCATGGCCGAATGAGCGAGCAGTGGCTTCAAGACCTGGAAAAATTTGGGACCGACCACATCAAAGAGTTTTTAGAGATTGCGCCAGCACTGGTAATTGTCTTCAAGAGAATCTATGAAGAAGACAAGGCGGGCTCTAGGCTAAACAACTATTATGTGAATGAATCAGTGGGCATATCAGTCGGCATGTTTTTGTCAGCCTTGCACCGAGTTGGCCTTGCTGCCTTGACACATACACCCAGCCCCATGAATTTTTTGGCATCCATCTTGCAAAGACCCGAAAATGAAAGGGCCTTTCTACTTATTCCGGTAGGTTATCCTGCAAAGGGAACGACCGTGCCAGACATTGACAGGAAAGGCCTCAGTGAAATAATGAAGCACTACAAATAATGGGGTTTTGGTAAATACCAATGAACTTTCGTTATTTGCGCTTTGAAACCCCTATAAATTAAGACTAAGACATGTCTGATATACAAAGTAAAGTCACCGCAATTATCGTAGATAAATTAGGTGTAGATGAATCAGAGGTTACTGGAGAAGCTAGCTTCACCAATGACTTGGGTGCTGATTCACTGGATACAGTTGAGTTGATAATGGAATTCGAAAAGGAATTCAATATCGCCATTCCAGATGATCAGGCCGAGAAAATCGGTACTGTAGCACAAGCCGTAGACTATATCAACTCCAACGCGGGGTAAACATCGTTTGAAATATCGCCTATGCAGCTGAAGAGAGTAGTAGTTACCGGCCTCGGGGCGCTGACGCCCCTTGGTAACAGCGTGCAAGAATACTGGTCGAATTTAGTTGCTGGTGTAAGCGGAGCAGCTGACATCACGCGCTTTGACGCGTCCAAATTCAAGACACGTTTTGCCTGTGAAGTAAAGGGTTTTGACCCTTTAGACTTCATAGATAGAAAAGAAGCTAGAAAGATGGATCCGTTTTCTCAGTACGCTGTAGTGTGCTGTGATCAAGCGATTGCTGATGCTGGCTTAAAAGAATTTGGTCCAGACCTAGACAGAATAGGGGTTATACTCGGTTCGGGCATAGGTGGGCTTACTACTTTTCAAAACGAAGTAATCGGCTTTGCCGGTGGCGATGGTACACCCAGGTTTAATCCTTTCTTTATTCCAAAAATGATATCTGACATAGCCCCAGGCCATGTCAGTATCAGACATGGGTTTAGAGGCCCAAATTACACTACGGTATCTGCTTGCGCATCTTCTACTAATGCGCTAATTGACTCTTTTAATCTGATTAGACTAGGTAAAGCTGATATCATCGTTTCTGGTGGTTCAGAGGCTTGTGTCAACGAGTCAGGTGTAGGTGGGTTTAACGCCCTCAAAGCACTTTCAGAACGAAACGATTCTCCAGCCACTGCATCTCGTCCTTTTGACAAAGAGAGAGACGGATTTGTGCTCGGTGAAGGTGGCGCGTCTATTATTCTCGAAGAATATGAGCACGCCAAAGCCAGAGGAGCAAAGATTTATGCTGAAATGGTGGGTGGCGGACTCTCTGCAGACGCACACCACATTACTGCACCCCACCCTCAAGGTTTGGGTGCGCTTAATGTGATGCGCAACTCACTTAAAGATGCTGAAATAGAGCCCGAAGCCATTGATTACATCAATGTGCACGGTACAAGTACGCCTCTCGGAGACATCGCTGAAAGTTTAGCCATCAAAGAGGTGTTTGGTAGTCATGCCTACAACCTGAACATTAGTTCTACGAAGTCCATGACAGGCCACTTGCTAGGCGCAGCAGGAGCTGTTGAAGCAGCAGCCACAATCATGGCTGTGCACACCAACATCATACCACCAACCATCAACCACAAAACGGTAGATCCTGACATAGATGAAAAACTCAACCTGACCTTTAACAAGGCGCAGGAAAGAGAAGTCAACTATGCGTTAAGTAACACCTTTGGATTTGGTGGCCATAATGCGTCAGTAATCTTTAAGAAAGCTGAATAGAGGGGCGTATTGGAATTACTGAAACGAATCAAACGGTACTTTCAACCGACTTCTGATCTGTCAGAAGTCATCTCAAACATGTTTCAGATTAATATTCGCAATGCAAACCTGTATAGGGAGGCTATTGTGCACTGTTCAGTTACCGACAAGAAGAATAACGAACGATTAGAGTATCTCGGAGACGCGGTCTTAGATTTGATTGTAGCCGACATATTGTACAAAGAATACCCCGACCTTAACGAAGGCCAGCTGACCAAGCTGAAGTCCAAATTGGTGAGTCGTGACAACTTCCGAAAACTTGCCATCGCACTCAACATGCATACGGACCTTCCCATTCAGAAACAAAAAGACTTGGAGGCTGAGAAAATCATAGGCAATGTGCTCGAGGCCGTGTTTGGAGCCATGTATTATGACCAAGGCTATGAGGTAACCAAAGACAGAGCGACCAACATGTTTCGCACCCATTGCTCTATGGAGGAAATGATTGAGAACATGGTCGACCCAAAAAGTAGTCTCCTCGAGTGGGCCCAAAAACACAAAAGAAGGCTCAAGTTTCAAATGAAAGAGATTCCTAATCTTAAAGGGCCAAGGTTTCAAGCCGAAGTCTTGTTAGACGGGCAGCCGCTCTGTAAGGGAGAGGGAAGCAGTAAGAAAAGAGCTCAAATGTCGGCCTCAAGAAAAGCAATGGAAGAGTTGAGGATGTCAACGAATTGATTGTGCATTGAATTTTTGGCCGGGCTTTAAACCTATGCCGTGGCCTTCTACTTTCGTCAAGCAAACATGACGAAATACAGCTTAGATATTGAATTGAGTACCGAGTTTGAACTACTCGGCATATCTACCTATCTGCCTGACTACAGGCTTACATGGTTGATTAACACCATGTTTGGACTCCACCTAAAAAGGCAGCTCGACATTGTAATTGATAACCACCAAGCATTTGATTCTAATGACTTATTTGGTGCTGTCGCAGAAAACCAGACCTTTGCCACTTACTCTTACTCGAATGAAGATAATTCGGAAGATGTACAACTCATTGCTAATAGGTTTAATGGCAATGTGTTATTGAAGCGATTTCCGAAGACTGACTACTTTTTGAAAATTGATAGCTCAGACCACTGTCTTTTTGATTACCACTCAAAACTGATAAGGCACGAACACGTGCAGTCTATCGAAGAAATCGATATGGAGAGCATGGAAAAAGACCTGGATATATTTTACACCAATGAATAATTTGACAAACAAGAAAACGAAGATTGTAGCCACCATTGGCCCCGCTAGTCACAGTCCTGAGGTACTCAAGGAGATGATATTGGCCGGCATGAACGTGGCGCGTATTAACTTCTCTCACGGAGACCATGAAACTCATCTTGAGGTTGTCAAATCCATTCGTTCACTCAACGAAGAACTTGGCACCCACATAGCCATACTCGGAGACCTGCAAGGCCCGAAATTGAGAGTAGGCGATGTACCTGAGATTGGTATAGAGCTGGTTGATGGTGCAAACATCACCTTTACAACAGAGCAGGTCACTGGAAATAAAGAAAGAGTTCAGATTCGCTACGCCACCTTTGCAGAAGATGTGAAGCCCGGTGAAAAAGTACTTGTTGATGATGGCAAACTCCAGCTAGAAGTTGTCTCTACCAACGGTAAAGATGAGGTAGTCCTCAAGGTCATACATGGAGGAATCTTGTATGCGAAAAAAGGAGTGAACCTGCCAAACACCAAAATTTCTCAGCCATCACTAACTGAGAAGGATGTCAAAGATTTAAAGTTTGCCATAGACCACCAGTTTGATTGGATAGCACTGTCGTTTGTCAGGGCGGCCAAAGACATAGTTGATTTAAAAAAGCGTATTACAGACCAAAACGGCCGCAGCAGCGTCATTGCCAAAATTGAGAAGCCTGAAGCATTAGAGGAGATTGAAGACATCACAAGAGAATCAGATGGCTTAATGGTAGCGAGAGGAGACCTCGGTGTTGAAATTCCGATGCAGAAAGTACCGCTCGTGCAAAAGATGCTCATCAGAACTTGTCTCAAGTATTCAAAACCGGTCATCGTTGCTACGCAAATGATGGAGAGTATGATTACAAACTTTAACCCGACAAGAGCAGAGGTGAATGATGTGGCCAATGCAGTCCTTGATGGCACAGATGCAGTAATGCTCTCAGGAGAAACCTCAGTGGGTCAATTTCCGGTTGGTGTAATAAAGAACATGACCTCTATCATTGAGCACATGGAAGACGGTGGAGACATATACTTTAATGATATGACGCTGATTAATATTCATTCAGAACGAATGATTTCAGACTCCATCTGCCACTCGGCCACACACATCGTTCAGAGAACAGGAGCCAAAGGCATAGTGACCATGACACACTCGGGCTATACAGCCAATAAAATCAGCAGTTACCGTCCCAACGCAGCGGTTTTTGTTTTTACCAAAAACAGGTCTTTGTTGACTAAAATGAGTTTAGTCTGGGGTGTAGAAGGCTTCTACTATGACAAGATGGTAAGCACAGACCACACCATTGCTGACATCAAGTACATTCTGAAGAAGCAAGGAGAGCTAAAAGAAGGAGACCTATTGGTTAACCTTGCCAGCATGCCAATTTCAGAGCAAGGAATGTCCAACATGCTCAAGCTGAGCCGAATAGAGTAAATTTAGAAGGCTGGCTTAAACTGGTGTAAGAATCTCATATCGTTCTCAAAGAACATACGGATATCCGGCACCTGGTATTTCAGCATGGCAATACGCTCTACACCCATTCCAAATGCAAAACCGCTATACACCTCAGGGTCTATGTTGTTGTTCTTAAGTACCTGAGGGTCAACCATACCACAGCCCATTATCTCTAACCAACCAGTCCCCTTAGTGATTTTTTTGTCGGTTTCAGTTTCTAAACCCCAGTAAACATCTACCTCAGCGCTCGGTTCAGTAAACGGAAAATAGGATGGGCGCAGCCTGATATCAGTAGACTCTCCCAAAAACTCTTTGGCAAAATAAAGCAAGGTCTGCTTTAAGTCTGCGAAAGACACACCCTTGTCAATATACAGTCCCTCTACTTGATGAAATATACAGTGACTGCGCGCAGAGATGGCCTCATTTCTAAAGACACGCCCAGGCGAAATAGTTCTTATTGGCGGCTGCTGACCCTCCATGACACGCACTTGCACAGATGAGGTGTGTGTTCTGAGTGAACGCTCACCATCAATAAAAAACGTGTCTTGCATATCTCGAGCCGGATGCTCAGGAGGAAAATTTAGTGCCGAGAAATTATGCCAATCATCCTCAATTTCAGGACCTTCTGAGATGGTAAAACCGATTCGCGAGAAAATTTCTACGATTTCGTTTTTCACCAACGAAATAGGATGCCTTGTGCCGATAGGCTGTATAGACCCTGGCCGGGTCATGTCAATCTTGTCATGGTCACCATCCTCCTCATCAGATTTAGATGTGTGAATCTTGTCATTCACTAATACCTTGAGTTCATTGATGGCTTGCCCAACTATTTTCTTGCTTTCGTTGGGCACGGTTTTCAAGTCTTCGTAGAGACTTTTTAACTCACCTTTTCTTCCCAAATACTCTATTCTAAAGGATTCCAGCTCTTCTTTAGTTTGACCTTTATAGGAGTCAATCTTTGACTTTAACGAGTTGATTTTGTCTAAAATGTCCATTTGGGATTTTTATCCTTGGTTTTTCTTAGTGAGAGACATTTAATCAGGTTATTAACAAACTAGCTTCGTTTTGCTTAAATTTGTGAAAACAACAGACTTCCAATGCGGCACGAAATTAATAAAGATAGACCAATGAAGTATCTCTCGAGATTGGCTCTTTTGGCACTCTGTACAATGATGGCCTTCTCTTCGTGCAGAAAAGAAGAAGACACTATCGCCCTGATTAAAGTGATTGATGTTGATGGTTTTGCCATTAGTGATGCATTTGTAAGACTATACCCTGAGCCTACTAACTCTTCTGGAGACAATGTAGGTGAGTTAATTGATGATGTAGAGCAAATCACTGATGCTGCGGGTGAAGCACTCTTTGACTTCACAGAGTTTTATGAAGAAGGTCAAGCTGGATTCGCTGTGTTGAGCGTTGAAGTGTATAAAGACTCTCTAGCCGTAGAGGGAATTATAAAGATTGACCCAGAAGTGGTTAATGAAGAGACCTTGATTCTACAGTAATCCGCCAGAAGGCTCTATTTCTACTACGTTTTTATCCAATTTATAATAGTTGTCGCGAGTCACTTGCTTCGCTGCGACCTCCGCTTTGGTAGCTGCAAATACGATGCGTGTTACAGCTAGCACCTAATCCTTTTACTCCTCAATTCAGAAACTTTCTGACAGAGCATTCGTAAATAAACGGACACCGTCAATAGTTTTTCTCGCCTGAGGCCTCTCTATTTTGAGTTGTAGGTAGAGAAAAACTGTTGGATGTGTCCAATTATTAACTGATTTAGCTCTTGTGAAAAGCACGAAGTCAATATTTCTCTGCCTTTCTGTTGCCATTATGATATTTGTTAGCGGCATGACAGATTGTTCTGCCGCTAATCCTCCTTTGGGTCTAGATACGATTGTCTATTATGGTTGGAATGAAAGCGCTGCCGACCCATTGGTGGCAGACATCTCTCCAT
>CAYSDH010000040.1:0-28316 GCA_964429805.1 uncultured Flavobacteriales bacterium
TGCTCTGCGCGGATTGATGGAATCAGAATGCCTCAAATAACTTTGAACGATGCTCCGTAGCTTGTCCATAGTCCTAATTCTATGTTCTCTTTCATGCACACCACTTGAGAAGAGCAAAGGAAAATCTGTATTCCGATACAATGAGGCAGCTGGACTCGCCACACTAGACCCCGCGTTTGCCAATAATAATGAGAGCATATGGTGGTGCAGTCAGATTTTTAATGGTCTGGTAGAAATGGACGAACAGATGCAGATACAACCCTGCATCGCCAAGTCGTGGACTATAAGCGAAGACGGAAAGACCTACACATTCACACTGCGCGATGATGTGTTTTTTCATACTCATGAATTACTTAATGAGCAGCGCAATGTTGTCGCTGAAGATTTCGCGTATAGCTTGGGCAGAATATTAGACCCGGAAGTGGCCTCGCCAGGCCTCTGGCTCTTTGATAAACTCGATGCTGACAATCCTTTTGCTGTCATTGATAAGCATACATTCAGCATTACACTCAATCAAGCTTTTCCGCCATTTCTTGGGCTATTGACCATGCCTTACTGCTCGGTGGTGCCTCAAGAAGTAGTAGAGCATTATGGTGCTGACTTTAGAGCAAACCCTGTGGGCACTGGCCCTTTTAAAATGAACTTCTGGTATGAAGGGTCTCGCTTGTCATTATTAAAGAATCAACGGTTTTTTCAGAAAAGTGATTCAGGAGAGCAGCTGCCGTACCTAGACGCGGTATCTGTATCATTTGTGAGAGACCGCACTACCCAGTTTTTAGACTTTCTGAAAGGAGAATACGACATGATGTCTGGGCTCTATAATGAGTATAAGAATGAACTACTCACATCAAACGGAACACTCTCACCAGCGTATGCCGACAGATTTGTGCTCTTGCAAGAGCCGTATTTGAAGACAGATTATCTGGGCATAATAGTGAGTGACGAAGAGGTAAATGAAGATTCTGCCTTGAAGAATAAGTTGGTGAGACAAGCCATTAACGCAGCCATAGACCGCAAGAGCATGGTCAAGTTTATAAAGAACAATGCCAGCACAGCAGCCGAAAGCGGCTTCTTACCACCTTCTTGTCTAAATGACGAAGCAGACAAATCAGCGCGTATAGTCTATGACAAAGACAAGGCACGAAGACTACTCGATCAGGCAGGATATCCGAATGGGCGAGGAGTGGAGCCCATCGTCTTAAGTACCACAAGTGGTTATGTCGAACTCTGTGAGTTTGTGCAGCATCAACTGTCGCAAATCGGGCTGAATGTCAGCGTTGACGTGCTGCCCACATCGAGTCATCGAGAAGGAGTATCACAAGCACGAGTCGAGTTTTTTCGCAAATCTTGGATCGCAGACTACTCTGATGGAGAGAATTTTCTAGCCTTGTTTTACGGGCCAAATGCGGCTCCGCGTGGATCAAACTACACGCGTTTTAACAATGCCAGATATGACAGCCTTTATGAAGCATCGCAACAACTCACCGTGCTTAAAGACAGACAAGTACTCTATAGAGAGATGAACGACATCATCACTGATGAGGCGCCAGTTATTCCGCTGTTTTATGATAAGGTGATGCGTTTTGTGAGAAAAGATGTGCAGGGAATTAAGAGCAACGCCATGAACCAATTGTTCTTAAAAGAGGTTCGGATAGAAAGAGATTTGTAGGAGTTCAATTCGTCTCTTACTTATTGAGATTCGGTCTTTTATTTAAACGTACCTTTGAGACGGATGCAAGCATTTAGCCAAACGGCTATCATATATTTCAGTTTAAGCCCAGAGCGAGAAGCCATGAGAAAACCCTTGGTTAAGGGTTATGAGAGCGCCCTCAATTTGGAGCTTTACAGAAAACTAGAAACTCAAATGCTCAATGCATGTGAGGATTCGGGTATTCAGCACTTTCACTTTGACGAAACTCAGCAAAGAGGTAACAACTTTGGAGACCGTTTTTGTAATGCCATTGAAGATGTGTTCTCATACGGTTTTTCCAATGTAGTAATCATTGGAAATGACAGTCCTGATGTGACTGCCCGCTCCATTATACAGAGCGCCTGCCACGTGGAGGAAGGTAAGTCGTCTATTATTCCATCGCAGCATGGTGGATTTTCTTGTCTCGGTATCTCACACAAATCATTTAACCGAGCAGCTTTCCTAAAGGTCAACTGGCGGACTGACACCGTGTGCAAAGAGATGATTGACATCCTTGGTTCGGACTGTAAGGTGTTGGACAAGGCCATCGAACTTGAAGGCTATGAGGATCTATTCGAGTTCGTAGAAAACACGGATACCTATTCGGCCTT
The DNA here is from genome assembly GCA_964429805.1 of uncultured Flavobacteriales bacterium. Taxonomy (GTDB): domain Bacteria; phylum Bacteroidota; class Bacteroidia; order Flavobacteriales_D; family JABDKJ01; genus CAYSDH01. Next base: position 2,302 of record CAYSDH010000040.1, read on the forward strand.
TTACGCGTTTGTGTTGACTCTGGTCAATCCTTTTGTCAATATTCTGCGTGAGAATACGCCAAAGTCTCAGCAAGACTTCAATAACCATTTCGGTAGAAGAGGGCCGCCTTTCAAGGCCTAAGTACTCGTATTTCAACACATTCGTCAGGCGGTGCATCATTGTCTGACATTCATTTTTATATACTTTATAATGTCTGATTCATACTACAAGGATGGCGATCTCGCCAAATTCGGAAATATCACAGAATGGAATAAAGAGCTTGGAGAAAAGTTCTTTGACTACTACGGAGAAGTCTTTAAGGCCGGTGCCTTAAGTGAGCGTGAGAAAGCGCTGATTGCTCTAGCCGTAGCACATGCAGTGCAATGTCCTTACTGCATAGACGCATACACCACAGACAGCTTGAAGAAAGGTGCTGATGAAGAGCAGATGATGGAAGCTGTGCATGTATCGGCCGCCATCAAGGGCGGTGCAGCCTTGGTGCATGGTGTGCAGATGATGAATAAGGCCAAAGAAGTAATGATGTAATATGACAGTAAACACTAAAAAAAGTAAAACATCTCTGAAGTACAGAGCGCATGAACTCTCCTCTCCAAAAATTCAGATTGAGGTACTTTCTGATGCGGAGACTATTGGTATTGAGAGCTTTCAAAAGCAGCTGAGTCAGATCGACTTGTTCCCACTGAAACCAACTGGCGTAGACATATTTCAGGTCAATGTTGGCAAGATGTGTAATCAGGTGTGCACGCATTGCCATGTAGATGCGGGGCCTGATAGAAAAGAAATCATGACGCGCGAGACTATGCAGCAGTGCTTAGACGCCATCCGCGATACCGATATACAAACGGTTGACCTTACAGGTGGAGCGCCAGAGATGAACCCAGACTTTAGGTGGTTTGTCGAAGAGCTTAGTGCTCAAGGGAAAAAGGTAATGGTACGTTGCAACTTGACAATTATAGTAGCCAATAAAAAGTACTATGATCTGCCTGAGTTTTTTAAGAAACACAACGTTGAAGTGGTCTCATCACTACCTTACTTTGCAGCACGCAGAACAGATGCCCAGCGAGGAGAGGGAGTTTTTGAGAAATCAATCAAGGCATTAAAAATGCTGAACGATGTAGGATACGGGAAGCCAGAATCTGGACTAACACTAAATCTCGTATATAATCCATCAGGAGCATTTATGCCTGCTGGTCAAGAGGGTCTTCAATCCGAGTTTAAGACAAAGCTGATGGAGGGATGGGGTATAGAGTTTAATGAACTATTTGCCATAACAAACCTACCCGTTAGTCGCTTTTTGGAGTACTTGGTGGTGAGCAAGAATTACGAGTCATACATGACTGAACTCGCCAATGCCTTTAACCCCATGGCCGCGCAAGGAGTGATGTGCCGCAATACTATTTCTGTCTCTTGGGATGGGTTCTTATATGATTGTGATTTCAATCAGATGCTAGAGTTAAAAGTGGCGAACGCCCCTCAGCACATTAAGGACTTTGATTTAGAGGCATTAGAGAAGAGATCAATAATTATTAATCAGCATTGTTATGGATGCACTGCCGGAGCCGGATCGAGCTGTGGCGGAACAGTAACTGAATAAAAAAGAAACATATGGATACGTATTTAGAAACCACACATGATGTGTACAAGGAAGCCCCTTTGAACCCAGATGTGGGGCTATGCTGCACCACAACGCCAGTATGGCAATTACCTGGACTAGACATTCCAACCATCATGTTGGAGATGAACTATGGCTGTGGAAGCACAGTTAATCCTAGAGACTTAGTTGATGATCCTAACATTCTTTATGTTGGAGTTGGAGGAGGAATGGAGCTGCTTCAGTTCTCTTACTTCAATCGCAACAAGGGTGGTGTTATTGGACTAGACGTGGTTGATGAAATGATTAAGGCCTGTGCAGATAACATGCTCGAGGCCGAAAAGCAAAACGATTGGTTTAAGAAAGAATTTATTGATCTCAGAAAAGGAGATGCGTTAAACCTGCCTATCGAAGACGAGAGTATTGATGTAGCAGCGCAAAACTGTCTGTTTAACATTTTCACAAAGGCTGACCTCAAAAAAGCCTTGACAGAAATGTATCGTGTGCTTAAGCCACATGGTCGCTTGATTCTATCTGACCCGACTTCAGAAACAAAAATGCCAGAGAGCCTGGTCAATGATGAGCGTCTGAGAGCACTTTGCTTGAGTGGTGCCTTGCCTCTAAAAGAATACATCAAGATGATTACTGATGTTGGTTTTGGAACTGTAGAAATCAGAGCCAAGAGACCATACAGAATTCTTGACCCAGAGCATTACGATACAAATGAGCGCATCTTTATAGAGTCTGTAGAAGTGTGTGCCATCAAAGACCCAATGCCCGAAGATGGTCCTTGCGTATTTACTGGTAAGACAGCCATTTACTTTGGTCAAGATGAGTTGTATGACGATAACAAAGGTCATGTTCTCTTGCAAAACCAACCTTTGTCAGTATGTGACAAAACGGGTGGTCAACTCGGTGACTTAGGTCGCAAAGACATCTTTATCTCAGACTCTACCTTCTTTTATGACGGTGGTGGCTGTTGCTAATTACTAAGAGCTAGCAGAGACTAGGAGCTGATATTCTAACAGAATGGCCACGACCTGTGCTTCGCATTCGTAGTGCATTCTGAAGAGTTTATTGGCTCCGAGTTTTTGGCTTAACAGGCCATCCCAAGGGTGGGTGAGTGGTATTACTCCAAAAGTGAATTGCTGATAATCTTTGAGCAAGCCATCTAGTTGGAATCCACTGTGGTCAATATCATGACTAGGGTCTAATTTCAATATAGATATCGCGTCTAAGAGATATTCCAATGGCAGATGGTCTTTGAATATTCTGCCTATCCCGTCAATTCCAACACGTATGGACTCGACACTTTGTTGAATAACATACTCTCTTAGCGGCTCCAACTCCCTGTAGTATCCAGTGGCGATGACATCAGCCAGTGAATATCGCATTACCTGACTGGAAGGGTACCAGCAGCTCACTGCCCAAGATTCCTTTGACAGATCAGTACTCTGACAGACCATCTTGATGTAGCGTATTGACTCTTCATCTTGCTCACAGATTCCCAAGTCATACTGGGCATTAAACATGAGTATGTTACACATCACCACAAAGTCGAAATCCACGAAGAGTCCTTCGCTACCTATCCAGGTGTTGTAGGTTTTTAGTGTTCTGTATTTCTCAGGGCAACGCTTAATCCATCGGCCTCTTAGTCCATTACTCTGATGTATGTATATATCTTTTATCTCTTGAGCATAGGCCTTGTCATGATCCTTACCGCGCATGGCGATGGACGTGTCGTCCGAGTCGTCAGTCGGCTGATACTTCTTAAACCGATGTAAGAATCGACCATTGGGAAACCATGCTTTTGGTCTGTAGAAATTGTAGGTTTTATCTCCATACCGATTGCGGTATAGTTCAATAACTTTTTCTCCTTTAAAGATGATCTGCTGGATAGTAAGTAGACGATTTTCTGGAATCCCTTCAATATTCCTTTTAAGTAACTGAAGAATCCATGAGACGAAGTAGACATTGTCTTCATCTCGCTTAAATTTAAATAAGGCGTGATAGCGCGTACTCTTAAAATTTCCCTCAGGAATACCGTCTTCTCCCGCAGACTGGAGAGTGGCCAATCGGTCAATCAGCTGCTCAATCCTCAAGTTGCTTAGAGCTTGAGGTCATGGCCCATTTTCTCCTTTTTAGTCTTAAGGTAGGCTTCGTTATGCTCATTCTTTGGAATCTCGATGGCCACGTTTTCCACTATTTCGAGACCATAGCCGATTAAGCCCGTTCTCTTTTTAGGATTGTTTGACATCAGACGCATCTTACTCACACCAAGGTCTCTGAGTATTTGAGCACCAATACCATAATCACGTTGATCCATCTTGAAGCCTAATTTCTCATTGGCTTCTACAGTGTCGAGTCCTTGTTCTTGAAGTTTATATGCCTCCAGTTTCTTTCGTAGACCGATTCCTCTACCTTCTTGATTCATGTAGACTATAACTCCTTTTCCTTCTTGCTCAATCATCTCCATGGCCTTGTCTAACTGAGGACCACAGTCGCAGCGGCAACTGCCAAAGATGTCACCCGTCATGCATGAGCTGTGCACACGCACTAAGACTGACTCGTCACTTTCCCAAGTTCCTTTTACCAGCGCCAAGTGATCTTCATCATTCGTGCTTTGGATATAATTGTATAGTCTGAAGTCTCCATGAGTAGTAGGAAGACTGACATCAACTAGTTTCTCTATGAGCGTCTCATTTGTCAACCTGTAGGCTATCAGATCTTCGATGCTGATTAGTTTGAGGTCATGCTTGTCTGCGATAACACGCAGCTCTGGAAGTCTGGCCATGGTGCCATCCTCATTCATAATCTCGACAAGTACTCCAGCCGGCTGCAGTCCAGCCATGCGGGCGAGGTCTATACTGGCTTCAGTATGACCAACTCGTCTCAACACACCTCCAGACTTTGCGCGAAGCGGAAAAATGTGTCCAGGTTTTCCCAGTATCTCTGGTTTAGTGTCAGGGTCAACTAAGGCTTTTACAGTCTTTGCTCTGTCAGAAGCAGAGATTCCTGTTGACGTGCCATTTCCGATTAGGTCAATACTCACTGTAAATGGAGTCTCAAACTGAGCAGAATTAGTCTTGACCATTAACTCGAGGCCAAGCTCATCGCAACGATCTTCAACTAAGGGGGCACAAATTAAACCACGACCATGTGTGGCCATGAAGTTTATAATCTCAGGAGTAATCTTTTCGGCTGCACAAATGAAGTCACCCTCATTTTCTCTGTCCTCATCGTCAACAACGATGACAACTCGACCGTCTTTTATATCCTGTATAGCATCTTCGACTTTATCCAGCCTAATTTCCATGAATGGGGAATTTGGGTGCAAATTTAGTCAATTCCCAACGAGGAAAAGACCTCAATCAGCTATGTATGTTGATATTTTGAGCGCGTAATTGGCTATAGAAATTAGCCAAATTTCCAGCAAGTACAGCATAGTCATACTCTGCCTCTATAAATTTCCTTGCTTCTAAAGAGATTCGTTCTCCCAGCGAGGGATTTTCATGCAACAGGGTAATCTTCTCTCTAAACTGCTTAGGAGTATCGGCTATCAGTATATTCTTACCGTCTGTGACATTGATTCCTTCGGCACCTATAGTGGTAGAAATAATCACTTTTCCGAGCGCCATTCCTTCTATGATTTTAATCCTCATTCCACCACCAGAGAGGAGAGGGACTATCATAGGGCCATGATCTCTCATGTACGTTTTAGACTCTGGTATCTGACCATCGACAGTTACATTTCGAAGTTCTCCTTTCATCTTAAAGTTCTCTGACGACTTACCAGCCAAGTGAAGCCTTAAGTCTGGAAAATCCTGTAGAATTTCTCCCCACGCTTCTTTCAAAAACCAGTTTACTCCTTCAATATTAGGCATCCAGTCCATGGCTCCTAAATGAAACAGTTTGGGATTAAACGTATAATGATTGTCAGTCTGGTACTCTATAAGGTCTAGTCCAAAAGGGATGGTGATGATGGGAACTCTGCAACCTAATTTGGAATAATTTCCAGCATCTTCAACACTAATAGCGGCTAGCCCGTCTACTTGATTGATGATTTTTAACTCGTACTGCTTAAGTCTATGTGCCAGCAACTTGAGGTAGGCTCTTCGAGGAGGATTGGCCGATACAAGGGCCATTCTAGTCCAGATCTTAAACTCCAGGTTATGCGAGCGGAGTATGATTTTAGCATCAGTGCACCTTCTGATCGTAGAGATGTATGGAGTCATAAAGAGACTCTCTATATGAATAACATCAAAGGGTTCAGCCTTGAGCACTTTAGCCAACTTCATGTCAAAGTCAGCAGAGAAGAATCTTGAAATATTGTAAGAATCTCGTGTTATGAGATTTGAAAATGCGTCTACAAAATTGAGTTTCGTATCCACAAATATGGACTCAATGTCCGTAGCAGCTTTGTATTCCGCACTGATAGCCGACTCGACATAGGGATGTTTGTGGGTGCAAATACTGAGCACCTTCACCGAGTGACCTTGTTTTAAAAGGCCTTTAGTTATGTTGTCTATCGCTATACAGCCTCCGTCAATTGCAGGACGGGGTGGCTTGGGGCAAATCTGTAAAATTCTCATAGGGTCAACGCTTAAAATGGTTAACTAGCCTATTGAACAGTTTTTCGTAAGATGATCTGTCGAAGAGCATCGAGTCCTTGGCCGCTTTATACGTTAAAAATAAACTAAAAGGAAGTAACACGCCAGTACTCAGCCACATTCCCTGAAAAGAAGTCAACACTCCAGTGGTCGCCATTTTCTCTCCTGAGATAGACGCGATGTGAAATATTAAAAAGAAAATAATGGAGAATAACACTGGCAGACCTAGCCCACCTTTTTTGATAATCGCTCCGAGTGGTGCACCGATAAAAAACAAGAGAATACAGGCAAAAGAGAGCGTAAACTTGCGGTGCCACTCGTTCCAGTGCTTACTGATATACAACTCTCTGTTCTTAATGTCTTTACCGACTTGTGTCAAGTAGTTTGATGAGTTGTTGGAGATATTGTAGGCCACTTTGGTGACTCTCTTTTGTTGAGAAACCTGCAACGAATCAAAGTAATCAACTATGCTCAGCTGCTTAAACTCTTGAATCTCTAGGGTGTCATTTAGCCCTATTAAATTCTTGGTCAAGTAGCTATTCATGTCTGACCTCTTTTTAATAATCTTTTGCCTTAAAGAATCAGCCGTGGCACTGAGCTGAGAGCTGTTTTGCATCGGAATGTTATTAGTCCAACGCTCTTCGTCAGTCTCTTGAAACTCAAGACTAGAAAGGTCCATGCGCAAGAGCATCTCATCAAATTCACTGCGCAAATGGGGTGCGTTTTGCTTTTTCGACTGCTTAGAGTCCTGCTCACTGTAACTAAATCCATCATAGAGATAGAATAGCAAATAGCGACCTGAAGCGGTCTTGTCCATCTTGCCTTCTTTTGCTCTGATGACAGTCCCGTTAGCCTTTTTAGGATCTCTATGGTCGTAAATCAATACGTCATACAGCATTTCGGTCTCGTTATCCTTACTGCCCACCCGCATGCTAAACCCGTCAAGATCAGAGTAGAAGACACCTTCTTTTAACTCAAGCATGGGTTTTTGATGCACAATATCCCATAGCATGGACTTTGACTTGAGGTTGGCGTATGGTGTGACATAATCCATGAAGTAAAATGCACCAATAGATATGAAGACCATCAGCACGATGAGTGGCTTCATGATTTTAAACAGCGAGAGTCCTGAAGATTTTAAAGCAACCAGCTCATAATTTTCAGCCAAGTTGCCAAACGTCATGATAGAGGAGAGGAGTATGGCCAGAGGCAGAGCCATAGGCACAAGGTTAGTGGACTGAAATATGAGCAACTCGGCAATCACATCCCAATCGAGGCCTTTACCAATAAGGTCATCGAGGTACTTCCATACAAACTGCATTAAAAGCAGAAAGAGGATAAGAAAAAATGTAAGTACAAAAGGCCCAAGAAAACTCTTAACGACCAGTTTACTCAGCTTCTTCATTCAGGAATGGGAGAGGTTTAGCCGCCTATTTTTTGACGAAGTCTGTTTATTTGGCTTTCCCACAGATTCTCTTCTTCTTCGAGTTCATCTTCATCGCAGAAGTCTGACACGATAAGTGCCACAGAGTTAGTCATCGGGTCAATTTTGATTCTAAACTCGATAAACGAATCGTCTTCATCCACTCTTTTAAAGCGAATAAACTCGTCTCTTTTCTTTGCATCAACAACAAACTCTTCTTCTGATCCGTCCCAGACAAACACGTGTGTGCCGTCTTTTCTTATAATGATATCGTCACAAAACCACTCGCTGAGGCCGCTAGCCGAACTGATGTGGTTATATAGTATCTTAGATGAACTCTTGAGTATAAACTCAAGTTCGTATTTCGTCATAGTGTCTTGTAATCCCATTTATTTATAGCTTTTGACAATATAAGTAAAAAAGCAGTGACATAATGCCCTCAGAGGATTCATAGTCTTTTATCACATACTCTGTAATGGTGACGAACAATTGCTTTTCAAGTCACATTTACCAAAAACCCCTCATATAGAGGGGCTTAGGGTTTTGGTGGCGAGAGGGAGAATTGAACTCCCGACCTCAGGGTTATGAATCCTGCGCTCTAACCATCTGAGCTACCTCGCCATTCGGGCGGCAAATATAAAAGAAATTAAAGCTCAAAAACGGCATCTGTTTATTGGAAATACGACTTTTGTTCAATGCAATTAAAATCTTGCCTTTTTATCCTGACATTAATACTGGTCTTGTCCGCTTATTCTCAAGGTGGTAGGCCCGAGGGTAAGCCACGTCCAATGATTAGCGGAAGCATCATAGATGGAGAAAGTGGAGAGGCGGTGCCTTATGCAGCTATTTCTATCCATGCCCTCCAAGATTCAAGTATTGTTAAAGGTGGAACTTCTGATGGGGAAGGGAAGTTTGCCATACCAGTAAGACCCGGACAGTACTTTGGAAAAGTTCAGTTCCTATCATACAAGACATACACCACATCTAGTTTCAGGTCAAGTCCAAAAGGATATAATCTTGGTCAGATTAATCTAGAGCAAGATGTTGCATTACTGAATGAAGTGGAGATTGTAGCTGAAAAACAACAAGCCGAGTTTAAGCTCGACAAGCGTATATATAATGTAGGCAAAGACATTAATAACGCTGGTGGCAATGCCTCAGACATATTAGACAATGTGCCGAGTGTAGAAGTAGATGTTGATGGAAACGTGAGTCTTCGGGGCAATGATAATGTGAGAATTTTGATTGATGGAAAACCCTCTGGGCTCATTGGCATCAGCTCAGCAGATGCCCTAAGGCAGCTGCAGTCAAACCTCATTGAAAAAGTTGAAGTCATCACTAATCCGGGAGCTAAGTTTGATGCTGAAGGAGAAGTCGGAATTATCAATATAGTGCTCAAGAAGAAGCGAGAAAATGGTTTTAACGCCAACATGGACTTCTTTACTGGAAGCCCCGATAATCATGGTCTGGCGCTCAACATGAACTTTAGGCAAAACCACTACAATATCTTTGCCAGTGCAGGTGGAAGTTATGTGGAGAGACCCGGAAACGGAATCATCTACCAAGAGTTTATACTGGAAGACACCACCTTTGTATTTGAAAATTTCAGGACTCATAACAGAGCTGGGCTGGGTGGCAATTTTCGTGTTGGGTCGGAGTTTTTCTTGAGCAAGACCAATACGCTTTCATTCTCAGGCTTATACTCCAGAAAGATTGGAGACAACTCGTTGGACTTAATCTACAATGACTTTGATGAGCTGGGCGACCTATATCAAAGGTCTGATAGAAATGAGGTGGAAACAGAAACAACTGACAACATTGAGTTTGATGTAAATTACAGATTGACTTTTCCTAAAAACAAAGACAGACTCTTTACCATCGACATCAAAAAGCAAGAACGCATAGACATCGAAGACGCGACTATCAGTCAAATCTTTAGTACTGATGCAGATGCCATTCTGCTGCAGCGCTCTGACAACACAGAAAATGAGTCAAACTGGTTGTTTCAAACTGACTACGTACATCCGATTGGTGAAGACGGGAGGCTAGAAATGGGTGTGAGGGCAACACTGAGACAAATAGAAAACAACTTTGCCGTAGAACAATTTGATGAAGAGGCTTGGGGACTTTTACCTGGCTTTTTTAATGACTTGGCTTACTCAGAAGACATTCTGGCTAGTTACCTCACTTGGGGAGATGACTTGGGGAAGTTCTCGTATCAAACTGGATTAAGGTTAGAGTATACAGGCATAACGACTGAATTGAAATTGACCAACGAGTCAAATCCTAGAGAATTTCTCAACCTCTTTCCAAGTACACACGTGTCTTATGATTATTCAGAACAAAGCTCCATACAGGCCAGCTATAGCAGACGAATAAACAGACCTCGTTTTTGGAATTTGGTGCCATTTTACGGTTTTGGAGACCAGCGTAATTTCTATTCCGGTAATCCTGATTTGAATCCTGAATTTATCAACTCAGTGGAATTCGGACATCTTACTCAGAGCAAAAAAGGAAGTATTCTGTTTAGCCTTTATGGCCGTGAGAAAGATGGCGTTACACAACGCATAGTGAGCGCAGACAGCGCTGGAACTTTTACCAGACCCATAAACCTTGGCACCTCACAGTCACTCGGACTCGAACTGTCTGGTAGTCGCTCTTTTAAAAAATGGTGGCGTCTTAACGGAAGTCTTAACCTCTACAGAGAGATTATTGATGGAGAATTTGAAGGCGTGTCATATGATACTGATACCTACGCGTGGAACACGCGCCTGAGTTCGAAGTGGACCATAAAGAAGAACTATGACCTGCAAAGTTCATTTAGATACAGAAGTCCGCGTCAATCACCTCAAGGTCAGCGAAAGTCAACCTACTCACTTGACTTGGGCGTGTCAAAAGACATAATGAAAGGGAAGGGGACTCTGACTCTAAATGCCAGAGATATCTTTAATACCCGAAAGAGACGAGGCATTGTTGACCAGCCTGATTATTACTCTGAAACAGAATTTCAATGGAGGTCTAGATCGATCAGGTTAAATTTCAACTACAGAATCAATCAGAAGAAAAAGCGCCAGGGCAGAGGCGGGGCAGGCGGAGACTTCGACTCTGAAGGCTAAGGCCTGAAAAAGCAAAGGGGCCAGCAACCTAGTCGCCAACCCCTTTTTCACCCTTAACCAACTCTTAATTTCGTCTACTAATACGTCTTAAAGACCATAATGATTATCAAACGCTGTTTAAGAATTAGATATTATTTCTAAACATTTATTTCCCTTGCTCGGTAAATATAGTAGCTTTGTTTAACTATTATGAGCAATTATTTAACAACTCCGAAAGTCATTAAAGCCGTTCAGCGTGGTGAGAACTGGGCAATGAAGGCGATTTATGACCATTATTCAGGTTTATTTTTTGCAATAGCCCTTCGTTACTGCTCTGATTCTCAAGAGGCGGAAGACCATGTGCAAGAAGCATTTGTCCGAATTTTTAAAAGCGCCAAAGGCTTTGCCTTCCAAGGTAGTTTTGAAGGTTGGATGAAGAGAATACTTGTGAATCATTGTCTTAATGGGTTGAAGAAAAATAGGGTGCTCAAGAATCATGAGGAAATCAGTGACCACATGAAAGCCTCTTATTCTACTTCAGCCAATATAGTTGAGGGAATGAACGCAGACGAGATACTGCGTTGCATTCAGAAGTTGCCTCCAGGATACCGTACTGTGCTCAACATGTACATACTAGAAGGGTTCTCGCACAGAGAGATTGGAGAGCACCTTGGAATTACGGAGAGTAGTTCTAGAAGTCAGTTAACAAAAGCTCGCCTTAAGTTGAAAGGCATATTAGCTGAAGAAGGATTGCTAGACGAGGGAAGACAGTCTGTAGCCTAAGCTCTGCGACCAACTTTAAGTCCTGTTACAGATACAATGACGAGTCGAGGTTCTCGACTTGTGATTTATTTATCGAAATCTATCATCACAGTATAATCCTCTGCATCGGTCTGAGTTATTCAAGCTCTCAGAGTTCCTCCCTGTGTGAAGAATAGACCTTAAAAAGGGAGGCCTTATCCAATTAGAATAGACGGTGGTTATGTACATTGCGGCACAAGCCTAATTATGATTTTTAACAAACCGTACTTACTCCTTCTGGTGCTCCTTCTGAGTGCCTGTACCCAGAGCAAAAAGATTGTTGATGTTACTCCTGAGCAGACCCAGACAGAGTCTGTTGCATCAACTGACACTGACACTGACATAGTCTCCAAATTAAATGCTTTGCCTGGTGTTAGTGTTAAAAAGATAACATTAGACCATCAAAACATACACTTTACAGAAGCTTTTGAGCTGATGATTGAGCAGCCCGTTGATCATAACGATGCCAGCAAAGGAAGCTTTAATCAAAAGGTGTACCTGAGTCATAGCACAGAAACTGCGCCAATGGTGATGTATCTAAGTGGCTACGGAGCTTCAAATAATCGCTATGTCACTGAACCAACCGTGATGTTTAAGGCCAATCAGATTCATGTAGAGCATCGTTATTTTAATGGATCAATACCAGAAAATCCAAACTGGGACTACTTGACTATAGAACAGTCTGCGGCTGACCATCACCACATTGTAGAATTACTAAAAACCATCTATGCAGGTCCATGGCTCAATACTGGTATCAGTAAAGGAGGACAGACCACCATGTATCACCGCAAGTTTTATCCAGAAGATGTAGAAGCGTCAGTGGTCTATGTCGCCCCGCTCAACCTGGCACTGGAAGACGAGCGGATTTATACTTTTCTAGACACTGTGGGTGGCCAAGAGTGCCAGAAGAAAATGCTCACCTATCAATTAGAGTTATTGATGAACAGAGCCACGGCCATTCCGATATTCGCACAGATGAGTAAGGACAGGGGCTATGTCTATGACGCTTCAGTTGAGGCTGCTTTTGAGCTGTCTATTTTTGAATACGGCTTTGCTTTCTTTCAGTGGAATGGAAACTGTAATGACTTAGTGACCACGGGGACCACAGTAAAACAGAAGGTAGAAGAGTTGTTTAAGATTGATGCGCCAGGATTCTTTACCTCTGAGTCAAACAAGAGTCTCTATCCCTTTTTTCATCAGTCATACGTGCAGATGGGTATGTACGGCTATCAGGTAGACAGGTTTAAAGGAATGACGGTAGAGTATCCTGAGAACTTTTCGAACTACAGAACATTTATTTCAGAAGACATCAACCTGACTTATGATGGGAGTACGCATCAAGAAGTAAAAACGTGGCTCGATGCAAACGGTAACGATATGATGTACATAGTAGGTGGACTTGACCCTTGGTCAGCCACATCATACACACCAAGTGCATCTACCAATGCCAAGAAATACAAGATAGTAAGGGGTAACCACGGTTCTCGTATCAAGGACTTGCCAGAAGGTGAGCGCAGCGAGATTCACTTCTTATTGCATGAATGGATGGGCATTGCGCCTTGATGTTCGTCTCATAAACACCCGTTTCAACGCCAAAATAATTTCCTCGTGACATACTCACGAAAGGATGAGATTTTGAGCATACACCTTATTATCGTAATATTGCGATGAATGGGGACATCGAAAACAGAACAATTCTCAGCTGCGCAAAACGAGCTTGCCCAATTTGCAAAGGCCTTTAGTCATCCTGCACGGATTGCTATACTTCAGTCTTTGAGTGAGCGAGGCACCTGTGTTTGTGGTGAGATCGTATCGGTGGTTGGCCTTGCTCAAGCCACCGTATCACAGCACCTCAAAGCCATGAAAGACCTCGGACTTATAAAAGGAAGGGTAGAAGGGAAGAGCACATGCTACTGCATAGACAGAGAGGCGTTTTTGGCATTTAGAAATAAAATGAATCAACTATTTAGCAGTATTTCAGAGTGCTGCTAAACAAATACACAAGGACATGAAAACAGAACAGTTTATAGACACACTAGAACAGCATTCAGACGCCACACTGCACTTCTCATTTGAAGGAGGAAAACAGGTGAGGGCTGATTACCACATCACCGAATTTAAAAATGTAGCCACCAACTCTGTGGACTGTGGTGGCAAGGTTAACTCATGGAAATCATTGGTGATACAGCTCTGGGAGCCGCCTATAACTGGTTCTGAAGCCCAAATGACTGCAGGTAAGGCGCTTTCTATTATGAGAAAAGTAGAAGAAAGTCTAGCACTCACCAGAGGAGTGGAATTAACATTTGAGTACAGTAGTGCGGACTATCAAATGGCCGAGCACCATGTCAAAAATGTGAAGAGAGAAGGAAACCGTTTGGTTTTTGACTTAAGCGTTGGCGAAACAGAGTGTAAAGGACTTAGCTCAGGTGCATGTGGCATCACCGATAAGGCAAAGGTGGCCATGACTTCGCTAGGTGGTGATGAGTGCTGTACCCCAGGCGGAGGCTGCTGTTGAGATAAAACTTTAACGAGGCGGTTTACCTTTTCTAATTCTCGGAATAGATAGGTGTAATATAAAACACATCTATCATGAAGACCATACAATTAGTTATCACTCTGCTCTTATGCGCAGTTGCTTTTAATCTGAGTGCGGCAGACAAAACAGTAAGTAAGTACTCACTTATAAATGGAGAGCTAGAGTTCATTGTCTTGGAAATGAAAATTGCCCAAGACGATTTGATCAATCCTGAGGCTGCCGAACTTTTAAAGGAAGTCAACATACACTCTGTAGACTATGTCTACACCGCCTTCTCACCCGCAGGACACGACCAGTCCAGTCTTAACAACAGACGGATAGAACGGGTCAAACAACTGATTCCTGAACTCACTGAGCCCACTGTAACTTGGAATATAATTGCGCAGACTGCCTGCACATCTCACGACTGCGCAAAAAGCCAACTCCACGGCTTTGTCATTCGCTATGAAAGTAAGCGTACACTGCATTATTCTGCGCTAAAGAAGCAAACGTTTAGTGTCAATGCGTCTAAAGAAAACCACCTACAAAGCGATGCAGGCATACAACTGACCATTCCAGCTGACGCGTTTATTGATATGCATGGAAATAGTATTTCAGGCGAAATCAGTATTCAGCTTAGAGAAGCGCTGAGCATGAGCGACATTGTAAAAGCCGGACTCTTCACCAAAACAAGCGAAGGTGGTGTACTACGAACCGCTGGCATGTATCAAGTGGTGGCTTTTCAGAACGGTAAGAATCTCAACTTAAAAGCTGGACAGGCCATGGAAGTCTCCGTGCCAGCTAAAGAGTATGACAAAGAGATGCAGTTTTATACTGGCGAAACCGTTGATGGCGAGTTAGTGTGGACAGACCCAGTACCGCTGAATTCAGTGCGTATGTCAAAAAAGGAGGCCATACGAAACAAAACAACTCTATACACCCTGAGTGATTCCATAGATGTATCGCGAATTGAAGATGATCTGCCCCAACTAAGCCAAATCCAGTATACTGTGCGCTACACGAGTCCATATGAAAAGAATGCTCAAGGCAATAGAGTGAAGGCGGTGACCTGTCGTAATGAGTCTGACAACGTGATATTGGGCATTCAAATTGATGATGAGTATCATGAGTTTAATGGAGCAGATGATGACATACAGTCGTTGACAGAAGCCGGCTTAGATATAGACCAAGCCAATCAAGTTCGATCTTGGTTAACATCAACAGAGCTAGTCAGCGCTTCAGAAGTCTCGGCCTTTTTCAATTCGTCAACACAGTCACAAAATTCTGACATTCCTACCATGTGGTTATCGTACGGAAGCCAATCCAATGAGCAGTCATTGGCTATGCTGTCATATACCGAGGCCACAGTGAATAACACATTTAGAAATCGGCTTTTTCAGAGCAGAATGGGCTGGGGAAACATCGATAAGCTCATGAAGCAGCGCTATGTAAAAGATGTAGATCTCACTGTACAAATCGAAGGACTGCCAGAAGATGACTTTGCAGAAGTGGCCATCATATTGGCCAACAGACGTGTTTATCTTCAGGCCTACGGTCGCGATTACAAGACATACAAGTTTAGCCACAACGACAATGTGCCTGCCTTACTTCCAAAAGGTATAAAGGGTTTGCTCATCTGTAATAACAAAGTTGGCGAAGAGCATTTCTACACTGAAAAAGAAATCATCATCGGCTACAAGAAGATAGAGACCTTGACACCTGTTTTACATTCTGAAAAAGAAATACAAAAGAAACTAGAGGCAATACTCTAGGCTTTGCGCATCATTAAACTAACCCAGAGTCAATACGAGACTTGCGCTGATATTTTCTCTGGGTTTTTACTCACTATGAAAGCCAATTAAAACGTTCAACCAATAACTTAATGTTCTCTAGACCATAAATTCGAAAAACGATGAAGACCATTTTCCAGCTCCTAACATGTATCTTTTTATCGCTGCCAAGCCTCAGTGCCTCTGAATTCATATCAGTAGAGCGATACAGTATACCACAAGTTCAAGATGAGCACTTGCTTATGGAAATGACTTATGCCTCAGATGAGTTTAAGTCCCAGCCCGACACAGACGCACTCAGACACTCAAAGATTACGAGTATAAGTTACGTCTACACGGCCTATCACAAAGGTGATTTTAGTCAGGAAAGGTTAAATCAGCAACGCTGGAAGACGCTGTGGAGCATACTGCCCGATGTGGAAATAGACAAGATTGAAAGAAAGGAAATTGCCCAGACAGCCTGCATGGAGCGAAGCTGCGCACAGTCGTTGTTTCATGGGTTTGTGGTGACATATGAAGTAGACTTGGTGATGCACTCGACCCAACTCCAAAAGAGTTTTGGCAATGGCCATTCAAGTCAAAAATTTGAACTGACGACAAGCCAAGGAACTATGTTGAGTGTTGAGCCAAGTAGTTTTCAGTATACAGACGGCACTCCACACACTGGTCATTTCAGTTTGTTTATCAGAGAAGCACTCAGCATGGAAGACATCGTGATGGGCGGGCTGATTACAGACTGTGAAGAAGGAATACTAAGCAGCGGAGGAATGCTGGAGATACAAGTTAACGCAGGCGGACGTCCACTTGAGTTGAGAGAAAACAAGCGTATTTCTCTAGAGGTTCCCACCGCAAATGTGGACAAGGAGATGAACTTGTACAGAGGCTCAACAGATATAGATCGAATTAGCTGGAGCGACCCTCAACCTTTAAAACCATTAGAAAATAAAAACTGTACCCCAGTAGTACGCAGCATGGACAGTCCAAAAAACTATACGGTAATAGACAAGTTAGAGTGGGAGCAGTGTGAAGGCATCAATTGGCTGAGGTTGACTAAGCTGAATCAAACTATCAAATTTTATCCAGATAATTTCACAATGCAACTGGCAATAGATTATGGTTTAGGAATATCGAGATACAGCACCATGAAGGAATGGTTTGAGCAGGGCAGGGTAGACAGCATACAGGTCAATTCTATTTTTTGGGGGGAACGCTTGGGCATCGAAGGCAACGGAATTATAGATTCTGTGGCGGTAGCTGTAGGTCGGAATGAGAAAATTCAGATGTACTCTTTAGAGGCACCCTTTCTCGGATGGATAAACATTGATAAACTCTTGAAGTATGAGCAATTAGTGCAGAAAAAATCTCCCATAGCAAGCGTTATCCAAGGAGACGCATCTGGTGTAAAGACTGTACTCGTTATTCCAGAATTAAAAGTGACGCTGCTTGGTTTTGCAGCAGAAGATGAGCAGACATATAGATACAGACCATTCAGCTCGAATGTGGTTCGACATCTTCCTGATGGTCTTGATGTACTCTTACTGGCCATTAAAGAAAAGGGAGATGGGCAAGTAGGATTAGACATAGAGCGCACACGCATAGGTCAAGAAGAGAAGATAGACCTTATGCTAGTCGACCGTGACAAAGAGGCCATAAAGGCGCAGTTGGTAAAGCACTTGTATCCATAAAAGAGAAGAAGATAGTGCACTTTTTAAGACTTCTAATCCTATCTTTCGGCAGCTAATTGATGGCCCGCTCCAAAGAAATATCAGCCCTTGACGCCTTGAAGTCTGCGCCTGAAAAGGCATATGCTCGCTTGTACAAAGAGCACTTTGGAATGGTCAGACACTTGGTGCTCAACAATAGCGGTAGCGAACACGATGCAAAAGATGTGTTTCAAGATGCCATGGTTGGTCTGTTTGAAATGGCCAATAAGCCAGGCTTCAAGTTGAGTTCAAAGCTGAGTACACTTTTATATAGTATCGCACGAAACGTCTGGATGAAAAATTTGAGGGGAAAGACAAAGAGTACGCCATTTAAAGATTTTGAATCTCATGTGGCAGTTGAGGAGTATGATATAGAAACGGATGCCAAAATAGACAAGATGGAATCTGCGATAAATACCTTGGGCGAACCATGTAAGGGAATACTCACTTCTTTCTATTACCTTAAAAAAAGCATGAAGGAAATCG
Organism: uncultured Flavobacteriales bacterium; assembly: GCA_964429805.1. GTDB lineage: Bacteria > Bacteroidota > Bacteroidia > Flavobacteriales_D > JABDKJ01 > CAYSDH01. Next base: position 20,317 of record CAYSDH010000040.1, read on the forward strand.
CCATTGACAATGGATATAAATCAACCGACCATGCCAAGGCACAAAAGTATAAGTGCCTGCAGAGACTGAAGAAACTTGCTGCTTGATGGAGCTATCAGAACAGGACATATCACTATTTGACTCCTATCTTGAGGGAAGCCTGAGCGGTGATGCGCTTAGTAAGTTTCAGTCGCGTTTAGAATCTGATGCTGAGTATGCTGCAGAGTTTGAAGCGCATCAAGATTTTCATAACGCAATGAGGCAGCATGGACGAAAGGAGATGAAGTCCACCTTTGGTGCTGCGCATACGGGGGCCGCGCTTGCGGGGTATAATTCTTATAGCGCTGGAAAAGGTCTCTTAAACTCTATATGGAAATGGCTGAAAACGCTCTTTGTGAGCACGACCATCGTGGCAGCAAGTATCTACGGCTATCAAACGATTAAGCCTCAGGCTGAGTTCCCGCATAAACTTAAACTTAAAACACCCGCGGCCCAGACACCTGTCCAACCACAAGTGAAGACAGAGCCAGTGGAGGTTGTAAAAGAAACGGTGATCTATACTACTACCTATATAGAAGGTGACTCTGCTGAATTAGAGCGGTTGATTGAGCTTGAAAAAGAACGCATGCTCAAAGAAAACCCTAATGCAACTATAGAAGTTCAGATAGACGACATGGAGTTAGACAGGCCTGATGAAGAGAGCACTAAAGAATTAGGAAAGGAATAAGCCTATGTGTGGTCGATATGTATTAGTCACCAAGGTAAAGACGATAGAGAAACGATTTAATGTCAAAGTCAGTGATACCGTGGCCGGTGAATTCATTCCCAACACCAACATATCTCACGGAAACAAGAGCTTAGTCATCACCGACAAAAACCCACATGAGGCGAGCTTGTTCCAATTTGGCTTCACGCCATTCTGGGCGAAGAAGCAGTTTTATGTGATTAACGCACGTGCCGAAGGAGATAAAAACAAAGCCAACGATCCGGAGTACACAGGGGCGAAAGAGATCTTTCTCAAGCCCATGTTTCGTCAGAGCATTAGGTCAAAGCGTTGTTTGATTTTGGCCGACTGTTTTTATGAAGGTCCGGAAAAAGAGAAGTTGAGTAAACCGTATGTGGTCTACTTGAAAAACAAAGAGCGGCCATTTGCCTTTGCCGGCATTTGGGATGAGTGGGTCAACACCGAGACGGGAGAGTTGATAGAAAGCTATGCTATTATTACCACAGTCAGTAATGCGGTGACTTCTGCCATTGGGCATCACCGATCGCCTGTTATTCTGCACAAAGAACAAGAGTCTGCCTGGCTCGACCAATCGGCAGAACTCACGGATGTACTTCAGATGCTCCAGCCTTATGATGCAAAAGCTATGAATGCCTATCCTGTGGATGCCGCAATGAAGCATCTGGGTGAGAATGGATTAGAACTGTTGACACCGATAGGAGAGCGCCTGTTTCCTGAGTCTACGTATAAACTGTATGACGAACTCCAATTACAAGGAATGGGAATGACCACCGGTCGGAGAAAAAGACTCGGGGGTGAAGGTTGATTTTCAGCCCATTAGCAAAAGCCTATATTTTTTTATCCCCTTGCCGTAACTAATCCTTGGCAGGCCCCGTATATGTATCCAGATCAGCGTTAAACTCTCCATTGAGCAAACCACTAACGGCCTTACTAAGAATAAGGTTTTAAATGAAAAGAGCATTGAAGTGTTGTGGAGAGAGAATTAGGTTGATCAAGAGGTTTACATTTCAATAGCTCAATAAGAAGGGGAAGCATCTAGTAGTAGTTGTGACCCCTTTTTTTATACTTAATTGAAACGATGAGAAACATATTTTTTATTGCGTGTATGGTAAGCGGAATAGGCATGTTCGCGCAGCTAGACATCTCACACGCCATGGTCAAAAATTATGACGGCTATGTATTGCTGCCAGATGGAGAAAGAGAATATGGAGAAGTCCATTATGCCAAAAAACTGTTTGGAGGCAAGCTCAACAAGATCATATTTATAGACAAGCAAGGATATCAGACCAAGTTTAGAGCATCGCAACTGATGGGCTTTGGCGTCAATGGTCAAGACTATGTGAGTAAAGACATAGATGATGTTCCGTTCTTCTTGAGGCAAGTAGTGCAAGGTGAATTTTCACTGTACTTCATGGAGTATAATTATGTAAGAAGACACCTTCTGCCGAGAGATGTACAAAGTACGCATGGCAGCAAAGGCAGAACCATTAGCATGTATGTAGAGAAGAATGGTCACATGCACCGTATGTTTAAAAACAGCTTTAAAAAGCAGTCTGACAGACTGTTTGGCTCAAAAACTTTGGTTAAGCAACGCATTGATAATCAGACGTTAGACTTCTTTGACATGGAGAAAATTATCAAGTTGTGTAACACAAACGAACAATCTCCCGTAAACGGATAAAGAAATCTGTATTAGCGTATAGCATTGAAAAAACCCAAGGAGTGAATACCTTGGGTTTTTTCTTTTGTTGAACCAATGTGTAACTACATGGCCGAGGCCAACGTACACGTAAATAAGAAATCTGTATTAGCGTAAAGATTTAAAGAGCCCGAAGAGTGAAGACTTCGGGCTCTTGTCTTTTCAGATATATGGTTTACTTAATAATGAGTGTTGACACAGCAAAGCGGTCGGCAGAAGTTGCAACGATGCTGTATGTGCCAGGCGCTAAGTCTTGCACGTCCATGTTAAAGATGGCAGAGGCAATTCTCTCAGTGCGCACAGTTCTTCCGTCAACAGATATGACAGATAGATTTCCTTCAAACTCCTCGTCAAACATCAGGTTAACCTGATCAGTCGCTGGATTTGGGAATACACCTACTTGAACTTCTTCCAAATCATTGAGGCTCGTTACTATTGGCAGCTCTAGAAGATTTCCGCCATCAGCAAGTGCTACCCAAAGACCAAATCCTGGTCCGTCACTGTTTACACTTGGGTCTAAGAATCCGCTGGCAAGAACTGTAATTGCTGCACCGTCTAAACCTAATGTTTGTAGAGGCGCACCATAAGTAGCTACTGTAGTAGCCCCAGTCATGTCTGTTATTGACAACTCATAGTCCAATGTTCCAAGCTCTAAGTAACCTGCAAAGTCAGTATAAGAAGCATCATCAACGATGGTTCCTGCTCCAACTCCAGTCTCAACAACATCAACTGTCGGTGCATCAGTAGAACCGTGGTGTACAAGTACATCTGTATTTGTCATCATGCTGGCCATCTCACGGCCCATGTCATACACTTGAAGACCAAATGCTGGTGCTGGGCTATATCCAGAACCACTAACGATTCCGTCTGCAACAACTACATATGTCTCTCCTGATGTGAATGTTACTGGGAAAGTGGCAATGGCATCGGCTGCACTCATGCTTGTTCCTGGCGCCACTCCAATCGCAATTTCTACATCACCCGGTACGTCAATAAACGGAGTAGCCGTTCTGAATACAAAGTCATCTACTAATAAATCGGCTCCAGCATATATGTCAACCACAGCGGCAGCTGCATCGGCAGAGTTGTGGATCACTTGAAGACGCGCAGTAGATGGTGCAGTAATTAAAGGCAGTTCAACTAAGGCACCACCACTAGCAAGTGCTACCCATAGACCAAATGCTGGTCCATCGCTATTTACACTTGGGTCTAAAAATCCGCTGGCAAGTACTGTTAGTGCCGCACCCTCAAGACCTAAAGTTTGAAGCGGTGCGCCATAAGTAGCTACAGTAGTAGTACCAGTCATGTCAGTAACAGACAACTCGTAATCTAATGTTCCCAATTCTAGGTAACCCGCAAAGTCAGTGTAAGACGCATCATCAACGATGGTTCCTGCTCCAACACCTGTCTCAACAACATCAACTGTAGGCGCGTCAGTAGAACCGTGGTGTACAAGCACATCAGTCATCGTCATCATGCTCGCCATCTCGCGGCCCATGTCATATACTTGAAGTCCAAAAGCAGGAGCGGGAGTATAGCCCGAGCCACTCACGATTCCGTCTGCAACAACTATATAAGTCTCTCCAGCAGTAAACGTGACTGGAAAAGAAGCAATCGCATCAGCAGCACTAGTACTTGTTCCTGGCGCCACACCAATCTCAATCTCTACATCTCCAGGTACATCGATAAAGGCAGTAGCCGTTCTAAATTCGAAGTCATCAACTAATAAATCTGCACCAGCATATATGTCAACAACAGCTGCTGCTGCATCTGCAGAATTGTGAATCACTTGAAGACGAGCAGTTGTAGGAGGAGTAACGAGTGGTAACTCTACCAATGCACCTCCACTAGCAAGCGCTACCCACAGACCAAATGCTGGTCCGTCACTGTTGACACTTGGATCTAAGAATCCGCTGGCAAGTACCGTAAGCGCAGCACCTTCTAGACCTAGAGTCTGAAGTGGAGCAGCATATGTCGCTACGGTTGTACTTCCAGTCATGTCTGTGATTGCTAGCTCGTAGTCCATTGTTGCGAGTTCTAGATAACCAGCAAAATCTCCATAAGAAGCATCGTCTACAATAATTCCAGCTCCAACCCCAGTCTCTACGACATCTACTGTAGGCGCATCAGTCGACCCGTGGTGAACTAATACATCTGTATTCATTGCCATAGAGGCTGTTTGACGGCCCATGTCATATACACTCAAGCCAAATGGTGTGGCCGGTGCATATCCGCTGCCGCTGACAATTCCTTCAGCTACTACTATATATGACTCACCAGCTGCAAACGCCACTGATGTGTTAAAGACAGCATCGGCTGGTCCTGTACTATTTCCTGGTGCAATGTCCAACTCTATGTCCACTCCAGCAGGCAACTCAACAAAAGGTGTAGCCGTTCTGAAAGCAAAGTCGTCAAGCAGAATAACACCGTTGGCATATACATCTACAGTCGCTGCTGCGAGGTCTGCAGAATTGTGAATCACCTGCACTTGCGCAGATTGGGCCTGCATGCTGAAAGTAGCTGCAAAGGCCATGATTAAGGTAAAGAATGATTTTTTCATGATTCGTTATTTTAATGATTTGACCGATAGACGCAGATAAATCCTCTTGCGCTTCTCAAATGTTCAACATTTTATCACAAAACTTAAACATCGTGGAAATGACGGGGGATAGGTAGAAATATTTTCCTTTTGAGAAGCGTTTTTGACTATTCGCGCATCTAGGAGTTGATATTTGAATCAATCGTGCAACCACTCATCAGACATATTCACGCTGAAGATGAATCAGCGCTCAGCGAAACGGTCATAGGATTGATTGAAGGGAATGCGCAGGTATTGAAAGAAATTTATGCAAAATATGGTGGGCTCTTTTATACGATAGCTCGCAGATATGCTTCCTCAAGTCAGGAAGCTGAAGATATGGTCCAAGACTCTTTTGTTAAGATTTTTCAGAAGGCCGATACGTTTGAAGGTAATGGCTCTTTTGAAGGTTGGATGAAGAGAATACTGATTAATACATGCTTGACGGCAATAAGAAAGAAGAAAATAATGTATGATGACTCGTATGAAGATGGGCAGATGCTGGCTCATCCAAACACGGGAGCCAATGTCATAGAAATGATGAATGCAGAGGAAATAATAAGTGCCATGCAGATGTTGCCTACAGGGTGCAGAGCCGTATTAAACTTGCATGCTTTAGATGGTTTTTCTCACAAGGAGATAGGCGAGGAACTGGGAATTAGCGAAAGTGCATCTCGCAGCCAATTAACCAAAGCGAGACACAGGTTAAGAGAAATTTTATTAGAGAAGGACTTGATTTAGGATGAGTCAGGAAGACAACATATTTGAAGAGGCCTTAAAGACCAAGCTGGACGGGCACCATTCGAAATTGAAAAATGACGTGTGGGAAAGCATCATGTCTGAAATAGGAGATGACAAATTCAAATTGCCTGTAGTTGAGCCGCGCAATCCGGATAAAGGAAGAAAGTGGTTGCCAGGTCTTTTACTGCTCTTGCTCGCTGGTGGACTAGCTGCTGGATTTTGGACGTATTCGGGCAGTTCCACTTCCAATGGCAATGGCAATGGCAATGGCAATGGCAATTTAGATAGTAATGTGAAAGTCGATGGCGCTGGAAATGAGCCTGTGAAAAGTTTTGGCACATTGGAAGGTGAGTCTGATGTCAACGGCAATTTTAATGTTGAGCCTACTGTCGTTGAGAAGAGTGAAGATGTAACGAGTTTGACAGCTGCTGAGAGTGCATCAATTAATGAGGTGAATAAAGTAAAGAATGTTGAAGTGCAGCGGGCTAAAACTCTTGCTAAAACTGCCATTCCTGAGTCTTCTATTCAGCCTGTTGTTTCTGAAGAAGAAATCACCAATACCTACATTGCAGGGACTGGCGACATTGACAGGTCCGTCTATTCTGCTCAAATAAATTCTCCGACAAATACTTCCAGAGGAATTTCGCCTCCAGATGTAACCAATGATGCGACTAATTCTCATACAGCGCCCCAAGCGGGCATTACTACGTTTACAAATTCTGATGAGAATGAAGCTGATGCAGTGTCAAGTGAAGCTGGAGCAACTGCTCCAAACACTGTTGGCAATAAGCTAACTCAAGCGAAGCAAAGCAACAGAGATAATGTGCCATCAAGCGACAACTCAATGCCGCCAGTAGGAGAAGAGCAGGAGACCGTGAATGCTGAGCCGCTTGCTGCATATGTCGCCACTGAAGAAGAGGCAAAGGACAGCACTCAGTCTGCAGGAGTTCCCAATATGGAGTCTGAAGAGACTGCTCGCAAGAAGTTTTCGATAGATTTATTAGCTGGTCCGAGTTATAATTATCGTTTTCTACGTGTGAGTGACGACCAAATACTTGAGAATCATAAAAACGATAATGAAACATCACTTATAACGTATTCATATTCTGCTTCTGTGTCTTACGCCCTGTCGTCAAAGTTTAGAATAAACACAGGTCTTACATATTTGAGAATGGGAGAGAAGTATGATTATAGCAGCGCCCATGCCTCGCATTCTGCATTAAACCGATACGACTATGTGACCGTGCCGCTAGGAGTGGAGTACGTGCTCGAGCGACCTACGAGAGTCAACTATTTGGCAGGAGTGGGGGCGCAGGTTAGCTTCTTAAGAAGCGGAGAATCATCGTGGGTGAATCCGCATTCATTTCAAGCACAAGCACATGACCACACGGGGAGCGACTCACCGTTTGCGAATCAAACATTGGGTCTCAATGCTAAAATTGGGCTCAATTATCAGTTGACGAAAAACATGCATTTCTCACTGCAAGAACAAGCTTACCTCTTTACAAACTCCATATACAAGAGCGAAACAGGGCTTAATCAGCGTTCTTACGCTTTTCAGACCTATCTAGGATTGGGTTATCGTTTCTGACTTGCAGCGTTAATGCTCAAAATGAGTGACTAAGACTAGTAGGAGATGAGTCTGTATTTTGCGCCACAAGGCACTAAAAATGGGTGGTGTAGGCGCATGAGCTCAAGAATCTTTCAGGAAACTCTTCCTGTAAAAAATCATTCATATCAATCTGTTCATATAAAATAACTATGACGCTGATCTAAAGACTACCTTTGCGCCCTCAAAATAGAGCAATGGAGCAGAATATCAGGAACATAGCCATCATCGCACACGTAGATCATGGGAAGACGACACTGGTCGATAAGATAATCGATGAATGTAAGGTACTAGATGACCGAAAGGAGCGCACTGAGCTGCTTCTCGACAGCAACGACCTTGAGCGCGAGCGTGGTATCACCATTCTTTCTAAAAACGTATCAGCCCGATATAAGGATGTGAAGATTAACATAATCGACACGCCTGGTCACTCCGACTTTGGTGGGGAAGTAGAGCGTGTACTAAAAATGGCCGATGGAGTTATTCTGCTTTGTGATGCCTTTGAAGGGCCAATGCCGCAAACGAGATTTGTACTCGGTAAAGCGCTTGACCTTGGACTTAGACCTATTGTTGTAGTCAACAAGGTGGACAAAGAAAACTGTACGCCAGAGCTGGTGCATGAGCAAGTATTTGACCTGATGTTTAATCT
>CAYSDH010000041.1:0-27858 GCA_964429805.1 uncultured Flavobacteriales bacterium
TCACAGTATGCCGTCAGCACTCTAGACTTTTCATTCAGCGTCTTCATACCCACCTCATCTACAAGGTCTAGTGCCGCACGATGACAAGCCATGGTAAAGACAGGCGCATTACTCAGTTGCCAGCTTTCTGCTGTGGGCATCGGGTCAAACTCAGGTTCCATTTGAAAACGAGTCTCTTTGTCATGACCCCACCATCCTGCAAGTCTAAAGAGCTCTTTGTTTCGCGCATGACGCTCATGCACATAGATGCCACCTACTCCACCTGGCCCAGAGTTTAGATACTTGTATGAACACCAGGCCGCAAAATCCACGTCCCAGTCATGAAGAGCCAACTCAAGATTTCCAGCACCGTGCGCCAAGTCAAAACCTACATGGGCACCAACTGCATGGCCGGCACTCGTAATTGACTTCATGTCAAAGACTTGACCAGAATAATAATTGACTCCGCCAATCATAACCATGGCCAATGTATCACCTAACTCGTCAATTTTTGACAAAATATCTTCTAGTCTGATGTGATGTTCTCCTTCACGCGGGCCGACTTCAACAATCACATCTTCTGGCTCTAGTCCATGAAGTTTAGCTTGAGATTGCAGTGCGTACGCATCACTTGGAAATGCCTTTTTCTCACAGAGTATTTTGCTCCTTTTTTCATCAGGACGGTAAAACGAACACATCAAAAAATGGAGGTTTGCTGTGAGACTACCCATGGCAACCACTTCTTCTTTACGGGCACCAACCACTTTGGCCAAAGACTGAGCAAAAAACTCATGATAAGCGAACCAAGGCCTGCGGGATTCGAAGTGTGCCTCTACCCCAAACTCGGCCCAATCTTCTAATTCTTCTAGCAGATATTTCTTGATACCCTTAGGTTGAAGACCCAACGAATTTCCAGTAAAGTAGATGGCGTCTTGGCCATCATGCTGAGGGAAGTGAAACTGATCGCGATAACTGGCCAGGGTATCGGCTGAGTCCATAATTCGCACATAGTCTTCAGTATACTTCATTTCATCTATCAAGGTGTCCATGGGTTGAAATTAGCTTTTTAATCATGCTTTGCGCTCGGTTAAAATTCCCGATTCTCATTTCTTTTTTCTCTTCGACTCGAAAAACTTCAAGATGATCTCAGCACATTCTGATGCCATCACCCCAGTCTTTACCTCAGTGCGCGGATGCAATATGTTTTCTTCTAACCTACGGTACCCGCGCTTCGGGTCAAGCGCACCAATCACTACACGCCCTAGCTGAGACCAAAACCCAGCCCCAGCGCACATGACACATGGCTCAAGCGTCACGTACAAGGTGCACTTAGACAAGTACTTCGAACCAAGATTTTCGGCCGCACTCGTGATGGCAAGAATCTCTGCATGTGCAGTAACATCGTTGAGAGTCTGAGTCAGATTATGTGCCTTGGCAATCACCTGACCATCACAGGTGATAATGGCGCCCACTGGCACCTCATCAGCCTCTACAGCTAGCTCAGCCTGTCTGAGGGCCTGCTTCATGAAGTGTTCATCTGACAGAAGGTCAATCATCTGGCGAAGATACGTCCTGTCATCTTATGCCAATTGATACTTTTGGAGCAATGAGTCTGCAGATCACACTTCTAACGAAAAAAGATATACCTGTTATAATTCCGCTTGTCCAGCAGCTCAACCCAGAAAAATCAGTGGCCCTACTACACGCGCGCTTGACGGAAATGTTTGATTATCAGAGCTACCGATGTTTTGGCGCACACATGGAGTCAGGTCAACTCGTAGCGGTGAGCAGCGCATGGATCAGCACCAAACTATACAGCGGAAAACAAGTAGAGGTAGACAATGTCGTGGTTGATGTCAGTGCGCGCGGCAAGGGCATTGGAGATGCACTCATGCATCACATAGAAGAGTGGGCTATCGGTCAAGACTGTGAGAGTGTAGAGCTCAATGCCTATATCAAAAACACACGTGCCCATGATTTTTACGAGCGCAGAGGCTTCAAAAAAGTGGGATTTCATATGATCAAAGAGCCCTCATCTAGAGGTTGATTAATTGAGTAAATCTGTTCTAATCCACAGACGGCCTTTTCATTACCTTCGCCAGCTGTAAAACAAAAGCTCATGTACCGTTCACATACCTGTGGAGAATTGCGCGCAGCGCACGTAGGAATAGATGTCACACTTGCTGGTTGGGTCCAGCGCTCGCGTGACCTTGGAGGAATGACCTTTATCGACCTGCGGGATCGGTATGGACTTACTCAGTTGGTCTTTAACATGGATGACCAAGCAGAGCTCTGCGAGAGAGCCCGTAAACTCGGAAGAGAATTTGTCATTCAGGTCAAAGGAAAAGTGGCTGAGCGATCTAGCAAAAATGCCAAGATGTCTACCGGAGACATTGAGATTAACGTAGAGCAATTGACCATTCTGAATGCGAGTAAGACGCCTCCGTTTACGATAGAAGACGACACTGACGGAGGAGACGAGCTTAGAATGCAGTACCGCTATCTCGACCTGAGAAGAGGTCCGCTCAGAGAAAACCTAGCACTGAGAAACAGGCTGTCTATTGAGACTAGAAAGTACATGGATTCGCTCGATTTCTTTGAAGTAGAGACTCCTTACCTGATCAAGTCTACGCCAGAAGGAGCGCGTGACTTTGTGGTACCAAGCCGAATGAATGAAGGTCAGTTTTACGCCCTTCCTCAATCTCCGCAGACCTTTAAGCAGCTGCTCATGGTGTCTGGCTATGACAGGTACTACCAGATAGTAAAGTGTTTTAGAGATGAAGACTTACGCGCTGACCGTCAGCCGGAGTTTACTCAGATAGACTGCGAAATGTGCTTCGTTGAGCAAGAAGATATCTTGGTCACTTTTGAAGGCTTAGTGCGCCATTTGTTTAAGGTAATCAAAGATGTAGAGCTGCCTCCATTCCCACGCATGACCTTTGCCGATGCCATGCGCGACTATGGTTCAGACAAACCTGACCTGCGCTTTGACATGAAGTTTAATTACCTCGATGAGGTGGCCAAAGGCCAAGGATTCAAGATTTTTGACGAGGCCGGAGCAGTCATTGGAATTGTAGCCAAAGGTGGCGCAGAGATGACTCGAAAAGAACTTGATGCGTTGACAGACTATGTTAAAAGACCGCAAGTTGGTGCCATGGGAATGGTGTACTGCAAGTGCAACCAAGACGGCACTTTCAAAAGTTCAGTAGACAAGTTTTACGACCAAGAGCAACTCAAGCGTTGGGCAGATCACTGCGGTGCTGAGCCGGGCGACCTTATTCTGGTCTTGTCTGGAGAGCTTAACAAGTGTCGCAATCAAATGAACGAGCTTCGACTGCATGTCGGATCAAAACTCGGACTGAAAGAAGAAGGAGTGTACAAGCCGCTTTGGGTTATTGACTTCCCGCTACTCGAATGGGACGAGGACACAGAGCGATTCCACGCCATGCACCATCCGTTCACCTCCCCAAAACCAGAGGACATGGACAAGATGGCCACGGCACCAGGAGAAGTGCGTGCCAATGCCTATGACATGTGTATGAATGGTGTAGAACTTGGTGGAGGATCTATCCGAATTTTTGACAGACAGTTGCAAAGCGACATGTTTGACTTACTCGGATTTACAAAAGAAGAAGCACAAGCTCAGTTCGGATTTTTGATGCAAGCCTTTGAGTATGGAGCGCCACCGCACGGTGGTGTTGCATTTGGATTTGATAGACTGTGTGCCATGTTTGGTGGAGCAGACTCAATCAGAGACTACATTGCCTTTCCAAAAAACAACTCTGGTCGCGATGTCATGCTTGATGCGCCAGCCGCGCTTGATGCTGATCAGTTAAAAGAGCTGCACATTGGACTAGACCTGCCTTCTTAAAAGAAAGCCCTTACTTGAACACCACCTGTGTGAATGGTCTGAACGTCTTCAGACAGACGCCCGTTATAGGTGAAGTTGAGTTCCAGATTTTCTGAGAGGTTACGCTGTAGTCGTGCTCCCCACGTATAATTCTGTCCAGGTTTAAGACCGTTGAGCATCTCAAACGCCAAAGACGTGTTGTCCGCCCCATCATAGGTGATGTCATACAGGTCTATGTCAATCTGTATGTTTCCCTTTTGCACAAAACTGTATCTAAACTCCGCCCCCACTCGTGTGATCTCGGCTGTCTCTGCTTCGCTTAGAATATTGTCTTTCTCGGTGCGTTCACCACGCACCGTAACGCGGTATTTTCGGTTAGGCTGGTAGGCCAAAGTTGGCTCCAAGCCTACTAATGAGATGGTGTAGTCGCGGTTAGTACTAAAATCGCTTCTGTTTAATTTAGTGGACCACCGATTCTTCACTTTAAGCGTCCACACCTTTTTTACAGTGAGTCTGAAGTTGACTGACTGTTCGTTTAGATTTCGGGTGTCAAAACCATTGGTGAGCAACTGCTTATTACCACTTTCTTGTATGGTATGGTCGATGCTCCACACGGGATGGGTCTTGTTAAAGTAGACCGTGTTTCTGATAGAGGTGTTGCTACTCAGCAATGTGCTGTCTTGCAGGTTTGTTTCAAAGGGGTCAAATATTGAAATGTTCTCATCTTTAATGGTCTTGCGGTCAGACCTCCACACGGCTTGGTCAGAGAATTTTCCTATAAATCCTTTGAGGCCTTTTTCGTTTCTCCACCATCGGGCAGGCTCTAGACCAAGGGTTTGACCAAATTGATTGGAAAATGTCTTTTCAAACTCGTCTGTTGGGGTAAACGTTCTGATAAAGTTGGCCTCATAGGTAAACTGGGCAATCTCAAATTCGTCAAGATCACGCACACCGTCTTCATTATAATCTATCCACACATAGGTACCTTGACCGGGCGCGACTTCCAGAAAAACAAATTGTCTTTTACGCTCTAATCCTGAGCCCACATCATAGAAGCTGCCTATGGTTAATCCGTTTTTAAAGAAGCGGCCGTTATACTCTATTCTGCCTAGAAAATTGTCTTCTGGAGTCTGAGTGATGAGACTAGACCTGATAATCTCTAATGTCCTGTATGTGGCCGTAATATCTATGCGTTGGTTTTTGATTTTCCTTGTGCCAAGTTTTACTCCCCACTCTTGCGCCCTAGCCGCGGCTTGCAGGTCATTGTTTTCTGGTCTAAAATCTTCTCTGTTTCTAAATGAGACCTCATACTTGACTGCTCCACTGTCGCCAGAAGAAACAAAGGCTTCCCAGTCAAAAAACTCATAACTCAGGGCGCTCAAGGTGTCTGGTGACTGAAAACGATTTCGCTCATGTTCGTCTTTAAAACCGACTACAAGTGGGCCAAATTTTCTACTTACTAATCCTCTGTGTCTGATGAAATCTGTGGACTCATCAGAGGCCGTACTAAGTTGGCTCCCGACTAACTTAAAGGTCCACTTCTCGTCTTTGTATGACGCATCGACCCCGTTTCTATATCCTCTGTACTGATTACCAATGTCTAGCATTTCAGCCCTAAAGGTCACGTACGTACGGCCATCCTTTCTGACACCTATGCTGGCACCGGTTAATTGCTGCAGACCAAGCTGGGCAGTACTTAGCAAGTTCCAGTTTCGCTCATACTCAACTGGCCGATATCGCTCTACAAATTGAAAATGCTCGGCTGTTTGCTCGTAATCTACTTTGGCGGCTAACTCTAGACCAGCCTTACCTCCACTTGTATCTCGGAGTGTAAAGTTGCGTCCGAGTCCTATGTTAAAGGCATGTCCAAAATCATCGTCCGCATCTTGAGTGCTGAATGTGTTTGAATCAAATTCGGAAATGGCCCCTTCAACAGAAAGTAGCGTCTTGTCATCTGGTCTATACTTCACCCCAGAAGACATCATTCTTCGAGACTTTGGCGTGACTAATAGTAAGACTGGCGCATAGTCACCATTGAGCACTAATTGTCCACCTATGGTGTCTGGCGCGGCCCATCTGAACACTCTTCCGTTTGACAAAAAATCATCTTGTACATAGAACCCGTTTCCTTGACCCACCTGAGTGAAAGACAGTTCATAAAAAGCCTCATCTGGATTACTCGACTGCACATACACACTGTCATATCCGAGTGAGTCAGTCAGCGCATAGAGCACCGCATCTTCACTAAAACCGACACTATCTATGCGCGGAGTTAATGCCGCAGCAAGGTTGTCTCCTACATTGCTTAAAAAGAGTCTGTCTTCAGGAGTAAGCTCTTGCTGCAGAGACTGTTTTTTGCTGTCTTGCTCACTAAACACATCAACAAAGGCCACTACTTTCTGATTACTGTAATCTACTCCGGCAGTCAACAGTGAGCGGGCGTAGTTTCTTTCTGAATACTGAAATTCAGCTACTATTCGTCTGTCTTTTGTGATTAAGCGTTTGGCCGTAAAGGTCAAGTCAGCACTGTTATAATCGATCACATAGTCAAACTCCTTTCCTCGCTTCAGCAATTGGCCATCTATGTAGATACGCTCTGTTCCAGATAGTATGATGATAAACTGCTCATTATCTGCTCCGGCCAATCTGTAAGGCCCTTGGTTACCCTCTATGCCCTGAATCACGTTTCTCGAAAACTTGCCTCGACTCACTGCGGCCGACCCGTGTATGCGCATCAGCTCTTCGCGTGTAGAGTCCGTGCTGGCTTGCTTTATGTTTTCATGCAGAAAGGATGCCCCTCTCGCCTTCTTCTGATAGGTCAGAAAGTACTTGTCCGTATTTCTGAGCTGAAAATCTCCTGCTGTGAGTGCATTTTTTGAGTCATAAATCTTGATGTATACTTGGTCAAACTCTTGCAACTGCTGCGTGTTTCCATCGGTTTGTATAGGTACGTTGTCATCAGAAATGTTGGCAATGAGCGAAATGTTTTCTGTCAACTTACCAGTGAGTTGTAGGTTCAAGTCTGAGTTGACGCTCAAGTCTTGAGCACTTCCCACAAGTATGCCTCTAGAGATACTCCCTCGCTTATCGAGCCGGCCAAAATCAAACAAGGACTCATCACGACCGCCTGGTTTATATGCAAACGGAGACTCTTCTTCAAAATCGCTCCTTATATAAGCGCTGTCCTTCAGCACGAAATACTCTGTGCCCTTAAACGGGAACACCCTATACTGCACACGCACACTTTTTCCGATGAGGCTGCTGTCTGACAACAGTATTTTATTTTGGCCGTTTAGCTCATGTAGAAACGTATAATTGCTTGGCTGGCCATCATGTGTGAGCGTGATACTTGTAGACAACACTACATGTTCATGCAGCAATAAAGTGTCAGACAACACCTGATATGAGGAGTCGACAAAAGAGCTATTCTCCTGTGCCTGGACAGAAGAAGTCATAAGCAGAAGGAATAGGAAGCTAAAGAGGGATATGTCAGCCTGCCCAAGTCTAATCATCAATCGAGATTACCAAATAAGGGCTTAAAGGTGAATTAGTTCTATTTATTTTCACCACCTCATTCAAAATCGAACGCTCAAAGGTGACTAAAATTATATCCTATAACGTTAACGGCATACGTGCTGCGCTGAAAAAAGACTTTTTGACCTGGCTTAGCGCTGCAGACCCTGATGTGCTTTGCCTCCAAGAAATAAAGGCTGAAAAAGAGCAAGTGGACGTAGCCGCCATTGAGGCGCTCGGTTATCACACTTACTGGTATTCTGCCCAAAAGAAGGGATACAGTGGCACTGCCATCTTCAGCAAAATGGAGCCTGACCACGTGGAGTATGGCAATGGCATAGAAAAGCATGATTTTGAAGGACGATTTATACGTGCAGATTTTGGCGACCTCAGTGTGGCCAGTGCGTACTTTCCTTCTGGCAGCGCGGGTTCAGAGCGTCAAGAGTTTAAAATGCAGTTTCTGCATGAAATAAAAGATTACCTGGCAGAATTGATTAAAACTAGACCTCGACTGGTTATTTCTGGAGACTATAATATCTGTCACAAGGCCATTGATATACATAACCCGGTGGCAAATAAAAACAGCTCAGGATTTCTGCCTGAAGAACGTGAATGGATGTCGAGCTTTATTGATGCAGGCTTCATTGATACGTTTAGGTACTTTAATGAAGAACCGCATCAATATAGCTGGTGGAGCTATCGAGCGGGGGCGCGTAAGAAGAACTTGGGCTGGAGACTTGACTATAATATGGCTAGTAAGGCGCTTGAACCGGACTTAAAAAGAGCGGCTATCCTTAGTGATGCCGTGCATTCTGACCACTGCCCAGTTCTCCTACAAATTGGTTAATAACTCCGCGAAAAGTCGCTTTTCCTCTTTTCTTATTGCTCTATTATTGCTATAAATACAGTCTACGGTATTTATGAATAGATTATACATAGCCTCTACTTTCCTACTCTTAATCTTGTTGCTCTCTTGTAATTCAGAAAACAGCAACGAAAAAGTCATTGACTTAAGCGACAAATATGGTGGTGTCTTTAGCACCAACTTATTTGAAGACTTCGAGTCTCTATTTCCACCCAAAACGTATGAGAAGATTTCTTCTCAAATCGGTGCTCATGTCTATGAGTCTTTGGTCAAATACGAAGGGAGAGATCGGCATATAAGTCCGTCACTCGCTGAGTCTTGGACTGTAAATGATGACGCCACCATCTATTCGTTCAAAATCAGGAAAGGAGTAACCTTTCATGATAACAAGTGCTTTAAAGATGGGAAAGGAAGAGAACTGACCACAGATGATGTAATCTATTGCTTGAAACGACTCTGTACTGATTATGAGTCTAACAAGAACTCAGGTCTGCTTGTCGACCAAGTCAGAGGCGCACAAGAGTATTTTGCCAATTCCAAATCAGGTGAGGAAATAGAACTGCCCGGACTACGGGCGGAAGGAGACGTGGTCTTCATAGAGCTAAATGCGCCAAATAGAGAGTTTATTCACGCCATGGCTCACTACGGAGCGAGCATCTATCCGCGTGAAATGGTAGACTTCTACACCCAAACCGATGAGTTAGACAGTCAGCTGATTGGCACAGGACCCTTCAGACTGAAACTCATGAATAGACAAAATGTGGTCATTCTAGAGCGAAATCAGAAGTACTGGGGTGTTGCAGAAAATGGTGACAAGCTACCTTATCTAGATGGTGTGAAAATCACTTTTGAAAAGAGTGCTAAGGTCGTAGAAAGTGCGCTAAAAAATGGCTCAGTGCATATAGTGGTTAATGCCGATATGCAAGAAGGTGGAGGCTCGCTCAACGACATTGTTAAGCTAAATTCTTCTAACTACATATCAAGTAGTGATTTAGATTTTGAGGTGGTGTATTGCGGTTTCCTAAATAACGAAGCTCCTTTTGATGACGAGCGCGTTAGGCAAGCGTTTAATTACGCCATTGACAGAAAAGTAATTGCCGATGTTGTGCTCAATGGCAGCGCGTATCCGGGCATATACGGCATTGTGCCTCCAGCGTTTAAAAACTATCCGGTGTCTGAAATTAATGGCTACGAGAAGAACATTGAGAAAGCCAAAGAGCTACTGAGCGAAAGTGGATTTCCTGATGGACAGGACTTCCCGATTATAACTCTGCAGATTCAAAATCAATTTAAAGATGTGATTGTTGCTCAAGAAATTCAGAAGCAACTGCTAGAAAACATCAACGTCTCGGTATCCATCAGCACCTTTGACAAGAGCAAACACTACGAGCGCATTGAGGCAAAAAAAGTCAAGTTCTGGTTAGACACATGGACCGCAGATTTCCTTTCTCCTCAAAACTTTTTGAGCTTGATGATTTCTCAAAATACACCTGAGGCCTCAGGTTCGTATCTCAATACGTATCGTTATCAGAATCCAGACTTTGACAAGTTAGTCAGTTCGGCAGTGAACGAAAAGAATGAACAAGCACGCATGGAGCTATACTCTCAAGCCGACAACCTCATGATGAGCCAAGCTGGAATAATGCCTGTCTATTATGAGAAAACACTGATCATATCAAAGTCTGACTTACGAGAGGTCATGCCACCAGTAGGTGGTCGCTACGACCTGAGAAACGTCTATATCAAGAAGTAAGTTTTATTCATTGTGTCTGTTCATAATAAAAGAACGACACATGCTTCTCAATGAGCTATCCTTTAAACTTTGTAGGGTAAAATCACGAAGAGATGAATAAGATTGCCCAACTCGCACTACTGCTACTCATATTTGCCACCTCATGTGTGCCTGGTAGACGATTTCAAGAAGTGGAGGCCGAAGCAAAAAAATGTGCTGAAGAACGAGAGATTCTCAGCAATCAAAATGCGGACCTCACTAGTGCCCTTGACGAAAGCAAGTCTGACTATGAAGTGCTACTTAAAGGAGTAGATAAGCTCAAGAGTGATACCACTCTACTCGGCTCTTCGCTCAGAAGAATGACTAGGCAGTATGACAAAATCAATGAGTTAAATGAACAACTGATGCGCAAGCAATCTGACCTCATGTCAAGCACTGAGTCAGAGAAAAAAGAACTGCTCAATGCACTCATAGGCGTGCAATCTGACCTGCAAGATCAAGAAGCACTACTCGGTGACTTAGAGCGCGCCCTCAACGAAAAAAGCAATGACCTCAAGCTCAGAGAAGAGCGAGTGAATGAGTTAGAAAGCCTGCTTGCTAGCAAAGATGCTGCGGTCAATGAACTCAAAAACAGAGTCTCTAATGCACTACTTAACTTCAAAGACAAAGGGCTTACCGTAGAGGAAAGAGATGGGCGCGTGTATGTATCTCTTGAAGCCAAACTTCTGTTTGCATCGGGGAGCACATCAGTGAGTGCAGAAGGATCAAAAGCGCTTATAAAACTCGCTCAAGCGATAGAAAACCAAAATGACATTGGTATCATGGTCGAGGGCCACACGGACTCTGACAAGATACTCGGTAACAGTGCCAGCTACAAAGACAACTGGGATTTGAGTGTGTTGCGCGCCACCTCTGTAGTGCGCATCATGCAAGACAATAGCTCCATAGACCCCACTATATTGACCGCTTCAGGTCGTAGCGAGTTTTTACCAATCGACCCTGACGACAAGGCAAAAAACAGGCGTATAGAAATCATCCTCACTCCTGACCTCGATGAACTATTTAAACTCATAGAAAACTGAGTATTCGAAAAGCAATATGGACACTGTGCCTGCTAGGCATCATCTCCTACTCTTCATGCACGAGTGAAGCAGGAGACACAGAGGCTGCAAACATCCACTGGATGGATGAACTGTACACTGGTGAGCTGATCATAGGCACTGGCATAGGAGACGACCTCGAAGCCGTAATCAAATCAAAAGGGGAGCCAGACAAAAGAGAACATGACGAGTTAATCTATCACGGACGGTTCTCCAATGGTTTGGAATACGTTCATTTTGTCAACATGGACGATGGCGAGGTGTTTGAAATCACCGTTGACATGATGAGCAAGAATGACTCGATTAACGATGCGCTGTTTGACCAACTAGTCGCTGCCATGGACGAGCGATATCAAAAAAGTAGACCAGCAGATGGTTTTGCTACTTGGAAAGCTCCGTCACCCTCTGGAAAGCTCGTTGAAGTGTCGCTTGTTGATGAGTCGATGGAAATAGGCTCGCCAATGATTATGCTCAACTATCTGGAGAACTATGAACGAACCTTTACCGAAGACTGAATCTCTTCTTGTAGTTACTGGGCTCAACGCCTCATTTGGACAAGGAGAACAGCGCACCGAAGTTTTACAAGACATCACCTTCTCAGTACCTAAGGGAAAAACAATTGGTGTAGTGGGCGAGTCAGGTTCAGGAAAATCTGTCACCTCACTGTCTATCATGCGCCTGATAGACAGTCCACCAATACAATACGAGTCTGGCGAAATCCTGTTTTCTCAAGAACGCATAGACCTGCTCAATAGCGATGAGCGCTATCTCTCTGACTTGAGGGGTAAACGCATCGCAATGATATTTCAAGAGCCCATGAGCTCGCTTAACCCTGTGCATAGGTGCGGGGCTCAAGTGGCTGAGGTCATGGCTCAACACTTAGACTTGACACGAGCAGAAAGAAAAGCACGGGTACTTGAACTGTTTGACGAAGTCAGTCTGCCACAGCCAGAGCGCATATGGAGTTCATATCCTCATCAGTTGAGTGGTGGCCAAAAGCAACGCGTGATGATTGCCATGGCCATGTCATGCGAACCCCAATTACTAATCTGTGATGAGCCCACCACGGCACTAGATGTGAGTGTACAACGTGGCATTCTCGACTTGCTGCATCAACTGCAGAAAAAGAATGGCATGTCCATGATTTTCATCAGTCATGATTTAGGCGTAGTGGCTCATATTTCTGATGAGATTCTCGTCATGCGCCAAGGCCGCCTGGTTGAAAAAGGAACTTCAGAACAGATTCTGAACAGTCCAAATCATGAATACACTCGCGGCTTACTCACCTGCCGACCACCTGCGAAAAGTAGACCGTTAAGGCTGCCTACGGTAGAGCAGTTTACCAGCGGAGCGCAGATAGACCTTAGTCAAGAGTCACAGCAAGAGCGAGCTGATAGGCATGAGCACATGTACGCTCAAGAGCCACTCATACAGGTCAACGAACTGAACACTTGGTACCCTATCAAAAAAGGGATATTACAACGCACCACAGATTTTGTAAAAGCAGTAAACGGAGTAAGCTTCAACATATATAAGGGCGAGACCTTAGGACTTGTTGGAGAGTCGGGCTGCGGAAAATCTACGCTTGGAAGAACCCTCGTTGGCCTTGAAAAAAGTACTGGTGGCAGTATCTCATATCTCGGAATTGACCTGAACAGTTTGACGAGAGAACAGCGAAAAGAATATCGCAGAAAGGTGCAAATCATCTTTCAAGACCCCTTCTCTTCGCTCAACCCACGTGTGAGAATTGGTGAAGCAATTAGCGAACCCATGCGTGTACATGGCTTGTATAAAAACACTGCGGAACGGATGGAGGTCAGCGCCCAACTCCTGGAAAGAGTGGGCTTAAAAGCTGATAATTTAAATCGTTTTCCTCATGAATTTAGTGGTGGTCAGCGCCAGCGGGTGAGCATTGCCCGCACACTCGCGTTAAAGCCTGAAGTGGTGATCTGTGACGAGTCTGTCTCAGCACTTGACGTGTCTGTGCAAGCGCAGGTGCTCAACTTGCTCAATGACCTCAAAGAAGAATTAGGCTTGACCTTTTTGTTTATCTCACATGACCTCTCCGTAGTGAAATACATGAGTGACCGTGTAATGGTGATGAATAAGGGATTAATTGAAGAGCTTCAAGAAGCGGATGCACTTTACAGCGCCCCAAAGAGCACGTATGCTGAATCTTTGATCAGTGCTACTTTCTGAGTCTAAGAAGTCTTGTCATTCATCACACGCTCTTGTATGTCGATAGACTGCTCGTGAATGAGCTGACCCAACTTGGTGATGAAGTCTTGCTCTAGCCCCATGGTTTTTCCCCACTCTTCATATTGGCTATAAATCTGTCGCCAGCGCTCTACTTGAAATGGCGTAATACCCATTGTCTTTTTGTGCGACCCAATTTCTTCCACCACTTTCATGCGCTCAGAAAGCGTGCGTATGAGTGACTCGTCAATGTCATTAATCTTACTTCTCAGCTTGGCCAACTCACTGCGATAAGCAGGGTCATCTGTTCCCTCTTCTCTTATCTCCAGGTTGTCTATGATCTCAATAAGTTGAGCCGGGGTTACTTGCTGCTTGGCATCACTAAGCGCCACCGTAGGGTCCACATGAGTCTCAATGAGCAGACCTGACATGCTCAGGTCCATGGCGCGCTGTGCGATTTGCGGAATCAGTTTTGGGTCGCCAGATATGTGGCTGACATCGCAAATGATGGGCAACTCAGGAAACTGTCTTCTTAGCTCAATGGTCATGTCCCAGTTCGGCAGATTGCGATACGGAAAGTTGTTGTGGTACTGAAAGCCTCGGTGTATGACACCCAGTTTTTTTATCCCCGCACCGGCTATTCGCTCTATGGCTCCAATCCATAACATGAGGTCAGGATGGATGGGGTTTTTTACAAAGACTGGCACATCCACGCCATTGAGACTATCAGCAATCTCTTGCACAGAAAAAGGGTTGACTGTCGTACGTGCTCCAATCCAAAACACGTCTATACCAGCCTCTAAACAGGCCTCGACATGTTGCGCATTTGCCACTTCGGTAGCCGTCATAAAGCCATAGGTCTCTTTGACTTCTTTGAGCCATTCGAGCCCCATGTCTCCTATTCCCTCAAAAGAACCTGGACGTGTTCGCGGTTTCCAAATACCTGCTCTGAATATCACCTTGCGGTTCATCTTCGCAATGCCCGCAGCGGTGCTCATCACTTGCTCACGCGATTCTGCGCTACATGGTCCAACAATAAAAATTGGGCTCTCGGCCTCGCACCACTCTTGAATGGGCTCTATGGGTAGGTTTGAGCTGTTCATAATAAGACAAAGGAACTCATAGTTTAATACTTTCGTATGCAAATGCTTCGCAACTTCATATTCATTGCACTTCTGTTTAGCACATTCTCCTGCAAAAAAGCAGAAGACAGAGCCTGCGCCAAATCCGTTGGAGATTACGTGACTGAAGAAAGAAGCCTTGCTCCATTCAGCGCACTTCAATTATTTGACGGCATTCATTATCAATTGGTGCAAGACTCACTGAGCAAGGTGGTCATACACTGCGGAGAGAATCTCATCAACTTTATAGAGACAGATGTTGAGAATGAAACGCTGACCATTACTGATCAAAACAAGTGCGTGTGGTTAAGGGAATTGCCTGTCGACATTCGTGTAGAAATACATTACAGCACATTGGACTATGTCTACAACGAGAGTCATGGACTGACAGAGACCATAGGCACACACGTAGGCGAAGAGTTGACTTGGGAAAACTGGCATGTCAGTGGCAAGACAAAACTGACCACTGAGCTTGAAGAGTGTACGCTCAGAATAAGTGCGGGGGCATCTGAATTAGATATTGATGGCGCGGTACAAAGCCTGTGGGCAACTCAGTCAGGCCAAGGCCGAATTTTAGCACAAAAAGTAACCCCAACATATTGCTGGGCAGATAATAAGGGCACGGCCGACATGAGAATCAACATCGCTCAAGACGGGCAATTAGACTACATCATAGACTCATACGGAAACATCATATACTCTGGTGAGCCAAGTACAATTCAAGAAATTGATATGAATGGAAGTGGCGTCTTAATTGCAGATTAAGACTCAGTGTGCTTGATATATTCTGACTTGATACGGAGCCCCCATATACATCACATCTTGCGGACCATTCTCCTCTCTTATCAGCGTCAATTCTGAAAGGGCCGCGACTTCTTCGAGTGCTATGCCTCCCTCAGTGCGCATGAAGTGTGACTCCCATACGACAATGTCATTACGGCCTGTGCGCACTTCTTTTTTCAAGTCATCCGCACTCCATATCATGACAGACTTGCTCTGGTCATACGGATCAATTCCCAATTGATAAGTCACCCAAGGGTCGAGATATAAAATGCGTTGACCATCTTTAATCTCTATACCATCAAGAGCCTTCGTGATGCGCTCTACCCTCATGTCTTGTTGGTGAGGCAGGTCCAATCTTGCCCATAGCGTATGAACCATCAGCACGGCAAAGACAAGCGTAAGTCCGTAACTCAAGTACTTTCTTGAGTCTGTTTTTTCAATTAAAAAAGTCCACCCTCGCATAGAGATTAGCGCAGCTAGCGGTGTGACAGTGGCAATTACTCTAATCAAACCCATGGACCCTTTGATGCCTTTCCACCACAAAAAAGAGTGCGTCAAGAAAACCAGAAAAAAGCCTCCGATAATCAATACAGAAAAAGCAAGTTCATCTGTGTCCGCACTTTTCCTGATGTCTGTCTTCAGCGCATAAACCAGAAGTGAGCAGATAAGAATAATCGCAGCCGGAATACCAATGATTGATTTCATGGAAGCAAAGAATTTCATGAATTCACCACTCCCGTATATACTTCCATTTGGATCATATGGGTCTGCATGGATAAACCACAAGGGGTCTTGAAACACGATGAATGTGCAGACCCCATAGACGAGCAGTCCAACCAAAAGTAATGGCGTAGACTTCCACTCTTTGAGCAGCAGATACAGGCCCACCAAGGGCAACAAAACCAGTGCCTCAGGTCTGGACAATAAACTAAAACCAAAAATGAGCGCACCTAGCGCGTATTTCTTCTGAGTAAAAGACCAGATAGTGCCGAGATATAATGTGGCAAATAAGACCTCTGTCATTCCCGCGAGAACCATGCGCGCATAGACTGGCGCGCAAAACATAATCAGTATACCAAACCAAATCCCTCTGCACTTATAATGGCGACAGACCTTATAAAAAAACCACGAAGAGAGTAGGAAGAGTATGATGTTAAAAGAGACCATTCCTGCATATCCAAATTGGGCAAATGCCGAGCTCAGGGTGGTAAACAATGGCTTGCCCCATTGATGCAGAAATAACTCATGATGAGACCATGACCACTTTGAAATCTGGAAGTGAGCCACTCCGTCTCCCGTCTCGTATAGGCCGGGAGAGATGGCAAATGCCACCATGGAGAATATGGCACATACCAAGGCAACGAGCACTGCCGGCAGACCGTGCTTATTCATTTGAGAACACATTGAACTTGACTATGCAGTAGACCGCCCTTAGTGCATCACTGATGCCAATTTTCTTGCCGTCTTCAAACGATCGCCCGTAATAGGAGATTGGCACTTCTGCGATTCTGAGGCCTTTAATCTTGGCGAGCTTTGCCGTTACTTCAGGCTCAAAGCCAAACCTCTTTTCTTTTAATCCCAAGCCCTGCGCAATGTCTGTGCGCATAAGTTTGTAGCAGGTCTCCATGTCTGTGAGCTTTAATCCGCTAAACACATTAGAGCAACGGGTCAAAAACTTATTGCCAAGCGTCTGCATATAGTTTAATCGCTCGTGCGGCTTTTTGTTGAGGTAACGGCTACCGTACACCACGTCCGCTTGGCCAGAGAGTATGGGTGCCAAGAGCTCATTATACTCTGCCGGATCATACTCCAAGTCTGCATCTTGCACTATTAAATACTCTCCCGTAGCCAATGATATCGCTTTGTGTAGCGCGGCTCCTTTACCATGATTGACAGTATGCTCGAAAAGCGTGATATGCAGGTCTGGATGCGCAGCCGCATAGTCATTGACCGCCTCAGTAGTGGAGTCGCTAGATGCATCA
This sequence comes from uncultured Flavobacteriales bacterium, assembly GCA_964429805.1. Classification (GTDB taxonomy): domain Bacteria; phylum Bacteroidota; class Bacteroidia; order Flavobacteriales_D; family JABDKJ01; genus CAYSDH01. The sequence goes on from CAYSDH010000041.1 coordinate 17,122, forward strand.
TTGACAATGATTATCTCTTTCTCAATGCCTTGGCTCAACTCCACTTGTCTCACTTTGTCAAGAATGAGATGGATGGTTTGCGCCTCATTAAAAGCAGGAATTAATATGGATAGCTTTCGGAACATCATAGTAGGGCTGACAATGATAGGCACAATTGCAGAAAACAACACTTGACGGAAATTCAATTATACGCCAATACAGTAATCGCTTTGTAGCACATGAATCTGCATCTTTGTCCTTGAAATGAAACGACTTCTTATTCTCTTCCTTTTTCCGCTTAACCTATTTGCCCAGTTGCCTGAGGGCTTCGAACTTGAGGTGCTTGTAGACATGGGTACTGATGCGCCAATGGGCACTGCTTTTGTAAACGATAGCACTTTTTTTACCTGGACCTGCAACGGTTTTGTTTTCTTGATTCAGAACGGAGAGAAAATAGAACCTCCTGTGCTTGACATTTCTGATGAAGTAGGATGCTGGGGTGATAACGGAATGCTGGGTATGGCGCTTGACCCTAATTTTCAAAACAACGGCTACATGTACCTCCTTTACCAGGTTGATACATACCACTTGTTTAATGCTGACTCCGCCAATTATGACCCTTTTTTCTCGATTGCCTATGATGGCTCAATTGGCAGAGTAACCAGATATACGGTGAATACGGATGACTTTACCTCAGCGGATGAAGCAAGTAGACATATTCTTATTGGAGAGCAAATAGAGGATGGACTGCCAGTCCTCACATCATCTCACAGTGTTGGGTCGCTTGAGTTTGGGAGTGACGGGAGCCTGCTTTTGACCATGGGAGATGGAAACACATGGTGGGGTGAGCATAACGGGGGCTCACCGTATCCAAATTTCTGCTACGATTCTCTCGGACTTGCCACCGGCATAATTAACCTAGATGAGGACGTGGGAGCGTTTCGATCACAGCATTTAGATTCCTATAACGGAAAGCTCTTGAGGTTTGACCCTGAAACTGGTTTAGGCTTGCCAAGCAACCCCTACTATGACGCACTGAACCCCGAATCTCCGCGGTCTAAGGTCTGGGCTATGGGACTAAGAAATCCATTTCGCATGACTCGAAAACCGAACACTGGCTCAACGAACATGCAAGCCGGAGATCCTGGAACTTTTTACATCGGTGAAGTCGGATTCTCGACATGGGAAGAGATTAATGTTGTGAATGGACCTGCCTATAATTTTGGTTGGCCCATCTATGAAGGAATGGACAAGCACCCAGCATATAGCGAAATGCTCACTGAGAATATACTCGAGTCTAACCCAGCCTATGATGATGTGACTTGCCCTGCTCAGTATTATCAGTATCAAAATCTTCTGGTTCAAGAAAACCAGCAGCATGACTACACCTGGTCAAATCCATGTGACGCGCTCATAGAAATACCTGACTCGGTCATTACATTCTCTCATACGCGCCCAGTCTTGTCGTATCAAAATACGGTGAATGCCGATGACACTAAAACCGTTGTGCCCGGGTATGATGAAAATGGAAATGCCATTGCAATACCCATCGTTGATGTCGAAGAAATTGAAGGCGAGCCATTCACCGGACTTGCTGGTTTAGGAGGGGATTTTTATCACGGAACAGCGTTTCCAGAAGAGTATTTCGGAACCTATTTTCAAACTGACTACTCAGGCTGGACCCGTGCTTTTTGGTTTAGTGAAGCGGATGAATTAGAAAAAGTAGAGCTCTTTTCAAATGACTTGGGTCTTGTAGTTCACACCAATTTCAATCCCTATGACGAGTGCCTCTATTTTTGCAGCGTCTCGCCAGTAGAGGTTAAAAGAGTCTGTTATACTGACAACGTCCGTCCCATTGTAACAGCAATCGCTGACACCATGTATGGAGCATCTCCTTTGCTAGTCAATCTTGATGGATCAGAGTCATATGATCCAGATGAAGACCCACTAACTTATGAGTGGGTGTTTGGCGATGGAGAGACATCTGATGAGATTTCTCCGCAACATGTTTTTACTGCTCCTGACTCAGAGCCATTCATGATTAATGTGCAACTAAACGTGACTGATACGGCAGGCAACATTGGTCAAGATCAGTTGGTGATCTCCCTAAATAACACTCCGCCAGATGTGGAGATTACTGGCATATCAGAAGGACAACTTTACAGCATCCACACGTCAAATCAACTTGACTTTTCGGCAGACGTTCAAGACTCTGAGCACAGTAATGATGAGTTAGATTTTCGTTGGGAATTATACCTACATCACAACACACACTTCCACCTTGTTGATACGAGAGAGATTGAAAACGATCTGCTCGACATGGATGGAATAGGCTGTGAAGAGACGGCTGACTATTACTACCGAGTCAAACTAAAAGTTGATGACCCAGCCGGACTCAGCAATACGGATGAGAAGTTTCTCTATCCAGATTGTGATGAACTACCACCTGGAGAAGCGACTCTTGACGATTACATACTTTATCCAAATCCATCAGATGGACTGTTTAGCATCAGAGGCCCATTGCAAGCTGATGAAACATATACTGTCTACTTGTACACTATTGATGGAAAGAAAGTCTACGAAAAAGAGACTGTAGTCTCAGACGAATTGAGAATTGGCGTATTCTTTCAAGACTATGCTTCTCGTGTATTATTTCTTCGACTTGAAGGGCCAGACACAAGCTGGACTTCAAAGGTGTTGCTATATCAAGACTGAAACACTCTTGTTCTTCCTGTTATCTTTGGCGCACTTAAATTTCAGACGTCATGAGTATCTCTATTTCTAAGAAAAGTGCCATTCCGGCAAAATCAAACCAAGTACATCTACTCAATAAGATTTCAGACCTGAGTAGTGTAGGGCTCGCCAAAGACGAATTGGCTTTTGCTAAAAACGAACTCAAATCTTCTGGCCAATCGTCTATCAATCGATACAGCCACTGGGTGTATTTGATTCTACCAAAGAAGAAAGAGAAAGTAGAGCATCATCGACTAGAGTCTCTCAGAAAGACGGGTGCGCAATTCGCTACCCTCCTCAATAAAACGAAGGCGCAATCTGTGACAATTAGAGGTGCCGAAGGCAAAGATGTCTATGCACTTGCCGAAGGAATGGCTCTGATGAATTATCAGTTTTTGAAGTACTTCAAAGATGCCAAGACTAAGAAAAACAGTCTGAAGAAGATTAATGTTGTGGGTGGCATGACTGCCATCATGACCACTGAGCTGCAAGCCAACGTGGATGCCGTATATCACACACGAGACCTTGTCAATGAACCACTGTCATTTCTAACCGCTCCACAGCTCGCCACTGAGATAAAAAAGCTCGGAAAAAAGGCTGGATTTAAAGTTGATGTCTTTAACAAAAAGAAGATTGAATCGCTTAAGATGGGTGGACTCTTGGCCGTGAATAGAGGAAGTGTTGATCCGCCTACGTTTACCGTAATGGAGTGGAAACCAAAAGGAGCGAAAAACAAAAAACCCATCGTGCTGGTTGGTAAAGGAGTGGTGTATGACACTGGTGGTGTCAGTCTAAAACCCACGGCCAATTCGATGGACATGATGAAATGTGACATGGCAGGAGCAGCCATGATGATTGGCACCATGTATGCCATTTCAAAAGCAAAACTACCTGTACACGTTGTAGGGCTTATCCCAGCAACAGACAACAGACCTGGACTTAATGCCTATGTGCCTGGTGATGTTGTCAAAATGCACAATGGCATGACGGTAGAAGTCCTCAATACAGATGCTGAAGGACGCATGCTCCTGGCCGATGCGCTGAGCTATGCCAAAAAGTATAAGCCCGAACTAGTCTTTGATGCGGCTACGCTAACTGGTGCTGCCGTGAGAGCCATCGGTTCTGTCGCATCATGTGTGATGGGTACTGCTGGCGATAAGGATTTCTCTAAGCTTCAAAAAAGTGGTGAGAACACCTATGAGCGTGTCGTCAGAATGCCGTTCTGGTCAGAATACGGAGAGCAGATAAAATCAGACGTTGCTGATATTAAAAACCTAGGCGGTGCAACTGCCGGTCAGATTACAGCAGGAAAATTCCTAGAGCATTTTACCGATTATCCGTGGATCCACATTGACATCGCTGGGCCATCGTACATTACCTCTCCAGACTCATATCGAGGCAAGTGGGGCACAGGATACGGAGTGCGTCTGCTTTTTGACATGCTCAAGAATAGATGAGTAAGACGGCACTCAGCATCGCCATCAGCACAGGTGATTTGAATGGTATCGGTATAGAAGTCATTCTCAAATCTTTTGAAGAGCGGGCACTTTTTGATGCTGTCACTCCTATCGTTTATGGACATAAAAAAGCCTTGGAGTTTTACGCCTCACGCTGCGACTTAGCTGCTGACTTTCATCAGATTTCTGATGCTGCAGAAGCCAAGTCAGGATGCATCAATGTGATTCAGTGCTGGGAAGAGAACGTAGAAATAGAACCTGGTGTTCCAACAAAAACTTCAGGCAAATGCGCCCTCGACTCACTCACTCGGGCCACTCAAGACCTCGTCTCTGGCAAGGTTCAAGCCCTTGTCACAGCGCCCATAGACAAGGACAACATACAGTCTGACTCATTTAAGTTTCCGGGGCACACCGAGTTTTTAGCCAAGCAGGCTGGTTCAGACTCTGTCTTGATGTTTTTAGTCTCAGAGATGCTCAGAGTGGGTGTGGTGACTGGTCATGTTCCCATTTCTAAAGTCAGCAATCTAATCAGCGAAGAGCGCATACTCGATAAGTTGGCCATGATGCATCACAGTCTGAAAAAAGACTTTGGTATTGATGAGCCGAAAATTGCTGTGCTTGGACTAAACCCCCATGCTGGTGACAATGGTCTAATTGGCTCAGAAGACGGTGAGATTATTACACCCTGCCTTCAAAAAGCCAAAGAACAAGGCATCTGCGCAGAAGGGCCTTTTCCAGCCGATGGCCTCTTTGGGTCCAGAGCCTATAAAAACTTTGACGCCACACTGGCCATGTACCACGATCAGGGGCTGGTTCCTTTTAAGACCATCGCCTTTGAAAAAGGAGTCAATTTTACGGCCGGTCTTCCCATAGTGCGCACTTCGCCAGACCACGGCACAGCCTTTGACATTGCTGGAAAAAACTTGGCTTCTCCGGCCTCCTTTATCAGGGCAATTCACTGTGCACACCATATTTGCACTAAACGGGCCAACTAAGTGGCTCACATTCTGCATTTTGCCATTCTTCTTGATATAAAATAGAATGTCAGAAAGCCTTGTTGATAAGGTTGCATTTATTAACTTTGCACTCCAATTTTTGAAAAGGTGGCTACGTTGAAAGAATTCATAATCCCTTTTGTGGGCTTGAAGGAAGGCATACACCAATTTGAACAGCGGGTAAAGAAATCGTTCTTTGATGCATTCGGAAATGAAGAGATACTTGGCTCAGACATAGTCTGCCAAACAACTCTCGAAAAGAAGAATAATATGTTGGTGCTCGATATTTCCTTTGAGGGAACAATCGAAGCCGAGTGTGACAGATGCATGGAACCATGCACTGTTGATGTTGATGGCAGCGCAAGACTGTTTTACAAATTCAGCGATTCAGGTGATTCTGATGATGAAGATGTGTACTTCGTGCCAGCCAACGAGCAAGAGATAGACATCTCAGCTCCACTCTATGACTACATTATTCTTTCTACTCCGAACAGAAAAGTACACGAAGAAGACCTTTGCGACCCTGATGTGATGGATGCTTTAGATGGACTGGACGAAGACCCAGACCCTGAGCCAGACCCTCGCTGGGACGCACTGAAGAAATTAAAGAAATAGAACTAAAAAAAGAACAAAATGGCACATCCTAAAAGACGTCAGTCGACCACCAGACGGGATAAGCGTAGAACTCACTACAAGGCAACAGCTCCAAACATTGCGACTTGCCCAACTACAGGTGAGCCGCACCTTTTTCACCGCGCTCATTGGTATGAAGGAAAGCTTTACTACAAGGGTAAAGTGGTCATGGAAAAAGGAGGAGAGTAAATCTCTATGACAAGATATTTGAGCCTTCTCGTGCACTACGAGGAGGCTTTTCTGTTATCTTGCCATCACCTATTACATGCACTGATTTGGACTGCACAAGTCCACCATTGACCCATCTAATCACTAGACTAACATGAGCAAAATCACCGCAGCTATTACGGGTGTTTCTGGATACGTCCCTGACGATGTACTCACAAATGATGACCTTGCCAAAATAGTGGACACCAATGATGAGTGGATCACTTCTCGCACAGGTATCAAGCAACGACACATCTTAAAAGGTGAAGGAAAAGGAACCAGTGACCTCATCGTTCCTGCTGTTTTAGACCTTCTGAAAAAGACCAACACAAAACCTGAAGAGGTAGGTGCACTGATTGTCGGTACAGTGACTCCAGACCATGTTTTCCCGTCTACAGCCAACATCGTGTGCGACAAGGTGGGCATCAGAAACATCCTCTCATTTGATATTAGTGCCGCCTGCTCAGGATTCCTCTATGCGCTTGACGCAGGAAGCAAATTCATCGAGACTGGTGCCTACAAAAAAGTAATCGTGGTTGGAGGAGATAAAATGTCTTCTATCGTAGATTATACTGACCGTACCACCTGTGTGATATTTGGAGATGGTGCAGGTGCAGTCATGCTTGAGGCAGACACAAGTGGCCACGGTATCGTAGACTCTATTCTGCGCTCTGATGGAATTGGTAGAGAGTATCTACATCAAAAAGCAGGAGGCTCTGTCATACCAGCAAGCAAAGAGTCTGTAGATGCTCGTCAACACTTCGTCTATCAAGAAGGAAAGACGGTCTTTAAATATGCCGTGACAAACATGGCTGATGTCTCAGCAGAAATCATGGAAAAAAACGGCCTTACCGCTGATGATGTCGCCTGGTTAGTGCCGCACCAAGCCAATCTTAGAATTATTGACGCGACTGCGCGCAGAATGGGTGTCACTGACGAAAAAGTGATGATTAACATCCAAAAATTTGGCAACACAACTGCGGGAACTATACCTCTATGCCTTTGGGAATGGGAGTCAAAACTGAATAAGGGAGACAACATTATACTTGCCGCTTTTGGCGGAGGATTTACGTGGGGAGCCATCTATCTGAAGTGGGCCTACTGAATCCGAAAGAATGAAATTGATTATTTTCGACTGATTAATAAAGCAGAGTGAAAAATGGGAATGAAACTAGCTGAAATTCAAGATCTTATAAAATTCGTGGCCAAAAGTGGTGTACACGAAGTAGAAATCGAGCAGAAGGATTTTAAGATAACAATCAAGTCTCCGGGCAAGGCTGGCTCAAAGCAAAGCAATGGTGGTGAGCAAATAGTTGTTCAGCAGCCTATGCAGATGGCCTATCCGGCCGTAGCTGCACCACCTGCTGTTACAGCGCCTGCCGCGCCAGCTCCAGCACCAGCAGCCGCACCAGAAAAAGCCGCTGCCGCATCTGACGACTCAAAGTATGAGACCATCACCTCTACGATGATTGGTACATTCTACCGTTCGGCAGGGCCAGACAAAGATGCTTTTGTCAATATCGGAGACGATATTAAGCCAGGTAAGGTGATTTGCATTATCGAGGCCATGAAGCTCTTTAATAAAATCGAATCTGAGGTATCTGGAAAAATCGTCAAAGTACTTGTCGATGATGCCACGCCTGTAGAATTCGGACAACCTTTGTTCCTTATCGATCCAGCCTAATCGGCCAAATAGACCAGAACCATGGGAATGTTCAAGAAAATCCTCATCGCGAATAGAGGAGAAATCGCGCTACGCGTCATCCGCACAGCAAAGGAAATGGGAATCAAGACTGTGGCCGTTTATTCCACAGCTGATGAAGAAAGTCTGCACGTCAGATTTGCAGATGAGGCCGTATGTATAGGTCCAGCTTCGAGTGCCGAGTCCTATCTCGATATGTCGAGAATTATCGCTGCGGCTGAAATCACCAATGCAGATGCCATCCATCCGGGATACGGTTTCTTGTCTGAAAACGCTCAGTTCAGCAAGGTCTGTGAGGAAAATGACATCAAGTTTATCGGTGCATCTCCAGAGATGATTAACTCTATGGGAGACAAGGCCTCGGCCAAGGCGACCATGAAAAAAGCTGGAGTACCATGTATTCCAGGTTCAGAAGGAATATTAGAGTCGCTTGCAGAAGCAAAGCGCATTGCGAAAAAGATTAAATATCCAATCATGCTCAAGGCCACCGCTGGTGGTGGTGGTAAGGGTATGCAAGTCTGCAATGACGATGCTGAACTTGCTGAAGGTTGGGAAAGTACGCGAAGAGAAGCCAAGGCCGCATTTGGTAATGACGGCATGTACATGGAGAAATTTGTGGAAGAGCCTCGTCATATCGAGATACAGATTGTGGGTGATCAGCACGGCAAATTCTGTCACTTGAGTGAGCGTGATTGCTCTATACAGCGTAGGCACCAAAAATTGGTGGAGGAAACTCCTTCTCCGTTTATGACCAAGAAGCTGAGAAGCAAGATGGGTAATGCGGCCATCAAAGCAGCAAAAGCTGTGAAATACGAAGGCGTTGGTACGGTTGAGTTTCTAGTTGATAAAAACCGCGACTTCTACTTCATGGAGATGAACACGCGAATTCAAGTGGAGCACACCATTACTGAAGAGGTGATAGACCACGACCTTATACGCGAGCAAATCAAAGTTGCTGCTGGAATTAAAATTTCTGGTAAAAACTACGAGCCTACCAAGCACAGTATTCAGTGTCGTATTAATGCTGAAGACCCGTTTAAAGATTTTCGTCCAAGCCCTGGTAAGATTAACGTCTATCATGCGCCAGGCGGACACGGTATCCGCGTAGACACGCACGTGTATGCCGGGTATACTATACCGCCTTTTTATGACTCTATGATATCGAAGCTTATCGTCACAGCCCAGACAAGGGAAGAAGCGATAGATAAGATGCTCAGAGCCCTTGGTGAATATGTGATTGAAGGTGTGAACACAACCATTCCTTTTCACATCCAACTGCTCAATGACAAGGAGTTTAGAAAAGGGAACTTCAACACAAAGTTCTTAGAGACATTTGAGCTCGAGGCTGTCTGATTTACTGAGCCGTTAAGGCAGAAGGTATCACTCGCCTATCAGAGTAAATGTGCCACTGCCAACCAAAGAGTACTGTAGCCAGCATGAGGTGTGCGGGCTGAGCCACTTGAGGCATTCCGAGATACGATAAAGAGATACCCACGACTAATTCGAGCAGGAGTATGCCTGCCAAAATGCGCCACTCTCTGCCTGCATTCCAGTGCACAAATACCAAGTAGGCATTAATGAGCACCAGTACAATTGAGAATGAGCGGTGTATTTCAAACTGCTCACCGAGCTGAGCAATCCAATCCATTCTGTCTATACCCAGATGCTTAATGTGGTCCACCTCTTGCCTCACTTGGGTACCAATAATCACTTGCAACAAGGTGACACAGAGTGAAAGCAGCATCAAGGGGCGATACATTCTCCAGCGCATGGTCTCGCCTTTCAGATTATTATAGATGGAGATGAGCAGCGCGATAATCAAAAAAGCCACCATCATGTGCACCGTTATCACCCAAGGGGTGAGGTTTGTAGCCACCACCACTGCGCCCAGCCATGCCTGAAAACTGATGGCCACCAAGGCGATAAACGCCATGAGTGCCAAGCGCGGTCTTTTCTTAATAAGTACCAGTGTGAAGATGAAGAGAATCAACATCAAGTTGCCACTCATAAAACCGACTACCCTGTTGATGTATTCTATCCACGTACCCATCGCATTAAAGGGTTCTGCGCGAAGTATAGAGTCATCAGCCCTCATTTTTTGAGCCAAGTCATCAGCACCAAGAGCCTCTAGCAGACTGATATACTTATCGAGTTTTTCTTTTCGCTGGTTTAAGAAGGTCTGCTCATAATCTTCTGGCAGTTGAGCCAACTCAGTAGGTGGCACCCACTGGCCAAAGCACTTGGGCCAATCTGGACAACCCATGCCCGAACCGGTGGTGCGCACAATGCTACCCGCCAAAATGACGAGATATATAAAGATTAAAGTAAGTAAGGAAAATAACTTGATGTATCGGAGAGCTTTCATTCCGCTACAAAGATGTCAAGAATAGATGAGCTGAAGGTGCCGCCCAACTTGTATTTAGCGGATACCACCAAATTTTTTGAGTGCGTCAAATATGTTGGGCATTTTAAAGCTGCGCTCTTCCACTTTCTTTGAAGAAAAGACCTTGCGCTTTTTTCTCACTGTAGGAATGTAGTTGTATGAAGTAACGTCAGTAGCCGTGTTAACTTCTACCTCAGTGACTTTATATACTCCACCCGCTATGCCATGCACAGCGTCAATCATTTCCTTTTCAGAGAGCTTTGATTCGTCATACTGCACTTTAAACACATCAACCGTTCGGTCAGCGTCAAAGTCAATTTCCATGTCTTCAACACCTTCTAAGTCGGCCAAGGTCTTTTTGATTTTACTGACACACATTTTCTCACAGCTCATGCCGCTAATGTGGATATTAGCCTGACCAGCCTCACCTGATACAGCCGTGATTTTTACTGGTGTAGCATCCGTTGAATTTTCGGTGTCGCTTCCCGCGCTGCTACTGCATGAGATAAGAATGGCGAGGGCAAATAGGAAAAGAAGATTTTTCATAGGTCTGTGGTGTGGTGGTGGTTACTTTCGTGGGTAAGACGAATAAGTCAGCCATTTGTTACAAAGATAACGAGAATAGGTTGCAAATAGTACAGTTTAAGC
>CAYSDH010000042.1:0-27403 GCA_964429805.1 uncultured Flavobacteriales bacterium
GGCTCGGTCGCAGCAGCAGGCCGCATGATCGAGAAGTTAAACAAGCATTTCGAAAGTCGGGTACGGCTTGGGGTAATGAGCATTCTTATGGTTGAGCAATGGGTAGATTTCAACGGTTTTAAAGAACGCCTTAGTCTCACTGACGGTAACCTAGCGAGTCACCTAGCGGCACTAGAAAAAAATGAATACATATTGGTACACAAAGAATTTATAGGACGTAGACCGAAAACCACGTACACGGCTACCCCACTCGGACGAACAGCATTTACCACTCACTTAAACGCACTGGAAAATCTTCTGAAAGGAAGAAAAAACTGATTTTTTTACCTCTTTACTTTGTATTTCAAAGTACTTTTTAAAACAGATTTAAAATGGAACACACCACATCATCATATACTCGTTGGCTGAGAAACTTCGGCCTACTTCTTATCGCTCTCAACACCCTCATGATCATCTTGTCTCTCAAATACTTCAAGCCAACAAGCTCCGACTTTTTTGATGACAATGGTTTTTTCTGGGTCTCATACATCTGCACAGCCATCTACTTTGTCCTCATTCAACTCTCATGCATTGACCACAAAAGGCGCAAAAAACCCTTTCCCCTTTTCACCCTGCACTGCCTATCACTCTGTGCGTTCTCCATGAGTGCATACCTCCTCAATCTTTCTATGGGTGTATTCTCACAGTTTGCCGAATGGTCCATTCCACTCATTATAACAATGCACGTTCTACTCGTGCTCATGGCCTTTCACGATAAAATGCCTGAGCTGGTAAAGACTGTGATGGCTTTTGTTGCCGGAATATCGCTCTGGATGTGTATCGCGCAGTGCATCCACGTGGCTCCCCTTTGGCCCATTTCTATGGCCACATTTTGGTTTTTCGGCATTAGTCTACACTCACTCGTCCCGCTCATTATACTGGCCACATTGATTTATCATTTCTTCAAACACCTCAAGTCGAGCCGCACTTCATGGTCGTTTGCAAGTGGTGTAATCGCGCCCATGGTCTTTATCGCCATCTTCATGGTGCAGTGGCAAAGCATACGCTCATACGTGCATGAGGCTCACGCTACACAGATTATCAGACCAGACCTGCAACTGCCTACATGGGTAGTGATGAGTCAACTGATGGATGACAACTGGATTACAGAACAAGTCATACTCGGTGACTTTGCCTTTGATAGAACTTCAGACATGGACCGCATCGGAGGACGAAATCAATTTAAGAAGTACGACCCTCTCGTATCTATGTCTCTCTTGTTTTTTGATGATGTCAATATTTCAAATAAAGACCGAAGGAAAATCATCGAGTCTAAATTTGACGGGCGCCATCAGACGCATCGTAAACTGTGGAGCGGTGCCAATCTGATTACCACTGAAGTGCTGACGGAGGTAAAAGTGTTTCCTGAATTTGCCAATGCCTATGTAGAGAAGACATTCTTTATCAAAAACAAACGCCAGAATGGACGCAATCAACAAGAAGCACTGTACACATTTTACTTGCCAGAAGGAACTGTGGCCAGCTCGCTTTCACTGTGGGTAAACGGAGTAGAAGAAAAGTCACGACTCAGCACTAAGGCCAAAGCTGACAGCGCCTACACTCAGATTGTAGGGAGAGAGCGAAGGGATCCTGCATTGATGCACTGGCAAGAAGGAAATAGAATTACAGTGACTGTTTTTCCATGCACACCTTCAGAAGATAGGCAGTTTAAAATTGGGTTAACCGTGCCGCTTAACATACGCGGAGGAGCCTTGTGGGTAGATAACATCTATTTCAAAGGACCAGATTTTAGCAATGCCTTAGAGACAACCATCTTACGCTTTGAATCTGCTGAAAGCTACGAGCCAATCTTACCTCCGCGATTTGAGATGATTAGGCCTCACACCTACCAGCGAACTGGAGACTACGAGCCTATGTGGACAGTCGGAGTGTCGCGGTCTAAGCTGTCTGAGCAGGCGTTCTCTTTTGACTCACACAGCTACACCATTAAGAGAAACAAATACGAGAAAATCCCCCTAAACCTCGAGCGCGTGTATCTCGACATCAACTCACACTGGACGGATGATGAGCTCAAAGTAGCCTTTGAGCTATTTGACCCCAGAATGACTTTTGTCAACATAGACGGTATGTACAATTTGGAAAACCAAGACATGCGCGACTTGGCGGAGCGTCAGCGTAGATTTCAATTTAGCCTCTTCCCTTTTCAAGATGTGAGCTCACCAGAATCTGCACTTGTCATTACGAAGTCTGCGCCCAACACTCCAAACCTCAGTGATCTTAAAAACAGTGCTTTTGAAAAATCACTGAAAGAGCACCTAGCGGAGTCAAATAGCGCTACTCGAGTGATTGACCTTTCCGAAAAAAGAAGTGCTTACCTCCAGACGCTGCAGCAGTTTAAGCAAGTTGAAGTGACTCACTTTGACATAGAGAATGTCGTTGAAATTTTAAAAACTGGCAACATGCCTACGCTCACCTTGTCAGAAAACGAGATCGAAATTGGGAATTCGGGTTACCACATTGCCCGCAGTGCGGCAACCGAAACAGTGCCCACCGGAGGACCAGACCACTTGATGAGACTTTACAACTACAACAAGATCTTGCGTGACTTGGGTCCCACCTATTTTGACGCAGATACCTATGCCGAAGGAGAATTACTCGACCTGGCCAACGCGGCATTTGTGGTCAGTCCTATCTCCAGTTTGGTGGTCTTAGAAAGTCAGAAAGACTATGACCGATTTGATATTAAAAAGAACAAAAACAGCCTAAACAATGCCAGCATGAATTCTTCAGGTGCGGTGCCTGAACCGCATGAGTGGGCACTCATCATTCTTGCACTGCTTGTGCCATTGTACTTCAGATTTAAAAAAGGATGAAGTACCTCGAGAGACTAAAAGTCAGCCTTTCTAACCCTCAGGTTTGGATGGGAGTATCAGCAATATTGCTGGTACTCCTGCCTAACTTGAGCCAATTGAAATTTTATCTCCTCTTGGACTCTAATTTCTACTTGGCCATGGCCCTTGCACCGTTCATCATCGGTATTGACAGCAGAGTCAAAGGCCGCATGCTCTATGCGTGGTTGAGTTTGATCAACTTAGTACTTTGGCATTTTTTAGGTGTGCAGACGCTCTTCTTTTTCGGACTGACATGTGCCTTATTATTTTTCGTTGAGCAGTTTTTCGGCCGTTTAAATCTGCTCACGCTTTTCTTTCTTGGGCTCTGCTCACCACTCGCTACTTATGTATTTAAGGTATTTGGATTTCCGATACGACTGACGCTCACACAGTGGGCCACTTCCTTTTTAGACATCATAGGTCTGACGGCTTCTTCATCTGGAAACACGATCATGTATCTCGGAGAAGAGTTTACCGTTGAGTCGGCTTGCAGCGGATTAAAAATGGTCATCATGGGGCTGCTTGTTTGTTTAGTCATCATCAGAAAAACAGAAAAAGAACGCGCTATCGTTTCTGGTTTTTTTAAGACAACGGGCATTCTGCTTGTCGCAGCCTTTCTGATAATCATCACTAACCTTTTCAGAATAATTGGCCTCATCATTATGAAAAGTCCAGAAGGAAGTTTCAGTCATGAGTGCATCGGGCTGCTGTCTCTTGCTGTGTATACCATCGTTCCGTTACTGTGGCTAGTGCCCCGCCTGTATAAAAAAAGTAGTCAACCAGAGCGACTAATTCCGAGAACCAAGACTTCTATATTGGCTTGGGCTACCACCTTTGTGTTGGTTGCTGCGCTTGTTTTTCACCCTCAACAATCCGTGTTTATGCAGCCCTTGACTAAGACTTTAGACCATGACTATACCTTACCAGGATATACGCGGAGCACAGCAGATTTTGACGGCTACAAACTCGAAAAGGAAAATGCCCTACTCTATGTCAAACCCTGTTTTAACTTCTGGCGGGCGGACCACAACCCTCTAATCTGTTGGAAAGGAAGCGGCTACACATTCTCAAGAGAGCGCATAGAAATCGTGGAAGGTGCGCAAGTATACATGGCCACACTCAGCAAAGGAGACCAACAAATACACACGGCTTGGTGGTATCAAAATGAGAATGAGATGACCGTAGACCAACTCCATTGGCGATGGAAAATGGCTACGGGTGCACCGGCCTTTGAACTGTATAATGTGAGTTGCACGGACAACGCGGAGCTGCGTACTGAAATTTTAAAACTACTTCCTAAAACACTAACTGACAGCGACTTAAAACACTCCGAAAAAGAACATCCTGGAGAATCTAATTCATGAATAAAACATGGAACTTTTTGCCTAAACCTACGTAAACATAAGGAGCAAGGTTAACAGATGAAAGGGGGACTTTCCATATTAACAATACTTATATTCTCATCACTCTCAAGTCAACACTTCGAGGGGGTGATTCAGTTTGATATGACTTTTGAGTCAAACACGGAGATGTATTATAGCGAACAGCTCATGGACCATTTTGGCTCGAGCATGAAAGGCTTCTATAAAGACGGATATTACAAGGAGGTCACGAATGCGAAGAGGTTTTCTGAGAAGTTATGGCGTCATGAAGAGAACTCAGAGTACATCAGACACAAGAAAGGCTCGGACAGTCTTTTTGTGCGAGAATGTGCTGTGCCCACTCTCCCTTACACCTATGAGGTGAGTTTTGATGTGGACACTGTACTTGGTCATGTCTGCGATATGGTAAGATTTACTCAAGGTACTAGCGTGAGAGATTACTATTACTCTTCGTCCATTTCCACAGATGTAAATTTTTACAAAAACTACTCACGCAGCAACAAAAACACGATAGTCAACATCATGAAGGCCGTGCCTTTAAAAATAGTACTGTACTACGAGGACTTTAACCTCACGATTGAAGCGGTCAAAATAGCGCGCGAAGAATTGAGTCACAACACCTTTTCCATTCCCAAACACAAGGTGATGTCTTTACAGAATTAGCGTATTCACGTTTTTCTAACTCATCCATTCAAGAAATTATGGGCCTTCAATGAAGGCCTTATTTTTTTTTGTCCAAGGTTAAACATTGGGCGAGAATGTGAAGGGGGCTTGACGCAACGGGGTTTGCGTATTGGGGACTGTACACTATTTGGATTTGAAAGAATGAAAACTCCATACATCAAAAGGTAACGCACTGATGACACCTCCTCCAAAAATTTGAAAGCACTAATCACAATATTGACCTTCTCTTTTCTCACAATCTGCCACACCGCATTCGCGCAGCAAGAAGAAAAGACATGTGAGACAACATACACCATGGCCGAGTCAATGCCTGAGTTTGAAAATGGCCAAAAAGGATTGATGTCTTATCTGAATGACGAGTTAATCCCCATTCTCTCTGACTGTGCAAAGAGGGATAGATCGCTGGTAACTAGCATGTATCTTACCTTGACAATCAACCAAAAAGGTAATGTCATTGACGTTGACTTCAGAAGGATTGACGCCTCAGAAGCGTGTAAGAACGAACTCTCTAAGAACTTACTGAGCATGAATGGATGGACTCCTGGCAAAGTAAGTGGCGAGTATGTGTGCACTGAGTACCATTGGCCAATTAGCTGTATTCTCTGGGAAGAATAAAGGCCTTCTTCAAAATTTCTTAGAGGCACTATTCAGTGCTAAGCCAACCGCCATCCATAGGCTTTCTGGCATTGAACAAAACTGTCCAAGCATTGACATTCCAATCTTGTACTTTCGGACTACATAATTCAATATACCCACATGTCACTTAGTTCTAAACTCGCCTTTTTTGGGCTTTGCCTTTTTCTCTCTATTTCTTCAATGGCCCAAATTGATGGGGACAACATTTTTGGTCAAGACCAAATAATTTCCATTGACCTCACCTTTGCTGACGGAGTATTTTGGAATACGCTGACAAGCAACTATGAACTTGATGACATTCCGTATGAAAGCGCCACCCTGGTCATTACTGATATGACAGGCACGTACACCATAGACAGCGTTGGAATACGCCTCAAGGGTAACTCCAGTTATAGTCACCCGGGTAATAAGAAGTCCTTTAAGATTGATTTCAACGAATACATTGCTGGGCAGAATTATGACGGACTCAAAAAACTCAACCTGAGCAATGGGTTTAAAGACCCTTCATGCATTCGCGAGAAACTGTTTTTTGATGTTTGTCGAGAAGCCGGGGTAAAGGCTCCGCGTGCGAGCTTTGCGAATGTCACCATGAACGGAACTCCTTGGGGATTCTACACCGTTGTCGAGCAGATTGATGACCAGTTTCTTGATTGGGCCATCTTAGATGATGATGGCAACCTCTTCAAAGCTGGAGACAACTTCGGTGCCGGAGGCGGTGGCGCAGGCGGAGGCGATGAGGCCGACTTGCTAGACTATGGCAGTGACCAATCTGCTTATGAAGAAAAATACGAACTGAAGACGAATGAGATTGCCAACGACTGGTCAGACCTCATCGATTTTATAGACTTCATAAACAACACGAGTGATGCTGACTTTCAGTCTCAATTGAGCAGCAGACTAGACCTCCCAGGCTTTCTGCGATCTGCGGCTCTAGACAACATGTTTGCCAATCTTGACACCTATACGGGCTCTGCAAGAAACTACTACATCTATCACAACTTGACTACCGGCCTTTGGGAGTGGATCAAGTGGGATGGCAATGAGTGCTTTGGTGCATACACCAATGGGGTCAACAACATAACAGGAATGGCCTTGGACTATAGCAACGCCAATCGACCATTGTTGGAACGAATTTTTGACGACCCAGTACTTTACGACATGTACCTGCAAGAGGTCTGTGACATTACTGAAAACTGGTTTAACAGCGACTACATGGATGAGCAAATTGATGCGACCTATGCCCTGGTGCAATCTTCAGTCTATGCGGATGCCAACAAAATGTACTCTAATGCCAATTTTGATGACATCATAGAAAGCAACCTGACTGGTGGAGGTGGCGGACCTGGAGGCGGAACCACATATGGACTAAAACCATTTATTGCCACTCGCGCAAACTCGGTCAACAGCCAAGTAGACTGCGCCCTCTTTAACTCCGTGTCAGAATTAAACACTACTGATTTCTCAGTGTTTCCAAATCCGAGTACGGGTGAAATCAGCTTAAGACTAGAGCGAAATGACTTGCGACACGTTGATATCATAGACACTTATGGCAGGGTGATTCTGACTAAGTCTGTCAAAGGTTTACAGCAAGTAAGCATCGACCTAATGGATGTGAGTAAAGGCCTGTATATAGTCCGACTCACTTCTGAAAACGGAAGTACGGCTGCGCAAAAATTAGTGCTGAACTAAACTCTCTTTCAGATTTTTCAAGGAGTAGGTTTTCTCCAAAATAGAATAAACCGTTTGCCTCATGTAAATCTTGGACTCATGAATTTGAGTAGCCATTCTTTGTGTCAGAAAGTTGGAACGTCAAGGCCAAGGCTCTTCGACAAAAACCTGCCCTTTTATGACTAAAAGAATGTGCTTCTCGATTAATCTAGTCAAACCGAAACTTTCCAAACAGACTCTGCGTAAACTAATAATGAAAAACCGACCGAGGTTCTGCAACATCTATAGAGAAACCATCCAACAGCAGAATTCTTAGGTTGACCTGTATTACATATTAATTTGATTCTGATGACTCTAGACATAGCACAGTCCAAGTCAATCATTAAACCAAAGCCAGACTCAATTAATACCAAAGTTTCCGCTCGAACGCGGCTACTTATTCGTGTATTCTTTCTTTTTACTCTTACAATCATTCATATTAATTCACATGCGCAATGTTGGGGAACAAGCGCAGATTGTGACGGAGATGGAATAGCCAATGTTGACGACTTAGATGACGACAATGATGGCATTCTCGATTCTATAGAATGCCCGAGTGGATTGTGCGACACGGATAATGACGGGATATCAAATGACTTTGATCTCGACTCTGATGACGATGGGTGCTTTGATGCACTCGAAGGAACCGGAGGATTTGTCCATGTAGAAATATCATCAACCGGATATATACTAAGCGCGGTGAGCCCAGATGGAGTGCCGACTAATGTATACATAGGTGTCTGCCCTCAAGGCATTGGATCTTCGCAAAATGGTGGGGCTTCAAGTGTGGAGTGTGACCCCTGCAACCCTAATTCATCTATCTACGCAGACAGCGACTCTGATGGAGTGCCTGACGGCTGTGACCTCGATGATGACAATGACGGAATACTCGACTCGGTAGAGTGCTTGTCAGGGTTCTGCGATACAGACATGGACGGAACCGAAAACAGATTAGACCTTGATTCTGATGGCGATGGCTGCGCTGATGCTGTTGAAGGTGGAGCTTCATTCAGCACATCAGACTTAGACGCTGAAGGCCGACTTACAGGAGGAGTTGATACTGACGGTATTCCACTCGTAAGTGGCACAGGTCAATCAATCGGGAGCGCAAATGACCTTATGGTATATGATGGATGTGGTGCCATTGATGTGCTAATAGAATCTAACGCTATTGCTTGTCCTGATGCCATTGTACCATATCACATTACACTGACTAACAACAGTGCGTTTGGCATGAACGGGTTTAGCGTGCATGACCAACTACCACTCGGATTTACTTTTCTATATGATAGCATTCATGCTATTGATGGTGCTACAGCCAGTTTGGCTAGCAGTCCATCAGAAGGTCAAAGCGCACTGTCATGGTCTGATTTTAATATTCCTCCAGGCGGACAAATCATTATCTCATATGATGTGCTAGTAGAAAAAAACGTAACCACTGGCGACAAAACAAATAGTGTAACGATGACCGCGGCACCGATGAATCCTGACATGGCATCAACAACATACAACGTGTCACTACCTGACTGCCAGGAAGTGACACTAAGCTGTGAGCCTGCATTTTATCAGGTCTACAAAAAACGTGGTACCCAGAATACGTTTGGTAAACTAAACGTCAATACACAGCAATACGACTTCATTTCATTCCTAACGTCTAAGGCCAACGCACTTGGTTACGACAGATCAAATAACATGGCCTATGGAGCAAATGGTAAAAAGTTTATCTCACTAGATGAGGACGGTAAGATTACCTACTTGGGTGTGGATTTCAATCGCTCAGTATGGTCTGGTGACATGGACACACTTGGCAACTGGTGGGGAAAAGAGGGAAGCGATATGGTTAGAATTAATATCGCTGGACTTGGCCTCACAAGATTTGCTGGGCAGGGCATACCGGGCGCAGACATGGCTTATAATCTTGACGGCAATTTTTATTCTGTCTCAGGAAAAAAACTTTACAAGTTTGACACCAACACATATACTAAAATCGACCTGGGTAATTTGACGGGAGAGGACACTCCATCTGGTGCTTTTGGTGCACAGTGGACTGGAAAAGATGGCCATCATTATATCTCTAACAACAACACTGGTCAAGTATTTAGGATTAATGTGACTACCAGAGAAGCACGCTTAGTCATGATTACTGAAGGTGGTTTAAGTCTCAATGATGGATTTAGCTGTCCAGATCAGATTCCGGCTGTGTACGAATCTGAATTTGGCGACAATGCAAACTACCCCTCTGCTGGTAACCTAATTAGCATACAAGACATCAACAATGATGAGACTCCAGACTTCTCGATGGCCTGGGCTGGTCAGTTTGTTTCTGGAGAACTCACTGCCAACCTCAACTCTAATGCCACTGCCGACAGCAGAGATGACGGTCTGGCCTACTCTACCGTATACACCCCAGGACAACCGACAACATTTGCCTTAGGACTCAATGCGAACACGTCAATGACAGCGCATTACGGCCTATACATCGACTGGGATAACGACAACAACTTTGATGAATTTAAATCAGGTTCTCAGACCATTTCATCATACACCGCATTAAACATAGACGCTATCGTACCAAGTAATTTTACTGGCGGAGTGATTAATGTGCGCTTGAGAGTGACCGAAGAGCCGCTCACGTTTAGTCATTCTTCTGGATTCTTGCTGATACCTGGTGAAGTAGAAGACTACCGATTTACTGCCACCGTGCCAACAGAAATATGCGGCAATGGCTTAGATGATGATGGTGACGGATTTACAGACTGTGCCGACAGCGATTGCTCTGGATCAGCCTGCGGAGAAGTGGCCTACAACGGATTTGATGATGACAATGACGGTGACACAGATCCAGCTGATTCTGACATACCCTTTGAGGCATACAACAACTGTTATGAGGTCAACTCAAATGCCGACACCCATGATGACAATCCGGGTGATGGAATCTGTGCCGACCAGAATGGTGACTGTAGTTTACGCGCTGCCATAGAAGAGTCAAACGCGACTAACGGATACAACTGCGTTAACTTCAACATCACTGGCGACATAACACTAACATCTCAACTCATCATTACTGAAGCTGTGGCCATTGATGCGAGCACAGCAACTGGATTCTCTACCGCACAGCCCGCAGTTAAAATTATTGATGGCGGCTTCACCCCTATCTTAATTCAAGAAGCTGATGATGTGCTGATCAGAGGAATTGACCTCAGCGGAGCTCCAGGAGACTTCAATAATTATGGAATACAAGTCGTACTGTCTACCAATGTGACGCTCAGAGACAATCGTATCAGATACAGAGAAAGAGGAATTGTGACCAACAACTCAGGCGACATTGTAATACGAGACAATGACCTGATTGACTCTGGAAACGAGTGCTGGGATGCAGCCATTTACTTTGACAATGTGTCAAAAAACACACTGCCTAATGGACTCTATGTCAAAGACAATCTATTTGGCGGTCAAGACTTAGATCCACAAACCATACTTCACGTGAGCAACACTGATGGTGTGCGTATTTCAGACGGAACGCTAGCCAACACCAACATCTTTATGGACGGTCCGTTCAAGTGCTGGCACCCCATCAGACTGGTCAATGTCACAAACGCGACAGTTGCAAACATGGACTTGTCTTATCCTGTAGAGACCTTCTTTGGTATCGGAATATGGACGGTGAATAGTGACAATGTAGTGATGGACAATTTGTCTATTCACAACAGGGCGCGTGCAGTGTTTGTAGATGGAGGGTCAAACCACATCATTTCTAATTCTGACATGAGAGACAGCGGAGAAGATGTGGACAACGCAACCTTGGTATGGCATAATTATGACGCCAGCGGACAGCAAGATGTGCATGTATATGACAATGTGTATGGTAAGAAAAACCTTGAAGTACATACATTACTCACATTACGTAACAGTCACAATTTCTTAATCTCTGATGGCAGCCGGGCTAACAACAACATCGAATTACCACAGGTATTAGATTTTGAAAATCCGATACGACTGCACGGGTCAGACTACAACTCTATTTCCAATCTAGACTTCAGTTACACAGGCACATCGGAGTATGACAACAGAGGAATATGGCTACAAGATGAGTCGACAGGAAACGTGATTGAAGAAAACATGTTTAAAGGCAGGGCGTCAGCACTGCACATGGAAAGCGCGCTATCTACTACTGTGCAGTGCAACAGCTTTACACGCAACAGAAACGCCCTTACCATGGACGGGTCGTCTACAACGAGCACCGTGAAGAACAACACCATGGAGTGCAACCAACTCGGTATCTACAACAGAGCGACCGCCACCATGGATGCGAAGCAAAATTACTGGGGTGATGTCAACGGTTCATCTTCCTATTCTGGAATTGGAGACTACTACTTCGGTAATGTCGATGCGAGTACTTACTTACCTGCAGTGAGCGGTTGTGAACCTGTTATTGCCAGTGGAGTATGCGTGCAAGAAATCTGCGACAACGGTATTGACGATGATGGTGATGGACTGATAGACTGTGAAGATGGTGCCTGTCTGACAACTCCAGATTGCAGTCCAGTTTCCATTGACTTTTTTCTAGGCAGCGCCCTCAACTTTACTTTTAATGAGTCGAGCGAGCAGTGGTTTGTGAAAAACACGAATGGAGCAAACCTCTACCCTGTCAAGAGCACACTGACAGATGCCTTGGCTGATGAGTGCAGTGCGTCATTTATTCCAGCTCCTCCTTCGGGAAGTGACTTCATATTTGAAAATGATGTCAATCTTGATGTCATCATGATGAGCAGCCCTCGCCTAAATGGCATAGACCTCTCCATCTTTGACGGACATATGATTGAGTGGTATTGGTATACTGGTACTGCCAGTGCTTCGTTTGGCTCTGAAGGATTTAGCACGGACATGCGAGTGGTGTTAGAAAACAGCGATGGCCTGCAAGCTCAAGCCACAGTATACACTTCTAGCGCATCTAACCAGTGGAACAAGATGTCTGTCTCTTTAGACGCAGATCAGTGGACCTTACCTGCTGGCACAGACTGGGTAGAATTTTTATCTAGCGCAGAATATGTAATCGTACAAGTCGATGCCTATGCTGGTGGCTTGCAAAATGACTGCGCTGAGAGAGAGTTTTACGCACTTGATGATTTCAGTTTCACTTTTGATTCTGATGGAGATGGCTACGCAGACGTGAATGACCTTTGCCCGCTAGACCCACTTAAAGTCGACCCTGGCCACTGTGGATGCGGCAACGCTGACCTTGGGGCACACGGACAGTTACTCTGTGACAACGTGACTCGAACGGGTGGCGACTCAGGGTTGAATAATCCTGACTTAGATAGCTCAATGATTTCAGATAGAAAGAGTCTAAATGAGCAAGGAGCGAACTACATCATTTATCCAAACCCGACTGAAGGCGTGATTAACATCGAAGTGCCCGAAGAACAGTGCACTATTACCATGTACGATTTAAATCACCGACTCATAGAAATTCCAAATTCTCAACTATCACTTGGACTACATCAGATTGACATCAGTCATGAGCCAAAAGGAGTCTATATTCTGGTGATTGCGGGAACCAATGAAATACAGCATCACCAAGTAGTGAGGCAGTAACGAGTAGATCAACAGAAAAAAAGAAAAGGCCCTAATTTCAAAAATTAAAGGCCTTTTCTTTTTCCTTAAAGTCCAAATGCCTTTTTAACCTTCGGCACATAATCGAGTTTCTCCCAAGTGAATAGCTCCACTTTCTTCTTGACCATTTTACCGGTTGGAGATTTAAATGTCTTTGTTACCGTTTTGTTTTTTCTACCCATGTGGCCATAGGCAGCCGTCTCACTGTACATTGGATTTCTGAGCTTTAGTCTCTTCTCTATGAAGTATGGGCGCATGTCAAATATGTCTTCAACTATCTGACCTATATCGCTGTCAGACATTGACAATTTAGAAGTGCCGTAAGTATTGACATTAATAGAAGTCGGCTGCGCCACACCAATGGCATACGACACCTGAACCAGCACCTCGCTGCATACTCCAGCGGCCACTAAGTTTTTGGCAATATGTCGCGTAGCGTAAGCTGCGCTTCTGTCAACCTTACTCGGGTCTTTACCTGAAAAGGCTCCACCTCCGTGGGCTCCTTTACCTCCGTATGTATCGACTATAATCTTTCTTCCTGTAAGTCCAGTGTCTCCGTGCGGTCCACCAATCACAAATATCCCCGTAGGATTCACGTGATAAGTAATCTGCTTATTAAAGAGCTTCTTATATCTCGGATACTTTTTCATGACACGCGGTATCAGCACGTTAATCACGTCTTTCTTGATGGTAGCGAGCATCTTCTTTTCAGTACCAAAATCGTCATGCTGCGTAGACACTACGATGGCATCAATCCTTACTGGCTTGTTATCATCATTATACTCGAGTGTCACCTGAGACTTAGAGTCTGGTCTGAGATAGGTCATCTTCTTGCCTTCTCTTCTGATGGCTGCCAACTCTTCGAGTATAGCATGAGAAATACTCAATGCCAAAGGCATGTAATCCTTCGTCTCATCAGTGGCATAGCCAAACATCATTCCTTGATCACCAGCTCCCTGCTCTTCTTTCTTCTTTTTGTCTACACCCTGGTTAATGTCTGGACTCTGCTCATGAATGGCGCTAAACACACCACAGCTATTGCCATCAAACATGTATTCACTTTTGGTGTAGCCAATTTTGTTGATCACTTCACGGGCTATTTCCTGCACATCTAAATAGGCTTTAGACTTCACCTCACCAGCTAATACAACCTGGCCGGTAGTTACCAGCGTTTCGCAGGCTACCTTACTGTTGGCGTCAAAGGCTAGAAAATTATCAATCAGCGCATCGCTAATCTGGTCAGCTACTTTGTCTGGGTGTCCTTCGGAAACGGATTCTGATGTAAATAGGTACATGTATTATCTCAATTAGGGATAGGTAAGGCAAATCTATCACTTTACAATCGAGATTCTAGTCTCTTCATTCAGGATTAAGGTAAAATTGAGGGTTATGCAGAGAAAACGCCTTTCAATCAGTCGCTGTCAACTCTTTAAACACATCTTCGAGACTGCGTTCTTGCATCACTTGGGTAAGTACTTGCACATTATTGGCCACTGCAAAGTCAAAAACAGCACTGCGTATATCCTCGTCCACCGTCAGTTCCCATTTATTCCCCTCCACATTGCTCGCCTTTCTGACTCCATCTATCTTGTGAAGCGCACTCTTAGTCAACTCCGAATTAAACTCAACCAGCAGTACTTTTTCCTTCTGCCCACTTGAAGCAACCAGACCTTGAGCATCTTTATCAGCCACTATCTGGCCTTTGTTGATGATGATGACACGATCACAGAGGGCCTCTACTTCTTGCATAATGTGTGTAGACAGCAGCACCGTTTTCTCTTTACCAATAGAAGAGATTAGTGCTCTAATATCAGCCAGTTGGTTGGGGTCAAGTCCAGAAGTAGGCTCATCAAGAATAAGTACCTCAGGGTCATGTATCAGTGCCTGGGCAAGGCCCACACGCTGTCTATATCCCTTTGACAGGGCCCCAATCTTCTTGTTGCGATGGTCAATATCGTCTAATCCGACCTTGTGCAGAATGTCATTGACCAACTGCTTTTTGTTCTTCAGCTTATAAAGCCCCGCGATGAATCGCAAATACTCCTGCACATACATCTCAAGGTACAAGGGATTATGCTCAGGCAGATAACCTACCTTCTTTCTCACTTCTAGGCTTTCCTCTACCACATTATGCCCTGCCACAAAAGCCTCGCCATAGGTTGGATTAATGTAGGTAGTTAAAATCTTCATCATAGTCGACTTCCCCGCTCCGTTAGGACCTAAAAAACCAACTACTTCTCCACTCCCTATACTCAGACTGACTTGGTCTAAGGCATGTTGTTTGCCGTAGACTTTTGAGATATTTTTAACTTCTATAGACATTGATGCGTTGGGCTAAAATTACACGAATGAATGAACTCCTGCTCATGATTTTAAAAAATTAGGCTTCAATGTTTTCATCTCTAAGCAAACACCTGTTCAGCAAATCATTTTCCCTACATTCAGCACGCTTAAAAAAGACTCAGCATTTGGAGATTCGCACAGGCACAGTTATAAAATCAACAGGTAGCAATTACCGGGTACATCTTGATGATGGCTCGGTGTCTGACTGCAAGATTAAAGGAAAGTTTAGGCTGAATGGTATTCGAACTACCAACCCCATATCGGTGGGCGACCGTGTAGACTTTGAAACGGATGACAAGGGGACAAACGTCATCAAGAACATTCATGACCGAACGAATTACATCATTCGTAAGGCTTCAAACTTGTCTAAAGAGTCGCATATCATAGCGGCAAACATGGACCAGCTCCTACTCGTGGCCACGCTTGTAGAACCAGAAACCTCAACCGGATTTATAGACAGAATCTTGCTCACCGCAGAGGCTTATCACATACCGAGCACCATCATCTTCAACAAGGTGGACAGGCTATCAGAAGAGCAGCACAAGCAGCTTGACGCGCTGGTCGAGATGTACTCAGACATCGGTTACGACTGTCATACATTGAGTTTTTTAACGGCTGAAAAAACTGTGCTAGAAAACTTCTTAAAAGACAAAGTGACCCTCCTCAGCGGCCACTCAGGTGTTGGCAAGTCTACGTTTGTCAACAGAATACAACCAAACCTGGAGTTGCGCACGGCTGAAGTTTCTGATTTGTATCGCAAAGGAAAACACACCACCACATTTGCTGAAATGCACATGCTCGACATTGGAGGTGCCATCATCGACACGCCCGGCATAAAGGGATTTGGTGTGGTCGATATCGAAAAAGAAGAACTATCGCATTACTTTTTAGAAATGCGGGCACTCCTCAGTCAGTGTAAATTTAACAACTGCCAGCACATCAACGAACCAAAATGCGCGGTACTCGATGCGTTAGAGCAAGGAAAAATCTCAGCCTCGAGATATCAGAGCTACTTCAACATACATGAAGATGATGAAGGACCATACCGCAAAGACATATACGGATGAGAACCTTGATACAGCGTGTGAGTCATGCAAGTGTAAGTATTGACGGAACGGTAAAAGATGAAATTAAGACAGGTGTGCTCGTCCTTGTCGGTATTGAAGAGGCTGATGACATGGATGACGTATGCTGGTCTGCCGCAAAAATTGTCAATCTCCGCATATTTCCAGATGAAGAGGGCGTGATGAATCGCTCGTTACTTGACATTAAAGGTCAGGTGCTTGTCATCTCGCAGTTTACCCTGCACGCCAAAACGAAAAAAGGAAATAGACCTTCATACATCAGAGCCGCCCGACCAGAGCAGGCCATCCCTTTATATGAAGCGATGATTAGCGAGTTTAGTTCGCTCACTGGTCAGCCCACAGGGTCAGGAAAGTTTGGAGCTGACATGCAAGTCTCTCTCTGCAATGATGGCCCCGTGACAATCTGGATTGATACCAAAAACAAAGAGTAAGCATGGCCTCTTTTCTGGGACACTTCGCAGCGGGTTACACCATTACCAAAGTACTCGATTGGAAATCTAAAACTGGCCTCATCCTATTGGCACTCGGCTCGTCATGGTTACCAGACATTGACATTTTATGTCACATGAATGGCGTGCCTTACGACCACATGTTTGGCCATAGAGGATTTACGCACTCTATCTTTTTTGCCGCCTTGTGGGCCAGCATAGTCATGATCATATTTAAGGTCGGAGTGAGAAAGATTGTCTGGCTTACCATCTTTTTGAGCACGCTAAGTCACGGTATACTTGACGCCATGACCACCGGTGGACGAGGCATCGCATTTTTCGCCCCTTTCAGTGCCGAGCGATACTTTTTGCCTTGGCGAGGTATAAAAGTCTCTCCCATGTCAGCGTCAAGGTTCTTCTCTGATTGGGGGCTCAAAGTATTGATGAGCGAACTAATCTTAGTTGTAATTCCTTGCGCACTAATCTTGTTGCTTACTTATGTGTACAAGAGAGTTGTGTCTAGGCGCAGCGCTTAAGCTCTAGTAAATCCGCCAATTTCCTTTACGATAATAGCGATACAGCACAGGCGAAAAAATAGTGTTGACCTCCACTCCAGTAGTATCCACTAAAGGATGACCAAAAGAAACCAAAGCCGAAAGCGCAGACTTACTTAACCAACGGTAGGTATTGTCCGGAATATCAAGTGAGGTAATTTGCTCCTTATCCAGCTCTTGCTGAGCACCAATTATCCAGCCCCACTCCCCTAGTGTCAGCACTTGATTATGCATGGGCACTGTGCTAAATCCGCTGGCACGCATCGTTTTTTCGATACAGTAAAAGGCCTTTGTCGCGTAATAGGGACTACCTGCTTGGGTAATGAACAGCCCGTCTTTTTTCAGGGCTCTTCTGCAGAGGTTATAAAACTCTTTGGAGTAGAGCTTATTTAAGTCCACTGAATTGGGGTCTGGCAGATCGACTATAATTAAATCAAACTCATCGCTTTTACTTTCTACAAACTGATAGGCATCTTCTATCACAGTAGTCACTTTTGGGTGGCTCATGGAGTTGGCATTGAGAAAAGTAAGCTCAGGATGGTTTGTACCAAGATCAATCATACGCTGATCAAGGTCAACCAGCGTGATGGTCTTCACACCTTCATACTGCAAGAGGTCTCTAGCTATGCAGCCATCACCACCACCAAGAATCAAGATGTTGTCATGTGACTCTGCCAGCCGCACAGGAATGTGCACCATGGGTTCGTGGTACAAAAACTCGTCAAAAGATGAAATCTGCTGATTGCCATTGATGTACAGAGAGAAATTATCACCCCACTCCGTCATCACTATTTTCTGATACTTGGTCTGTTCTGAAAAAATAATCTTGTCCTTGTACTTGGCCTGTTCGCCAAACTGAATAATCGGCTGTGCTGAAAAAGCACCTGCAATCAAAGC
Organism: uncultured Flavobacteriales bacterium; assembly: GCA_964429805.1. Classification (GTDB taxonomy): domain Bacteria; phylum Bacteroidota; class Bacteroidia; order Flavobacteriales_D; family JABDKJ01; genus CAYSDH01. Next base: position 18,221 of record CAYSDH010000042.1, read on the forward strand.
GCAAGCCACAAGCACAAAACCGAGCCCAAGTAACTTTCGCTTGCGTGTAGGTATAGACTCTTTGAGGGTAAGATACAACCAAAAAGCGACAACAAGATTTAAAGCTCCTAACACAAATGGCGTATAGGTGAGCCCTAGTATTGGTAATCCGACAAAAGCAAAAAACAGCCCCCCAAGCAGACTACCGAAGTAGTCTTTTTCGAGTATACTAGAAATGTTTAGCCTCAACTCTTCATACTTCTCATTGATGCGTGTCGCAAAAGGAATCTCAAGTCCAATCAACAAACCAATGGCGATGGCCAAGAGATAAATCGTCACCCAAGAAGTAGTAGTCAGACTATATGCAGAATAAGAAAGTAGTGCCGAAAAGGCAATAAGCAGTGAGAGAATCAGTTCCGTGACAATGAAATTGCCAATCACATCTTCCTTAAACGAGCGACTCAATCTACTCCCAAGCCCCATCGAAAACAACATGATGGAGACGATGAGCGTAAACTGTAGAATCGCATCACCAATAAAATAGGATGCTAATGTAGAGAGCGCATATTCTGCGACTATACCGGTGAATCCAGTGACAAATAATGCTGCTTTAAGGGCTTTGGAGCCACGACTGGCAGACGGACTGTTGGTACTCACGCGCTACGTTTCAAAAATATCAGCACTGATTATTCTCCATTACTTTCCAAAACCACCCGAACGAGAGCGCGTAGATGATCCCTTGCGGTACCTTGAAGACGAAGATGTTTTACGCGTCTTGTGCTCTCCCCAAGCTGAGGAATTTGCTCCAGCTCTGGAGTAAAACTTAGACCTCGTCTTTTGCTGATATGGGCTTGTGGTACCATGTCGAGGAGTACCCGTTGATGTACGTCCGTAATACGATTTTCCTTGAGTTCTGGCCTGAGTGTAACCGCGGTAATCACCCCTTGTGGATGGCCTTCTTAACATCCAGTACCAGAAAAGAAGACTTGGTGTTCGGTGTCTCCAGCGTCTCTCCGTGCTCGCGTTTCCAGTGTTGTCAGCGGTGGCAGTAGAGTCGCTTGGCACCCACTCTCCATATTCTGGGTTACCAATGGCCCAGCCATAACCTACCGGACTGGCCGCTGTAGACATGGTACCGTTGTGTTTAGATACAATCTCCATCCCTAAATCTTTCTCATGCTTTGCAAAGTAGGCCTGACCCACGGGCATAAAGTCCGTGCTATCGACCACTAGTGAGTCATCCATTACTTTTAAAATGACATACTTGTGCTTGTAGGTCATAAGGTCTCCAGTCTTGTCAATGTCCATGTCATCAAGCACGATAGAAAAATCGTGGTCCTTGTTGTCTTGGATGATTTTCGTACTCGGTTCTACAGTCACCTTGTGGACACGATAACTTGGACTATCACTACCACAACTGTATAGTAGCAGAGTAGTTAGAGAAAGGGCTAATAGGGTTTTAATATACATTGGTTCTTATGTTTGAAATTCTGTCTTTGTCAAATTCGTAGCCCACAAAAACCTCAAAGTTTCCGTCAGACCATTTGTCAATACTCACAAAATCGTCACCATTCATAAAATAGTAACAGGTTAAATCGTTTCGAAAGGATGCGGTTGTTAGATTCTCAAACGAGCCTCTCAGTGTCTCATCTAAGTCATATTCCTTTCCGTCAAACTCGATATACTCTTCTTGAATTGCCGTCTCAATAGCTTCGGCAGACAACTCTTCCTTTTTCGAAAAACTCATGAGGTCTTTCTCTTTATAAATCTCATGCTCTACGAAAGCCTCTGCCCCATCTTTGGACTTGACCGTGTATTGCACCACACGACCAGAACTCAACCAGCTATACTCACCTACTTCTGTAATTTTCCAGAGCGCATCGCCATGGTCAAATGTGAATCCGACTCTCAGCTTGTCGAGTTTATGTCCTTCGCCTTTGTATAGCATCTTAGCTGACCAAATTATTAATCTGCGCGAGCTCTCCCCTCACAATTGCCTTTTTGGTAAACCGCGCTGACTTCAGCTCCTTTTGCAACCACTTAATGCCTTCATCAATCTTCTCCATGTCCTCGTACGTGAAGAAATCTATAGCCGCAAACCTATGCTCAGGCCAGGTGTGCACCGATACATGACTCTCTTCTATGATGAGCACGCCACTGACCCCAATGGGTGAAAAACGATGTATTTTTTTTGCCACCACTGAGAGATTCATCAGCCGTGCTACTTCGGTCAAGGTTGCTTCTATAAAGTCACAAGAATCCAGCAGTGTGCTGTCACAATCATAAAGATCTAATGTAATGTGGTTTCCGAGATGCCTCTGTCCGGTCACAATTGTTTGGTTTTAATAGAGAGACCTAAATTAACACAAAATACACAGGGTTAAAAAGGGCTTCAAAAGACTGATATACTAACAGTTAACCTACATTTCTCAAAAAGAAGACAAGCCTCAGTAACAAAACCCGATGGCTACACTCAAGTTGGTTTTTGAGTAAGCTCCTTATACTCATGACCACACGAAGGGCATGTGCTGTGCTTGTGTTCCTTGGCTGCTTTTTTCTGCAACTCATCTATAAAGGCTGAACTCATAATGCCGGTTGGCAGCGCGATAAATCCTACACCGATTAAGGCGATCGCTCCGCTCAAAAATTTTCCTACGCTGGTGATGGGATACACATCACCATAACCCACAGTAGTGAGTGTCGCGATGGCCCACCAAAAGGCATGCATGATACTGGCAAACTTCTCTGGCTGATGATCGCGCTCTACGTAATACATCAACGTTGATGAAATAAGTAAAAGCATGACCGCTACAATGAAGGTGAGCATTAGCTCAGAGCGTGAACTCCATATTACACGCTTAATGAGTCGCAGCGACTTGAGGAAGCCGCCCATTTTAAACATTCTGAGAAGCATGAATAGGCGAAGCATTCTAATCACCCTCAAGTCAAACGGCATAATCATTGGCAGGTAAAACGGTAGTACAGCCATGACGTCAATTATGCCATAATATGAAAACGCAAAACGCAGCCTCCCCTTCTTAAACTTATGGTCTGCAGACCAAAGCCGAGCTATGTACTCTAGGGTGAACACAATCACAGAAAACCACTCAAAGCGATTGAACAAGACGTGATACTCCTTCTCTATCGGCTTATACGACTCTAAAATGAGCAAGACGACATTAATTATAATCAAGACATAGATGGTCGTGACAAAGACCTTATTCTTGTTTAGAAAATGATGGACTTTACTTTTCATGAGCTTCGTTTTCGGTCAGTTTTTCGTCCGTGAATTTATGTTTCTTCAGTTAGTTAAGCGCGCGAAGTATTTTAGAGTCAAGTTTTCTAACCGAATAGCCACTAGCACTCAGAGAGTTTATGCGAAGTAAACTGCAAATCGAAAAAGTGATACTCGTACATTTAGCCCGTGACAGACCAGCAGGACATAACAATCAAAGGAGCCCAACTCAAAATAGATGAGTGGATTAAAACGCACGGGGTGCGTTACTTTAACGAGCTGACCAATATGGCCATGCTCACTGAAGAAGTAGGCGAAGTGGCGCGGATCATTGCACGCAGATATGGCGAGCAGTCTGAGAAGGAGAGCGATAAAGACAAAGACCTTGGCGATGAGTTGGCTGATGTGATGTTTGTCTTAATGTGTCTTGCCAACCAAACTGGGGTGGACCTGGAAGAGGCGATGAGAAAGAATTTGGAAAAAAAGACGGCACGTGATTCGGAGAGACATCACAATAATGACAAACTGAAAAATGGGTAAGCGAGACCTGAAAAAATATCTCAATGGCCTCACCAAAGAACAGGTGGAGGAACAAGTAATTGACCTCTACAATCGATTTAAAGATGTGAAGGTGTATTATGATTTTGCCTTCAATCCAAAGGAGGACAAAATGCTGGAAGATGTCAAAGTCAAAATCAGCAATGAGTATTTCCCCTTAAAAAGAAAACGAGCCAGAATGAGGCTGAGCACCGCTCAAAAGGCCATTAAGCACTTTCGCACGCTCGGTGTAGACTCTAGTATTATCGCAGATTTGATGCTCTACAACATAGAGATTGCCCAAATCTATAACCGCACCAAGTACATCGGTGCTGATAGTTTTTATCGCTCCATGCTCAAGTCATTTGACGAGGCTGTAAACTATGTGAGAGATAATGGCATAGAGGCTGACTTCCGATTGAGGATGAGCAAAATAGTGCGAAACGCAGAAGAGCTAAACTGGATGAACAAAGATGCTTTTCAAATGTGCATGATCACGGGCAAACTAGTCTGACTCAAAGAATCTCTCATTTTATCTTTTAAGAAATTTTATCAAACTACACATCTCATTCAACGCGCTAATCGCTTTAATTCCAGAAGCACAAAGAACACATGAACTATCCTAAAAAAGTATCAATTGGAGACATCACCATCCGTGATGGGTTTCAGCATGAAGAACACTTTATCTCCACGGAATTCAAGATAGAAGTAGCTGAGGAACTTATACTCAGCGGATTTAAAAAAATAGAAGCGACCAATTTTGGTAACCCTAAGGGCATGCCTCAGTTTAAAGATGCCGATGAAGTGATGAAGGGCATCAGGTCGAGCGAACGATTAAAAGGTCACTTAGATGATGTGTCAATCACAGCTGTGACCATTAGAGAGCGCAGTGTCCAGCGGGCCATACAGGCTAAACTTGACGGATACGGGCCTGACAGAATACTACTCATGGTCTCTACCAGCGAGTCGCATCAGTTTAAAAACTCAGGACTCACGTTAGATGAATATTGGAAAATGGCTGAGGAGCAAATCAAGCTTGCGCATGATGCCGGAATAAAAGTAAACGGAACGGTGAGCACTATTTGGGGCTGCCCCATCGAAGGACCGACTGACTTAAACAAGGCGGTCGAATTTTCGGAGCGCTGGTTAGATATCGGTGCTGATGACATTGAGCATGCCGACCACGATGGCTCCGCATCGCCAGATAGAATTTACAGGTACTTCTCCATGCTCATGGATCGCATTCCGCATCCGGAAAAGCACATTGTGCATCTCCACACGACCAGAGGTTGGGGCTTGGCAAATGTGCTCGCTGCACTACAAGCCGGCATGACAGAATACGAATCTACCATAGGCGGCATAGGCGGGCAGCCTGCCAACGTGGTAGATGGTGTGCAGGTAGCTGGCACAGGTGAATACTATTATAAAGATCCTAACATAGTTGGTCTGGTCAGCACCGAAGATATGGTCGTGATGATGGATGAGATGGGCATAAATACTAATCTAGATGTAGACAGGATACTGAAACTCGGTAAGCGCATGGAAGAAATCTGTGGCCGAAGACTGAGGTCAGAATGTATACAGACTGGCCGTATTCCTCGCGAATTAAAAGCTGCACTGACTAGATCATAGACAGGTTGAAATTTCATAGATCTCTTCTTATTCAAGTTGTGTTTTAAGCACACAGTCTGAGCACAAAAAAAGAAGGCAGATCCGGGGTGATGGAACTGCCTTCTAAAGTCGACCGATGGTGGGTCTATTCATTCATTTTAGAATTTGTACTTGATACCGATGTGGGCTTTAGACATTGCACGTGGCGCGCCTGAAGTTCCTATGGCTAAGTCAAAGTCGGTTTGGAAACCTAGTCCTATGCGCTCGCCAAAATTTCCGTTGGCTCCAAAATGAAATCCAGTAAGCACATGATTTGAAGCTCCGAAATCATCTGGCACGCTAAACTCTCCAGTCTCTGTATCCTCGGTTCTGAAGTCAGTCCAGAGGTAGCTCATGTTTCCTCCAGCATAGAGTCCTTTACCAGTCACGCCTGGGTCAAGACTTACTTGTGCGCCAACACTGTACAGTCTTCGTTGCTGGTTAAAAGCTGGGCGCGTATCATGCTTGATACTGACTGTTTTTTGGAATGCATCAAGTCGAGTACCGACTACAAAGTGCCTTCCCATGATGGCATCCATGTTAAACTGGATTCCGGCATACGGACCTTTGTCGATGACATCATCTGACAGAACAAGAAGGCTCGGTCCAAAGCCTATGGCGTTCTCTTTTGGAACAGTCGTGTCAATGTAAGATTGAGCGGTGCACGCAATACTCATGAGTACTGCCATTGCGAGTAGTGTTATCTTGTTATTCATAGTTCTCGATTTTGGTAGGTATAGTTTCAAGTGCCGTGCCAAAAAGAACTAAGTGTATTTTTTACACAAGTCTAACACACTGTTTTTCTGAACCTTACAGAAGGTAAAATCCGTCTAAATTTTCATCGTATCATTCGAATGAGAAGGCATTAGCTAGTTGAAATTTTAAGACAAACGGAATAAAATAGATCTCCCACATCAGATATTTGGACGCAAAATTGAATGAGGACTGAGCTATTCAATCATCATGGAGTTGTATTCTACATAGACATTTGACAACGAGATTTTTATTCGACATTCGTAAAAAACAAATCGCATGAACATCACTTTTTTAGGTCTTGGAATAATGGGTTCTAGAATGGCCAACAATCTCATCGGCACTAACGCCAACCTCACAGTTTGGAACCGCAGCGCACAGGCCTGCGATGTGTTTAAAGAAAAAGGAATCTCGGTTGCCCAGTCTGCGTCAGAAGCAGTAAAAGATGCGGACATCGTTTTTTCTATGCTATCAAACCCTGATGTGGTAGAGTCACTCTTCTTTGGAGAAAGTGGATTGCTCAGTGAAATGAAAGACTCAGCCATCTGGGCAGACTCATCTACTGTAAACCCTTCGTTTAGCAGACTGTCAGGAGAAGAAGCCGAGAAGCACAAAGTGAGATTTATGGATGCACCGGTGGCCGGATCAAAGGCTGCCGCGCAAGAAGGTCAAGTGGTCTTCTTTTGTGGAGGAAACCAAGATGTCTATAATTCTTGCCTGCCCTTTTTTGAAGCGATGGGTATGAAAGGAATGCATCTCGGAAAAGTAGGTCAAGGTGCTTCATTAAAGATGCTCGTAAATGGCATGTTGGCGCAAAACATGGCCGTGTTTAGTGAGACTATTCATCTCGGAGAGAAACTCGGACTTGACCGAGACATGCTCTTGAGTATGCTTCCCAACCTGCCAGTGATTGCGCCATTCACACAGCACAAGAATGAAGCGATGCGGGCACGTGATTACTCAGATGTTCACTTTCCGTTAGAGCACATGCATAAAGACATCAGACTAGCCACCGTTACCGCCAAAGAAGTTGGAATGGAAATCCATCTTGCAGAAGCCGCGCGAAAACTATTTAACGGTGCTGAGGAAGATGGATTAGGCAGAAAAGATTTTGCCGCGGTGCATGAGTTTATTGGTAAGGTCTGAAACATGAAGATATGAGTCAAACACCTACTGAAGATAACCGTCTCTATAGGCTACAGGTTGCTCAGGAGGATACCCCGCGATTTGAACTTACATTGGAAGACGAACAAATCAGGTTTCAATCTTACAATGAGTCGTTTGATACTATGGCCACGGTATTCACCTTGCATGAAGATGACAGCACAAGAATTAATGCGCTGATTATTGAGAACCAGATTGCCGCTAGCCGTATGGACCAAGTATTGATTTCATCAAGATCGGTAAAGGGCAACAAATTGTTTTTAGCGGTCGCGGTTATTGTAGCACTTATTACGCTGATTATTTTTGCACTCGTGCATTGAATATCGTCTCGTTTAAAACGAGACGGTCTTTTCTTCAGCCAACTGACATCCTTTCGATAAGAGAAACCAAGTTGAATTACAACGAATGAAGACTCTTCAATATATTTTCTGTGTGCTCACATTGAGCTCTTGCGCCAGCATCTACTTCGAAGAAGCTATGCCCACTGACGCTCCTGACCTAGCGCTATTTCCAGAAGAGTTGAGAGGAAGTTACACGTCCACAGTAAAAAGAGACTTAAACCATTTTGAGATTACGGCCACTGAGATTGTTGAATACGATTCAGTCGGTTTGAGAAAGTCGTTTGAAGAGATTGCAGAAGACCCAGACTTAGAATTAAAAGATGGATTTTTACATGTAGGCAACGAAGTAGCCATAATTCCAGTTACGATTTTAGGCGACTCAGTGTTCGGAGGAACTCCCACCCCACTCATCTATGGCTCAACGAAGTCAGCACGCATGTGCTTCAGACAATACAGGGACTTTATAGTCTGGAACAAAGTTGAAGAAGGGCATTGGAAAATCGCCTTCGCAGAATTGAAAGATGGCCAACTCTTGTATTGGGAAGTACGAGACACAGATATAATCCCAAAGAGTGTGGAAGTCAACATGATTACTACTGACGATGGGGCAGAGCGAAAACTAATCGCCCCAAGCAAAAGGCAGTTCAAGAAAATCATTCGCACTGTGGCGGAAAAAGAACCTAGCGTATTTCAAAAACAATAAAAGCTGCGGCCGAGCAACAGTAAAGCATCTCATTAAACAAACATGAGCATTAAAAAAGCCGTCTCGTTTAAAACGAGACGGCTTTGAAATTCATTATGCAATCACAGCTCTATTCTGCCAAAATAATCACTCGATTATTTAAGACTTCAATCACACCACCCTCTACTTCAATCATCTCTTCAGAACCATCTTCTTTACGAAGAGTGATGGCTCCTTTTTTCAATGTCGTGATCAAAGGCGCGTGATTATCTAAGATACCTAAGCTACCATCCAATCCGGGAACACCAACATATTTGGCATCTCCTTCAAAGATTTTCTTGTCTGGTGATATAATCTCTAACCTCATGCGTATTAAGCTTCAGCAAGCATTTTCTTACCAGTCTCAATCACTTCTTCGATTGTTCCTTTGAGGTTAAATGCCGCCTCTGGGTACTCATCTACTTCACCATCTAAGATCATGTTAAATCCTTTGATCGTGTCTTCGATATCAACAAGTACACCTTTCATTCCTGTAAACTGCTCGGCCACGTGGAATGGCTGAGAAAGGAATCGCTGCACTCTACGTGCTCTGTGTACAACCAACTTATCTTCTTCAGAAAGTTCTTCAAGACCAAGAATCGCGATGATATCTAGCAGCTCATTATAGCGCTGTAGCGTTTCCTTCACTCTCTGCGTAGTGTTGTAGTGCACATCACCAACTATCTCTGGAGTCAAGATACGTGACGTAGAATCTAGCGGATCAACTGCTGGGTAGATACCTAGCTCAGCAATCTTACGAGAAAGTACTGTTGTTGCATCAAGGTGAGCAAACGTTGTTGCTG
>CAYSDH010000043.1:0-19265 GCA_964429805.1 uncultured Flavobacteriales bacterium
CTTTCATAAAGCGTATAGATGGCTTCATTAATCATCGGCATGAGTATCCTGTTGGCCACAAAGCCCGGGTAATCATTTACCTCTACAGGCACTTTGCCTAGTGAAGCTGATAAGTCCATGATGGTCTTTGTAATCTCATCACTTGTGCTGTATCCTCTTATGACTTCAACCAGCTTCATGATTGGCACAGGATTCATAAAGTGCATCCCAATCACCTTGTCTGGACGACCTGTGACAGCAGCAATCTTGGTAATACTGATTGATGAGGTGTTGGTGGCGAGCACGCACTCAGGCTTAGTCAGCTCATCCATCTGACCAAATATCTTCAGTTTGAGGTCTACGTTTTCAGTAGCAGCCTCGACTACGAGGTCGGCATCTGCCAGTCCACTCTTCATATCTGAAAAAGTGGCAATGTTGCCCAGTGTCTCTACCTTGTCTTGCTCGCTTATTCGCTCCTTAGCGACCATTCGGTCTAAGTTCTTAGCGATGGTGGCCATCGCTTTTTCTAGTGCTTCAGGCGATATGTCAATTAGATTGACACTAAATCCTTTTTGAGCAAACGTATGGGCAATGCCATTCCCCATGGTTCCTGCCCCTATAACTGCAATATGTTTCATGATAATTCCGTGGATTTGAAGTGACCGAAATTAGTCAAAATGGACTGAATCCAGATTACTTCCCGCTCCCGCGCAAAACGGTAAGCACCGTGTAAGCCAAGATTCTGAAATCTACGGCCAAACTCATGTTTTCAATATACAAGACATCATACTTGAGTCGCTGTATCATTTGATCCACATTTTCGGCATAGCCGTACTTTACCTGTCCCCAGCTGGTAATGCCTGGTCTTACTTTGTGAAGATGCCTGTAGTGCGGGGCCCGCTCCATAATTTTGTCTATGAAAAATTGTCGCTCTGGTCGCGGCCCGACTAGAGACATTTCTCCTTTCAGCACATTCCAAAATTGTGGAAACTCATCAAGCCTCGTTTTTCTTAACCAGCGTCCGGTGGGTGTGATTCGAGGGTCAGTATCGCTTGAGAGTTGCGGCCCTTGCTCTTCAGCATTGACATACATGGTTCTAAACTTGTGAATGAAAAATGGCTTGTTGTGCTGGCCTATTCGCTCTTGGCTGAAAAATATAGGACCGGTAGAGCCCTTCTTCACCACCAAGGCAATAATGACGTACATAGGGAAGAGCAGCACCAGCATGAAAATGGATATCGCTACATCCATAACACGTTTAAGTACCATCTGCCAGACAGGCATTATCTCTTGGTCAATCTCAATTAGCGGAGTGCCATAGATACTGGTCATTTTCACCGAGCCACTCAATATGTCGTACATGTCTGGTATCACTTTAAGCGTGATGCCATGTCCATCTAGAGTGTTCATAATCATGCCCATGCTCTTCTGTTCCTTCTGGTCCAGTGCGATAATGACTTCTTCTATTTCCTTCTCTTTGACGATGCTTAGTACCTCGTCAAAGGAACCAAGATGCTCTAATCCATGCTCTTTTAGAGGATGCGGTCCAGCAAGCAAGTTGACAAAGCCCTTGAAGTAATAGCCTGGCGATTTGGGCATGGAGTCTATTTCAGAAAACACCTCTATTGCAGATTGGCCTCCACCGACAATCAGTGTGTTAAAGCCAATTTCTTTTCTGTTTATGCGCCTGATGGTTCTTGATGTGAGCAGTAATCTGAATAGAAGGGTGATGCCGCACTGCAAACCAAATAAGATGAAAAATGCCGTGTAATAATCTCGATACGTAGCAATCTGGTCATCAAGAATCAGCGCAAAAAAGATAATCAGACAACCAATAATGGTGGGGGCCACAGTCTGAATGACTTCTTTGATCCGGTGCTTTTTGTAAATTCTGCTGTAACTGCCGCTGAATGCATAGAAGAGAATCCAGCAAATAGGAATGATGATAAGTCCTTTGATGAAGTTCGTATCAGAATACAGAGACTCTAACTCAGGCTGTCTGTATCCAAAAGGAGGAGGGTCGAGATTCAGTTTCCGATACCTGAAAAAAAGGAACCAAGCCGCAGTTGCCGCAAGCAGGTCAAAAAGGATGTATTTCAGAGCTTGCCGCCTGCGGTTCATCAGTTGGTGTATACTACCTTGATATTATCAATCAGCACCTCGGCCTCGCCAGATTCTATGCCGCCTTGAAAAAAGAGGTCAAACTGCAAAGGGTTGCCCAGAAAGTCGATGGCGTCTGACAGGTCGATATATATCTTGTTCCACTCAGACTGTCCATTCTCGTCTAGGCTCGGGTTCATGCCGATTAAAGAGACTTCGTTAAACGCGGATCCACTTTGCATCAGGCCCATAAAAAAGCGTGTATTGTTTTTATAGTCAAGTTCTAAGTAGCAGAAGTTCACTCCACTCAGCGGCAAGAACAATTCAGTTTCTATTCTGAAAAAATCATGGTCCTCATCAAGATAGACGGCACCCACTTTATCCTCAAGCACTGTGATGAGTGGGTCTGGATTATCGACTCGCACCACAGTAGTGTCGCTGCCATCGGCCGCATTTATTTGAAAAGAAGCGTCTTCAAAATCTATAAGGCTAAAGTTCAGAATGTTGGGCAAGTAGTTGACTTGAGGTGCAAGCTCAATGGTCTCTTCGGGCACAAGGTCTACGTTAATGGTAAAGGGACTCAAAAAACCATACTGCACACGGGAAGAGGAAAAGCCATTGTCTTTGACGCCTGCGAAAATTTGAATCTTAGTCAATCCAGAATTAAGAATGGGAAATGTGCCAGGAAGCTCAAACGTACCAATGTACTGGCCATCAGCGTAAACCCACGCATCAGTAAAATTTTGACTGGGTGTGCCTTCTCCTGCCTCAGTACTCAGTGTAATTTCTTCTATATGAATGAAGGCAGGAGAACCCTCATCTGGATTAATCACATCACATCCTTGCAGAAAAAAAACAAGTAGGCAGAGTAGGGCACTTAGTCGCATGGTGTTCATCATTCGAAGAGGTGAATTTACTCCTTTTTAGAGCATTCGTTTATTGGGAAATTGCCTCGAAGAGGCAAAACGAAAATATTTGGCCACTATTGCCTTAGCCGATGCTAATTGGTTCTATTTGTTGCACTATGCGGTAGGCTACTTCCAGTGCAGCATAGCCGTCTTGTACGCTCACCTCAGGCTCTGAATCCTCTCTGATGGCTTTGGCCAGACTGCTCAATTCATCAGCAATGGCATTGTTTGCATGCACTTCTGGCTTGAGAAACTGGATTTCTTTGGCTGCTGAACCATCTCCAGGGTCAACGGTAATAGCAAATGGGTCAGCCTCACCTTCCACATCACGCATGGTGACTACTTCTCCTTTTTTCTCCAGAAAATCTACAGTGATGTAGGCGTTCTTCTGAAAGAACCTGGACTTGCGCATATTCTTGAGCGAGATTCTGCTTGCCGTGAGGTTGGCCACGCAGCCGTTGTCAAACTCAAGGCGGGCATTGGCAATGTCTGGCGTGGCGCTGAGCACATTGACACCACTGGCGCTTACTTTTCTCACATTAGATTTGACCGTGTTGAGTATGATGTCAATGTCATGAATCATCAAGTCGAGGACCACTGGCACATCTGTGCCACGCGGATTAAACTGAGCCAGTCGGTGCGTTTCTATAAACATAGGTTGCCCAATATGCTCTCTCACCGCAGTAAACGCTGGGTTAAACCGCTCTACATGACCAACCTGAACTTTCGTTCCAGCCTCTTCACTCAGGGCCATTAAGTCTTTGGCTTCTTCGAGCGTATTGGTAATGGGTTTTTCAATAAACACGTGCTTGCATGCGCGCAAGGCCTCCATGGCACATGAGTAATGTGACAAGGTTGGCGTAACGATATCGACCACATCCACATCAGAAATTAGTTCATTAATAGACGGGTATGGTTTGACGCCAAACTCAGAAGCCACCTTTGCCGCAGCGGCTGGGTTAGGGTCAAAGAAGCCCATCAGCTCGAAATCCTCACTCTCTTTTAATATTCGAATATGGATTTTACCCAAATGTCCTGCTCCAAGTACTCCGATTTTTAGCATGCTCATAATTTGATGATTCAAAACTAGACCTAATAATACACTGCAAATTGTTATCATTTCTGAATTTTCAACAAGTCTCGATCTCGGCTATGCTGTATTTTGGACAGCATGAAGGAGACGTACCGTCAGATAGGGATGAGAAGAAAATTAGTTCAGCACCTGAGAACTAAAGGAATTAAGGATGAGTCAGTGCTGGAGGCCATTGGAAACATACCGCGCCATAGGTTTATGGACACAGCCTTTATTGAGTCGGCCTACATTGACAAGGCGTTTCCAATTGACGCTGGGCAGACTATTTCACAACCATTTACCGTAGCCATGCAAACGCAGTTACTCGAGTTGAGTCGCGGTCAAAAAGTGCTAGAAATTGGCACGGGAAGTGGCTATCAGTGTGCTGTGCTCTGTGAGCTCGGTGCGCAAGTCTTTAGTATTGAGCGCCAGAAAACACTGTTTAGCAAGTCAGGTCCATTACTCAATGAACTGGGTTATAGACCAAAATTATTTTTTGGTGATGGCTATAAGGGCAAGCATCAATTTGCTCCGTTTGATAAAATTATAATCACGTGTGGTGCGCCATTTATCCCGCAAGACTTGATTGACCAGCTCAAGGTTGGCGGAATCATGGTCATTCCAGTAGGAGAGGAGCAGCAGGTGATGAAACGTGTGGTCAAAATGCCTGATGGTCAAATTAACGTCCAAGAGTTTGGCGACTACCAATTTGTACCCATGCTGAAGAATAAGGCCATGGGTATTTGAGCTCCCTTTCTGTGATTCGCTACATTCGTTTGTGATGAGGTGCTTGGTATTACTTACTTGTTTATGTTGCTCAAGTCTCGGCAGTGCGCAGAATTCTGATAGCACCAGATACGTGTCAGCTGGTCTGGAATACGTAAACATGTATGAACTCTCCAGTCATTTGACAGAACTGTCAGGCAGTACGGAAGACTTAAGCAATCTGAAAAATTCATTTTTTCCATCATTATTTCTGTTTCGTACGAATGGTGCCGTGACTGATTATGCTGGTTTTAGGCTAGCCATTAAAGGTTCGAAGTCTGAGACAACAGTGCCTTATGTGCCAAACTCTGGTGGCCCAGTGCCGGGAGAGACAGTGCAAGATGAGACACGCGAGCAAAGCTCATTGTTTGATATGGAAGTGGGTAAACTCAAAATCAAAGAACTCAAGTCTTTTAAATTGGCCTATGGTGGCGGAGTCTACCTCTCAGTGGCGCGCAGAAGTTTTGAGTTGAGCACCGTCAACGATCTCAGCGCTTATGAGAATAGAGTCATCTCTTCAGATACTAGACTGCGCGGTGGCGGAGGACTGAGACCGAGGTTGGAGCTGCATACTCCGCGACTCGGGCCTGTGTCCTTAGCCTTTGGAGCAACCTATCAGGTCGGTTTTGTGTCATTGCCTGAGGTGGTGTCAAGATCAGTGGCTTATGTCAATCCAAATCCTGAACCGCAGGTCATACAACAAACCGAAAATCTCAAGGGATTTTCATGGACAACATCAGATACTGTTGATCTTTGGTTTCGAATTGATTTTAGAATTTGGAATTGAGACAATCAACCATGACAACGCAACAACCATATACTCCGCATGATTAGATCAAGGAATTTAACTCTACCAATTTTAGTATCCGTCTCGATGCTCATCCTGTTTCAGTGCTCATGTGGAGATGAGTCAGATGGTCGGATAGCTATCTCTGGCAAAGACTGTGGCATGCGCCTCAAGAGTAATCATGTGCAACTCGGAGGAGAAGTAGGTCTTGATTTTCAGCTCAAGAACACAGACAAAACAGTGGCAAGCACCACCTATTATGTCAATGACATGGCTGTAGAAGGTCAAAAAATAAATACGAAAGGTCTGCCGCTCGGCAAGCATAAAGTATCTGGGAAGCATGTCTATTCAGACTCCACTGACTGCACGTCATTTGCCTATGTGCATGTCACTAGCGATATTAAGCCCGGCCGCATGAAGAGTGTGCGGATAGCAGACTTTGAGCATGACCGTGCTTCGTTTACTCAAGGCCTTGAGTGGTATAATGGTAGACTTTATGAGGGCACTGGGCATTATGGTGAGTCCTTGATTCGTCATTATGACCCAAAGAAGTTAGACTATAAGCAAGAGGTGTCTTTGATTCCTTCGTACTTCGGTGAGGGAATTACCATCATGGGCGACAAGCTCTATCAACTCACCTATAAAGAGCAGACGGGCTTTGAGTATAATGTGAACACTATGGAGAAACTCAGGGAGTTTAAGTACGAAGGCGAGGGCTGGGGACTGACGAATGACGGAACCAATCTGATTATGACTGACGGGTCTAACAAGTTAACCTTCATCAGTCCTGAGACATTAGAGAAAGTCAAGGAAGTGTTCATCTATAATGATGAGCAGGAGTTCGTGCAAGTCAACGAGTTGGAGTATGTCAGTGGCTCCATCTATGGCAATGTTTATGGCAGTATGCTCATCGTGCGGATTGACCCAAAGACTGGTAAAGTACTAGACTACATCGATTGTACAGGTCTGGTCAAGCAAAATGAGATTACCCAAGACATGGATGTTATGAATGGCATCGCTTTCAGAGAGTCTAGCGGAACCTTCTTCCTTACAGGTAAGAACTGGCCGAAAATGTATGAGGTACGCTTTGTGCCGAAGTAATTGCTAGCCGACAGCTTACTTGACCTTGAGGTCAAACATCTTCTTGTCACCAATATAACCCACCAGTTTGTCACCAATCTGCACTGGCCCCACGCCTTTGGGTGTGCCCGTAAAGATGAGGTCACCTATTTTTAGAGTAAAGTACTTTGATGTCTCAACGATGAGTCGGTTTATGGGAAAGAGCATCTGAGAAGTGTTTCCTTCTTGCACGATTTCTCCGTTTTTTTCTAATCTGAAATCTAGGTTTCCTAAGTCCTCAATCTCAGACACGGGTATAAACTCTGGACTAAGCGGGGCAGAGTGGTCAAAGGCTTTGGCCTTCTCCCAGGGTAGTCCTTTTTCTTTGCACTGGCGCTGTATGTCGCGAGCCGTAAAGTCTATACCGAGTCCTATTTCTGTGTAGTACGTGGAGGCATATTTCTCATCGATACGCTTTCCAAGCTTGCAAATCTTGATGACTAGCTCTACCTCAAAATGTACGTCAGTAGAGAAGTCAGGGTAGAAGAATGGTTGTCCTTTAGGTATGATTGCCGAGTCTGGTTTTAGAAAAATGACAGGCTCATCAGGCATGTCATTATTTAACTCCTTGACGTGGTCTGCATAATTACGGCCAATGCAAATTATCTTCATTACTCCGCGTAGTTATTCTCCTTCATCCTTCTCCATATTTTGGTGATTACCTGCTTGGTATACTGCGGAAATTCCGCATTCATCATCCAGTTGTAATATGAAGGCTCTGCCCTAAATACGTTCTCTACGGTTTTGTCCTTGTGCTTACCAAAGTTGAAGACTTCTTGGTCTTCAGCATTCATGCCTATGCGCCCAGCAAAGTCTACATTTCGTCTATTTCCTTTCGAAAATTCTTGCAGAAAGTTGACGTTATTTTCCAGTTCATCGCTGTACTTGTCAAGCTGAGACTCGAGTACTTCAAGTGTGGCAATAACGTCTGCCTCTGCGGAGTGAGCGTTTTCTAAGGTCTTGCCACAATAGAATTTGTAAGCGGCAACCAGTGTGCGCTGCTCCATCTTGTGAAAGATGTTTTGCACGTCAACAAATCGTCTGTCAGAGAGGTCATACTTATCGCTGATTCTCAAAAACTCTTCAATCAGCAGTGGTATGTCAAATCTATTAGAGTTGTAACCAGCCAAGTCGCAGTTGTCTAAGAAGTCATACACCTCTTGCGCCATGTATTCGAAAGTTGGCTCGGCCATGACATCTTTGTCATAGATACCATGTATTTCGCTAGACTGGATAGGTATTGGTATGGTCGGATTTACTCTTCGTGTAAAAGTGTCCCGGCTATTGTCAGGGTTTACTCTGACTATAGAAATCTCTACAATTCGGTCTCGTGCTACATCAACCCCAGTAGTTTCTAGGTCAAAAAAAGCGAGTGGTCGTTCTAAGGAAAGCTGCATGGGTCTAAGGTATTAATTATTAAAGGTCAAACCATAAAAAACCCCGTCAATAGGTAGATTGACGGGGTTTTGAAATATCGTGTTCTCGTTATCGTGCGAGTATTCTGATGTACTGGAACTGCTCGTAAACAGACCTGTTTGCTTCAAAGTCTCCTTTGTACTTCGGTCCTTGTATGAGGCCTTGCACGCTTGTGACTTTTACTTTGTTTCTGTCAATACCTCGCTTGTCGAGTTCGTTCATCACTAAGTTGACAGCGTCTTGCGCACGTTTGTTAGCGAGTTTGTCATTGTTTACCCACGTAGTAGTAGGTACTCTTGAGGCAGACCCTTCAACTTCTATGCTGGCATAACCGTTCTTGTTGATCATGTCAATCATGTCATTCATAAACAGTTGGAATCGACTCTCATCAAGTCCGATGTCTTTTTCATTATAGCCAAAGAACTTGTCAAAGATTGCAGATCCTACAGGACTAGCTGAGATCACTGCATCACCACCTTCCTTAGAAGTAACCGTGGCCACCGTGTTGTCCATGGTAGTCTGAGTTTGAGTTACTCCATCAGTTGTCTGAGTGACTATACCGTCTGCCGTAACAATTTTTACCACTGAGCTATTTAGGTTGATAGGGTCAAGAGTTACTTCTCTATTAATCTCTTTGTACGAAGTACCACAGTCTACTTGCAGCGTCTCTGTGTGAATGCTCTTATCATTTACTTGATAGTCTATCTCATACTCCTTGCATGGCTCAAGTATGGCGACAAACGCTCCGTCTCGCATTCTTGGACGGTAGCTGCTCGTCTCTCCAGTCTCATTATCTGTCACGAAGATGGCTGTGTTAGCTGGTATCTCTTTTCCTTCAGCAGGAAGGACAAATCCTTTTAGCACTGCGAGATTGCTTCCGTCATCAGGTGATGGCAACTCGACCATGTAGATATCCTTTCTACCATAACCACCATCTCTGTTTGATGAAAAGTAAGCTCTTCGGCTATCTGCAGATGTTACATAAAACACATCGTCATCAACTGTGTTAATTGGGTAACCTACGTTTGATGGCTCTACCCACTTACCTTCGTTATTGACACGAGAGTGGAAGATGTCAAACCCACCCATACTTGAGTGTCCTTGAGAGGCAAAGTAAAGCGTCCTTCCATCAGGATGTATAAATGGCGCGTCTTCATCATACTTGGTGTTAATCTCTGGGCCGAGTATCAATGGCTTGCTCCACTCGTCAGTAGGCAACTTCACACATCTGTAGATGTCTCTACCACCATAACCACCTGGACGGTCACTTACAAAGTACATCGTATTTCCATCAGCAGAAAGTGCACCGTGTGTCTCCCAGTAATTAGAGTTGATGTCGTTTCCTAAACTCTCAGGATCTGACCACGTCTCACCAACTAGGGCAGACTGGTAGATGTCTCCTCCACCTTCACTGTCTTTATATATGAATAGCTCTTGCCCATCAATTGATACATTAATAGTGGCTGAGTGCTGAGAAGTTTCGTTGATGTTTAACAACTCTGGCTCTTGCCAATCTCCGTTTCGGTTTTTGTACGACACATAGATGTCTTCAAAAAACTGACCATCTTTGTCATCTACAAGTGCGGTGTTGCTGCTATCTATACGAAGTCTTCTAGAGGTAAAGAAGAGTGCGTTCTCATCCACAGAGATTACTGGGCTATAGTCATTAAACTCATTGTTAATGGTCGCACCCATGTTACTAATCGTGATATCTCTTCGAGGATTAGCCAACTGAGCTTTGGCATTTCCTGTCATTTCGAGGCCTCGCTGAGCCTTTGAGCGGAGGTGGTGCTTTGGTCCCAATTCTTCTAACGAAGTTTGAAATGCAGCTTCTGCCTTTTCCAATTCGTAGTTCAGCAAGTATGCCTCACCGAGGTAGTACTTCGTCTCCTTCGGACAGTTTCTCTCTTGAGGGTCAAAGGGGTCGTAATCACTAATGTTCCATGAAGAGTACTCACCGTTACGGCTGTTTTCTGCTGTCTCAAGGTAGTGCTGCGCTTTTGATTTCTCATTGATCGACTTCAAGTAGCAGTAGCCTATCTTATAATTCAAATTAGAATTAGTCGGGTCGTCATTTTGCAATTGCAGCCACATGTCCAACGCTCTGTTGTGGAGCCCTTCATCCATCAAGAGGTTGGCCTCCGTGAAGTCTTCTCTGAACTGAACATTCTTCAAATCATCTGGTTGGGCCAGACAAAACAAAGGGAATGATAGAATAGCTAATGCAGCCAATCGTAGAGTTTTCATAGTGTGCTTTTAGTAGTGGTGCGTTATAAAGTATATGCGCTCTTTATTCCATTAATAGGCAATATTATCGAATTATATCGCTCTTTCGGGATCAAAAGATTCTAAGTAATCCGCAACTTTTCTCACAAAAGAACCTCCGAGCGCACCGTCAATTACTCGGTGGTCATAGGCGTGACTCAAAAACATCATGTGCCTGATGCCTATTGAATCACCTTCTGGAGTCTCTATTACTGCGGGTTTCTTGCGTATCGCGCCCAAGGCCATGATGGCCGCCTGTGGCTGATTAATGATGGGCGTGCCCATCACATTGCCAAAGGTTCCAACATTAGTGACCGTGTAAGTTCCACCCTGAATCTCATCAGGAGACAACTTATTTTGACGCGCTCTGTTAGCCAAGTCGTTGACTTTGGTGGCTAGACCGCGCATGTTGAGCATATCTGCATCTTTTATTACCGGTACAATCAAGTTTCCAGAGGGCAGGGCAGTGGCCATACCAATGTTGATGTGTCTGCGCTTGATGATTTTATTGCCATCGACTGACACATTAATCATCGGGAAGTCTTTGATGGCTCTCACAATAGCCTCAATGAAGATGGGCGTGAAAGTCAATTTTTGACCTTCTTTTTCTAAGAATGGTCCTTTGTTTTTATTTCTCCAGTTTACAAGGTTGGTCACATCAGCCTCGACATATGATGTCACGTGTGGCGAGACCTGCTTAGACATAACCATGTGGTCAGCAATGAGCTTTCTCATTCTGTCCATCTCGATAATTTCATCTTCTCCGCTCACACTGATACTTGGCGCTTTCACTGCAGCAGGCTGTGTTGCTGGTTTTGGTGAGCTAACTGCAGCTGTACTTGCTGCCACTGGTGCAGCCTCAACGACTGGTGCAGCTGCTGTTTGAGGGGCTGACGAACCACGGTTTGTCACATAGGCCATCATGTCCTTTTTAGTCACACGACCACCTTGACCACTGCCACTGATGGCGTCAAGCTCAGCCATGGCAATTCCTTCAGTCTTGGCAATGTTTCGGACGAGGGGGGAGTAGAATCGGCCGTTAGACCCATTGGCTGAAACCGCTACGGCTGCGACATTGCTGTGATTAGCGACAGGTGCCGATGAGCCATTACTAGATGGGGCTGCAGCTGGAGCGCTTTCAACCACCGCTGCCACCGGAGCAACAGGAGCAGGACTCGCAGTCTCGGCCACCTCAGTTTCTAAAATGGCAATGACTTCACCCACTTTAACTACGGCTCCTTCTTCAAAAAGAATTTCTTTGAGTACACCACTAGCTGGGGCAGGAACTTCACTGTCTACTTTGTCAGTGGCAATTTCCAGCACGGACTCATCCTCTTCGATAGGATCTCCAACAGCTTTTAACCATGTGATTATTGTAGCTTCTGCTACACTTTCTCCCATCTTGGGAAGTATCAATTCTAATTTAGCCATGCGTATGAATCAGGGTCCAAAGTTAATAGGATAATTGCGTTTCAGATTCAAGATTACACCTATTAATAAGATAGAATTCTCAACATCAATTTCCGAGCGACCTAATCTGGTCCATTATGAGGTGTAGATCTTTTGAACTGCTGTAGTCTTTGGAGTACAAGACGTTAGACCGTTGCCGCTGATCATCAGTCAGTTTTCCACTGTCTGGGCTAGGCAACAAAATTCCATTTTTGAGCTTTGGCAGACCGCTATTGTCTGTTTTTGGGTGATAGGATACCCACGTTTTTAACCCAAACATGACTGAAAAGATGTTGGGTATAAAGCCTAGTGGTTTTCGCTGAATAAAAATGAGCAGTGGGCAAAGTGCAAGCGTGATAAGAGAAACCGTAAAATCGAGAATGCGCTTGTTGTGTCTATTTTCTCTTTTCGCCACAGAATTAAGGTCAAAAGCCAATAGTTCACCACTATTATGAGCCGAGTCACTACCGATGATAAACATGCTTTCTGGCGGGGCAATTTTAAAGCTGACATCCACGTCATCCATGCCGGTCATCTGGTCCATGATTTTTTCGGCAGAAATGTCTTTGGCGCAGAATATAACGTCAGTCACTTTATACACGCCAATGATGTCTTTTAGCTGACCCAGGCTACCGACAAAGCCTTCCTTGTCATCTGATGCAGAATGCACATGCACTACTTGACTCTCCGAAATGTCTGTGTTGCTCAGCATACTCTGCACTCGACCAACTTCTGCTTCTTCACCTACCAGGGCAAAAACTTTCTCCATTCTCCGACCAATCGACAGAGAAGGTACGACTAGACCCAAAATCCATCGGAAAAATAGGAGCCCAAATATGCTGGCCACAGAACCCAGTAAAATCATGGCGCGTGAAAACCTGTACTCGTCTGACACTAAGGAGTATAGGATGAGGATAATGGCGCTACCGTACACCATGCCGATAAACATGTTTTTGAGCCGCATGGGCTTCATGTACGTGCCGTTCACGGCCATGCTCAGCACCCAGATGAGTGAGTATATGGGAAAGGCAATGAGGTAATATAGCTCCGGGAAACTCTTACCAGAATAATCTTGATAGAGGTTTTTTGTCAGATATAACAGGCCCATGATGATTAAACCATCAAGCAGTGGCAGTGTCAGTGTTTTTACTGCGCGCCCCATCAATGCAATGGCCGCTCTGAAGTAGATGGCCAGATTTATGAAAAATGAGAAGAGCCGCGCATTCTTGTCCGAAAAGTGCTTTTTAGCGAAAATGATCATCGCATTATAAAAGACAAACACATAGTTGATGCTGCTCTTTTTAGTGCTCTCGCCTTTATAATGAATGATACGCGTGCGGGCCGTATAGTAGTTTTTGTAGCCACCGAGAGTCAATCGGTATGAGAGGTCAATGTCTTCTCCATACATGAAAAACTCCTCGTCAAGCAGTCCAACTTTATCAAGCGCACTGCGCCTCATAAACATAAATGCACCTGAGAGAATCTCTATCTCATGAGTGTCGTTTTTGTCCAGATGCCCGAGGTGGTAGCGGTTAAACTTTTCTGATTTTGGAAAGAGTCTCGACAGTCCGAATATTTTGTGAAAAGCCACCTGAGGAGTGGGAAGTCCTCGTTTTGATTCTGGAAGAAAGTTTCCGTTGCCATCGAGCATCATCACGCCCAAGCCACCCGCATCTTGGTGTGCGTCCATAAAGGCGATGGTCTCTTCAAAGGTATCTTCTTGCACCAGCGTATCAGGGTTGAGGAGGAGCACATACTCTCCAGTGCTCTGCTCTATTCCTTGATTATTGGCCTTGGAGAAACCCACATTGTCTTTATTAGCAATGAGGTGGACTTGCGGAAATTTGGATTGGAGCATGTCCAGCGAGCCGTCTACACTCGCATTATCAACCACAAAAACTTCAAGTTCATGCGCACAGTCAGCCTTATACACGGAGTGCAGGCACTGCTCAAGAAAGTGCTCCACATTATAATTGACTATGATGACAGACAGTTTCATCTAGCGGCTCAGGCTCACTTCAAACGGTGTTCTGTTTAGAATGGAACGACCGAGTGTAATCTCGTCCGTGTATTCCAGTTCTTCTCCGATGCCCACTCCACGGGCTATTGTCGTGATGTTTAGGCTAAATCCTTTGAGTTTTCTAAACAGATAAAAGTTTGTGGTGTCACCTTCTAGTGTAGCACTCAGCGCGAGTATTACTTCTTTGGTTTCCCCTTTCTCTATTCTGCTTATGAGCTCATTCACTCTCAAGTCTTGCGGGCCGATACCATCCATAGGGCTGATTTTTCCGCCAAGAACATGATAGGTGCCTTTAAACTGCTGCGTGCTTTCGATGGCCATCACATCTCTAATGTCTTCTACAACACAGATAGTCTCGTTACCACGCTGCACATTACTACAGATGGTGCACAGCTCGATGTCACTTAGATTAAAGCACTGAGCACAGTAGTGTATGCCCTCGCGCATCTCTTTAAATGAGTGGGCAAATCGCTCTACCTCTTCAGGTGAGCGCCTGAGCAAGTCAAGCACCAGCCTCATAGCCGTCTTGCGACCAATGCCTGGCAGGGTAGCCATTTGGTCAATGGCCTTTTGAATAAGTTTAGAGGAGGTCTGCACGGCAGTAAAGTTAAGTTTTTAGGCGTGTGGTAGGGGCTTTGATTCCTGATATGAACGCAGTGCATGCGCAGAAATTTCATTTCCTTTACACCACATGGAGTGGACAGGGAATATTAGGAAAATGAAGTCGCAGCTTAACGGCATAGTTGAGTACAGTCTGCCGCTTCACGACATCACAGAACCAGGGGTGTTGGTGCCCATGAATATGCTTATTGGCAAAGAGATTTCAATCAAGTTTGAGGATGAGATACATTGTGTTGATACGGGTAGAAAAATCAAGAAAACATTTGGCGAAGGCCTGTGTTATGACTCGTTTATGAATTCTCCACTTGCCTCACCCAGCATCATCAGGCCTGAGTTGAGTCGCATTCATGAGGGTATTGCGCTGCGTGATGAGGCGTGGGAGCGAGAGCACCACCTGAAGCCGCACATTACATACCTCTCGCTCACATCGGGCATAAAAGTAGGTGTGACTAGTGAGCGAAACGTGCCATACAGGTGGGTAGATCAGGGCGCAGTACAGGCTGTTATTATTGCCAAAACTCCTTATAGACAGGCGGCTGGCCTCATCGAGGTTTCACTTAAAGAGTTTGTGTCAGACAAGACGCATTGGCAAAACATGTTGAAAAACGTATTTACCAATGACATGAGTTTGGAGGAGAAGCGCGAAGAGCTTATCGAGTGCATTCCGCCAGAGTTTGAAGACTTTATTTGCTTTGATGAAGAAGTGGTGGATATTGAGTTTCCAGTTATTCAGTATCCAGAAAAAGTGAAGAGCATGAAGCTCGACAAAGTGCCAGAAATAAATAAGCGACTCACGGGTATCAAAGGTCAGTACTTGATTTTTGAAGACAACACGGTGATGAATCTGAGGAGTCACACAGCCTATAGAATAACCTTGTCAGTGGGTGAAGCTTAAGCGCCTACTTTCCGCAGGTAACCATGGAGTTTCTCGTTCATAATCTGTATTACCTTTCTGTCGCTGCGCTTAAAGGGCAATGATTCCAGCGTCTTAGTGTAAAAAGGGAAAGGCCTTTTCAATTGTTGAAATGCTTTGTCTTTTATCACCAGCGCATGAAAGCCCATGTCTGACTTCTTATACTTTCCTTGGTCTGGATCTAAACCATTTGATTGGTCTTCTTCTGGATCACTTTCTAGGGTGATGAATTCAGCGAAGAAGTAGTTTTCTGCAGTGACTCTTATGCTTGAGTCGGGATTAAGGTTTGCATCTAAAAAGACCACGTCACCAGTTCCCTCTTCAGTGAACTTGTCAGATTCTGAGGCATGAAAAAAGTAGACATCGCAGAAGTTAAAGTCTTGCTTAAAGGCTTTGGCATATTTTAAGTTCCGCTCTTTGTTTTTCTGAATCACGGCATTCATTTCCTGAGTTCTGCCTCGCTCTTGAAGTTGAGAGATTAAGATGGCCCGGTCTTGAAGTCTAACCAGTAAGGCTCCTTTTTTAAGTGCTCTAATGTCTTTCACCGCATCTTGCTCGTATCGTATCTGAGCAGATGACGTCAGCGATACTCCGATTAAGAGTATGAGAACCAGGGCTTTTGAAAGAGTACTGTTTGTCATTTTAAATTTTTGTGCGGACTTCATCTAGCTTCTTTAGTCTTTAATCGTCCATTTTTGTGTCTTACTGCGATATGAATTCAGATGCCATTTATCTGCCAAGTGATACGAAAGCGTGTAATGCTCATCATTAATCAATCTGTAATTCATCTCACTTAACCGCTCTGTCTCTATTTGGTCAAGCGCATTCGGATAAGTTCCTGACAGTGATTTTTCCTGTTCAATCTGCTCTATAAGCGTCACTGCCGACAGGTGTTTGGATTGATTGATGTGGCTTTCATGAATAAGAGTCACGAGCAGTCCGGTCAACAGCACTGTACTCATTCTTAGGGGATAAACAAAGTTCTTTTTCGCATATGAAATGTCTGCAATACCAATCAGAATAGTGAGTGCCGCTCCTAGCATTATACCTGCCAGCAAAATTCCTTGAAAGAATACTCCGCCAAAACTAGCGGCTAGCCCAAGCAGCGTGCCGAGTATTAAGATATATGCTATGATTTTATAAATGCTCATACTTTTCTTGCGCGCACATGTCAAATAAACGCTTTTCATCCTCCTATCGTTTAATGAGTGGACTCTCTTATTCACATGAAACAAGCTATAATATCAGTTCTAATCCAATTATTGTTCCAGAATAAGACATGAAAAAGGCCTTAACTCCTCAAGAGGAATAAAGGCCCATCATTATCTATTTCCGGCAGGTTTGGAAACGTATTCTTGAATTATATGTGCTATAAATCAAACAATGTACAAGGTAAGGAAACTAGACTTGCCGCGCCAATTATATTGTAACAGAGCATTGCAGTCCTGATAATTGACTGGTGGTGATTATCACTATACTTGGGCTTTAATTTAGACGAATGAAAAAGATTGGAGTTTTTACTTCTGGAGGAGATAGTCCGGGCATGAACGCGGCCATCAGGGCATGTGTAAGAACGGCCATTAACAGTGGTGTGCAGGTTTTCGGAATATACAGAGGCTACCAAGGCTTAGTGGAAGGTGACATCACAGAACTCAATGCACGGTCGGTGGCCAACATCATACATCGTGGTGGTACTTTTCTAAAGTCGGCTCGAAGCCAAGAATTTAGAACGCCTGAGGGAATGGCCAAGGCCAAGCAAAACATGGATAAGCTAGGCATTGAAGGCCTAGTCGCCATAGGTGGAGACGGTACGTTTACGGGTGCACATGAGTTTTGGAAACAGCACCAAGTCAAAACCATCGGCATACCCGGTACCATAGATAATGACCTTCACGGCACGGACTATACGCTTGGTTTTGACACTGCCATCAATACTGTCATAGAGGCCGTTGACAAAATTCGCGACACAGCCTTGTCGCATGACCGCCTCTTTTTTATCGAGGTAATGGGCCGAGACTCTGGATTTATTGCCGCCTCTGCAGCAGTCGCTTCTGGAGCAACGGCAGTGCTTATTCCTGAAAAAGAGACCAGCATAGAAGAGCTGATTAAAAAGATAGACTACGGAAAGAAGTCTGGCAAAAAGTCGAGCATAGTCATAGTCGCAGAGGGCGGTAAAAGCGGCAATGCCTATGAGATTGCCCAAAAAGTGACAGAGAAGTATGACTACTATAACACGCGAGTTACCGTGCTCGGTCATGTGCAGAGAGGAGGGAGTCCATCAGCTTTTGACCGCATACTCGCCTCTAGACTGGGAGTAGAAGCCACACGAGCCTTAATTACTGGAAGACATGATGAGATGCTGGGCATCGTCAATAATAAAGTGGAGGTCACTCCATTTTCTGCGGCCATCACTGACAAATTGCCGATAGACCAAACTCTGCTTGACTTGTCTAACGAGTTGTGTATTTAATACTGAAGAAGCGGTGCTAAAAAAAGGTGCATATAATCTGATTCAACGCGCTGGGATATTGCTCATGCTCGTCATCATGTGCGCACTAACTTCTTGCTCAAATGAGGAGGTCAAAGCAGAAGTATTTCAAGAATTGACATCTGAGCAGCAAGCGGCCTTTGAAGCGCTCGATTCGCTACAGGTCAATTCTGACGATTGGTCTCGACTCTACTCTACGTTTCCAGATTTGCATCATAAGAGCTTCCCAGCCGATACGAGTATCATCATATCTCAAGCAGAATTTCTAATTGCCATGCGTGAGTTTGTGACGTTGCATTACACTAAAATGCCATCAGAAAAAAGGAGTAGACTGATCTATAAAGCGGTAAAGGCAAAAGGCGAGTATAAGGTGCTACACTGTCGTGGATATGGTGTAGATGTAGATTATAGTTCAGGCATACCTCGCCAAGGGACCTGGATTTTCCCCAAAATACTTGGTCACAGAGACTTAGTGTTGGTATGGTAAAAGCAGTGTCAAACTTGATTGAAGGTGGCGGTAATGGTTAATCAAAATGGAGCGGCCGTTTGCACTTGTCTGGGCGAAAACATAAAGAAGGTCAAGAGTTTGTGGATTCGAATTGTCGGATCTGTATTGTTTATTTCCTTGCTGCTATCCTGTCAGCCTTATACTCCACAAAACGACAATAGTACATCGCGCACTAATGCTGCCGAGTCTTCATTGTGGGAGCAGAGTTATCAGAATCAAAAACTGACACCGCTTAGTGCAGAGAATTCTGCGCGTATTGCCATCTCTTCCACTACCTATATTCCCTTTCTGAATGCCTTGGGGCTGGACGAACGCATAGTAGCCACAGCTTGGCCTCAATATGTGCTTGACCCTAAGTTGAAATCTCGAATAGACAGCGGGCAAGTCTTTAACCTGACTCGTGGTGAATCCTTAAACAAAGAGGCTCTCGTGGCTTCTGGTGCGCAGGTGCTTTTTTACGACCCTCAGTCTACTGATGCTGGGCACCTGGCCAGTGAGCTTGGTATCGTTGCCATTTCCGTAACAGAATACATGGAGGGTCATCCGCTTGAGCGTGCAGCGTGGATCAAGTTTTTTGGTCGACTCTTTGATCAAGAAGTAAGGGCTGACAGTATTTATCTCGCTATCGAAAAAAGGTATGCGGCCTTGAGCGCACGGGCAGCGATGGTGAGTTTTTCTCCAAACGTGATGATGGGCTCAGCGTATCAGGGCAAGTGGTACGCCCCGGGCGCAAACTCCTTGAGCGCCCAGTGGCTGAGAGATGCGGGTGCGCGCTACACGTTTAGCGACCGTGCTGGCAGGTCAAATGTGATTATAGACATCGAGGAGATTATGATACTCAAAGACTCTATTGAC
>CAYSDH010000043.1:19275-27400 GCA_964429805.1 uncultured Flavobacteriales bacterium
CTCATACTGAGACGCTGACTTCTTTAATTAGTGACGCCAGACTATCTGGCATCAAAGCGCTGCGTGACCAACACTTATTTTATTGCAACAGTCAGCAGGCCGATTACTTCGGCAAAGGAATACTCGAGCCAGACATTATTCTGGCCGACATTATTAAAGTGATTCATCCCAAACTACTTCCAGACCATATCCCTGCGTATTTCTCTAAGATTGAAGATTGATAATTCTATCTTGTTCGACCATAGATTATGTCTCACTTCCTTCGCTATGTCATATTGACTCTGCTCATTGTACTGCTAGTCTTGCTCAACCTGATTATTGGGCCAGTAGACTTTGCGGTTGGTGAAATTATTTCCGTCTTATTTGGCGGTGAGAGTAGGGCAGATGGTCCGCTCAGAAGCATTCTGTTTCAGGTTAGAATTCCTGAGATACTCACCGCATCGCTAGTTGGCGCTTCACTGGGTGTCTGTGGACTCGTGATGCAAACCATGTTCAGAAATCCATTGGCAGGGCCCTCAGTTCTTGGACTGAGTTCAGGTGCGAGTCTTGGAGCATCTGTCGTGCTATTGGCGGGTTCTGGATTACTTACCCAAGTTTCAGCGTCCATCATCGGGACTGTGGTTGTGTTATTCATCATTCTTGCCGCTTCCTTGAGAGTGCGGTCTGTAACGGCCTTGTTGATTTTGGGTATGATGCTCGGCTATGTCATTTCATCAATTGTGACTTTTCTACAATTCTACTCTCAAGACAAAAACATTGCCGACTTGGTCTTCTGGGGTATGGGTTCATTCAGCAGCCTCAGCGATGTGCAGATAACTATTCTAGCTATTCTCATGCCCATTATGATTATCGTCTTGAGCATTGGGGCACGCCCCATGGATACCTATTTACTGGGCGAAGAAGAGGCCAGTGTGCTCGGAGTCAATGTCAAACTATGGAGGTTTATCATCATAGGTGTGGTCGGAATTATGGTTGGGGTTATCACAGCATATTGCGGTCCCATTGCCTTTATAGGTCTTGCGGTGCCGCACATGGCGCGACTCTTTTTTAAAAGCTCTTTGCATCACGTGCTCATACCGGGCACCTTGCTTTGTGGCACAGTAGTAGCTCTGTTTGCCAATCTTATTTCTGGTCTGAGTATTTTTTCTAGTGGGCTGCCGCTTAATGCAGTGCTTTCGGTCATCGGAGCGCCACTTGTTATATGGTTGGTCATGAACCGCAAATCTTCTAACATGCTGTCATGAGTATAGTGGCTGGGCACATATCGATTGGTCATGAGGCGCCCATACTGAGTGACTTGACATTTGAGATTCCTCAAACCGGAATTATGGCCGTCATCGGTCGCAATGGGGTTGGGAAGTCTACGCTCTTGAAATCACTGTCTGGCATTATTCCTATTAAATCTGGTAGCTTGAGTGTTGATGGCGATTCTTTGACAGGAATGTCTGGCGCGGATAGAGCAAAGAAGCTGGCCTTTGTCAGTCCACGAATAGGTAATTCTGGGTTTTTAAGCGTAGAAGAATATGTCTCATTAGGTAGATATCCGCATCGTGGTGTGCTGAGCAGAAAGTCAAACGCAGACGAGGCAGTCATCAACGAGGCCATAAAATCTGTAGGGCTAGATGATCTGCGCACGAGACGTCTTTCAGAAATGAGTGATGGCGAAAAGCAGAAGGCATCCATCGCGCGGGCGCTTGCTCAAGACACTCCCTACCTCATGTTAGACGAGCCTACGGCATTTTTAGACATTGCCGCTAGACTATCTGTATTAAAATTACTTAAAGAGATTTCTGCTAAAAAGTCCGTCCTTTTTTCTACTCATGACATCAGTCTTGCTGCCCAATTAGTAGATCAATTAGTGATTCTTGATGAGACAGGAATAGACATTTCTCCGTGTGAGGCACTTATGGAAAAAAGTACGCTCACCAAGATCTTCAAGGGACTTAATGTTGAAGTTCAAGCCCCTGATTTTAGGATAAACATCATTTAAGGCTTAACATTGTTCAACTTTAAACGACCATTTTGACACACATCAAAATGAGCTTCACGATACGTGATCTCGAAAATTTTTCTGGAATAAAAGCACACACCATTCGCATCTGGGAAAAGCGATATAGTCTCTTGGAGCCCAACCGTACATCTGGAAATCAGCGCACTTATGACCTGAAGAATATGTTGAAACTCCTCAACATAAAAGTGCTTTATGACAACGGTCACAAGATTTCAAAAATAGGGGAGTACAGCCAAGAAGAAATTTCTCAAAAAGTAAGGAGCCTAGTAGTTGAAGCAGAGAGTGGTTCTCAGGCCATTGACTCTTTTAAAATAGCGATGCTCAACTTTGATCAGGCTGCTTTTGAAAAGACCTATGTCAAACTCATCTCTGAGCTTTCATTTAGAAGAGTATTTCTTGATGTGTTCATTCCGCTTTTAGAGCAGATTGGATTTCTCTGGCAAGTAGATAGTATAACGCCTGCGCATGAGCATTTTATTACGGCACTGATTCAGCAAAAAATCTTGTCAAACATAGAGCGCATGCAGATTATCCAGCAGCATGAGCAAGAGCGTGTGTTTGTCCTCTTTTTGCCAATGAACGAGATGCATGATTTGGGCATACTCTTTTTGCATTATGAACTGACACTGCGCGGTTATAAGACTATTTATCTCGGGTCAAGCGTGCCGGTAGAGAACCTGTACTGCTTGCAAGACATCTTTGATAAGATCACATTCGTGTCGTACTTCACTATAAGTCCAAGCAGCGAAAGACTCCCTGAGTATGTCCAAAAAGTCAATGAAAACATACTCTCTAGAAAAGGAGATGAGTTTTGGGTTTTAGGAAAAAGAGGAGCAGATATTCCTTCAGAAGGAAACAAAGCGGGACTCCAAGTTTTTAGAGGTTTGGAGGATGTTCTCCAGCACATCGAATAAGATAATGAGTAAAAAAATTGACATCATAGGCGCAGGTTATTCTTCATTAGCCGCGGCCTGTTATCTTGCATCTTCTGGAAATCAAGTTCGGATTTTTGAGAAAAATTCTTCCATAGGTGGGCGCTCCAGACAGTTTAGTCAAGACGGATTCACCTTTGACATGGGTCCGACCTGGTACTGGATGCCTGATGTGTTTGAGCGATTCTTCAATGACCACGGTAAAAGTGCTGCTGATTATTACGAGCTCATACGCACGGATCCAGCCTATAGAGTCTATTTTGGAGAGTCAGAATTTACAGACATGCCCACTGACGAAGAGGCGCTTTATGCCTTATTTGAGCAAGAGGAGAAAGGCGCGGGAGATGTACTCAGAAAATTTTTGAAAGAAGCGGGTCATAATTATGAAGTGGCCATTAAAGACCTTGTATACAGACCTGGATTATCGCCTACAGAATTAGTGACTAAAGAGACGGTCAAGAAGTTAAACTTGTTTTTAAAAACCATCAGTTCTGATGTGCGCTCGCGGTTTAAGAGTGAAAAGCTAGTGAGCATACTCGAGTTTCCGGTTCTCTTTTTAGGAGCAAAACCAGATAAGACTCCGGCCTTTTACAACTTCATGAATTATGCAGACATGATACTTGGCACATGGCACCCGCGCGGTGGTATGTTCTCTGTCGTGCAAGCCATGGAGTCTCTGGCTCTTGAGTTAGGCGTAGAGTTTCACACTGATGCCAATGTGGAGAAGATTAATATTACTGCGGGCCGAGCTACGGGGTTAACTGTGAATGGTACGTTCCATCCCTCAGACATTGTGTTGAGTGGGGCAGACTATGCGCATACTGAGACACTGCTCGAAGAGCAAAGCAGGGTCTACTCTAAGAAGTATTGGAACAAGCGTGTTTTTGCTCCGAGCGCCCTTCTATATTATGTTGGTTTTGATAAGCCAGTGGAGAATGTACTGCACCACACACTCTTTTTTGATGTGCCGTTTGGTCCACACGCGGCTGAAATTTATGACAATGCAGCATGGCCTAAGAAGCCTCTTTTTTACGCCAGTTTTCCATCGAAAACAGATGAGGTGTTGGCGCCAAAAGGGCAGGAGGCCGGTATATTCTTAGTGCCCATCGCACCTGGCTTAGAAGACACTGAGGCCATCAGAGAAGAGTACTTCGACATCTTGATGGAGCGTATGAAAGTGCTTACAGGAAATGACATCAAGCCGCACGTTATTTTTAAGAGAAGCTACTGCATCAACGATTTTGTTGATGACTATAACAGTTTCAAGGGTAACGCTTATGGACTAGCAAACACCTTAACACAGACTGCTTTTTTACGCCCGAGAATACAGAGTAAAAAAATAAAAAACCTTTACTTCACCGGACAGTTGACCGTGCCGGGGCCAGGGGTGCCACCGTCCCTCATATCAGGTAAAATTGTGGCTGACAAGATAAACGCAGACGTTGCCGACAAGAAGTATGAAAGAGCTATTTGATACTATATCAGATGATTGTAGTAGGAACATTACCCGTTCGTACAGCACGTCATTTTCGCTTGCGGTAAAAATGCTCTCTCCGAGTATCAGGCAAGACATTCATAATATCTATGGATTTGTGAGGCTGGCAGATGAAGTAGTAGACAGTTTTCATGATTTCGATAAAGAAACCTTGCTCGATGGTCTAGAGCGTGACTTGGATGATGCCCTGCAAAGAAAGATAAGCATCAACCCAGTGCTCAATGCCTTTCAGACGACAGTCAATAAGCATAACATCAGTAGAGATTTAATCACGGCTTTCTTAAAGAGCATGCGCATGGATTTAGACAAGAAGGTCTATGACACCATGGAAGATTACCAAGAGTATATCTACGGCTCAGCAGATGTAGTTGGCCTGATGTGTTTAACGGTTTTTGTGGACGGAGATAAGAGTCAATATGAAGAGCTTAAAAGTTCAGCAATGAGTTTGGGCTCAGCGTTTCAAAAAGTGAATTTTCTGCGTGATGTCAAGCAAGATCTTCAGAACCTGGATAGAACCTATTTTCCACACATAGACATGAGGTCGCTAAGCCAAGCCGACAAGGCTGTAATCATTTCAGAGATAGAAGAGGACTTCAGGCTAGCTCATGAAGGCATAGTCAAGTTGCCCAGTGAAGCGCGCTTTGGAGTGTACACGGCATATAGATATTACAAGAAGCTTTTGGCTCAGCTAAAGAAGACTTCTCACGATAGAATTATGAATGAACGAATAAGTGTGGCTAATCATATTAAGCTAAGTTTGCTAGCGAAGTCATATTTACGAACTCAACTAAATATCCTTTAATCTTTTACCTACGATGAATATCCTCATTATTCTTGGTGTATTCTTGGCAATGGAGGCCGTTACTTGGGCCACACATAAATATGTGATGCATGGCTTTTTGTGGGTCTTGCATAAGGATCATCATGACCATAGACTGCATGAGTCTTGGTGGGAAAAAAATGACGCCTTCTTCATCATTTTTGCCATCCCTTCTATGATTTTATTTTATCTAGGCACAGTCAGTGGAGTGCCATATTGTTGGCAGATTGCCACGGGAATAACCTTATATGGAGCAGCCTACTTTTTTGTCCATGACATCTTTATACATCAGCGCTTAAAGTGGCTTCGTAACTCTGATAACGTTTATTTCAAAGCCCTCAGGAGAGGACATAAGATGCATCACAAGCACATCGACAAAGAAGATGGTGAGTGTTTTGGTATGCTCATGGTGCCGTTCAAGTATTTTCAGCAAGAGCGAAAAGCCAAGCAGGCCTCAAGCTAAGTTATGTCGCTGTACCTCATTTTAGACTTAGGGAGTTTAATCATCCCGCTCATCTTCAGTTTTCATCCTAAGCTCAGATTCGATCAGAAACTACGATACGTGGTTCCCGGTCTTCTTGTCTCCATGGCGATTTTCGTTGCTTGGGATGTCTGGTTTACCGACATGGGTGTGTGGGGTTTTAACGAAGATTATCTGGTCGGCTTGCATCTCTTCGGATTGCCGCTTGAGGAGTGGCTCTTCTTCATCTGTATTCCTTACGCCTCGATTTTCACGCATCACTGCCTTGTGAAATTGTTGCCCTCATGGCGACCTAGTCTGAATGCCTCAAATGTTATGGGCTTAGTGCTTTTGGGCATATTGATATCACTGAGTTTAGGAAATCTTGAGAAGTGGTACACTTCTTTAAACTTTGCATTTACAGCACTCATTCTTATAGTTGCGCTGACTTCTTTCAAAGAGGTGCTGCGCTCATATTGGTTTCCTTACTTGGTCATTTTGATTCCCTTTCTCATAGTCAACGGAGTGTTGACCGGGTCATTTATCGAGAATGAAGTAGTGTGGTATAATAATGCTGAGAATATAGGGATTCGGGCAGGGACCATTCCAGTCGAAGACTTCATGTATGGTTTTACCATGATTTTGATTCCTATTCTGATTGCTCACAAGCTTGAAGAAAATCACAAAAAGCGTCAAAAACTGTCCTAAAACGACCATTTATCGCTTAAAAGGACTCCAAAACAGTTCATAACTGAGTATTCGCGTTTTGTTGTTGGGAGTTCAAATCCGTATATTGGACAGAACATAAATCCTTTCCAATGTCAGATTTCAGTCATATTCTCGTTCCATTTGATAATTCACCGCCTTCAAAAGCTGCATTGAAAACAGCTATTGATCTAAGTAAGGTTTTTGGTTCACAGATTACTTCTGTGTACGTCAACATTGGTAAAAAGGATAAAACTGCCGAAGTCAAAGAGGCCATTGCTGAGGTAAATAAGACATACAGTAAAGAGGTGACTTTGGTCTTACCTACTGGGAAGATGTATAAAGAGGTGGTGCGCACTGCCGAAGACGTGCAGGCTGATGCCATTGTGATGGGGAGTCATGGTTCTTCAGCGCGAGACATGTTCTTTATAGGTAGTAATGCCTATCGCGTGGTCAGTTCTTCTCACATACCCGTCATTACGTTGCCGGAGTCATTCACGTCTGGGGTATTTAAAAAAATAGTGGTACCGATTGACCAGTCTAAAGAGACTAGACAGAAAATCCCGATGGTGGCAGAATTAGCGAAAAAGTTTAATTCTAAAGTTCATCTCTTTGGTACAAGCAAGTATGATGATGATGAGAGTCGACTGAAAGTGAAGCAGTACATCTCTCAGAGTATAGATCTTCTTAAAGAGTCTGAAGTAGAGACGAGTACTTCCACCTTGTTTGGAAAAAACATTGCGAAAGCCACCTTAGAATGGGCAGATAATGAAAGTGCAGATCTCATTGTCATGATGGCCGAGTCGGAGCCATCGTCTGGTTTGTTTATGGGCACAAATGCGCAGCAGGTTGTAAACCGCTCATCGGTACCCGTGCTTACTTTGCATGCCAAAGACGTAGGTATAACCTATGCCGGATATTGACAATCAAAAATTTAAAATAGAGTAAAGAAGAAGACTATTTCTTCTTTTTAGCAGCCGCTTTTTTTGGAGCGGCTTTCTTTGCAGCCGCCTTTTTGGGAGCGGCCTTTTTTGCTGCAGCTTTCTTAGGAGCAGCAGCCTTTTTAGGCGCAGCAGCTTTTTTCGGAGCCGCTTTCTTTGCAGCAGCGGCAGCCTTTTTCTCAGCAGCAGCTTTCTTTTTTGCCTTAGCTTTAGCGTCAAAAGGTTTACCATCTCGGTATTCTCCAAGAACGATGACAGTCTTACTTCTTTCGTACTGCTCTTTGGCATTAATCATCTCCTGCTCATTATCCCTGCGAATCTTGATGCCTGACTTACTTCCGATGTTCCGAATCTCTAAATAGTAGCCGTCTTTGAGCTTTGTCGGATTTGTAGGTGGTCTTCCCATGTTCTCTTGTTCCTTTTCTGTTTAGACCATCAGAGTCTGGCTACGCTTTTCGTCCCAATTTACTCTGGATGTTATCTGTGGCTAATCTAAAAAATTAATTGAGAGTAAAAAGTTCAAAATCCTTTAAGTGTTGACATACTTATCGAGAGTTGAAAAGACATCATTGTTGATAGCAAAACATGCAGAATCACGCTCATTACTTAGCTTTTTACATTTTTGTGTCCAAACTACAGCACACATGAATTTAACACTTGTAATACTTGCAGCA
The DNA here is from genome assembly GCA_964429805.1 of uncultured Flavobacteriales bacterium. Classification (GTDB taxonomy): domain Bacteria; phylum Bacteroidota; class Bacteroidia; order Flavobacteriales_D; family JABDKJ01; genus CAYSDH01. Next base: position 27,314 of record CAYSDH010000043.1, read on the forward strand.
GGAATGGGGTCCAGATATGGTGGCCTAAAACAACTTGATGCGCTCGGGCCTAAGGGTCAGACTATTATGGACTATTCTGTCCATGAC
>CAYSDH010000044.1:0-27053 GCA_964429805.1 uncultured Flavobacteriales bacterium
AAAAATTGGCGAGCAGCAATGTCGTCTGGCTTGGCGAACTAGAATCAGACTCGCTTGGGCGCACTACTTTTTTCTTCAAAGACCCTTGGTCTAACTTAGTTCAGGTTATTGAAGACAAGTACATCTATGTGGACACATCAAATCCATATGGTGGGATCATGGGCGTTGGCATAGGCGTATCTCAACTGGCCAAGTCTGCCGCTTTTTATAATACCATACTCGGATATGACAACTCACTAGCAGAGATAGAAAAAGACCTTTCCGAATTTAAAAGCATAGCCGGTGGCACAGACGACTTGTCAAGGCTAATTCTCACGCAGTCTGCTCCCGGCACCGGTGGATTTAGCCCCCTACTTGGCCCAACAGAAGTAGAACTCATCTGCAATACATCACACCCTGGCAAACGGGTGTACGGGAATAGATATTGGGGCGACCTGGGCTACATCCATGTCTGCTTTGACGTGTCTGGAATGTCCACGCTTAGTCAACAAGCAAAAAAAGCGGGGCATCCATTTACTATAAACAGTGCCGACAGTTTTGACATGGGCGATGCTGCGGGGCACTTTGCCTACATCGAAGACCCTGATGGCACGCTTATCGAACTAGTAGAGACGCATCGCGTACCTATAGTTAAGGCCATAGGCTGGTCAATAAACCTGCAGAAAAGAAACCCTCAGACTCCCCTGCCCAACTGGCTGATTAAAGCCATGCGCGTGCATCGAGTGAAGGTGGTGTAGAAATTAAAATGACAATTTAAGTGGCAGGTCAATTGATATCCTGTCACCAAGTCTACTTTGTTTTTGCCTCCGATTTTGATTCAACCTGACCTCACAGGTTCAGAATGAATATATTTGACTCAGTGACCAACACTGCAAACTATTTCAACTATGAACCTCAATGTATTTAGACGCGGTCTATCCACACTTTTTGGTGAACTCAGCGTGAGTCAAACCGAAGAGATCACTCAGATTATTGGCATTCAAAAATGCAATGCTGGAGACTATCTTTTTCATCAAGGTGATACAGATAAAGCCCTCTATATAGTGGTGCAGGGCTTGTTTCGCTCCATTCAAGAACATCATGGCACGTCCAAGATTTTGGGCGACATAGGCATCTCCGAACCTGTGGGCGAATTCGCTTTTTTTAGTCATGAACCGCGCAGTGCATCAGTGGTGGCTTTGAGAGACTCTTCTTTTTTGAAGGTTGATGAGTCGGCATACGCCCTACTTTCTGAGCGTTTTCCTGCCCTACCCATAGCGCTGACCAGGTACATCATGGAGCGTCTAAAAAAGAATAATCTGCGCAGCGGAGGAGGTGGCAAACCAAAAAACATCGCGCTTATAAAGCTCGATGATGCGCATGACGTAGAAGACTACACCGCCCTAATCAAAGAAGAGTTTAGCTCGATGGGTACCAGTTTTAACATCTACGACCATCATTGTTGTGACGAGACAGGAATGGATGAGTTGTTTGATCAAATGGATAATCATGACGGACTGAATTTCTTAATCTGTGACGAACGCAATCATGATTGGACTCAGCGCAGCATACTGTACAGCGACTTAATCATACTTGGCGCAGAATTCGCATCAGACTCACGCATCAGAAAGATTGAGCAACAGTTTAAACTATACAGCAATGACCTGTTAAGCAAAAAAGTCTTTTTGTTACTCATGCATGAAGAGTCCGCCCCAGAACCAAGTGACACAAGGCGCTGGTTTGACAAGCGGACGTTTGACCTGCACATACACATGAGGCGCAATCATGTAAAAGACGCTCGGAGATTTTGCCGCATTCTGCTTCACAAAGCTATCGGTCTGGTGCTCGGTGGCGGGGGTGCCAAGGGCTATGCGCATGCTGGAGCCTTAAAGGCGATGATGGAGCAAGGCATGGAATTCGATTTTGTAGGTGGGTCAAGCATTGGTGCGCTGATGGCCATCGCCATTACTCGTAGCGACTTTGACCTGCAGACTATTGAAAAAATATGCAGAGAAGGTGCCGAACACAAAGTCACCACCAACGACTACGACCTGCCCATGATTTCGCTGATGACGGGCAACAAGATGCGCAGGTATTTAAATCATTTTTTGCAGGACGTGTATATAGAAGATCTCTGGGTGAGTACTTTTTGTGTGACCACTAACTTCTCTGCTGCGAATGTGGCCGTGCATGAATATGGCTTGGCCAGAAAATACATGGAAGCCAGTGTCGCCATTCCGGGGGTCTTCCCTCCTGTCATCATCGACAAGCAACTGCATGTAGATGGCGGTGTGATGGATAATCTGCCTATAGAAGCGATGAGTTCCAAACCGGTAGACCACATCGTTGCCATCTCGCTTACCTCTACTGATGCGCGAGAAATTAATCGCAGCGACATTCCCTCAGGCCGCACACTGGCGATGACCAAGCTTAAAAGAAAGCAAAAAACACACCTGCCAGGAATGACCTCACTGCTCATCAATTCCTTGACCCTGAGTAGCCGACAAAAGCAAGAAGTCAATAAAAACAGGGCCTCGTTTTACATGGAACTAAACCTCAAGGGCTTTGGTTTTTTGGACTGGACAAAATGGAAGCAGCTCATAGACAAAGGGTATGCGGTGACTAAAGAGCAGCTGGACAGCACTTCTGAAAATGAGCGCTTCTGGGTGAAGTGAATTTCAGTGTCAACGGCCATTTCGATTAGAATGAGATTAAAGGTTTGGCGGTAACTGCACGCCTTTGCTTTAGCCTGTTAGAAATGTCGCAGTCACAGGTCAACACAGGGTAATACTCATCCAGCTGAGTTGACATAGAACTCCCAATAGTCGTTGGTCTTCTCAAATTGCATACTACTGCGCAGGTGTTTTTCGATTTTGAGCGAATGAGAGTACGACAACGAAAAATTAATGAATTACTACTCCACCTCTGCCGCTGAGGCAGCCTTTTCGGCATTCTGACGCTTGAATCGCTCGATGAGTTCTTTGTCAGACAAGTGGATGGTCTCAAGGCGCTCTTTGGCCTGCTTGGCGAAAACATGGTCGCCACGTGTGTCGGCTATTTTTTGATACACTGCTTTGGCCTTCTCCTTTTGCTTCAAGTCATTATCATAAATGAACGCAATCAGAAAATGTGCTTCTGTCACCTTTTCAAAATCAGGGTACTTATCTACGATGGTCTGGTACTTTGAAATAGCCATGTCGTAATCTTTCAAAGAACGAGAGATATTTCCTGCTCTTGACAAATACTCTGGTGTCAACTCGTGTGCTGGAAATTTTGCCGCAAACTTGTCATACAGCCCAAGCACAGAGCGAGAGACACTGTCTGAGTGCTGACCCATAGCATCAAAGAGCGATTCTTCTTGAGACTCAATGAGCGCAATGGCTTCTGTATCTGACATGCTGTCAAACTTGTCTGTGCTGCATGCAGCAAACAACATGAGCGAGAGAACGAGCAATAATGTGGTAACCGGTGTTTTCATCTTCTTTTCTTGCTTGGGAATTTCATTTTGTACTTCAGCGTAATCTTCCCGTTACTTATATCCGCTAATTTACCTTTCAGGAGTCTTCGTTTCAAGGCTGAAATATGATCTGTGAACAGTATGCCTTGTATATGGTCATACTCGTGCTGTATTACCCTGGCTGCCAGACCCTTGAATCGTTTTTCATGGACTTTAAACTCCTCGTCTTGATAGCGAAGTAGTATTTCTGGCTCGCGGTGCACTTCTTCTCTAATGTCTGGAATACTCAGACAGCCTTCTTCAAATGGCCAAGGTTCACCAACCTCTTCAAGAATCTCGGCATTGATAAACACTTTTTTAAAATCGGTGAGTGCTTCCTTGTCTTCTTCACTCAGGCCCTCATCATCTGCAAAGGGGCTAGCGTCAACAATAAATAGTCTGATGGCCTTACCAATCTGCGGAGCTGCAAGCCCCACCCCATTGGCCTCATACATGGTTTCAAACATATTCTCTATCAACACAGAGAGTCCCTCCATCTCTTGATTGATTGCTTCGCACTCCTTCTTGAGTACTGGACTTCCGTAAGCTACTATAGGTAATATCATAGTCTAAAAATGCGGCTCGAAGTTAGTAAATTCAGTTGTGTCAAGGTCTATCCAAATAGCTTTGTAAGATGATGACCGCGCTAATTTCGTCAATCATCCCTTTCTCTCTCCGCTTCTTCTTTGACATGCCCATTTCTATCATAGACCGCGAGGCCATGCTGGAAGTAAATCGCTCATCCATCAGGCAGACTTCTTTGTCTGGATACTTTTTCTTTAAGTGAGATTCTAACAAGCGCACATTGGCTGTCACATGTGTGTCGCTGCCATCAAGCGAGCGTGGGTAGCCGAGCACAATGCTGTCTACCTCTTCTTTCTCAAAGTATGCACTCAAAAAACTGTCTAATTCTGTCGAAGCGATATGATCTAACCCAGAAGCGATGAGCCTCAAAGGATCAGTTACGGCCAAGCCGCAACGCTTGAGTCCAAAATCTATTGCCAATGCTCTTGCCACCGCACAAAAGTAAGGTCTGTGATCTCAATATTCTATCTTTGGGCACATAGAATAAAGTGATATGAGAGAGCGCATAGAAGCGGCATGGGATAACAGAGAATTGCTAAATGAAGCAGCAACCAAAGAAGCCATTAGAGAGGTAGTCAACCAGCTTGACACGGGTCAAATACGTGTGGCTGAGCCCACCACTGACGGCTGGAAGGTCAACGAGTGGATTAAAAAAGCGGTGCTTCTCTACTTTCCTATCCAAGAGATGAAAACCATTGAGGTTGGGCCATTTGAGTTTCATGACAAGATAGCGTTGAAGCGCAACTACGCAGAGCGCGGGGTGCGTGTGGTGCCTCATGCCATCGCGAGGCATGGTTCGTATGTCTCAAAGGGTGTGATTATGATGCCGAGTTATGTCAACATCGGTGCCTATGTAGATGAAGGTACGATGGTCGACACCTGGGCCACTGTGGGCAGCTGCGCACAGATAGGTAAAAACGTTCACTTGAGCGGTGGTGTGGGAATTGGTGGTGTGCTCGAACCTGTGCAAGCCAGTCCAGTGATTATAGAAGACAATTGCTTTATCGGCTCGCGCTGTATTGTGGTAGAGGGTGTGCATATAAAGAAAGAAGCGGTGCTCGGTGCAGGTGTGACCATTACTCAAAGCACCAAGATTATTGACGTGTCTGGTGAAGAGCCAGTGGAGTATAGAGGTGTAGTGCCTGAGCGTTCTGTTGTGATACCGGGCATGATGACAAAGGAGTTTCCAGCAGGATCTTATCAAGTGCCAACAGCTTTGATAATCGGTAAACGCAAAGAAAGCACAGACAAGAAAACCTCATTAAATAATGTTCTAAGGGAACATGCCGTAGCGGTCTGATATGCCACAACGAATCCTTGTCATACAAACGGCCTTTATCGGTGATGTCATCTTGGCTACAGGATTAGTTGAAAAACTGCACGCCTCCATGCCTGAGGCATCAATAGAAATGCTGGTCAGAAAAGGCAATGAGTCTCTATTAAAAGGTCATCCGTTTTTAAATGAGCTGCTCATCTGGGACAAGTCCTCTAGTAAATTTTCCAATCTTCTATCGATCGCCTCTACGGTACGCGCCAAGAAATATGATGTGGTGGTTAATCCGCATCGGTATAGTTCGTCTGGATTTATAGCCTGGCGCAGCGCTGCGAAGCAGAAGCTGGGCTTTGATAAAAACCCGTTGAGTTGGACTTATACGAAGTCCTTTCCTCATCTGATGGAAGGTCAGCATGAAGTGGAGCGCAATCAGACACTTATTGCAGCATTGACAGACGAGCAGTATGCGCGACCTCGCCTCTACCCTAGTCATCAAGATTTTGATACGGTGAGTGCGTATAAATCTGAGCCTTATCTCTGCATAGCCCCAACATCAGTATGGTCCACCAAACAGTGGCCTGCGCATAAGTGGATCAGTCTCATCAAGCAGGCTGACACAAAAACGGTCTTTCTGCTGGGCGCACCAACTGATAAAGAAAGCTGCGAACAGATACGCAAAGCTTGTCCTGATTCTAATGTGCAGAACCTCTGCGGATCCCTCAACCTACTAGAAAGTGCTGCCCTGATGCGCGATGCAAAAATGAACTATGTCAATGATTCTGCTCCGCTGCACTTGGCTTCTGCCATGAATGCACCTGTGCGTGCAGTCTTTAATAGTACCATCACTACTTTTGGTTTTACGCCACTAAGTGATGATTCAAAAGTGATTGAAACAAGTATGAACCTAGACTGCAGACCATGCGGTGTGCATGGGCATCAAAGCTGTCCGAAAGGTCACTTTAACTGTGCCGAGAGCATTGAGGTGGATCGGGTGCTTGTTTAAAATGTATCGTACTCTTTACTCATGAACAACCAAGAAATAGAACAAGTCAGCACCCTTATCAAAGATGGAGCCTGTGTCATTTTGCCTGGCGACACGGTCTATGGCATCTCCTGTGACGCCACCAATGCGGAGGCCGTGCAGAAAGTGATCGATATAAAAGGACGAGACAAATCGAAGTCCTTCATTATACTGGTAGACAGTGATGCCATGCTGGAACGATACGTCAAAGAGGTGCCAGAAATAGCCTGGGAGCTCATCGACTCGGCAGTCGATCCGCTGACTATCGTTTTTCCAGAAGCGGTGGGTCTCGCCACAGGCGTGGCTGCGCAAGACGGTAGCATTGCTATAAGAATCACCAGCGATGAACTGAGCAAAAAACTGATTCGTAAAATCAGAAGACCTCTCTTATCAACTTCCGCCAATACAAGTGGCAAGCCCACTCCATTAAGCTATTCTGAACTAGAACAAGACATTTTGGACAGGGTAGATCATGTTGTAACTTCGGCCGCCCCAAAAGGGAATAAACCATCATCTATCATACGAATAGGACTAAGCGGTGAAATTGATATCATCAGAAAATAGAGCTGAAGCGCTTAAAAAAAGTATCGACAAGAAGGCGATTAAAGTAGTGGCTCAAGCAGCCAAGGAGCTTGACCGTCCTTGCTATGTGGTGGGCGGTTATGTGCGTGATGCACTGCTGGGCAGAGAGGTCAAAGACATTGACTTTGTCACCATTGGCTCGGGAATAGAGCTGGCCTATAAAGTGGCAGAACTACTGGGCGGTAAGTCCGTGCAGGTCTTTAAAAACTTTGGCACCGCCATGATTAAGGATGGTGAGTATGACCTTGAGTTTGTAGGTGCACGCAAGGAGTCGTACAACCGCGGTTCACGCAAACCAGTTGTGGAAGACGGAAGTCTGGAAGACGACCAAAACAGAAGAGACTTTACCATCAACGCCATGGCCATCAGCCTCAATGAGTCTGACTTTGGAGCATTGGTAGATCCATTTGACGGCATGGCTGATCTTGAAAAAAAGATAATCCGCACACCACTTAATCCTGACAAGACATACTCGGATGACCCGCTGAGAATGATGCGCGCAGTCCGCTTTGCGAGTCAACTCGGTTTTGAGATTGAAGCAGAGTCTTGGACATCCATTAAAAGAAATGCTGACCGACTTGACATCATCAGCAAAGAACGAATCATCACTGAGCTCAACAAGATTATTCTCTCGCCTACGCCCTCTCGCGGATTTAAAGCGCTCTTGGGCTGTGGTCTGTTAGAACGATTTTTTCCAGAAATGATTGACCTGCTCGGTGTCGAGACGAGAAATGGTCGTCAGCATAAAGACAATTTTTATCACACCTTAGAGGTACTTGATAATCTGTCTGCCAACACAGACAAACTATACTTGCGCTGGTCGGCCATCATGCACGACATCGCTAAGCCGGCAACCAAGCGCTTTGACCAACAGGCCGGCTGGACTTTTCATGGACACGAGGACAAGGGCGCACGCATGGTGCCCAAGATTTTTAAGCGCCTCAGACTTCCGCTCGATCAGAATATGAAGTATGTACAGAAGTTAGTGCTGCTCCACTTACGCCCCATCGCGCTGACCAAAGAAGAGATTACGGATTCTGCAGTAAGACGATTACTCTTTGATGCGGGTGATGACATTGATGACTTGATGATGCTCTGCCGGGCAGACATCACCTCAAAAAATGAGCGAAAAGTCAAACGATATCTCGAAAATTATGACAAGGTGATACTCAAACTTCAAGAGGTAGAAGAGAACGACCGTGTCAGAAACTGGCAGCCGCCTATTACCGGAGAACTCATAATGGAGACGTTTGGAATAAGCCCTTGCCGCGCCATTGGCGCCATCAAGTCTCACATCAAAGAGGCCATTCTAGATGGTGACATTGAAAACGACTATGACTCAGCCTACGCCCTTATGTTGAAAAAGGGAGCTGAACTCGGACTAGAACCTGTCAGCTAGTCTGCTCTATTGCCTTATTTTTATCACAATGGTGCTGCCTCTGGCAATGCATTAAACAAAGTGAACCGATGAACCTAAACTTTGCTGTACTAATCGATGCCGATAATGTGCCCTCAGCGCATCTTAAAGAGATGATGGAGGAGATAGCAAAATATGGTAACCCGACCATCAAACGCATCTATGGCGACTGGACAAAACCCAATCTGTCAAAGTGGAAAAACCTGCTCTTGGAAAACGCCATTACTCCGATACAGCAGTACGGTTACACCACGGGAAAAAACGCCACTGACTCAGCCATGATTATTGATGCGATGGATATACTCTATTCGCAAAAGGTAAATGGATTTTGTCTCGTCTCTAGTGATAGTGACTTTACTCGTCTTGCTACTCGACTCAGAGAAGCAGGCATGCAAGTAATCGGTATTGGAGAAAAAAAGACGCCTAACCCCTTTATAGTCGCCTGCGATAAGTTCATTTATATCGAGATACTGAAGAGTCAATCGACCAAAGATGGAGAAGGCAAAGAAGCCGTTAAAAGTAGTGTTGATGCCATCACTAAAAAGGAAATCAAACTCATCGCCACCACCATTTCAGATCTTTCAGATGATGATGGCTGGGCATTTTTAGGCGATGTGGGTAGTCTGCTTCTCAAAAAGCAACCAAATTTTGATTCAAGAAATTATGGTTTTCAAAAACTCACACCTCTTATAGATTCCATCGGGTCATTTGAGGTGGAGCAGAGAGAAGGAGCTAAAAAGAGCAATAAGTTGATATTTGTAAGAAATAAACAAGCCAAAAATACTAAAGGGCGAAAGAAGAAAAAGTAGTCCCACCAACCTTGGACTTGAAACCGTTTAAATCGCACATAGATTAATGGAAATAGTAAGATTCAGAGTAGCACTAGACAGCGAAGAAGTCGTATTTCGTGATATCGACATCGCTTTGGATGAGAAGTTTGAACTACTGCATCACACTGTTGTAGAAGCATTTGGCATGGAAGAAGGTCAGATGTCTTCGTTTTACGAGAGTAATGAGCAGTGGGACAAAGGCCTCGAGATCCCCCTGGTAGACATGGGCACAGCTGATGAGCCTATGGCCAACATGAGCGAGCTTGGCTTTAAAGAGCGCAACATAGAAGTGGGTTATCGTCTGCTGTATGTCTTTGACTTTTTAAACCTCAAGATATTTTATCTCGAAGCCATCGATATGCTTGAGGCAGAAGATGGAGTAGACTATCCGTGTATCACCGTGCGAGTGGGTGACAACCCTGTCTTTAAAAATAGTATTGCTGTGGACCTTACTGATGAGGCCCTTCTGCAAGGTGTCGAAGAGTTTGACCCTCACTCACACGAAGACGATTTTGACGATGGTTTTGACGAAGGTCATGAGAACATTGATGACCTTGATGGGTTGATATGAGCAAGACGCTCATCGTTATTATTGGCCCAACAGCTGTGGGCAAGACCGCTCTCAGTATTGACTTAGCCAAAGCACTTCAGACTGAAATAATCTCTGCTGACTCTCGTCAGTTTTATAAAGAAATAGGCATCGGTACGGCCAAACCCACCATTGAAGAAATGGATGGTGTACCCCATCACTTCGTAGATTTCCTGCCGCTAGACAGTGACTATTCTGCTGGTCAGTATGAAAAAGAAGCCCTCAATATTATTGAGGAACTCTTCAAGAAAAAAGAGCACGTGATACTCTCAGGAGGCAGCGGTCTGTTTGTGCGTGCCGTGTGCAGTGGACTAGATGACACGCCCCGTGACTTAAACATTCGCAAGCAACTCAATGAGCGACACGGCAACGAAGGCCTCGACAACTTAGTCACGGAACTCTGTGCCTTAGATGCCGAAGCCGAAAAACGCATAGACCTGAAAAATCCGCAGCGCGTGATTCGAGCACTTGAGGTCTGTTTAGTTAGTGGGCGCCCCTACTCTACTTTTTTGAGCGGTCTAAAAAAAACTAGACCATTTAACATCCTGACTGTAGGACTTAGAAGAAGCAGAGAAAATCTATATGACCGAATCAACCAACGCGCAGACATCATGATGAATGAAGGTTGGCTTGAGGAGTGTCACGCAGTGATTGATAAGCGTCATCTTAATGCGTTAAACACAGTCGGCTACAAAGAAATATTTCGTCACATAGATGGAGAACTTTCTTTTGATGCCTGTCTAGAATTGGTCAAACAAAAGACGAGGAACTTTGCCAAAAGACAAATGACTTATTTCAAATCTATGGATGACGTGCATTGGATTGATTTACCTAACGACCAGGCTAGTCAAACGATACAAGAGCTTTTGAGCAAATTTGAGCCTAAGTAAGTACGTGTATTTCCTTGTGGATAAGTGCAAGTTTGACCTTTGACCGATGGGCGTAAGAGCGAGTAATTTAGTGCTCAAGAAACACACCCGCATCAATGTCGATGCACACAAAACTAGACACTACACCATGAGTCAAAAAAGAATCGATCTGATCAGTGAAATGCTGAACAAGAATCCGGAGGATTCGTATCTCCGTTATGCCATCGCTATAGAATACTTGAATATCGGTGACAGAAACAGAGCTATTAAAGAGCTTACTATCATAACCAAAAACGACAAGAGCTACATGGCTAGCTACTATCAGCTTGGTACATTGCTTGAGCAGAAAGGAGCCAAAAAGAAGGCTATTGATGTATACAAGTCTGGGTATGAAGTGGCCAAAAAGAAAAATGACATTAAGACTATGGGCGAACTTTCAGAGGCGCTTCTTATCTTAAACGTCTATGACGACCAGCCCTATTGATAATGACGATATAGTCAGCGAGAAGCTGACTTCCGAAATTTGGAATGCACCGGTGACAGCAGTCATCGGTTTTGCTATTATATGCCTGTGGGCATTCTTTCAACTTATCGGAATGCTGGTGGGTGCCATCGGTACGCCAGCCATGGATGCACTTCAGTCTGCTGTGCTCAGTGGCAATGAAGATGACATGATGCAAATCATCACACAAGGAGACATTCTCTGGATGTCTGCCTTTTTCTCTTCTATTGGAGGGGTGATAGTGGTCTGTATTTTTATTTGGATGAAACGAGGCTTGTCCATCAAAGAGTATCTCAATCTTCATAATCCAGATTGGAAGTGCTGGCTGAAATGGGTGGGGATATTCGTCTTGTTCAGTATCGTCTTAGAGGCCATTGCTCAGAACTTTGAAGAGCTACAGACTGACTTCATGACTGATGTGCTAAAGAACACGGGCAATCTGCCCATGCTCGCGCTCACAGTAGGTGTACTCGGCCCCATATTTGAAGAAGTCTTTTTCCGTGGCTTTTTATTTAAGAGTTGGGAGAAATCTATAGGAGGACACGCCACTGTGCTCATCACCTCAAGCATATTTGCGTTTATGCACTATGGTCAGTATGAACTTGGTGTGGTGCTTCTCATCATACCAATGGGAATGATATTAGGGTATGCGCGCCTTTACACAGGGTCGCTCTTTGTACCTATAGTGCTGCACGTTGCAAACAATGTGTTGGCCACATACATGGGATTAGAGCAACTGAAAGAAGTTGCACCGGCCATGGTCTTTTAGTTCTTGGAGAAGCTAAGTGAGTCAGTATCAATCACACCTTCTTTTACTGCATAAAGCACTGCCTCGGCTGTGTTTTTTGCTCCAATTTTAGACATGATGTTTTTACGATGTGTAGTCACCGTATGACCACTCAAGAAGAGTATGTCAGCAATCTCTGCATTGGTATGACCTGTAGCGATGTAGCGTAGGATTTCATTTTCACGCTCAGACAAGAGAATCGGCTCACAAGACAAGTCTTCAAGACTCAGTTCTTCTACATTGACACCCGACACCTGAAGCGCACGGATAATGTCTCCGCAAAAGAATCTACCTCCTTGAGACACCTCAATCAGACTGTCTTTGATTTCTTTGATAGAACAATCTGTTTTCACATAGCCATGCACACCACTCTTTATGGCATTGAGCACAGTGTTGGCAGATTGCAGAGGCGTAATGGCCACTACTTTGGCATTTCCATTTTTCTTGATCAACCGAGGCAGGCAGTCTAAGCCAAATCCATCAGTAGAAAAATCCATGAGAATAACGTCTGCCTGAAAGGTCGAGGAAGCAAGGGCAGCGTACTTCGTGAAAATCTCCACGTCATCCACTTCCGGCATCTCCATGCACAAGGCATGAAGTCCTCTACTCACTAATTCGTTACTGTCTGCTATCGCCACTTTCATGTGGTTGCAAAGATATCATTTGGGAGTTAGCGAATGTTGAATTTTCTCTTGTGTATTGGGAATCTATTCACATACTACCTGAGAGATTCCATTCAAAATAAAATCAAACTAAAAGGCCATCACTGATCTCACCTCCACTACACCTCCACTACACCTCAAACACCGACCCTTCCTTGGCCAACTCTGTCTTCTCAAACACGGCCATCGCTTGTTGGTGCAGCTCATCTAGTTCGGTGTAGCGCGCAGAGTAATGACCAATAATTAACTGAGACACATCTGCTTCTTTCGCTATGGTGGCAGCTTGTCGAGCGGTGGAGTGCTTGGTTTTTTTCGCGCGCTCTCGGTCTTCTTCTATAAACGTAGCCTCGTGGTACAGCAGGTCCACTTCTTTAATCACATCTACTATCTCTGGCTTATACGCGGTGTCACTGCAATAGGCAAAAGATCGTGCCTTAGGTGGATTAAAAGTCAGCTGGGCGTTGGGTACCACCGTGCCATCTTCTTTGACCAGGTCCTCTCCCATCACCAGCTTATTCATATCCTTTACGCCAGCCCCGTGTGCATCTGCGGCTTGCTTGTCAATCTTTCGTTTTAGACTATGCTCTCTAAACAGAAATCCGGTAGTAGGAATTTTATGTGTGAGTGGAAACGCAATCACTTCGATATTATCTAACTCGACCACCTTCTCCACTTTTGTATGATCTGTGACAACATACTCTACTGGAAACTGAAGTTTGGACGCAGACATGTCCAGATGCATCTCAATCATCTCTTGCAGCCTACTCGGCCCCACTATGGTCAACGTCTTTTCTCTTCCTAACAAGTTGTATGACGACACCAGACCCATCAGGCCTAGATAATGATCGCCATGGAGGTGACTGATGAAGATGTGGCTAATGCGCTGCATCCTGATCCTGTTTTGCCTGAGTTTTTGCTGGGTGCCCTCACCACAGTCCATCAAAAAGAGTTTTTCGTGTATGGCCACAACTTGAGCAGATGGATTACGTCCGGCAGTTGGGAGTGCAGATCCGCATCCTAATATGGTAATGTCAAAGCGTTTCATAAAAAAACCGTCTAGCCTGAGGCTAGACGGTCATATTAAAATTCATTTATAGAAATCAATTGCTGTATACCATTCGCTTGGTCACATGCCCCTGCTCAGTGATAATAGAGTACAGGTAAATTCCTTCATTTAATCCGTCAGGCTCAAAGCGATACGTGTTCACACCCGAGCGTCCTTGAATTTCAGTATTAAACACCTCATCGCCCAGCATATTCACCACTTTAAAGGTAGCGGGACCGGCATTCATCAATTCAAACTCAATGTCTGTAAACCTATCAAATGGATTAGGTCTGTTTTGCTGCAACACGGCACGTACCTCCACATCATCTGATAGACCTACTGCTGTCGAGTCAGTGACGACAATCCGGTATCCATCAAAAGTGAGGTCATACTCAATGGTGCTTCCTAGAAAAAACACGTAAGCTCTTACAGTAATCTCTATGTCATAAACCCCTGCTTCTGCTGGCGCTGTTCCTGAAAGAGCGGCACAACCTAGCGAATCAGGTAAGTATGTGCATGGACTTGGTGTATGAGAGCCGCACGCATAATCCATACCTGCAGGCAAGCCAATTACACTAAGCACCGAGCCTGAGTCTATAGGAGCCGATACTTGAACGGGAAGCCCCGGAACATCTGAAGTATTTGAAGGCAAAATCATGTCCAACTGAGTGAAATAAGCATCGTTTATTTCAACAGGCGGAAAATTGGTGGTCGTGTCCGGCCACACTCCAAATACAGAGTCTGTATACAGTATATTAGGAGTGCACTGCGCGTTAGCGTAGTGCGACAATCCTGAAATACATAAAAGCAGAAGTAAGAATCTTTTCATATAATGTTATTTACGCCTTATTCGTCCGCAACATCCTTGCCAATCTGCTCCATCATCTGGAGGTCTTCTGCTTCAGATAAGGTAGGTGCAATGTTTAAAACAGAATCTAACTGAGAAATAGAAACTAGCTTTTGAACTGCAGGTTCTAACCCTGACAAGACAAACGTTCCTTCACTCGATTTGCACAGACGGTTAGCGACCAAAATGGCACTAAGTCCTGAAGAATCGCAATAGCGTGTTCCGCTGAGGTCGATAATAATGTTCTTAACCCCATTCTTATTAAGAAAGACCAACTCCGACTTTAAATCTGGCGCAAACTGTGCGTCTAATTTTTCCAACCCTGAGGTGACGATGGAGTATTGCTCTTTATTTTCAATCTTGAAATTCATGTGTCCTTGTGTTTTCCCAAAAATATAAAAAAATCAGGCCTGTTTCAATTGCTTTGAGAGAAGGAAAATAACAGCCATTCTAACAGCCACACCATTTTCAACTTGATCCAGAATTACAGACTTTGCGCTGTCTGCCACTTCGCTCGTAATCTCCACTCCCCTATTAATTGGTCCGGGATGCAGAACGACCAAATTCTTGTTTTTTGACTTCTTTAATCGCTCCATATTGAGCTGAAACATCATTGAGTATTCTCTCAACGAAGGGAACATCTCATCCTTCTGTCTCTCTAACTGAATGCGCAACATATTGACGGCATTGGCCCACTTTAAGGTCTCGTCAAGGTCGTGAGACACGGAGACGCCCAAGCTTTCTATATGCCTAGGAATCAATGTTGTAGGACCACAAACACGGACGTTTGCTCCGAGTTTTTTGAGGCAATGTATGTTTGATATTGCAACTCTAGAATGCGTGATATCACCTACTATGGCGATGTTTTTTCCTTTCAAATCACCTAAGGCTTCTCGCATAGAAAAGGCATCAAGTAAGGCTTGAGTTGGGTGCTCGTGAGTACCGTCTCCAGCATTAATTACGCTGCAGTCCACTTGCTCAGAAAGAAACTTTGCCGCACCGGGTTCTGGGTGTCTCATCACCACTAAATCTACCTTCATGGCCAGTATATTATTGACCGTATCGATAAGTGTCTCACCTTTTTTGACTGAAGAAGCTGCCGCAGAAAAGTTAATTACGTCAGCAGAAAGTCGTTTTTGAGCCAATTCGAAGGACAGTTTGGTGCGCGTACTATTCTCAAAAAACACATTGGCAATGGTCACATCCCTCAGGGTCGGCACCTTTTTAATCGGCCTATTGATGATGCCTTTGAAATGATCTGCCCACTCCAAAATAAGGTTGATGTCTTCTGCAGACAGCGACTCAATACCGATTAGATGCTTTGCGCTTAGATTGCTCATTTCTCCTTCTCGAATAGTGTTGCTTTTTGAAATCCTTTTTCAGTCCAGTTGACCTTGACATGCTGCGAGGCGATAGAGTCTACCATCTTACCCACATAGGTCGGCTCGATAGGCAGTTGTCTGCTAAACCTCCTGTCTATCAGCACCATGAGTTCTACTTTTGAGGGTCGGCCCAGGCTCACTAGCGCATCCATGGCTGCACGAATGGTGCGGCCCGTGTAGAGTACATCATCTATGAGTATGATGTTTTTATTCTCAATAGGAAAATCTAACTCGGTGGAACTCGCCTCTAGCGGAGTATCTCTACGGCCAAAATCATCGCGATAGAAGGTGACATCAAGCAGTCCGTGCTCTACGTTGCAGCCTTCGTGCAATGTGCGAATACGCTCTACGATGTATTGAGAAAACAGGGCTCCAGTACGCTGAAGGCCTATAATAGCTGTGTTATTAAAATCAAGGTGAGATTCAATCAACTCAAAAGCAAGACGATCTGTGGTCAGTTCCAGCTGTTTCTTGTTCAGAAGGACTATCGGCTCCATGAGTTTGATTTACGCAAATATACGAGGGTCTGACTGATCATGCTTAATATGCCATGAGTTCTTCTACTTTGGATCTCAATCTGGAAGAGGCCAAATACTGCTCTTCCAAGACTGGTGAGAATGGAACAGGCGTATCAAGACCAGCCACTCTGAAAATTGGCGCGTCCAATTGCTCAAAGCAATGCTCAGAGATAAGTGCACTTAACTCCCCTCCTAGTCCACCAAACATGCTGTCTTCATGCAGAATGAGCACTTTGCCCGTCTTTTTTACACTGGCATAAATAGCCTCTTCGTCTAAGGGCACTAATGTTCTGAGGTCTACAATATCGGCTGAAATTGACATCTCCGACATCAACTCTAGCGCCCAGTGCACACCCATGCCATAAGTAATGATGCTCAGGTCATCTCCTTCTGCGGCCAACGCGGCTTTTCCAATTTCTACGGTATAATATCCGTCAGGTACTTCTTGCTTCAGGCTTCTGTAAAGCGCCTTGTGCTCAAAGAACATCACCGGATTTGGGTCTTCGATAGATGCGCAGAGCAAACCTTTGGCATCTGCCGGAAAGGCCGGGTAGACCACCTTCAAACCTGGCGTATGAGTAAACCAGGCCTCGTTGGTCTGACTGTGATATGGTCCTGCGGCCACGCCTCCACCTGTCGGCATGCGCACCACCACATCGGCACGTTGCCCCCATCTGTAGTGCGCCTTTGCGAGGTTATTGACTATCTGATTAAAACCTTCGGTGACAAAGTCTGCAAACTGCATCTCGACCATGCTCTTGTATCCATTAATAGATAATCCGAGTCCAGTACCTAGTATAGCTGCTTCGCAGAGTGGTGTGTTGCGCACTCTGTCTTTTCCAAATCGTTTGACAAAGCCATCGGTGATTTTAAAAACACCACCGTACTCGGCAATGTCTTGCCCCATGAGGACGAGCTCGTTATACTTCTCCATGCTCTGGCCTAAGCCCTCAGAGATGGCGTCAATCATCCTTTTCTCTGTTGACGGTCCCGATGGAGCATGCACTTTTTGCAGGTGCGGATAGTAAATCTCGCTTTGCTCTTTTTCTAGGTCAACAGGCACTGCACCTTCACTGTGGGCGATGGCTAAGTGCTCGTCAATCTCAGCTTTGATGTCTTTTTTTAGTGTCTCGACATCACTTTCTGACAGGATTTTTCTGTCTAAGAGAAACTCCTCCATGTTACGCACAGGGTCTTTTTTAGACCACTCGTCAAAGAGTTCTTGAGGCACATACTTTGTTCCAGAAGCTTCTTCGTGTCCCCTCATTCTGAAAGAGATACATTCAAGTATAACTGGATGAGGATTCTTTCTAATCTCCTTGGCTATTTTTTGAACCTCTTTATAGACTTCCAGCACATTATTACCGGCCACTTGCACGGCCTTGACGCCATAACCGATGCCTTTGTCTATAAACTGCTTGCACTTAAACTGCTCACTGCTTGGTGTGGAGAGACCGTAGCCATTATTCTCAATGACGAAGATGACGGGCAGGTTCCAGACTGCGGCTACATTAATAGACTCATGAAAATCACCTTGACTGGCACCACCATCACCCGTAAAGACTGCGGTGACTTTGTCATTGGCCTTGAGCATGTTTCCGAGCGCAATACCATCAGCCACGCCCATTTGCGAGCCGAGGTGAGAAATCATACCCACGATGTTAAACTCCTGAGTACCGAAGTGAAACGAGCGATCGCGTCCTTGAGTGAATCCACTCATCTTACCCTGCCACTGGGCAAAGAGCCTATGGAGAGGAATGTTTCTAGCGGTAAATAATCCTAGGTTACGGTGCATCGGCAAGAGGTATTCCTCTTGCTCTAGGGCCATGGCTACACCTACAGATATAGCTTCCTGACCGATTCCAGAAAACCATTTAGAAATTTTTCCTTGACGCAGCAAAATGAGCATTTTCTCCTCAATCATGCGCGGTCTCAGTACTCCTACAAAAAGGTCTTTTAAGAGCTGGTCATCAAACCCCCTCTTGGAGTATTTGAGCTGAAGTTCTTCTGTAGTTGCCATGCCTCGACTAGGCTACAAGCTTTTTAACAAGGTCTGCGGCTTCAAATAGCTGCACTGCAGAGTGTACTTCTAGCCCACTCTCGTCTATTAGTTTTTTGGCTTCTACAGCATTGGTACCCTGCAACCTTACGATGATTGGCACATTGATGTCACCAATATTCTTGTAGGCATCAACAATTCCTTGAGCGACTCTGTCGCAACGCACAATTCCTCCAAATATATTAACGAGGATGGCCTTTACTTCTGGGTCTTTCAAGATTATTCTGAATGCTGTCTCTACTCGCGCAGCGTCTGCAGTACCTCCGACATCTAAGAAGTTAGCTGGCTCTCCGCCTGAAAGCTTGATTATATCCATGGTGGCCATGGCTAGTCCAGCTCCGTTGACCATGCACCCTACATTTCCATCTAGGTTTACATAGTTCAGTCCGACTTCTCCTGCTTCTACTTCTGTAGGATCTTCCTCAGTCTTATCACGCATCTCTGCGTAATCTTTATGACGATAGAGTGCATTGTCATCGAGGCTCACTTTAGAGTCAACGGCAAGTATTCTGTCATCAGAAGTTTTGAGTACCGGGTTAATCTCAAACATAGATGCATCGCAGCCTTCATAAGCGGCATACAGGGCAAATACAAATTTGCTCATCTCCTTAAATGCTTTTCCGCTCAAGCCTAGGTTAAAGGCAATGCGTCTTGCTTGAAAAGGCATCAAACCTGATGATGGGTCAATCTCTTCTTTGAAAATCAAGTGTGGCGTCTTCTCTGCCACTGCCTCAATGTCCATTCCTCCTTCAGGACTGTACATGATCATGTTTCTTCCTGTACCTCTGTCTAGGAGCACAGACATGTAATACTCTTCTGGTTCGCTGTCGCCTGGGTAGTACACATCTTCTGCGATGAGCACCTTATTGACTTGCTTTCCTTTATCGTTGGTCTGCTTGGTGACCAAGTGGCCACCTAAAATTCCTTTTGCTGTCTCTTGCACTTTGTCCAAGCCTTTGGCAAGTACAACTCCATGAGAACCTGTCTCAGTTACAACTCCTTTACCTCGTCCTCCAGCATGAATCTGAGCTTTGACGACAAACCATTCTGTGCCTGTTTCTTCATTCAGCTTCTTTGCAACATCCTCGGCCTCTTGGGGTGTAGAGGCAACATATCCTCGTTGTATGGTTACACCATGATTGTTGAGAATTGACTTTCCTTGGTACTCGTGAATATTCATCGTTCTAGTTTTTTCTTTTTTCGCTCCGCCAAATGTACTGATCAGCTCCTGTTTTGAAAAAGAATAGAGCCCTGAGGTTGCTATATGTTTTCAACGGTCTGATGGCATAAAAAACCCCCTTCGCTTTAGCGAAGGGGGTTTGCAATAATGTAGTGGCTTTGATTACTTGTTCAAAGCCTTGAGGATATCTCCAAGAAGCTCATTGTCAGATGGTCCTTCTGGCGCAGGTGGCGCAGGTGGATTAGCCTTGACATAAGCCTTACCTAACATGAACATTACGAAACCAACAATTATCAGATTGATGATTGTGTTAATCCACGCACCGTAGCGGATGTTATTGGCAGCCTTCTCTACAGTTCCATCAGCAGCAAGAACTTGTGGATCTAATTCGATCATTTTTGAGGCAAAATCTATTCCTCCTGCAAAGTGACCTACAATAGGCATGATAATGTCATTCACAAAACCATTAACCACGAGACCGACTGCGCCTGCCAAAATCACGGCAATTGCAAACTCGATGACGTTTCCGGTCATGATAAAATCTTTAAACTCCTTAAGCATATTTTCAAATTATTTAGGGTTAATAAGTGCAATGATACACTTTAATCGAGATTAGGAATACAATAATTCCGATTTCTATAGGAACTTGACGTTGTTAATAATGTCGTGTCCTGACTCTTCATTGAGTTTTCGTACTAATTGTTCTCGAGCCATTGACAGTTCTTGTTTAAGCACAGCCGAATCTAGTCTAACATAAAGTATCTTGTTTCTTATGTTTATCTCTGTGGTATGTTTGGCAATGGCTGGCCCCATTACGCTTTCCCAGTCACGCAGCAATCCTATTTCTCGGTAGCGCTGTATGAGTTTCTTTGATCCGAGAAAGTGCTCTATAGCGGCCCCTAAGGTCTGTTCGTTAGACTTCCGCTTGCTCATGCTCTGGTATTTCAGTAGTAATCGTAAAGTTCTTGAACTCACAGTCTACGCCCTCAAGCACCCTGTTTAGTCGCTCTTCACTCGTATCGGTGATGAATATCTGACCAAAGGTGTTTTTAGAGACCAACTCCATCAGGTACTTTACCCGTAGGTCATCTATTTTGTCAAAGACATCGTCAAGAAGTAAGAGCGGCTTGAGTTGCTTATGCTCTCTAATATATTCGAACTGCGCCAACTTGAGTGCAATCAAAAAGGACTTCTGCTGGCCTTGACTTCCAAACTTTTTTACTGGATGCCCCTCAATCTCAAAGAGGATGTCATCTTTATGTGGTCCGGTGAGTGTGTAGCATCGACTCATGTCCTTCTCCACCCCTGCCTTGAGTAGGTTAGAAAAGTCTGCATCATTGAGCTGCGACCTATATACAAGGTTCACTTTTTCTTTCCATCCGCTAATCTGTCCGTAAAACTCTCTAAATATTGGGCCAAATTGCTCAATGAATTTCATTCTGCCTGCATGAAGTATTGCCCCAAACTCAACCAGCCTCTCGTCCCAAATGGCGAGTTGCTCATCGTCTCTTAATCTGTTTTCCCAAAAGTACTTGAGTAAGTTGTTTCGGTGACTGAGTGTCTTTTTATAGTTCACCAGGGCTTCGAGATAGGCCTTGTCGTCTTGCGAGATGATGAGATCGATAAACTTGCGCCTCATGTCGCTGCCTTCTCTTATAAGGTCATCATCATAAGGTGAGATAATAACGACCGGGTATGCACCGACATGGTCAATTAGTCGCTGGTACTCTTTCTTGTCTTTTTTAAAGCTCTTTTTGCCTCCGCGCTTGACGCCACAGTAGACTCTACTCTCCTCTCCGTCCATCTCAAAGCGCGAGTCGATAACAAAGAAATCTTCTCCGTGCATGATGTTTTGACTGTCTTGCGGATTGAAATACCCTTTGCAATAAGAAAGGTAATAGATGGCCTCGAGCACGTTAGTCTTCCCTGACCCATTGGGACCAGTAATACAGTTTATTCCAGAGCTGAAATCAAATTGCTTCTCTGGGTAATTCTTAAAGTTTACTAGTGATAGGTGTTGTAGCTCCAAGTGGCACTGTGTTAATCGAAATCAAATGTAGGGAAGTGTGGATCAGATTTCGCATGACAAGCACATAAAAAAAGGCTATTTTTGCACGAAATTTTAGCTGAATGGCCACTAAGAAGACAGAAGAGACTATAGTAGATGTTGCAGACGTCTATTCAAAGACAGAAACCTTCGTTAATGATAACGGACAGAAGATGACTTACATCTTAGGTGCAATCGTTGCGCTGATGTTATGCTTTTTCCTTTACAAGAAATTTGTAATGGATCCAAAGGGTGATGAAGCGGCTACTCAAATATGGAAGGCGGAGTATTATTTTGAAAAAGACTCTTTCCAGCTTGCACTGAATGGAACTGCTGAGCACCTTGGTTTTCTTGACGTAGCTGATTCTTACAGCGGAACAGAAACAGGAAACTTGGCTAACCACTATGCCGGAGCATGCTACATGAATCTTGGCCAGTATGACCAAGCTATAGAGTATTTAGACAAAGCCTCGTTTGGAGACATGATGGTGGAAGCCACACGTCTAGGTACTATCGGTGATGCACACGTGCAACTGGGTAACCTGAGTGAAGGAGCGAGTTTTTACTCTAAGTCTATTTCTCACTCTGAAAACGATTTCACTACTCCTATTTACCTGAAAAAGCTCGCCCTCACTTATGAAGAGATGGGTGAAAAAGGAAAGGCATACGATACGTTTGTTCGCCTAAAAGAGGACTTTGGCGCGACTACTACGGCTAAAGACATCGATAAGTATATCGGTCGAGTAGCTCCTTTTGCAAACTGAGCAAAGGACTTTTAAATCAAGATAACACATACCCATGGCCACTGAAGGACATGACTTATCCGCTTATTCTCCTGAGGCGCTTCCTGCGCTCAATGGTGGGCATGTAGCGATAGTTGTAGCCCAGTGGAATGATGAAATCACCAACGGTCTGTTAAGTGGCGCAAAAGAAGTGTTAGACCATAGTGTGAAGGGCAAGGGCATTGACGATTACTCTATTCACCATGTGCCAGGCAGCTATGAACTTCCACTTGGTGCCCAATTTCTATTTGAACAAGGTGATGCTGATGCTGTGATTTGTATCGGCAGTGTGGTGCGCGGAGAAACAGCTCACTTTGACTTTGTGTGTCAGGCCTGCAGCGCGGGAGTTAAGGATGTGGGATTGAAGTATAACAAGCCTTGTATCTTTTGTGTGCTCACTGATGACAACATACAGCAATCAAGAGACCGCTCTGGTGGAAAACATGGAAACAAAGGTGTGGAAGCTGCGCTGGCAGCTCTTCAGATGCTGGAGCTAAAGCAGCGTACTACTTCCGATTGATTTTGACTCGCGTGATTAAAGCGCAATCCTCTCCTTCACATACAACGTGACACTTGACCGGATTCTTAGACTTCATCACCATTGTAATTAGACCTAAACCAGCTCCTCCTTTTGTGGATCGCTCACCGTTTTGCATGACCGTTAGGTAGTGTTGCTTTAAGTCAGCAGGCTCCATTTCATTAAGCTTGGTGACTCTAGACTTGACCAGTTCACCTTGCTCCTTGTCACACAGATTGACAAAGTCTATGTAGTATATGGTGTCAGACTTGAACAACATGTAGCCCGCAAGATTGAGCCCATATTCGTCAGATGACCCATGAAGTTTCATGTTTTGCAAAGCCTCAATTGATATACTGTACACCCTACGCACGATACTTTTTTTCTCACCAGTATCAAACAGCTTGTCTTCTATCTGCTGGGCCTGATCAAATACAACTTCTTCTTCATAGGACTCAAAGAACGACATCACCTTTTCTTTGGTACCATCAGACTCCACCCTTATGACATGATTGTCATATAGATTCTTAACAAACTTATATGCCTCGCTTTGACCTTCGGTCATTCTTTGTAATTATAACTCAAATAAAGAGAAATAGTCTTTTTGCAAATCGTCAAAATTTATAGTAAATCAACGATTCATAGTTAATATAAGACTGTCCGCCTGACTCTTGGCTTTTAGAATCTGGCACACGGAATAATCCTCTTCCGTTTACTGTATTTGTTCTTTTTGGGGTCGGCAAACTCATATATAAGGGACACCTCGTGAGAGCCTGCTGTACTGGTGATCAGCGGGCTCAGGGTTATATCAAAACTATATCCAAATTTTAACTTTCTAATCTCGTAGCCAAAAAGAAGCGCAATGGCATCATGGTTAATGACATCTTCTCCGTTTTGCTTAAATCCTGGTAGACCTCTGTACCATAGACCAAATACTACTGGGTTATACTCGTAATACATACCCATGTCAAACTGGTCAAACTTATCTTGAGCGCGGTAATTAAACGCTCCTAAAAATGAGGTTGTCCCCTTATTCTTGGTTCTTTTCCTCATGATTTTTCTGTAGCCACCATGTGCTGAAAAATTTATTGGCACCTCACTTTCAAAGCCGAGAAGAGACTCGTTAGGTTTGTTGAGGTGTGCTGCTGAAAAACCAAACCAAAAGTCATGCGAGTATATCAAGCCACCAGCTCCGACATCAAAAAATGAACTATTGAAATTTTCAAACGTCTCAATGGTTGTCGAGCCGTCTGGCCTGACGAGTTGATCTCCAAATACGAGGTCATTATAATTTAATGTCCTGAAGCTACGGCCAATGTTAATTCCTGGCCTAAAGAAGAGTTTATAGTTAATCTGAAACTCATAAGAATACAACGCCATGATGCTGCTATAGCCTAAATGTCCACTTCCTGCTCTGTCATGATTAACTAAAATCCCTACTCCACTTTTTGCTTGTGGTATGTAGTGCTCATAGCTAAAATTATACGTCACAAAGGCGCCAGGTATAGCTGTCCATTGGTTCCTATAATTCATCACCATCCTACTCTGTGCCGTATTACCCGTAAAGGCCGGATTTAAATTCACAGGAGCCGCATAAAACTGCGTGTACTGGTAATCTTGTGCTACGCAGGTGCCACAGGCAAGTCCAAAGATTAAGACAAGGCTCGATATGTTGACTTTAATTGTCACTGTTGCTTAGTCTCTTTTCATCAGTACATCTTGTTCATATACTCTAAACTCTCCTTTCTTTGTCACCTCAACATCCATGTTCTCGATGTACTCTGTGTGACCAATCGACTCCACTTTCATTTTGTATCTGCGATCAGGTTGAAGTGCGATAACATATTTACCTGTCTGATTATTGGTGAGTGTTGTCACAGACGACTCTTCGTTATTTCGATCAATAAAAGTCACGTGAGCAGAAATCGGATAGTCCGTTCCTTCTTCCGTCACAAAGCCTTTTACCACAACCAAGTCTTCTTCTTCATAGAGCATGTCAACCTCATAGATGTCCATATTCTTGTCTCGAGAAGATGACAGATAAGCCTTCTTGCCATCTGCAGTGGTAGAGAAATAGATGTCGTCAGCTACCGTGTTGACTGGGTATCCCAGCTGGTCTGGTGATGACCATTCGCCATTAGGCTGTTTTTGTGTTCTGAAAATATCGTACCCTCCAATACTCGTGTGTCCAGTTGAAGCGTAGAATAACGTCTGCCCGTCAACAGAAATGAATGGCGCGTCTTCATCATCAGGACTGTTGATTTTATTGCCCATGTTTTCAGGCTGGCTCCATTCTCCATTTGGCATTTTTCGAATCACATAGATGTCTTTTCCGCCAAAGCCTCCAGGTCGATCACTGGCGATGTACATCATGCGCTCATCTGGCGAAAGTGCTGCACTAGGTTCGTGATAGTTATCTGTGTTGACGCTCGTTCCAAATTTCAATGGTGTGGTCCACCCTTCTCTGGTATAATCTGAGAAAAACAAATCTCCGGTGTACATGTTTTTACTTGTGCGGTAGATAATCATCCGGTTACCGCTACTTGATAGATTGACATTGGCATCATGCCCGTCAGAATTAATTTGCCCCTTTAAAGTAGTGGCTGCAGTCCATGCTCCTGCTAATTGCTGAGCGACATAGATGTCTTCGAAATAACTTCCCTCAACATCTGTATATCCTCCGGTACCACCTGGTCGTCTTGATGTGAAGAATAGCTTATTCCCTTCTGGATCAATGTTAGGCGCATAGTCTTGAAACTCAGAATTGACATTCGTCCCCAGTTTTTTGACATAGGCCTTATTGGGATTTGCAAGCATCTCTTTGGCCCTTAGACTTCTGTCTTCAGCCTTGTCAATACGCGCGTGCGTCAAACGATGGTCAGGTGCAGAACGGTAATCTTTTAGACTCCCTATCGCCTTGTTAAAGTCGCCTTGTAAATGATAGGCTTCGGCTAAGAAGTAATGCGCTGGAGTGTACTTGAGTTCTGCAGCCTTCTCTAAAAATGGTATGGACTCAAACTCCCTGTTTCTCAAATGGAGAAGGGAAAAGCCAAGTCTGAAATTAAATATATCACTCTCTGGATACAGCTCCTGAAGATCTCCATACATCCGCTGACACATGAAGTGATCATCTACACTATAAAAGAACTCAGCCTCTTCGGCTAGTCGTTTGTGTTTTCCTTTTACCTTGAATTCCTTGTCGGCAGGATCTTCTATATCCGCACCATAAACTGTGGTACTGAGCACCAGCAGTCCTAAGACCATAATTCTTCCAACTCCTCTCATCTCTCTCTCCTCTTTTTCAATTATCTCAACAATGTCAAATCACCTGATAGAATTCGTTGTTTGCCATCAGTAAACTTGACATTTGCTCTCCACACATACACTCCTTGCTGTGCAGGGCCTCCACGGTAATGACCATCCCAACCGATGTTAATGTCATTACTCTCAAACAGCAGTTCTCCCCAGCGGTTATAAATCTGCAGTTCGTAATCATCAACTCCTGCAAAAACAGGATAGAATACATCGTTGTTAAGTTGGGTGGGGTCGTATGACCCGTCTGACGAACCACTTGGGCTCGGAGTAAATGCATTTGGGAAATCTATGTATCCTCCAACATCAACCAACACCGCTTCACTCACATAGAAGGTATCCGGACAGTTATACGTATTGTTCGCTATCAAGGTTACTGGGTAGGTCCCTGTCTCTTGATAATTGTGCACTGGGCTCTCTTCTTCACTCGTAGTTCCGTCACCAAAATCCCACATAAATTCGTCAGAATTAACTGAGAGGTTAAACAAGAAAACTGGATCACCAGTATTGACCACTGGCGGGTTTACGGTGAAGTATGCTGAGGCATTTGGGTGCACATGTATGACCGTGTCACTCACCAAGATGTCACTACCACCCGGCCCTGTCGCCAAGAGACTTACCGTATAGGTTCCTGGAGCGAAATAGGTGTAGGTAGGCGACTCATTTCCTGAGGTACCTCCATCACCAAAATTCCATAAATAGTTATCTGCAAATTGCGACTGATTTTCAAAGGAGACGGTGACTGGTGAGCAGCCCTCATTGTACCCCGTAA
>CAYSDH010000045.1:0-26130 GCA_964429805.1 uncultured Flavobacteriales bacterium
GCTCTTTACGCTCGCTCTGGTGGTCAACGGAAGTAACGTGCTTGTGCTTCTGCTCATCAGCCTCTTCTTTTTTAAAGGTCGATACCGACACATAGCTCCCTCCTGGTCATCTATTGATATGAGCAAGTCGTCTGATTTGTTTGGGCTGGGCTTTAAGTTCTTTTTGCTGCAAGGCGCAGCGCTGGTGGTGTTTATGACAGACAACTTGATTATCTCTCACATCTCAGACCCCGACCAGGTGCCTCCGTACAACATTGCCTACAGATATTTTAGTGTCTTGCTGATGCTCTTTACTATTCTCTCTACGCCTTACTGGTCGGCTTTCACAGAGGCCTATCAAAAAAAGGAGTTCGGTTGGATCAGATCAAATATCACTGGCTTTCAAAAAATCTGGTTTGGACTAGTAGGAGTAGCTGTGTTCATGGTCTTCCTGTCTAATTACTTCTATGACTTTTGGATGGGAGACCGCATAGAAGTGCCCATGCTCCTGACTATCCTCTTCGCCACGTGGGTCTGTCTTTCTTGCTCCATCAGCATTTTTTCAAACTTCTTAAGCGGCATTGGAAAAATTAAACTCAGTATGTATCACGCAGTTTTTGTGATGATTGTCAATATTCCACTTTCCATTTATCTAGGTAAGCATCTCGACATGGGTAGTGCCGGTGTAATCTTAGCTACCATAATTGGCCTTATACCTAGAGTCATTTTTCAGCCCATTCAGTATAAAAAAATCATTAGTGGTCGGGCCTCTGGTATCTGGAACGAGTAGCGCGTCAAATTAAACTGCATCTTTGCATCAGGCATGGATAAAAGGGCTTCCAAAACGATACTAGGCGCGATTTTAAAAGGACGCTGTCCTGCTTGTAGAAAGGGACAATACTTTGAGACTAGGAATCCCTTTAAGCTAAAAAAACTAGGTGAGTATCATAAGAACTGTCCGTCTTGTGGTCAGCGATTTTCTCTTGAGCCTGGTTTTTATTTTGGTGCAGCATACATCAGTTACGGACTGAATGTTGTTATCTGGATAGTGTCTGCGGTGGCGGTATATAATCTAATCGAAGAGCCTGAAGCTGGAGACTATATCAAGTTGATTCTACTTTTAACTGTATTGTTCTTTCCAATCATATTTCGAGCTTCTCGCATCATTTGGGCAACTATATTCATTCCCTTTGGAGGAGAAAAAAAGCAGTTTAATAAACCAAAGTGAAACGTTCCTTGTCTGAAAAAGGAAGCAAATAAGCTTAGGGAAAGTGAACACTTATTTAGGCCGCTAAAGCAGCTTTAGATCAACGATTGACGTAGATATCTTTCTGCTCATCAAGGTCGTAATACTGAACCTTATCTCCTTTTCGCATCTTGGCATATCGGAGTTTTAAAATGTCAATACTGTCAAAATCTCCTTCGACCTGTATCGTACCATCTCGCTTGATAACACCCGTTAACGAGTCCTTTTTAAACACCAGAAACTCTGTATCGACAACTGGTCTTAGCTCATCAAAAGTAGGCTCTATGAGAAACTCTCTTTTAGAATTAATCAGACCAAGCTTACCGTCAACTCCTACTACACTAACTCCTTGAATAAAGTCTTCTGCCGATTCAAATTCTGCGTCTAGCATCACACCATTCACGTCTAGAAAACCGTAGCGGTTAGCCTCTTTATACCATGTGATATTACCGACTACTTTTCCGATATCTACGTACTTAGGCTCAACGACAAACTCACCTAATTTGTTGATTATGCCAAAGGC
Source organism: uncultured Flavobacteriales bacterium (assembly GCA_964429805.1). Classification (GTDB taxonomy): domain Bacteria; phylum Bacteroidota; class Bacteroidia; order Flavobacteriales_D; family JABDKJ01; genus CAYSDH01. Next base: position 1,749 of record CAYSDH010000045.1, read on the forward strand.
CCCATATTTTGAAATCTTCGCGTGTCCAGAACTAAAGATTGACTCTTTGAAGAGTTCTGGCGTGTAGTCAAATTCTAACTCTGTGAGCAACTCTCCTTGGTCATCTACAAAGCCAAGTTTATCTCCTTGCACGACCGTGCGCATGCCTTCGTTAGATTCAGAAATCAAATCATACGCGCAGTCCAGCACAAGGCCATCAGGTCTTTTCCAAAGGCCTAGTTTCCCATTACGTTTGACACGTGCAGACCCATTATCCAAATACTCAACCCATTCGTATTCCGCAGGAATAAGGAAGTCGCCTTTCTCATTGATTAAGCCATAAGCTCCATTGAGTTTAACTACTGCTGCGCCTCCTTTAAAGTCGCTTGCATCTTCAAAAATCTCGTCTATTGCAATGTTTACAAATCTGTCTAAATAGACGAAACCGCCTGATTTTGAGGCAGGTATCATTCCATCGTTAAAATTACCGAGTTCCTCATAGTCAAACGCAATAGCGACCTCACCTGATCGGTCTATCGCACCAAACTTTCCATCCTTTTCGACCACAGAAAAACCATTGTGAAAAGGAAACGCATCGTCATATATTATAGGTACGACCTCATCACCTCGCTTATTTATAAAACCAGACTTAGCACCGATACTGACTACAGCCATTCCTTCTTCATACTCAGAAATCATGTCGTATTTCTGCTTCGTGATTCTTTGTCCTTTATTGTCAATTAGCTGCTTGCCAGTGCTATCTGAAATCAGGAAACGAGGCGCAAAAATTACACGAAGCTCTTGCTCTATGTCACTTTTGTATGGATTCTCAGGAAAATCCCAAAGTAGGTTTGCAATCGACTCTTGACGATAGTCCGCCAAGTAAAGTTTGTTGATTCGACTCCACGCATCATTAACGAATGGACTGCGTGGATAAGACCTGATGTGGTCGTAATACTTATCTACTTCATCAACCTTTCTCACCTCTTCAAAGACCGCTTCATACGCGGCATCTGCATGAGGATTAGAAGAAAACTCATTTAAAAAGTTCTTGTAGGTATCTACGTCTCCTTCAGCGGTTTTCTCTTCAAAGAACTTTAAGGAATAAAGAGAGTCAGCCTTGGCCTTTTGTATGGCACCGGGGTAATCAATGATAAACTTCCTATACGACTTATAGGTATCAACCTCCATAGCTTCAACAAATGCGAGCGAATCTCGCTTGCCTAAGGCTAAACTGTACTTACCTGAAAAAGGAAACTTCTTTAAGTACCTGTCAAAATAGGCCTGCTCTTCGTTATCCTTTATCCCTTCATAGGCTACATCAGCGATGAGCAACTTATGTTCTTGAATTTTGTGGCGCGTGATATTGAGCGCGTACAGGGCTCCTTTTTCTCTCTGAGAGGCAGAAATAAAGGCCGAATCTGCATAAACCACATACTTTAAGGCTGAGTCAATGTCAAAGTAGACATTCTTCTCCTCTGCAAACACAATGCTCAATCCCAAGGCGGCACCTGAGGGATTCTTGAACATGGATTTTGTGAAATATTTGTGGGCTTTGAAGTAGTCCTTGATGGCGAGCGCCTCATAGCCTTTCTCCAGTCCTCCTGCGAAGGACACAGATGTCGCTAGCAGGAAAACTGCTAAAATTGTGTTTTTCAATGATTTAAAGCGCTTCAATTCTCAATTATATAACTCGCTTTTTGTACGAGATTGAGCCCGGGAAGGTTATCTTTTGATATCCTCAAGAACGATACTGTACTCTTTATCGTCTTTGAAGTACTCTTCACCTATCTCCATAGTGGTCACCGCAGCACTGCGCTCTCCCTCCTGAAACTGGTGCTCAGCGTAGGTAATAAGGCCATACTTAAGAAGTCTTTTCTGTTCCTTTTCTAGGCCATCGATGTCGCCAACTTTTTCGTCAAACTTGGCCATTGCTTCTTTAGAACCAGAGAAATCATTCATTTTTAACAACGCATATCCATACATTAACCAAGACCCTGGACAATCAGGACCATATGTCACCATGTACTTGTAGTATCCTTTAGCCTTTGAGAAAGCCCCTTCTTCAAGGTAATTCTCAGCTACTTCCATGCACGCCCCTCTTAACTCTGAGATATAGTCTTTGTTGTCGTACACCGTCTCTCCTTTCTTATCCTTCTTACGCCATTTAGCCGCGTACTTGTTGGCGTCTTTAAACGCTTTTGGATAGTCTTCTGCCTTCTCTTCGTCTTTAGAAAGCTCATAATAAGCCATGGACGCAAAAAGATATGGCATTGGTTCTTTTCTGCGGTCTTTGTTTTCGGTAATCGAAATAGCCTTTTTGGCTAGTTTCTCAAAATCCTCATCAATGAAAAGGACCCATAGGTCTTCATATTCTTTCTTCTCAGCTTTTTGGGCTACGACAGCCTGACTGAAACTTAAAAGGGCTATAAAAAGGATGAATGCTGTTCTCATATCTATGGTAAATTTTCCAAGTGGAAATCAAATTTAGTGCCTAAAACTGAAATAGACGAATGAAATCTTTGAAATCCTTGCTTATCAAGGGATTGCAATATCTTTGTATCAAGTAAAAAATTTATGCGAATAGACATAATCACTATTCTCCCGGCCCTCTTAACGGGCCCCTTTGACGACTCAATTGTGAAGCGAGCTAGAGACAAAGGTCTGGCCGAAATACATGTACATGACCTCAGAGCATATACACTCGATAAGCATAAACGCGTAGACGATTATGCCTTTGGTGGTGGCGCTGGAATGGTCATGGCCGTTGAGCCGATACATCGCTGTATTGACCAACTCAAAAGCGAGCGTGATTATGATGAGATAATTTATACCACGCCTGACGGAGAGCAGCTTGATCAAGGGATGTGCAACGAGCTGTCATCGAGTAAGAATATCATCATTTTGTGCGGTCACTACAAAGGTGTCGATGAGCGCGTGAGAGAGCATCTTATCACCAAAGAAATTTCTATTGGTGACTACGTCCTCTCAGGGGGTGAACTAGCAGCCGCAGTAATCAGCGATAGCCTGATTAGGCTAATTCCAGGAGTGCTCAATGACGAAACATCAGCCCTCACTGACTCATTTCAAGACGGACTGCTTGCACCACCAACATACACCAGACCTTCAGACTACAATGGTTGGAAAGTACCCGACATTCTGATAAGCGGAAACACTCCAAAAATTGAAGAATGGAGAATGGAAAAAGCCATTGAGCGAACTAAAAGCAGACGACCAGATTTGCTCAACGACAAGGATTAAAACAAGCATCAAAAAGACTGTAACTTTATAGTCAGTCAGTGCGCCTCACTTTTGACAATCATGCTCGAAAAAAGTCTACACTATATCAAGGTTACCCCCATCCTCTTGGCCTTCTTCTTTTGCCTCAATGCAACTGGGCAAAACACTGATGTCCTGAACCTTTCTGGAATAGTAATTGACGCTACGACTAATGAGGGAATGCCCTTTGCTACAGTCATTTTGAAGCGAGCTGGAGCAGGCACATCTACCAACGCTTCGGGTAAATTTAACTTTCGAATTTTTGAGACTGACCAGAAGGATTCTCTTTCTGTGAGTTACATTGGTTATGATACATATACCGTGGCCGTTGAGTCACTAGAATCAGAAGTCACCATTCCGCTAAAGCCTTCAGCCAATTTACTTCAAGAAGTTATCGTCAGGCCATTGACTCCAGAAGAATATCTAAAGAGGGTTAAGAAAAAAGTGGTTGTCAACTACTCAAGTTCTGACTTTTCTAACATGGCCTATTACCGCGAAGAAGTCAAGGAAAACGGTCAGTTTATAATGCACTCTGAAGGTGTGTTTAACACCTATTATTCCCCTTCAGAGAAGGGCGAAAAAAGACAACATCAACTGCATCTGTTTAGGAAGAACGAAGACATTCATGAATTACAATTCATGAAAGAAAAGGCTAAAAAAGAGCGAAGAAAACACCTCGAAAAGCATCCTGAAGACAGTGTGAAGTATGGTTCAGAAGACCCAGAAGACCTTTTGCTCACCAACTTTGGTGGCCCTGACAATCTGCTCCAGCTTGATGTCAAAGGAAACAGCCTTAGTTTTTTGGACAGTACAGAATTGAGACATTACAGATACACGTATGGTCCGCCAAGTCAATTTGACGGAAGAGAGCTTATTACTATTGACTTTACTTCAAAAGGCACGGTTGATCATGCCCGTCTCAACGGACGAATATTTGTGGACAAAGAGACGGATGCTATACGTGCGGTAGTTGGCAAAGGTGAATTTGTTATTCCAGCACTCGCAAAACCCATTCTCTTAGTGATGGGAATTGGTATCAAGGATCCTTGGTTTGACATTGATATTAGGTACTACGAAGTAGACGGCAAATGGTATCCACAGCAGGCACAATGGTCTATACACCTCAATGTGGTAAAGAGAAAAATGTTTAAGGAAAATGAGGCTGCAAAATTTGACATCGAGCAGGTCTATGTCGTCAATTCTAGAAACCTCATTAACCCAGCAGAGATTGAGGAGAAGAAGCGATACACTTCCAATCTAAAAATGAAAGACCAAGTTCATAACGACAACCAAATCAAGTGGTCTGATGTCAATGTGATTAGATAATGAAAATGTGGATAATTCATCTGCATTTCATGCTTCTAAAAAGCTTAATTAACGGGCACTTTCCTTTCTTTGTCGAAGATTTACAATAAAATATAGCAACATGAATTTAGCCCAATTAATACCATCTATTCAAGAAGATGCAGCCGCATCATCTCCAGATTTTGACATCTCAACTGTCGACTGGAAAACTGCATTAATAGAATACGGGACTGGACTTGTCAAATTTATAGCCGTACTGGTAATCGGTTTGTGGGTAGCAAAAATGATTACCTCCATGATCTCCAAGATGCTGAGTAAGCGTGACGGAATGGATGTGTCACTTCAAGGCTTTCTGTCCAGTTTGATTGGTTCCATTCTGAAGGTATTGGTATGGATTAGTGCACTCGGTATGTTAGGAGTCGAAATGACTTCTTTCATCGCCATATTAGGTGCCGCAGGCCTTGCAGTCGGTATGGCGCTGTCAGGAACGCTTCAAAACTTTGCAGGAGGAGTTATGCTGCTTCTTTTCAAGCCTTTTAAAGTAGGTGATTTAATTACTGCTCAAGGACACACAGGTGTGGTTAAGGAGATTCAAATTTTTGTAACGACACTCCTAAATCCTGAAAATAAAACCATTATAATTCCAAATGGACCTTTGTCTAACGGAGACATCACCAACTTTACTGCCGAAGGCCAAATCAGAGTAGACATGCAAATGGGAATAGGTTACGGAGACGACATAGCGAAGGCGAAAGAAGTCATTATGAAAACCATGACAAACAATCCGCACGTACTGAGTGACCCTGCTCCTTTTGTTGGAGTTGTAGGGCATGGAGCAAGTTCAGTGGACTTGGTTGTGAGACCATTCTGCAAGCCTGAACATTACTGGGACGTGTACTTTGACATCTACGAGAAAGGAAAAATCGCCTTGGATGAAGCAGGAATCGAAATTCCATTCCCGCAGACGGTAATGCACCAAGCGCCAAGCTGAAGCGAATAAAAAAATGATTATGAAAGTCGAAGATGCGATTCTTCGACTTTTTTCTTTAGCGCCATAATATGAGTAACCTAGAGCAGAAGCGTGATGAACATGGAGAATTAATCAGTCCAATTCTCCCAGAGAACATTAAGAATTACTTGATTGACATTGATGGCACTATCACTGAAGATGTGCCCAATGAAGAACCAGAAAGAATGGCAACTTGCCTTCCTTTTCCGGATGCGCTAGAGACGCTAAACAAATGGTACGATCAAGGCCACATTATTACCTTTTTCACTTCGCGCACTGAAGAGCACCGAGAGGTGACTGAGCAGTGGTTTGCCAAGCACAACTTTAAGTATCACGGTCTATTGATGGAAAAACCTCGTGGAGGAAATTACCACTGGATAGATAATCACATGGTACGAGCAACACGATTTGAAGGTCGATTTACAGACTTGGTGGAGTCTAAAAAAACGATTGAAGTATTTAAAAAGTAAATCTGCAAAAGCCAATTTGCTAGCTTTGCTAGCGTCAAATAAAATTAAGTTTAATGATAGAGATTACGCTACCTGACGGAACGGTAAAGCAGGTTGAAAAAGACACCACTCCGTTGGACATTGCCAAGGGAATAAGTGAAGGACTGGCCCGCATGGTGCTCACTGCTAAAGTAAATGGTGTCATTACAGAAGCGAATCGTCCGATAACGGAAAACGCAACACTTCAGCTACTGACATGGCGCGATGATGAAGGAAAAGGTTGCTTCTGGCACAGCTCAGCGCACGTCCTGGCCGAGGCGGTGCAACATTTTTATCCGAAGGCGAAGTTTACTATTGGACCAAACGTAGACAGGGGTTTTTATTATGACATTGATTTTGGAGAGGAGACCATAGTCGAAGCCGACCTTGATAAGATTGAAAAAAAGATGCTAGAAATCGCCAAGCTGAATCACAGTTTTGAGCGAAAGGAAATTAGCAAACAAGAGGCATTAGATTACTACCAAGACAAAGGAAACGAGTATAAGGTAGAACTCATCAATGACCTGACAGATGGTGACATCACCTTCTACACGCAAGGAGACTTCACTGACCTTTGCCGAGGTGGGCATATACCTGGAACAGGATTAATCAAGGCAGTTAAGCTCACTAACATTGCTGGTGCTTACTGGAGAGGAGATGAAAAGAATAAGCAGATAACCAGACTTTACGGTATCTCATTTCCTAAGAAGAAAGAGCTGACTGAGTATCTAGAATTAATGGAGCAGGCCAAACTGCGTGACCATAGAAAACTAGGTAAAGAACTGGGGCTATTTACATTCTCAGAAAATGTAGGTCAAGGCCTCCCCTTGTGGCTGCCAAAAGGAACTGCTTTGAGAGAAAGACTCACTGACTTTTTGAAAAAGGCTCAAGACAAAATGGGCTACGAGCAAGTGATCACTCCGCACATCGGGAACAAGAAACTTTATGTCACCTCTGGTCACTATGAGAAGTATGGAGAAGACTCTTTCCAGCCGATCAAAACGCCCGTGCCAGACGAGGAGTTCTATTTGAAGCCAATGAACTGCCCTCACCACTGTGAGATATTTAAGGCCACCCCTCATTCATATAGAGACCTTCCAGTCAGGCTGGCTGAGTTTGGTACCGTGTACAGATATGAGCAAAGTGGCGAGCTGCATGGTTTAACCCGAGTCCGCTCATTTACTCAAGATGATGCACACATCTTTTGCACCAGAGAGCAAGTCAAAGAAGAATTTAAAATGGTCATCGACCTGGTGATGATGGTCCTTCAGGCTCTCGATTTTGAAGATTATACGGCTCAAGTTTCGCTGAGAGACAAAGAAGACCGAACGAAATATATTGGCTCAGAACAAAACTGGGAAATGGCCGAGCAAGCCATTATTGAGGCATCTGAGGAAAAAGGGCTGAATACTGTCGTTGAGTATGGTGAGGCTGCTTTTTATGGGCCAAAACTCGACTTCATGGTCAAAGATGCCCTGGGCAGACAGTGGCAACTCGGTACCATTCAAGTGGATTACAACCTGCCAGAGCGGTTTGAACTAGAATATAAAGGCAGTGATAATGAGATGCATAGGCCTGTGATGATACACCGAGCACCCTTTGGTTCAATGGAGAGATTCGTAGCCGTATTGACAGAGCATTGTGGAGGTCAATTCCCACTGTGGCTAAATCCAGAGCAAGTCATCATTCTGCCTATTAGTGAGAAGTACAATGAACACGCTCAAAAACTTTTAATTGAGCTTAATAATTACGATATTCGCGGGCTCGTTGACGAGCGCAACGAGAAAGTGGGCAAAAAAATCCGAGACGCGGAGTTGAATAAAGTCCCTTACATGTTGATTATTGGAGAGAAAGAATTCAATAATGGATCAGTGGCCGTAAGGAAACAAAGAGAAGGAGACAAAGGTGTGATGGAGTTGAAAGATTTTGCCAAATTGATTAATAACGAGATTGACGAAAAGCTTAGTGCTTTCTCAATCTAAAAATGATTAGGTCATAGCTATACGAAGAGGAAGAAGAAGAGGACCCTACGTTAAGAAGGAGGATCCGCACAAGGTCAACGACCGGATAACTGCACCCAAGGTGCGTCTGGTTGGCGAGGGTATTGATTCTGATGTGTACACATTGGATCGAGCACTTAAACTTGCCGATGAAATGGGTCTAGACCTGGTAGAAATCTCTCCAAAAGCTGACCCACCTGTTTGTAAAATCACGGACTATAAAAAGTTCTTGTACGAGCAGAAGAAGAAACAAAAGGAGCTCAAAGCGAAGCAGAGCAAAGTGGTTATTAAGGAGATCAGATTTGGTCCCAACACTGATGATCATGATTTCAACTTCAAGTTGAAGCATGCGCGCAAGTTCCTAGAAGATGGATGCAAAGTAAAATCCTTTGTATTCTTTAGAGGGCGAGCCATTGTCTTTAAGGACAGAGGGGAAATCCTGTTGCTACGTTTTGCTACCGAGCTAGAAGATGTCGGAGTGGTAGAACAGATGCCAAAACTTGAAGGTAAAAGAATGATCATGATGATCAATCCGAAAAAGAAGTAATAGATAAATAAAGAAGGCGATGCCAAAAATGAAGACAGTTGCTAGTGCCAAAAAGCGTTTTCGAACGACTGGTTCTGGTAAGCTGAAGAGGAAGAAGGCCTACCACAGTCACATCCTCACGAAAAAGTCAAAGAAGCAAAAGCGTAACCTCACTAAGTGGGCAGATGTATCAAAAGCTGATACGCCTAATGTGAAGGCCATGCTTTGTATGTAATCTTAGACTGGTTAGTTTAATCACCCGGTGAAACAGCTCATCAAGTTCTCTATGATGTAGAGACGCTGCTCACCAAAAATTGAAATAAAAATGCCAAGATCGGTAAACGCGGTTGCCTCGCGAAAAAGGCGAAAGAAGATTCTCAAGCAAGCCAAAGGCTACTGGGGAAGAAGGAAAAATGTATACACCGTTGCGAAGAATGCCGTTGAAAAAGGTATGGTGTACGCATATATCGGAAGAAAGCAGAAGAAGCGAAACTTCCGTTCTCTATGGATAGCACGAATCAATGCAGGATGCAGACAGCATGACATGAGTTACTCTCAGTTCATCGGAAAACTGAAGAATGCTGACATCGAGCTAAATAGAAAGGTGTTAGCTGATTTAGCTATGAACCATCCAGACGCTTTTAAAGCGGTTATTGAGAAGGTCAAGTAAGACTTTTATAAGTACTTTTAGAAAAGGGAATCATTTTTGATTCCCTTTTTGCTTTAAATATACCAGATGAGAACCTTTCTTTTTATCACTACCCTCTTTGTGTGCCTCTGTTCTAGCGCCCAAAAAGATGAACCAATCACACTGAAAAACACATTGCCACTGCCCGAAGCAGGTCAATGGACTCACACTGCCAGCACACCTGGCATAAAGGCCATGACGGGCAGATCCATAATGCTCGTCACATACTGGAATGCTGGAGACGCTGAAGTCACGGAGCTTGCCGATGAGCTAAGCGATGTAATCAAAGAGCACAGCGTGATTCTACCCTTTGGAGTGCACATCCCACTTCAAGAAACTGAAAAAGACAGCGCTTTTGTCAGCCACATGGCTAGCCAATATGGTTTAACCTACCCACACCTTAACGATGTCTCTGGACATTATACCGTACCGAGTATTTCTGAGCGACTTCCTCGCTATGTGCTTATCCACCCTAATGGCACAGAACAAGTGTTGTATGAAGGAGGTAAAAAACTCATTGACGGTGACCTCAGTAGCTATGTCACTATGATGGTCGCTAAGATAACAGCTGAATTCACGGGCCCAGGAAACACCTTGTTTCAAACAGGCACCACTCCCCCGCCCCTCACTGAAAAAGATTACTCAATCCTCTCCTATCCTCATGCTGTAGAAGTGGACCAAAACAACGGATACATCTTTATCTCCGACACCAAAAACCATCGTATTGTCATCTGTGATTCTGATGGAAATGTCATCGACTGTATTGGTAGTGGAAACCAAGGAAATGAAGATGGACATTTTAGAAACTGTGTCTTAAACGGTCCTCAAGGAATGAGCTTTGATGCAGACAACAATCTTCTTTATATCGCAGACACTGGCAACAACACCATCAGACTTGCAAAGCTAGACGAACAGCAACTTGTCACCATATATGGAAACGGTAGCAGAGCTTGGGAATCAGAGACCGGCATAAAAGGAAAAAACAATCCACTGTCTAGACCCACAGACGTGTGGCTAGATGGATACAGACTCATAGTAACCATGAGCGGTGCAAACCAGTTTTGGGATATAAATATTGAAAATTTGAACGCCATCTCGATGGCCGGCACTGGTCAAAAAAGAAGCGCTGTTGGCAAGCGCATCAAGGATGTTGACATAGCCGTGCCAGGCAGTCTTGTGATTGATGCTGATAACCGAATACTCTTTAGCGATGCCCAGACTCATGCCATATATACTATCGAGAAAGGGAGAGTAAAATATCTGCTCGGTGAAGACGGGATAGCCGGTCTCACGGAAGGAGACTTTGAAAGTGCGCGCATTATGAGACCGTCAAAAATGGTGGTTAAGAAAAATGACGTGTACCTAGTCGACCAGTATGCAGCAAGAATTTCAACATTAGACATCGACAAAAGAACTATACGAACACTTGAACTCCCTGCAGGAGACACCTTATCAGGGCCTACAGATATTGATTGGTTAGACGGAAAACTAATCATCTGCGACCAACATGACAATCAAATCTTAACCGAAAAAAACGGAATACTAGAAGGCATAAAACTGACCGGGTATGACCGACTCAATAGCGGGTTTAGACGTGCTGACCAGCTCAACATGGCTCAAGAAATAATCTTAAACGAAAGTGGACAAAACACTGTCAACATCGAGTTCAAACTGCCTGATGAGTATCTATGGGATATTGACAACCAGAGCACGCTCTTCTCGACTCAAAGTGAAGAGATTTACATAGCAGATGTAAGTCTTGGAGCCGGAGAGAAAGAGTTCATAGTCTTTCCGGACAAACTTCGCTTTCAGATAACCCTTATGGGAGAATTAAACTTTTGCTCTGTTTTAGACCCGAGCAAATGTTTTCACAAAAACTTGAATGTGGTGATTCCAGTTCAGAAATCAGCTGATGCAGAATTTAAACATAGCACGACAATAACGCTTCTTCCAGAACTCATGGAGAAGAAGTCCGGTTCAGACCAGCAATTGCAAGAGGATGATTGGCTGAAATATTGAGACAGTTTTTGTAGTCTTTTTGAGCCGCCTCATAATCACCAGCGGTCTCTTTGCAATACCCCCTATTGTAATACGCCTGATAATAGTTAGGATTTTTTTCTATTGCTAAGGTAAATTGCTCTATCGCCAAATCTGTCTCAGACAGCAAAGACATGTATACGTAACCCATGTTATAATGTGCCACAGCATAGTTGTTATCTATGTTGAGTATCTCTTCATATTGCTCCAATGCGGATTCGGCATCGCCAGACTCTTGATAGAATAGCCCTTTGTTATATCTCGCTTCAACATTATTAGGATCCGCATCAATGGCTGAGTTATAATAGTCTAGCGCAATAGGATCTTTTTGAGCAGCATGTATCAATCCCAATAACAAGAATGACTCTTTATCATTAGGATCAAGTTCAATCACAGTTTGCAAAGACGAGATTGCCAAAGTAGTATCTCCCCGCTCTTTATAGATGAGCCCCTTCAAGAAGTATCCTTTCTTTAATTGGTCGTCAATGCGAAGCGCCTTATTGATGTGCGTCATTGACCGATCATGATTGGTCAACACGAAGTATAGTTCCGCTAATGACAAAAGAGCCTCTGTGTCTTCACCGTTTAACGAAAGGCCTTTTTCTAAAGATCGCTTGGCTTCACCAATGTTGCGCATTTTGAAGAGCAAGCGTCCAGCGTTAGTATGATACTTGCCTTGAGCAGAATCCAAACTAAGTGACCGTCTGATGTCATTTAAGGCAAAGTCAAGGTTACCACTACTTTCATGAATTAGTGCGCGCTCAAAGTAAGGCTCAGGAGAACCGGGAGATTCTTTTATCTCCCGATTCACTTTCTCTATTGGTGTCTCCTCTTGAGTAGTAGACTTTTTGCCAGCAGTTGACTCAGTATCTCCACAAGCATTGAGGAGCAAGATAAAAATTGACATACAGCACATGCCACGAATGAATAACCTCATACGAGTAATAGTATTAATTAATAAAATGTACTGTGTGTTTTTGTTGCTCTAATGTCAGGACTTGGCCGTTTCTGTTTCGGCCTCTTCCTCTTCCACGACTTCAGGAGCAATTATTTTCCCAATCAACTCTTCCATTAACTCAGGATTGTCATTGATTAAGTTTTTCACCATGTCTCTTCCTTGTCCAAGTCGAGTTTCGCCATAGCTAAACCAAGACCCGCTCTTTTTCACAATCTCTTTTTCCACGGCTAGGTCTAGCACTTCACCAGACTTAGAAATTCCTCGACCATACATGATATCAAACTCTGCTTTTCTAAATGGAGGTGCCACTTTATTCTTGACAACCTTCACTCGAGTCTTGTTACCAATCACTTCATCACCATCTTTTATTTGGCTTGACCTTCTGATATCTAATCTGATTGATGAGTAAAACTTGAGGGCATTTCCACCAGTTGTTGTTTCCGGATTACCAAACATGACCCCAATTTTTTCTCGGAGCTGGTTGATGAAAATACAACAGGCTCCAGTCTTGCTGATTGTCCCTGTCAATTTTCTCAGCGCCTTTGACATTAATCTTGCTTGAAGACCTACTTGACTGTCTCCCATCTCTCCTTCAATCTCAGCGCGAGGTGTCAAGGCTGCAACTGAATCTATAACTAATAAGTCTACCGCTCCAGAGCGAATAAGATGGTCTGCAATCTCAAGAGCTTGCTCTCCATTGTCAGGCTGCGAGATGAATAGGTTCTCTATGTCAACACCAAGGTTCTCTGCATAAAATCTGTCAAATGCATGCTCGGCATCTACGATGGCAGCAATACCACCCATCTTTTGACATTCAGCGATAGCATGAATGGCTAAAGTTGTTTTACCAGAAGATTCTGGTCCATAAATCTCTACGATACGCCCTTTTGGATAACCCTTTACTCCTAAAGCAATATCTAGTTGGAGTGATCCAGAAGGAATGACATCCAACTCTTCAATAGCATCATCCCCTAATTTCATTACGGTTCCCTTACCGTATGATTTTTCTAGTTTGGAAATTGTTAATTCCAGCGCCTTCAAGCGCTCCTTGTTTATCTGATCAGCCATACTCTCTGCTATTCTTTATTTACGTTCTAAATCTATCTATTTCAATTCGTTTCTTCTAAAACTTGCTCGGCATGAGCTTTAGTTTTCACTTTCTCAATGATTCGCGATATGACTCCTTCCTCATTAATAATGAATGTCTTGCGGTGTATACCTTCATATTCACGGCCCATAAATTTCTTCTTGCCCCAAACTCCAAATGCCTGAATCAACTCTTTGCTTTCATCCGCAATAAGCGGAAACTCTAGGCCATATTTGTCAATGAACTTACAGTGTCTTTCTTGACTATCAGCGCTTACTCCATAGACTTCAAATCCTTTCGACCTGAGATTCGCAAGATTCTCGTTTAGGTTTTTTGCCTGAACGGTACATCCAGGCGTCATGTCTTTCGGGTAGAAATACAGAACAATCTTTTTCCCTGAAAAGCTCTTCAAAGTCACCTCATTGCCATGTTGATCTTTCACACTAAAGGAAGGTGCCTTGTCTCCTACTTTTAATTCACTGGACATATTAATTAGATGTTATATAGGTATACTCTTTTGTGGCACGAAATATGCGAATAAGCTCGCAGTTCTGAGCCGGAACTGTAACAAAACTATGAACAGGGTGGAAAATCCGACAAATTCAAACTTTAACCAGACGAAAAAAGGTCAACTAGACTTCTTTCATCGAAAAAATGACCGTGTTTATCGGTCAAAAGCCCATTTTCGTCCTAACTACATGAGCAGAGTTGCTAACAATGATAGTCGCTATACTACTGTTTTACAGCTACTTAAGCCCGCTCGAACAAACTCGACTGAAAATACATCAATTAAAATAACCGAAAAGTCTTTACACCAATCGACACAATCAGTAATTTAGCCGAAATTTTGCTACAGTTTGTCGTGCCTTCACGCATGGCGTCTGTGTATTTATTTAAGGTATGAAACAAACACTTATTAATTTTTACGCTATGAATAACAAGTACCATTGTTGTAGTCGGGTGACTACAACATTCTCATGGATGAAGATGACAGTGACAGCACTGCTGTTAGTCTTCTTTATCTCAAATGGAAATGCTGCCCACTTCACGCAGGAGTCGGACAATTGCACATATGCAATGTCAACGTCAACTGCCAAGCAGGGCTCTTCCATCAATAACCTCATCAATCTATCACAAGCTGTTGCGTCAGCGCCTGATCAAAAAACAAATTTGATTGGAGGCGACATTGACTCAGACGGTGATGGTGTCTTCAACTTAGTTGACATTGATGATGATAATGACGGAATCCTCGATGTGGATGAAACCATTGTTGCAGTCTCTGAGACATGTAACATTGCCTTTTATCAAAACATCGCAGGTCAGTTAAATGTATTGGACCCAGGTTCTGGAAATTACCTCCCTATTGGAGCTCCAGCAAACTTTCCATACAATGCGCTCTCTCATTATAACGGTGACGGACAACTTTATGGTATAGCTCGCGCTACCTCTGGAACTGATTCCAATGGTGCAGCGGTTAGCCCTGGAGACCTTATTAGAATTAATCCTTTTACAGGAGCTACAGAATTTGCAGCTGCACTTGGACTTAATGATGATAAAATCTCTGGATTTATCGATGGTGACTTTCTATACGTAAGCCCAGGTCAAGGTGGTAGCTCCACTATTGACAAAGTGGATATCGTTGCTGGTACGTTCAGCACGATCAACTTATCTGCGCCTTTCAATGGTCCAGACATGGTTATCGTAAATGATATTGCCTACAGTATTAATGGTGGAAACCTTTTGAGTTTTGATATTACTCAAGCCTCACCTGTAGTTTCTAGCTCTGCTGTTTCAGGATTATCTGCTGGATCATACGGAGCTATGTTTGTTTCTGATGACAATAGAATTTTTGCTTCTAACAATAGCGGTGGTCTTTTTGAGATTATGAGCTACACTGGTTCACCATCTGCTACTTCACTTGGTTCTACTCAAGCGACTAACAGTAATGACGGTGCTAGTTGTTATATGGCTCCATTTCCAACAGGTGCTCCTGACACGGATGGCGACACTATTATAGATGCACTCGATTCAGATTCTGATGGAGACGGTTGTGACGATGTTATCGAGGCTGGATTTACAGATGCTGATGGTGACGGTTACATAGACGGTACAGGAATCAACTCTGATGGTACCGTTGCTGGTTCTGACGGATACACTGGTACAAACCCATCTGTTACTTTGAACTCTATCACTGATGCATGTTGCGAGCTTGAGCTTTCAATCTCTGATCAGACATTCAACGTTCAGTGTCCAGATGACGTTCCTGCTGCCCCAACGGCAACAGCTACTACATGCTGTACTGGAGGTGCTGATGTAGTACAGTTTACTATCTCAACCGAACAAGGAATTGAGACATGTACACTTGACAACGCTATTGGAGATGTAAACGACTGGTCAATATGGCTTCCAGGACTTCCTGGTGGACTTACTGACAACTGGCAATTGGCCCCTGGTACTGGTCAATTCAACGTTTACTCTAATGGAACTGCCCACATGACAGGAACTCTCTTCGCGAACAATGACCCAAGCCTTGGTTTCGAGGTGAGTATTTGGTTAGAGAACCAAATGGATTGGTCTCAGTGGAGTTCAGAAACGACTATCGTTCCTCCTATCTCAAATCGTTCATTTAAAGATGATGCTGGTTTCGCAGCTGCCGGAGGTAACCTTTGGACATCTTGGGACTACTATACTATTGATGCTTCTCAGTCAGTTCTTCTAGGAACAGGCGGTCTAGCTGGTTCATACCTTGAGTTGGCCTCTGCGCCATCTTCACTCCTATTCGGATGGCAAGTTGGACTTGCCGCGAACAATACTAATGGTAACTACGGTATGTCTTCTTGGTTTATGTACTCAGGAATCCTCGCTGACGGAAGTGGAGGATTTAATGATGTTGCTGCTATTGGAGATGTGAATGTTGATGCCGAATGCGGATCACCATCTTTCCAGTGTGAGACTTCTGTATGTTATGTATACACTGCTACTGATGATTGTGGTGGACTAGCAACAGCTACTATTAAGTATGAAATAGAAGACACTACTGCTCCAGACATGATTGGTTGCCCAGATGACATCACAGTAAACTGTGGTAACATTCCTGCTCCAGCTGCAGTTACTGCTAATGACAACTGTATCGGAGATGTTGATGTAACGTTCATCGAGCAAATGACTGCTGGTAATTGCCCACAAGAAATGACTATCCTTAGAGGATGGACTGCTGTTGATAGTTGTGGAAACATGGCTGAGTGCTCTCAGGTAATAACTGTTATTGATAATGAAGCTCCAGTAATTGAAGCTCCAGGTAATGACCTTACTCTTGAGTGTGACGAGCTTATTCCAGCTATCGCTGATTTAACTGCCACTGATAACTGTGATACTGATGTTACAGTAACTAGTTCTTCTTCAAGTACTCCTGGAAACTGCCCTAACGAGCAGGTTATCACGAGAACTTGGACTGCAACTGATGATTGTGGTAACACATCAAGTGTTTCAAGAACTATCAATATAGTAGATACAACTGCACCAAGTATATCTTGTCCTGCTGACGCTACTGTTGAGTGTACAGACAGCACTGCTCCTTCAGCTACTGGAGAGGCAACAGCTTCTGATGCTTGTGGTACTGCTGCCGTTACATTTACTGATGGTCCTATTACAGGAAACTGCCCAGAGACATTTACTAGAACATGGACTGCTACTGATGAGTGTGGAAACGCTTCATCTTGCGACCAGGTAATCAACATTGTTGATACTACTGATCCAGTAATTACTTGTCCTGCTGATGCAACTGTAGATTGTGGAGGAGATACTTCTCCATCTTCAACAGGAAGCGCTACTGCTTCTGACAACTGTTCTTCTTCTTTGACTCCTTCATTTACAGACGGTCCTATTACAGGTAGCTGTCCTGAGTCATTTGTAAGAACATGGACTGTATCTGATGACTGTGGTAACTCTGCATCATGCACACAGACTATCTCAATCGAAGATGTAACTGCACCAGTAATCACTTGTCCAGCTGACGCTTCTGTTGACTGCAACGGTTCAAGTGATGTTTCTCTAACAGGAAACGCAACTGCTACTGACAACTGTAGTGGAGTGTCAATTAACTTCACAGACGGTGCAGTGACAGGTAACTGTCCACAGCAGTTCACGAGAACATTTACAGCTACTGATGATTGTGGAAATACTTCTACTTGTCAGCAGACTATTACAATTGAAGACAACTCAGCGCCAGTAATTACTTGTCCTGCCGATATGTCTATTGACTGTTCTGATAACATGAGCCCAGCAGCAACTGGTGAGGCTACTGCCACTGATGACTGTAACACTGTGACTATCAACTCTACTGATAGTCCATTGAGCGGTTCATGTCCAGCAACATTCGTTAGAACGTTTACAGCGACTGACCTTTGCGGTAACACATCAAGCTGTTCTCAGACAATCACGATTACTGACAACACGCCACCGATGATCACATGTCCTGCAGACATCAGCATTAGCTGTACTGAAGACATCCCTGCTTCTAACGCAACAGCGATGGATGATTGCAGTGGTTTCACAATCACTCAGGCTGACGGTCCAATGACTGGTAACTGCCCATGGATGGTTGAGAGAACATTTACTGCTACTGATGATTGTGGTAACACTTCATCTTGTGTTCAGACAATTACTATCACTGATGACGTTGCTCCTGTATTGACTGGAGGTTCTGCTGGAACTATGACAGTTGAGTGTGACGAGCCAATGCCGACACCAGCTGCGCCTACTGCAACAGATGACTGTGGTACTGCTGCAGTAACTTTAGATACAGTAGAAGACAGTTCTAACTCATGTGCTGGATCAATCATTTACACATGGACTGCTACTGACGAGTGTGGTAACACATCTACTCAGACGTTCACAGTACTAATCATTGATTCTACTGCACCTACGTTTGACAACTGTCCGGATGATGTAACTGTAACGTGTGAGGACTTGGTTCCTGCTGCGCCAGTAGTTACTGCTTCTGACAACTGTGATACTGATGTGAATATCAACTTCTTTGAGATGGATGAGAATGATCCAAATCAAGACATCTGTGACTTGACAACTTCTGGTAACCTTGGTGGAGATGACTACTGGGCTATCTGGCTTCCTAACCTTCCAGGTGGAATTACAGACCAGTTCATCTGGGACGCTAATGGTGCAAACCTTGTCCAGAATGGAAATGAGATAATCATCACTGGTACGGTGCATGCAATTGACGATGCGTCACAGCAATTCCAAGTGTTCATTACTGGTACAGCTGGTACAGACTGGACTGGATGGAATAGCCAATTGACAACGCAGGCTCCTCTAATGAATCGTTCTTACAAGGATGATGCAGGACATGCTGCTGCTGGTGGTTCTCTATGGACAACTTGGGACTACTACGAAATTGATCCAGGTGCTTCTTTCCTAATCGGACAAAATGCATTTGCTGGTTCATTCTTGACGTTGAGTCAAGCTCCTGCTAACTTCTTGTTTGGTCTTCAGGTTGGAGATGCTGCAAACAACAAGTCTCCAGGATTTGGTGCTTCAAGCTGGTTCTACTACAACGGAACACTTAATGGTGCTGACATCGAAGGTGTTGGTGACGTTAGTTCTGATGGAGATTGTAGCCCGAACCCATCAAGCGCTTGTGCTTATGACATTACACGTACATGGTTAGCATATGACGACTGCGGAAACGTAGCGTACTGCGACCAAGTAATCCACGTTGAGGATGATGTTCTTCCAACAATCGATTGCCCAGCTGATATCACTGTAGAGTGTGATGAGAGTACTGACCCATCTAACACAGGTGAGGCAACTGGTGCTGACAACTGCTCTGACGTGACGATCACACACATTGACTCTCCTCTAACAGGAACTTGTCCTTCACAGTTTACTCGTATCTGGACAGTTACTGATGAGTGCGGAAACTTTGTTGAGTGTCCACAGACTATCTTCATTGATGACACAACTGCTCCTGTTCTTACAGTAGATGCTGATGTGACTATCAACTGTGGAGATGCTGTTCCAGCTCCTGGGTCTTCTGCAACTGACAACTGTGACGACAATGTGTCAATCACAAGTGTAGACTCTATGGTAGATGGATGTGGAGACACGTTTGTTCTTACAAGAACGTATACTGCTACTGATGACTGTGGTAACACAGACACAGCAGTTCAAGTAATTACTGTTGTTGATAATGTTGATCCTGTAATCGTAGCCGCTCCTGATGCGACTATCGAGTGTGGTGATTCTGTACCAGCTGAGTCTGCTACTGCAACAGACAACTGTGGTGACGCTACGTATACAGTAGACGAAACATTTGTAGGTGATTGTGCTGCAACTGGTGTTTACACTAGAGTGTACACAGCAACTGATGAGTGTGGAAACACTGCTACTGCAACACAGACTATCACTATTGTTGATACGACTGCTCCTACTATCACTGCTGCTCCTGATGCAACAGTTGAGTGTGGCGACCCTATCCCAGCTGAGTCAGCTACTACTTCTGACATCTGTGGTGATGCTTCTTACACTGTTTCAGAGACATTCGCAGCTGACTGTGGATTGACTGGTGTTTACACAAGAGTTTACACTGCTACTGATGAGTGTGGTAACACTGCTACTGCTACACAGACTGTTACTGTTGTTGATACAACTCCTCCTACTATCACTGCTGCTCCTGATGCAACAGTTGAGTGTGGTGACCCTGTACCAGCTGAGTCTGCAAGTACTTCTGATACTTGTGGTGATGCTTCATACACAGTGAGTGAGACATTTGCTGCCGATTGTGGTGCAACTGGAGTATACACTAGAGTATATACTGCAACTGACGAGTGTGGAAACACTGCTACTGCTACACAAACTGTAACAGTTGTTGATACAACTCCTCCTTCAATTACTGCTGACGCTGACGTGACTATCGAATGTGACGAAGCTGTTCCAGGTGAAGGTTTTGTTGCTAACGATATCTGTGGAACTGTAAATGTTGTTGTAACAGATACTCAAATCGCTGGTTCTTGCCCGCAAGAGTATACTCTTGTTAGAACGTATACTGCAACAGATGAGTGTGGTAACACAGCTTCTGACACACAGAACATCAACGTTCAAGACACAACTGCTCCAGTATGGAACATTCCTAACCCATCTGTTGTTGACATCACTTGTGATGAGTTCAACGTGTGTGGTGTGAATGGAATGAACGGAATGGAAGCAGGATATGCTTTAGTTGCGGATCAATTGAGTGATGCTGATTCAGCTTCATTTGTACAGTGTGTTCAAGGATTGTTTGCAGTGTACGATGTAATTCCTACTGCTACAGACAACTGTGATACTGATTCATTAGTTGAAGCAACTAGCTTCTTCCCTATCGTATACCCAGAGTGTACTGATGGTGCATTTGGATCTGATAACGTAATTGTATCATTTGTATGCTGGTTCAACGCGGTTGATACTTGTGGAAACGCACCTGACTCAGTATTCACTGTAATCAACATCGTAGACTTTACTGCTCCTGTAGTAGTTGCAAATCCAGATGCCACTATCGAATGTGGTGATCCAGAGCCAGCAATTGGTTACTCTGCTGCATCTGATGACTGTACGCTATTTGAAGTTGTAGAAAGTGAAGTAATTACTGACATGTGTGGTGACACATATACTAAGGTGATTACGTTTACAGCTACTGACCAGTGTGGTAACACTGCTACTGATACGCAGACAATCACTGTAGTTGACACAACAGCACCAACTGTAGTTGCTGCTCCAGATGCTACTGTTGAATGTGGTGACCCACTTCCTGCTCCTGCTGCTACAGCTGAGGACACTTGTGGTGATGCTTCATGGACAGTATCTGCTACACAGACTGATGATTGTGGTGACACATTCACTATGACTCGTGTATACACAGCTACTGATGAGTGTGGTAACACATCAACTGATACGCAAATCATTACTGTAATTGATACGACTCCTCCTACTATCACTGCTGCTCCTGATGCAACAGTTGAGTGTGGCGACCCACTTCCAGCACCAGCAGCTAATGCTGATGACTCTTGTGGTAACGCTACGTGGACAGTCGCTTCTACACAGACTGATGATTGTGGTGATACATTCACTATGACTCGTACCTATACAGCTACTGATGATTGTGGTAACACTGCTACTGATACTCAGATTATCACTGTAATTGATACTACTCCTCCTACTATCACTGCTGCTCCTGACGCAACAGTTGAGTGTGGTGACCCACTACCAGCACCAGCAGCTACTGCTGATGACTCTTGTGGTAACGCTACATGGACTGTAACTGAGTCTCAAGTTGATGAGTGTGGTGACACATTCACTATGACTCGTGTGTATACAGCGACTGATGAGTGTGGTAACACTGCTACTGATACTCAGATTATCACTGTTGTTGATACTACTCCTCCATCTATTGTGGCTGGACCAGATGCAACTGTTGAGTGTGGTGACCCAATTCCAGCACAAAGCAATGTGTCTTCTGACACTTGTGGTGATGTGAATGTTGTGGTTACTGAGTCTATCGATGATAACTGTGGAGACACATATGTATTGACAAGAACATACACCGCTACTGATGATTGTGGTAATGTTGCTGTTGACACTCAAGTCATCACTGTAATTGACACAACTCCTCCTACTATCGTAGCTGCACCTGATGCAACTGTTGAGTGTGGAAGTGACATCCCAGATGCTTCTGCAACTGCAGATGACTCATGTGGAGATGCTACATGGACTGTGTCTGAGACATTTGCTCCTGACTGTGGTAACACTGGTGTGTACACTAGAGTATATACAGCTACTGACGATTGTGGAAATACTGCTACTGATACGCAGATCATCACAGTTATTGATACGACACCTCCAACAATCACTGCTGCAGATGATGTAACAGTTGAGTGTGGTGATGCAATTCCAGATGAAAACTCAATCGCTTCTGACATCTGTGGTGGAACTACAGTGACAGTGACTGAGACATTTGCTCCTGATTGTGGTACTACTGGTGTATACACTAGAGTATATACAGCTACTGACGATTGTGGTAACACGGCTACTGATACACAAATCATTACAGTTGTTGACACTACTGATCCAGTATTCGACAACGCTCCAGCAGATATGACTGTTGAGTGTGACGATGTACCTGCTGCTAGTCTTGTAACGGCTTCTGATGATTGTGACCCGAATGTTGAAGTGACATTTACAGAGACTCCGTTCTCAGGTGGATGTGCTGGTGTATTGATCAGAACATGGACAGCTACTGATGATTGTGGTAACACTATCTCTCATACTCAGATTGTGAACTTGATTGACACAACTGCTCCTGAGCTAGTAGGTGTTCCTGCTGACGTAACTATCGAGTGTGACCAGCCAGCACCTGCTGCCCCGGTTGTAACTGCAATTGATAACTGTGACCCAGATGTACCAGTTTCTGTAGAAGTCAATACTGTTGACATGTGCGGAACTACGTATACTACAACATGGACATTTACTGCTGTTGATTCTTGTATGAATGAGGTTTCTGATTCTTACACGTTGACTGTAGTTGATACAACTGCTCCAGTTGTAACTGCTGGTCCTGATGCAACTGTTGAGTGTGGTGACCCTATCCCAGGTGAGAGCTCTACTTCTTCTGATAACTGTGGAACTCCTTCTGTAGTTGTTGTTGAGACGTTTGCTCCTGCATGTGGTTCAACTGGTGTTTACACTAGAGTATACACTGCTACTGATGATTGTGGAAACACTTCATCTGATACGCAGACTATCACTGTGGTTGATACTACTAATCCTTACTTCATGGGTATTCCTGATGATACAACAGCAGAGTGTGACGATATCGATCGTTCAGATGTTGTAACTGCTATGGATACATGTGATGGTGAACTACCATTCGCATATGAAGAGACAGAGATTCCAGGAATTTGCACTGGTACTTACACGTTAATCAGAACATGGACTGCAATTGATGCATGTGGAAATGAGTACTCTGAGAGTCAGACAGTAACTGTAATAGATACTACTGCTCCAGTAATGACTAATCTTCCTGCTGATGCAAGTGCTGAGTGTGACAATGTTCCAGGTCCTGTAACGGATATCGTTGCTACTGATAACTGTGACCCAGCTCCAGTTGTAACTAGCTCAATGGACATTACTCCAGGTAACTGTGAAGACAGCTACACTGTAGTATACACGTACACTGCTACTGATGATTGTGGAAATGCTTCTACAGCTACTCAGACAATTACTGTAACAGACACTACTGCTCCTACGTTTGACAATCCTCCTGCAGACATTACTGTAGAGTGTGATGACATTCCTGGTGTTGAAACTGTAACTGCTTCAGATAACTGTGACAACGATGTGACAGTAACTGTAACTGAGACTCCGTTCTCAGGTGGTTGTGCTGGTGTCCTACAGAGATTGTGGACAGCTACAGATAACTGTGGTAACTCAACAACTCACATCCAGTTTGTGAACTTGATTGACACTACTGCTCCTGAGCTTGTAGGTGTTCCTGCTGACGTTACTGTAGAATGTGGAGATGCACTTCCTGCTCTTCCTTCTGTAACTGCAATTGACAACTGTGACCCTGACGTGCCAGTATCAGTAAGCTCAAACACTACAGACAACTGTGGATTGACTTACTCTACTACATGGACATTCACTGCTGTTGACTCATGTGGTAACTCAGTAACTGATGATTACACATTGACTGTGATTGACACAACTGCACCAACTGTAGTTGCTGCTGATGATGCAACTGTAGAGTGTGGTGACCCAATCCCTGCTCCTGCTGCTACCGCAACAGACATTTGTGGAGACGCAACATGGACTTCAGTTGATTCACAAGTAGACGGATGTGGTGACACGTATGTTCTTACAAGAACTTACACAGCTACTGACGAGTGTGGTAACATGTCAACAGATGTTCAGACAATCACTGTAATTGATACTACTGCTCCAACAATCACTGCTGCTCCTGATGCAACAGTTGAGTGTG